>JBNKDE010000001.1:0-624930 GCA_050288105.1 Gammaproteobacteria bacterium
TGGATCATTCAGCCGGCGATATCCTGCAGGATAGCTTTGCCTATATGTCATCAGATGGCAGCCTGGATTCAGTATGGACTACAGTCACCTTTAATGTTGCCGATACAGCGCCCGTCGCTGTAGCCGATTCAGACAGTGTCGGTTACGGCGGTACAATCTATGGCAATGTGATAACCGGCGCTGGTGGTACCACTGATGGAGAAGACAGTCTGGGCGCCGATAGTGTGATGCTCACTTCGGTAACCTACAAGGGTACCACTTATAATGCATTTGACTCTTCCGGTAACCTTAGCATAGCCGCAGATCATGGTGATCTGGTCATCAATCAGGACGGTTCATACAGCTACCATTCGAATGAGTTGAGCGTCGTACCGGTGACTGATGATTTATTCAGCTATACCATTCAGGATAGCGATGGGGATACTTCATCCGCTGTTCTGACGGTTAATCACGATAACATCAATGCCGCTATTAGCGATACCGCTGTAGTTTACGAATCTGGATTGGCCGCTGGCACTCAGCATGCCACAGACCTCGAAATTTCTACAGGAAATATCCTGGACAATGACACGGGTATTGGCGCCAATACTCAAATCACCCAGCTAACCTTCGGTGGAAATACTGCCTCGGCAGTCGGAGGTGAGATCAATATCAATGGTAGCTATGGCACCTTAAAAGTATATACCGTGGACAGTGCGGATCATCGTATGGGTGACTATGAATATACGCTGACCAGCGCCAGTTCGGGAGACTCAGTTACCGAAGCATTTGGATATAACCTGCAGGATGCGGTGACTGGACAGGCAAGTTCATCAACCCTGACTGTGGCGATAGTAGATGATGCGCCTGCGGGCGAAGATATTGAACAGAATCTTGCGACCAGCGCCGCTCCTAATGTTTATAACCTGTCTATCGTGCTGGATGTATCCGGCAGTATGGATACAGTAACGGGTAGTGGTCAGACACGTCTGGAAGTTGCTGTTGAATCGCTACAGGCGCTGATCAATGAAGTCGATGACCTGGGTAATGTCAACGTACAGATTATTGCCTTCTCAAGTAGCGTGAACACCTCCGGCTGGTTTGAGGATGATGTCTACGCTGCGATCGATTTTCTGCAGGGTTTATCTGCAGGAGGCGGCACCTATTATGATACGGCACTGAATGCAATGATTGATTCAGGTACACCGCCTGTAGCAGATCAGAATCTGGTGTACTTTGTATCTGACGGTGTTTCAACCAATAATCATGGTGTTGATAATACCATCCAGTACACCAATAACTCAGGAATTACCTTAAATGGTCAGGCTGCCTGGGAGTCTTATGTTGAAGAAAATGCAGATATCGCCTTTGGTATTGGTATCGGTTCAGCCAGTCTGGCTGAATTAGAGCAGGTAGCGCATCCTGAGGTAAACGGGTCAGAGCAATATGCGATTACTGTGGCCGACCCTGCTGATCTTACCGTGACCTTGCTGGAGACGATTACCAACAATGTCATCTCCGGTTCACTGGATGTGTTAGGTACAAATGGTGCCGCCGGATTTGTCATAGGAGCTGATGGAGGTTATGTCTCCGAAATTACTATCGATGGGGTAACCTACAGTTATGATCCAGCAACCAGCCCCAGCAGCAGCCTGACCGTTGTCACGAACCTGGGTGGTATCATGACCATCGATATGGCCTCCGGTGAATATGTTTATACGGTAGATGTTGACCAGGCCGTGCTGGGACAGGTTGAGCTGTTACCGGTTACCGTTATCGATAATGATGGTGATGTGTATAGCGCCAATATTCAATTCAATATTGATTATCAACCGGGTCTGGATGCCAACCAGGATATTGTGATTACCAATTTGAGTGCGGGTTCCCCAATTAGTATTAGCGATTCTGCGTTAATGCATAATGATCGTGTTGATATCGATACTTTCCTCAGCTCTGCGGGTAATGCAAGTGGCGGCACGGTTAGCTCGGGTAATGGTGAAGTCGTCTTCACCAGTGCAGGAATGACGCTGTCAGAAGCTGACTTTGAAACTACGGCTCAGGCTACCATTGTGTATGATCGAGGAGAATCAAGCGCGACCAATAATACCGCTGCCAGTGCTACCGACTTTACAGATCGCTCTATGTTCAGTGCTAACGATAGCAATCTGTATGGTGTCAATTTCAACGGATACAGCGCTGCTTATTATGGCAATATTTATTCAGGCGGCGACCAGGACTGGATAAAAGTTACGCTGGCACAGGGCGAAACCATTAACCTGGACGTGGATGGCTCCAACTTCCCTGTCAATGCTTCAATCTATGATGCGGATGGAAACTTTGTCTCAACTGTTGCTGGTAACTCTGGCGGTGCCTATGGCGGATATACTGCGACAGCGGCCGGTGATTATTACGTCGTCATGCAGGCGAGCAATAGCTGGAACAGTGGCAACTACGACCTGTTTATGACGATCGATACCCGTTCTGCGGATTACAGCGCTTCCGGTGTGGGCCGCTTTGAATATACGCTGGATAATGGCGATGGCGTGCTCGACAGCACCAGTGCCACTGTATCAACTGTGAGTGGTAATACCCTGACTGGTGGCAGTGAATCCGAGATCCTGGTTGCAGGCGATCAAAACGATACGCTCATCGGCAACGCTGGAAATGACGTGCTGATCGGAAATGCGGGTAATGACATCCTGCAGGGCGGTAGTGGGGATGACCTGTTGATTGGTGGTGCTGGAGACGACAGCTTGCTTGGTGGCGCAGGTATCGACATCTTTGCTCTGGAAGCAGGGGATGAGGGAAGTAGTCTGACTCCCGCTGTGGATACCATCGCCGATTTTACGGTAGGTAGCGGAGGGGATGTGCTGGATCTGTCAGATATGCTGGTGGGTGAGGACCTTTCTTCGCTGGATAATTACCTGAATTTCAGTTACGACAGTAATACCGGGAACACTACGATCAACATTGATCCTGCTGGTATTGATGCTTCGCTAGAAGCCACCCAGCAGATCGTTCTAACGGGTGTCGACCTGACGGCCAATGGTTCACTCAGCGATCAGCAGATTCTGGATAACCTGCTGAGTCAAGGAAACCTGATCGTCGACCATTAATGCGCAATAACCTGGCGTGGCTATATTGTAGCCGCCTCGCAATAGCCGATAGCCCAGGTGGGGTAATCACCTGGGCCATGCTGTCGAAACCCTTGATTGCCGAGCATCGTGGATTTTCCCCCAGTCAGTTTTTCAAAATGTCCAGCCTAGTGCAGCTGCACTGGAGCCAGACATCGTGCGTAAACTCACCCATATACGGCAATACGGGTCGGGATTATCAATGCACTAAAAAAGTGCTATCGATAATATAAGCTGAATTTTAGGCACAATAATGGTGCGATCAGTTTTTTTTTGCCGAATCACTTGGGGTCTGATGTGAGGTCCTATACTATCCTGTCCAGACACCGATGGCGTCTCAAAGTTTTGTTAACTGGGAAGACAGTTGTAAGTGAAGCGGTTTCCATTTGTTACCCTCTTTTATAACTAATATGCCCAATTTCGATTCCATGACAAAGGCCTCGGCCTGAAAATTGATCTATGTTCGGAGATTATCTATATGAAGAGTAAGTTGGAATATATTTGGCTCGACGGCTATAAGCCGACTCAAAGCCTGCGTAGTAAAACCCTGGTTCGTAAAGATTTCAGCGGTAAGCTGGAAGATTGCCCAATGTGGTCATTTGACGGCAGTTCTACCGAACAGGCAGAAGGCAATGCCTCAGACTGTCTGTTAAAGCCAGTTATGATTATTCCTGATCCAGGTCGTAAAAACTCTTACCTGGTCATGACCGAAGTTCTGAATGCTGACGGTACTCCACACGTCACCAACGGACGTGCCACCATCGAAGACGATGATGATGATTTCTGGTTCGGTTTTGAGCAGGAATACTTCCTGTGGGATCCTGTTACCAACTTACCTCCAGGTTTCCCTCCCGGTGGATATCCTCCTCCACAGGGTCCTTACTACTGCTCAGTGGGTGCACGCAATGCCTATTGCCGCGATCTGATCGAAGAACATCTGGACCTGTGTCTGGAAGCCGGTCTGAACGTTGAAGGTATTAATGCTGAAGTTGCTGCAGGTCAATGGGAATTCCAGATCTTCGCTAAGAGTGCTGCACGCGCTGGCGACGAAATCTGGCTGGCTCGCTACCTGCTGGAACGTACTGCTGAAAAATATGACCTGGCTGTTGACTGGCATCCGAAACCTCTGGGCGATACCGACTGGAACGGTTCTGGTATGCATGCCAACTTCTCTAATGGACTGATGCGTGATTCAGGTGATGAAGCCGTATTTACCAAGGTCTGTGAAGAGTTCGGCAAGAACATCGGTGCCTGTATCGCCGTTTATGGTGCGCACAACGAGCAGCGTCTAACAGGTAAGCACGAGACTCAGTCGATTGATCAATACAGCTACGGCGTATCTGATCGTGGTGCTTCGATTCGTATTCCGATCGGTACTGTAGAAGATGGCTGGAAAGGCCGTCTGGAAGATCGTCGTCCTGCATCCAACGCGGATCCATACAAGGTTGCTGCGATCATCGTTAAGATCACCAAGGAAGCTCTGGCTTAATCCAGGGTCATCTTGCGATACTAAAATCAACCGGGGTGGATTTTATCCACTCCGGTTTTTTTATTTCTTAGCTTTCTTTTTCCTTGCGATGAGGTCACTCATCCAGTCTTCCTGCAGGATACGTATAAACTCATTGATTCCCGGTCGACTGGCCGGTTCCTTGCGCAGGCTGCGCATGCATAGATCTTCCAGCAGTCTAGGCACCGGGTATTGACTCACGGTAGATGGTTTGACCGGCTTCTGATTTTCTACTGCATCGATAATTTCGTAACTATGATCACCGACAAATGGTGTCTTTCCACTAAGTAACTCATAAAGTACTGACCCGAGGCTGTACACATCGGTGCTAAAGGTGATATCCGGGTCGCGTCGGATCTGCTCCGGCGACATATAACATAACGTACCCTGCAACTTGCCATGTCCCGTCATCGATTTATCAGAATTTTTAGGGCTAATTTCCTGGTCTTGCTCATCTATAGCGCTGCCGTCTTTTTTCCATACCTTGGCCAGCCCCCAGTCGAGTAAAACTACTTCACCATAGGGACCAACCAGAATATTTTCGGGCTTGATATCACGATGCGCCACACCGTGGCTGTGTGCATAATTTAATGCCTGCGCAATCTGCTCAATTACCTCGACTAACTGGGTCAGGTCATAGCGTTCTCTGTAATCCATAATCTCGCGCAGGGTATAGCCATGTACCAGTTTCATCGTGAAGTAATAATTTCCCGACCGGTCGCGTCCGATCTCATAGGTAGGTACGGTATTCGGGTGCTGCAACATTGCCGATACACGTGCCTCGCGCAGCAGGCGTCGTTGTTCGATTGGATCTTTGACAAATTCTGGACGCAGGGTTTTATAGGCAACCACGCGTGATAGATGCATATCACGGCAACTCTTGATCAGGGACTTTCCACCCGTGGCCAGAGTGCCGAGAAACATATAACGCGTATTGGGGTTGAGAACCTCTGGCAGCGGCTTGTCTGTATCTTCGAGGAATACATCGCTGTATGCCTTCGGTGGTTGCTGAAATTTAAGCATGGATAACTGGAGTCTGTTGCGTTTCAGCAGAGTGTAGCATTCCTGTTACCAAAAAATGCAGGCAAATGCACAGCTCTGATCTTTCAATGGCGATTTATTCTACACCGTTAAATACTAATGCCGCTTAGCATAAACGCAAAGGCGTCAATATCTGCGGCAACAAATACTGGATAAGCCGCTAAATAATGGTAATCTGCGCGTTTCCCAAATATGCATAGCTTGCAGTAATAACCGATGAACTCTGAATCTACAACAAAAGCAATAGACGATATCGCGACCGCCAAATTTAAGCGTGATGGCTTCCTTATCGTACCCCAGTTAGTCGACAGCCAACGTTGTCTGGCGATGCGCGAAGAAATCCTGCAATCGTTAAATCCGCTGCGTGGTCCTGCAGAGTTTGAGGTTGATGTGCAATACCCAGGCTCACCGCCCGACCGCTCCAGTGAAGGGGGCAACACGCCGCGCCGCTTATTGCATGCTTACGGACGCAGCCAGTTGTTCAGAGACTGGTCCACTGGCAGCATTGTGCGAGATTATCTACAGCGCTTGATGGACAGTGAGCATATCATGCTGTCGCAATGCCATCACAACTGCATCATGACCAAACACCCGGGATACAGTTCGATAACTTCCTGGCATCAGGACAACCGTTACTGGCGCTTTGACCGTGCAGAGCTGGTTTCTGTATGGTTAGCACTGGGCGATGAGTTTGATGACAATGGCAGCCTGATGTTTATCCCCGGATCGCATCGACTGGATCTGGGGCTGGGGCGATTTGACCGGGATATCTTCTTTCGCACCGATCTCAGTGAAAACAGCGAATTGCTGACAACAGCAGTCAGTGCCGAATTAAAAATAGGTGATGTAGTTTTCTTTCATTCGCGCACGCTGCATGCAGCAGGAATGAACAAAACCGACTCGGTCAAGGTTTCCCCGGTATTTACTTACCACACAGAAGATAACCAGCCGATACCGGGTACCCGGTCAGCGATATATCCATCGATAAAGGTTTAATTTATCAATCTAAGGAAGCGCTGAATAATTCATCACTGAAACCTCAGAGCACGAGAAGCAAAAAATGTGATTTTTGCTTCTCGTACAAAATCAATGACTTGCAGTCATCGATTTTGGCGATGCATCCTTGTGTCGCGGAAACGCTGAATTAATCAGGGGTTGCCTAAAGGCCGAAAGCTGATTTTTTTAGTGACATTGCGAGCACCAATCTTTTATTCTTGTTTCTGAGCTTAAATCGGGAATGGATCGACACGATGTTAGATAAGAATAAAAACGATTTGGATGATACCGTCACTGACCTTGAATTTGCGCTAAAACGGGATCGTTTAAATCGAAAAATCTCCAGCCAGACGCAGCTGTTAACTCAAATCACATCACGCGAAGAAAAGGTAAGGCTTCAACAGGAAATTCTTATCCTTAAAAAACAGCTAAAACTGCTGATTGAAGAATACCAGGACTTCTTAGCGGACAGTTAAGCGGCAGCTGTTTTACCTGTTAAATGCAACCAGAGTTTAAAGTCCTCTAGCTACTTACGGAGAAAGGTCTCACGCATTGAACCAACGTGGTTAGAAAAACTGTGAGTTTTGGTGCCCAGGACGACGCGCATGGATGCGCTAGTATCGCGGAAGGCCCGGACGGCCGAGAGCGATTAGGGCTTAAAGTCCTCTAGCTACTTACGAAGAAAGCCCGATCACATTATCAAGGAGGTAGTAAAAACTGAGAGAGTTTGGTGCCCAGGACGATGTGCATGGATGCACAAGTATCGCGGGAGGCCTGGACGGCCGAGAGCGATTAGGACTTAAGTCCTCTAGCTACTTACGGAGAGTGTCCGATCACATTATCAAGGAGGTAGTAAAAACTGAGAGAGTTTGGTGCCCAGGAGAGGACAAAACCATATTTTTATGTATTTTCTTAATAATCAGTGATTTAACTATAATCCCTTAATAATTCAATAACTTATATAGTTTACTTTGATGTACTTTGACATACTTAAATAAATCTTGATAGACTCCAGCGTTCTGCAACTGTCCCAAAATTGTCCCAAATGGCTACGTATGAAAAGCGCGGTAATAAATGGAGAGCTCGTGTTCGTCATAATGGGCGTGATATATCAAAATCATTTCTGCGCAAGTCTGATGCCCAGGAGTGGGTGCGTGATTTAGACTTTAATCCGTTCCAGGCTGAGAATATAACGCTACATAGCTTGATTGAAAAATATATTGCTGAGGTGTCTATTCACCATAGGGGTGAAAAGCAGGAGGCATTGAGATTGCGGCGGATTGTTGCTGCTTTTCCGGATATCCCTATTGTTGAGCTTAGGAAGGATCAGTTCTCTGACTGGAAGAATGATCTGCTTAACTCGCGCAAGCCTGGTACCGTCAGGCGATATATGACCGCATTAAACAGTGTGTTCAATCATGCCATGCATGAATGGGGATATATCGATAAAAACCCGATACAGGGCATTAAGAAGCCGCCTGACGCGCCACACAGGGAGCGCTACCCGAAGCCGGGAGAGATAGAAAAGATCCTGCAGGCGTTGAAATATAGCGATGATACGTTGATAAAGACAAAACAGCATGAGATAGCGGTTTCTTTGTTGTTGGCATTAGAGACGGCAATGCGGGCTAGTGAGATTTTGTCGATCAATAAAAATAATACAGATTTAAAGCGTCGAGTGGTTTATCTGGCGGATACTAAGAATAGTGATGCTCGCGAGGTTCCGCTTTCAAAGGTTGCTATTGAGTTGATTAAAAAGCTACCTGGTCGAGCGTTCACGGTGAGTAGTGCGGTTCATTCCCGGTTGTTTTCGGATGCTGTTAAGGCCGCTGGTATTGATAATTTAACGTTTCACGATTCCAGGGCAGGTGGACTGATGCGGTTATCAAAAAAGGTGGATGTTTTGACGCTGGCGCGGATAGTAGGGCATCGGGATCCGCGGTCATTGATGATCTATTACAGGGAGGAAGCAACGAATATAGCGAAGCTGCTGGATTAGATGGATTGTGATATTAGGACGCTTTTATATCCTGCAGTTAACTGACTAGCATCCAGACGTTATCAGTCAGCATATGTTTTCCGTATCCAATACCTGGTGGCATCCTATCAAGTTCACCAGCTAATTCATGTTCTCCGCCTGCGTATAGTTGTCGCTGAGCGTCATCAGTATCTGTTGCAATTATCCATCCAGTAGGCTGGGCTGTAGTGTTGGGCGATAATTCCTCAAGTCTTACTATGCAAATCATTTTTCTATTCTACCTACGTTCGTTTCATTAGGGTGTTAAGCATGAACCTTGACCCATGAATCAACTTCTTCTTTCAGGAATTTGAAGCCTTTGCCAATCTTCCTGGCCTTTGGGAACTTTGTTGAACTTCGATTCCGGTAGGTATCGCGCACCCATTTTTCAGAGGTATCGAGATATTCCGCCACCTGCTTAGTGGTTAATAAATTTATTTTGCTGGTTGCTTGTGTCATTGCTTTAACCATTAACTGTTTGTTTTGCGAGTTTATTTGGTGTATAGCGGCCAAGACTGTCACAATATCCGTAATGTATCAGTCCGGACCATTCTAATGCTTCCTCTTCTTTTGCTATTGTCAGTAAATCTTTATGGCCGTGCTTATCCATCATTTCTCGATAAATAACTTCTTCATCATGAGAGTAGAGATCCTGCAAACAAAGCAGGATGCCGAATAAAATATTCTTGTCTCTTCCTAGATCGTAACGACCATGCGGCGGAGCTGGCGGCTGAGGCCATTGATAAGGATTTTTTACGCCAGGTGACGATATTGGTTCTGGGCGTTTTTGCTCTGCTCTAGTCCCTTCCATTTTTTTTAAGCATCTTTTACAGGTAACTGAGTTTATTTCTGCAGTATGGTTGCCTTCTTCTCTAACCTTGTATGCAAAATCACCAGATCTACAAACCGGCCATCCTGCTAGCATTCCTGGTACACCATGTCCTGAGTAGTGGATTACATTTTTATTCATTGCTTCTATCCTAAATCGTTTATTAATAGTCAAAATGGAACGCAGTCGTGATGCTTCCCGAATCGCTTGCCGCAGTCTGGGTATTTCTTTGGCCACCAGCGACGGAACAGCCAGTAACGCAGCCATTCCATCACTCGGTTGTGCCTGGTATCGCCTACTTGATCAGCGTAGTTAGTGTCATGCGCACCGCATCGCTTGCACGGCACCACATAATTCGGGCTGAGTTCGCAAGGGTGGTCGTAGTCTGGATCACAGCCGAACCACCAGCACATCAGTCGGTTGACCAATTTTGCGATTTTCATGCGTCAGTAGCGTTAAACTGGTACGCGGCTAGTTATATTAGGGCCTGGTCCGCCTTTTCTCTGTTCGACCTCCACATCAGCGATCCTGGTCACATCAAACCATTCTGAAACTGGTCTGCCGGTTGAATCATTCCACGCAAGCTGTAATTGATCGCAACCAGTTAAATATGAAACACCTGCTGTTGCTACGCCTTCATTGCCTAAAAATTTATCTCTGTATTTTTTCCCGAGAATAAATTTAGTGCCGTTTAATGTAATCTCTCTGTTTTCCATCTTCATTTACCTTTGTTAATTAGCTGCTGTTTACAAGTAGTTCCTGCGGCAGCTGCAGCGCGACGCTGCCACAGAATTTTATTTTTTAAGGTGCGCTTACTTTAACCTTTAGAGCTTCAATGTTTTTCGGGTTGCCGGTTATGATTCCTGGGCCGAGAAAGTAAAACGGCATAATGGTCTTGGTGCCAAAACGCTTTAGCCATTTTTTTTGAATGCGGCGATGGTATGTTTCAGACATCCACGGTTTTTTAATATGCTGCCGAACAGGTGTTTTTTCAGTTTCTGGAATGGCGGGATTACTAATAACTTTCATGCCGCTGAAACTGCCAAGATCTCCAATAATTTTTTTAGCCTTGATCACGCCAGCGAACCTATAAAAACCCCAGCACCGAACCCGATGGCAAAGATCACCATCATCGCTATCAGGATGCCGATTAAGTTGTTTATTTGTGTCTGTGTCATTGTTATTGCCTCATTCCTTCATCAGTTAGCCAGCCAGCGAGTACGCTGACACCGTATTCATACCAGCCTTTTGCGTACCATTTTTCAAGCAGGTAAGCGGCTCGTTTTTCGTTCATTCCCAAATCTTTGACGACATCGCGCACAGATGGCAATCGAGGATGTTCTTTTGTCCGGTTCTGCAGGAGTTCCAGGAGTTCTTTTTCGTCTGGTTTCATCACTTGTTTACCTTTTTTCCGATGTTATCGAGACTGGCAAAGGTAATTTTTTGCATATCCTTCAGGTGGCGCTCTGTGGCTGCTAGCATTCCAGCGCTGCCGGTGCCTTCGCTTGGCCTTAAACCGCATCGCCAAAGCTCATCAATGAGCGACTGGGCTTGCTCCATTTGCAGCGTTATGGTTGGGCCTAGAATTGATGCGTCTGAAAGTTGCTCTTTCATTGTAATTGGCAGACCTACTGCAATTCGATCATGGTCTATTCGCGTTATCGCGGTTAGCTCGATCGCTCCCTTGAAAGGTCGACGCTCGGCGAGGATCTCAATTTTATTTTCAAAACTCATCAAATAATCCCCCTGGTCTGCAGCATCCTAACGCTCGCGAGCAGCGCAGCTTCGGTGAGTTTTTTGCCGCCATACCATGCATAAATCGGTTGTGGTGGTTGTTCGCCGCGATAGATGGCTTCGTTGATTTGCAGCACTGATGATCGGTGCTGAATGAATGTCAGCCCGTTTATTTTAATCTGTGGCTGAACGTCATTCAGGCGTAGTGAACTTAGGAACGCTGATGAGTTTTTGTTTTTGCAGGTTCGGCAGTTGGTGTGGTAGCCGTCTTTAGTTGAGCGGTTTTTCTGAAAATCGCTTAACGGTTTAGCCTGTTTGCAGCAGCTGCAGCGCTTTGTTGGTGTTGCTGTCATCATAATGGCCTCACTTACTTTGGTTTGCTGGTGGCGCGTTGTTAATCAGTAGCCCGTTTGACCGGGTTCTTTTACGGCTTGCTAATGTGATGGCTGCTGGCAGTTGATACACTAAGTTATCATCTGGGTTTATCCAGCAGTCGTCAGGTGTGCGTTGCCATCCTTCGTCCAAAAGTATCTGCATGTTCTCTCTGTCCATGCGGTTTTTAACCGCTCTGGCACTGAATGAATTGGGTGTGTTATACATGGTCATGATTCCGTTCCTGGTTAACTTGAACTTGTTTAGGAAGCGCTGTTATTCCTCAATTAAATAGGTGTCAAGGTCATTTGCGTCACAAGTGGATATATCGCTTACAATAGTTTTGCAGGCGTACATCTGAAATAGCTTTGCCTCTGCACCATAATTTGAAGTGCCGAAATTATCTTTAGCGCCTCGTATTCTTCCAATAACACCATCTTTGTTGATCATTAGGTCGATGTCTGGTGAATTAGGTCTTGATGAAAAAGTTGAATTGAATTTTTCTTTCCATATTTTCAGGTCGTGCCATCCGTAGGATGATTCTTCCAGTTCTACTTCAATTTTTTCTGCGCCGCAGCCGCAGTATTGATCTTCTTTCCATTCTTCCTTAAAAATATCGATTATCTCCTGCACGGTTACCGTTTCAGGTGCTGGTTTTAAATGCTTTTCCAGGTCTGCTAAAAATGTAGTTTCAGCTGCTTGCTTCATGTGCTTGACGGTCACTGCTTTTATCAGGTCAAGAATAATCACGTTGTATTCTGGTATGGATATTTTTGAGTAATCGAATTGAATAGCTGTTTTAAGTCCGTCAGTCAGCTGTTTGTGAAAATCGCTGTATTCTCTGAACAGCGAGTTGACCGATGTGCTGATGGCTTTTTCGATATTTTCTCTCACCATTTTTTCAACTTGCCCTGATGAGATCATTTCTTGAGTGATGGTGTTAACCAGTTTGTTTAGTTCTTGCATCGAAATTATTCCTCTTCTTTTGGGGTCATAGCCAGCGTATAGGCAAAGCGAATATCGGCAGGCACGCCGATTTGCTCGGCATAGTAGGTTGCAAAGTGTTCCAGCGCTTCTCGATCGGTGGTTTCGGCATCGGTCAAGTGCGTCAGCTGCTCTTCATCCCACACAAAGGTATTGAGCCAGGCCATTAGCTGGTCATCGCTAAATCCTTCCAGGTAGCGCTTATCGATGCGGTAGGCGTCAATGTCAATTTTGTAATGCTGAACCAGGTCGATAATTAGTTCGTCCTCTATTCGACTGACCATATAGGCGGCCAGGTCGACAAACTGAAGCTCGTCTGCTTTTAAAAACTGACGGGCTGATAGCAGGTTGTTTTTAAACAGTGCCTTATCGAGATCCTCATCATCTTCATTAACATAGACGGTGTTATAAATGACGTATTCATCATCGATGTTGTCGTGTTCTTCTACTCCACTAGGACATAGCGCCGCGATCCAGGCCATCAATTGCAGGCATTCTTTTGGGCTTTGTTTAATGTGATCCTGGATCTGCTCAATCAAAAAATGATTAACGCAGATTTTTGCATCAACATGCTGTCGCTGTTTTGCGAAAAAGCAGGGCAGATTGAAACAGGCGCATTCATCCCCATTCACGATCCTGCCCAGATTTTCACCTTTAGGTTGATGATTATGTTCGCACCCAGAGCAGACGGATAAATCAAAGTTAGCATATGAAAACGGCCTGTAGTCACTAAGATCCAGCTCACCCTGGTCGATGTCGACACAGTTATTTTCATCAACCACAATATCTTTTGGTGGTGCTTCTTCTTCAGCCTGTCTTTCTGTTTCGCGCAGCGCTTCTTGCTGCTGGTCATACTCTGCCGCTTTTTCAGACCAGCAGGCCTGATCAAGGCAAAAGGTTCCGGTGCCGTTTTCCCAGCTATATTTACGCATTTTCTGGCAGCCACTTTTGACGCAGAGCTCTTTGTAATCAAAACTTGTTTCCCAGTTGTCCAGATTTTTATGATGCTTATGGAACATATAGAAAATATCGCGCTGCAGGTCGCGGGTTGAGGGCTGGTAGTCGCTCTTTTTTAACCCTTCAGTCATGGCGAATTTGGCAGCCAGATCTGCTGTCACTTTGTCACTGGCCAGTGCGGGCAGCATGTATTTGCCGTGCGCGGCGGTGATGTGGTTTTCCTTGATCAGATCCTGGGCCCATTGCGGCAACTCAAGCAGGCGAATGGTGTTACTGATATAGGCGCGACCAAACTGACCGACGCCGGATTCTTTCAGGGTTTTTTCAATGTCTGCCTGTTTCAGGCCATGCGTTTTATTCATGACCTGCAGCGCCTTTGCCCATTCCATCGGGTTAAGGTCTTTGCGCTGACAGTTTTCTTTTAGCTGGACCAGTAGGAGATTTAATCCCTGTTCTTCTCTGAGTACTGCGTCTATCGTTTTCAGCTTGGCGAGCTTGCTGGCACGATAACGGTTTTCGCCGGCAATGATGATGAAGCGCCCTGGCTGGTCAGGATCTTTGCGCAGCACAATTGGTTGAATCACGCCGCTGGCTTTGATCGATGAAGCGAGTTCTTTGATATAGTCCTCGTCAAAATCTTTGCGCGGTTGATCAGGATCCGGAGTGATTAGTTCCAGCGGTACGGCAGCGAGTTCGCCTGGGTTTAGTTCAAATGGCTTGTCCATTGTTAGTCTCCTTAGAGTGGATCGGATTAGGTTTGGTCTGCAGGGCTATCTGCAGGTGAGAAATCTTCATAAAGGGCCAGCACCCGAACAGAGCGGTGCTGTTCAAATACGACGCCGTTGGGCCAGGATGCGCCCACGGTGAATAACTCATTGGTTTTGTTGCAACGGAAGCGCGCACCGAGTTTTGGGCGCACGGCAAAGCTGTTGTCAGGGTTAAGTTCAATGGCGGCCATGGTTACCACCGTTGGTAGCTGGCCATTAACTCAGACAAAACAGCGCGCTGGTCAGGGCTAAGGGCGGTAAATACGCTACCGAAGGTTTCGCAGCCCACTTTTTTCATCAGCTTGTGGCCTTCCTGGGCGTTGTACAGGCTGGCCATGGCGGCAGCAAATACAGCGTCGGATTGTGAACGGTCCTGCAGCTTACGGCGCATCACGTCGAGTTTCGGCGTCAGCTGGTGCCAGTGCGTCGCGTGGTCAGGTGTGGCGGCCTGGCAGCCGAACAGGCTTTCACCCGCCAGCTTTACGCCGGTACGCCATGCGTTTAAAAACACCTGATCGTTATCGGTTAAAACCAGCTGGTGTTGCTCTGGTGTTTCCTGGGAAACTTGATTTTGTTGGTGCATGATAAGTTACCTCTGTTTTATCGGCTATGCGATGCTGCTATCGCGTCATTGATCTGCTGTTCAATGGTCTTGTCTGCTGAATCAGGCAGGTCGATTTCATAACCATCTGGACCAGTGAGTTCTACCCATGCAGCGCCTTCTTCCATGGCCAGTTTTATGGTGTAACCTGGTTTAACATTCCTGCAGGTTTCGTTTGCTGTTTCTTGCAGTATTATTTCTGAGCTCATTGCGGCTTGCTCCTTTACCGATTTAACAGCGTGAAGTTGTCGCGGTGCTCAGGCTGCATCACGGCGCGGGCTCGCGCATCGATGGCTTCGTGTGCCTGCTCTAGCGCTTTGGCGTAGCCGTGCTTGCGGCAGTAAAACTCAGCGGTTGAGAGTGGTGGCAAGCCTTGATCTACCCGCCGCTGGTTGTAGGCGTAGAAGCGTTCTTCATTGCGGATCAGTTCTTCATCACAGCGCTGCTGTTCGATGGCTGCGGTGTTCAGTGGCTGGGTTGCTGTTGTCATTTTGCATGTCCTATTCAGGTCAATAGTGGACAGACAATAAGACTAATGTATTATAATGTCAATACAATTGTATTAAAAAAAGTTAAATATTTGCGGGCGGTTGCTTATTATTTTTATGGATTAATGGTTATTAGCTATAGAAAATGATCGAATAAAGCGATTATTTGATCAGTTTTAGAATTGTTTCGTCTGTGAGATTTTCAAAGCCAGGGTCATTGTATAGGTCGTACAGTTTTATAATGGCGGCGGCTGTCCATTCTGGTCCTTTACTCTTTAGTACTTCAAAATCAATGTGTTGCAGTACGAAGTTTGTTGCTTTGCGCATGTTGTCGGTGTTTGCAGCATATTCAGCAGGTGATTCCTCTACACCCATTGATTTATCTATCTGCTTATTGCCTTCACCCGTTAATAGCCAGTTTATGTTGATATTGAGCGCGCGGGCAATGCCGGGGGCGTGTTTGCTACTTGACGAATCACGCTGCTCTATTTTCTGCAAGCTCGACTGATCAAGCCCTTTAACCTGGTCAGCGAGTTGTTGTTGTGTGAGGCCTTGCGCTTCCCGCTCGGCTTTTATTCTTTTACCCATTTTCATAGTTGCAGTTTATATAAGAAAAATAATACAAAAACAAAAGACAATAGTACTTGTAAAAAATAGTACAATAGTATTTAATCTACTCATGGATAGAAAAGCCGCATTGACAAAAGCTATTACTTTAGCTGGATCACAAACCGAACTTGGCCGCGTTGTTGGTAAAAACCAGGGGCATGTATCGGCATGGATCCGAAGAGATCACAAGGTTCCAGCCGATTTGGTGCTTCCAATATGCTCAAAGCTTGGTGGCCAAATAACACCCTTTGAGCTACGCCCGGATGTTTTCGGTAGCTCGCTGGATGACCTGTTAAAAGCTGTCTGTCCATGAAACAACAATAATCAATAAACCGGAGAATAAAAACGTGACCACAATCAGTTCTGTATCAGATGCTGCTTATCACACCGTGCATGATTACCCAGGTGGTGCGCCTTCGCTCGCGCCGCGTATTGGTATTTCGTCGCATCGGGTGCTTGACGGTAAAGTCAAACCAACCGACGAGTATCACAAACTAACCCTGGATGAGGCGTGCAAGATCATCGCGCTCACGGGTGACTTGCGCATCTTACGGGCTATGGCTGAAGAAAACCGACAGCTGCTGGTGCCAATGGTTGATTGCATGGTAAGTGATGCGGCACTGCTGGATACCTACACCAACCTGATGAAAGAGCTGGGCGAGTTTTCCGGCTCTTTTCACGATGCGTTATCAGATGGCCGCATCACGCGCGCCGAGTTCGAGCGCATGCAAAAAGAAATGAATGATTTCTTTATGGCAGGCAATGAATTACTCAACCGTGCAGAACAGCTGATTGATGATTGATACCGATTTCCTCCATCCCATTGTGGTCACTCCTGTGGGCTTTGCATCGCCTTTTGGGCGGTGCTGTTTTATTTTTGAATGGTGCGCTTATGACGCCGACTGAACAGATAGCAGTATCCAGGTTAATCGACGATCTGGAACAGGCGCACCATGATCGGGACGATAAGCGATTTGATGAGCTCACCCGCGCAGCCAGAACATTGTTGCGGGTTGAATCTGAGGGCAGGATCCAGTTGGTCCGTGAGAACGGTCTGGTTGATTATCAGAGGGCTGGTTGATGAGTATTGTTAAAAGGGGCCTGAGAACGAATGATAGGCTGCAAACCCCTGAATGGGTCTACTCGAGACTTGGGCAGATAGATCTTGATCCATGCGCTGGTATTGATACCAACATCGGTTCTGTGAACTGGGCTATCGAGCGGGGCGAGAATGGGCTAGAAAGAACTTGGTTTGGTTTCGTGTACTGCAACCCTCCGTTTAGTCAGAAAGAAGCATGGGCGGAGCGTATGCAAAATCATGGGACAGGAATTATAGTTTTACCAGAGCGTGGTTCCGCGCCGTGGTTTTCACCATTGGCAGCAAGCGCTGGTTATTACTGGGTAATGGGAAAAAAAATTAACTTTGTTGGGGGGCCGAGCAGTAACAACTTGGGTAGTTGCTTGTTTCCTTTTGGGGAAGAGGCATTGCGGAGGTTAGAGGAAAGCGGGCTTCCAGGGCATTTAGTAGAAGTTAAGATTATTCGGACGCGTAGCTCTTACCACCAGATGGTTAGCAATGACTGACCCGATAAGCAACGCACTAACCCAGCTCACCGCCTACGGCCTGCAGCTCGATCAGTTTGAATGCGATGGCAAGCTGCGGCGCGTAAAAACCACCGATGATAAAGGCAGTAAAAAATCAGGCTGGTACGTGGCGCATGAGTTTACCCTGGATTCTGGCCGCACGGTGATTACCGGCAGGTTCGGTAACTGGAAGGTCAGTGATGAACCGCAGGAATTTAAGTTTGATGCCACTTTCACTGAGAGTGAAAAAGCGGCATTCAAAGCGAAGCAGGAAGCGCAGCGCCAGGCGGCAGCTAAAGAAAAACGCGCCAGACAAAAGCAGGCCGCCGCTAGAGCTGAAAAGTCATGGCCTAATTTGCCGAAAGAGGGTCATAGCGATTACCTGGCACGCAAGAAGATATACGGCTTTGTGTGCCGCTATTCTCGCGGCTGGATTGCCATACCGTTATACAAAAATAATAAGCTGGTCGGGTTGCAGTGGATTAAACCCGATGGTGAAAAAATCTTTTTAACCGGCACTGAGAAAGAGGGTGCTAGTACCATTATTCAACAGGGCAGTGATGATCTGCCACGGATCTTATGCGAGGGATATTCAACAGGCTGTAGCCTCGCGATGGCGAAGCCTGAACACACCGTGGAGGCTTGCCACGATGCAGGCAACCTGCTGGTTGTAGCGAAGGCTTATATCAAATCAAAAATACCGTTTATGGTGGCTGCTGATAACGATCACCAGCTGGCGGTGCGGCGTCCAGACATTGGCAACAAAGGCATCAACATTGCGCGCGAGATTCAGCGCCTGTCACCTAAAACCCCGATCTACTGGCCTGATTTTCTGCCTGAAGACTCTGGATCTGATTTCAATGACTTACACGTTTCAAAATCGCTGGACGCAGTCAGGGAGATATTCAATCGGCGCGAGCCGCAGGCTTTGGTTTCCGAAGATAGCCAGGATAATGGTTTTAATGAGCTTTGTCCGCCTTTTGAAGGTGAGCAAGTAGATGATGATCCGCCCCCCGATCCTGATTGGCAACTGAGGCTAACCAAGGTTAAGTCACGTGGTGGGCCACTAAAGATTGAAGGGACGGCCAGCAACATCGCGTTGATATTCGAGCATGACCCTGAGTTTTCAAAGGCTCTGTCTTACTGTGATTTCAGTTACCGAATTATAAAGCGCCGTGAGATTATGCCTCAGGTTACTGATGGTGAGTGGATTGATAGTGATACCAGTGCTGCCTTGATCTGGATGGCTAGAAAATACGGTTTTGAACCTTCAGATCCTAAGCTTGCTCATGCGTTAGTTAATGTGGCAAAGCACAACCGTTTTCACCCGGTGCGTGATTACCTGGAGAATGTTGTTTGGGATAAAAAGGAAAGGTTGGCGAATTGGCTGGCTGATGTTTATGAATCTGATGCACCGCCAGATTACCTGGCTGCTGCTGGAAAAAAGTTTTTGATAGGCGCTGTGGCACGAATATTCAGGCCTGGCTGCAAAATGGATAACGTGCTGATATTGGAAGGTGAGCAGGGCTTACGTAAGTCTACCAGTGTCCATAAGCTGTTTGGTGAGTGGTTTAGTGACTCACCTATTCCCCTGGGTGATAAGGACAGCTATCAAAATATTCAGGGTATCTGGTGTCACGAACTCGCGGAGCTTGATAGCTTCAACAAAGCAGAGAGTACAACCGCTAAAAACTTTTTCACCCAGACTCGTGATCGATATCGGCCAAGCTATGGACATAGGGCAGAGGATTTTCCTCGTCAGACGGTTTTCGTCGGCACCACTAATCAAGATGAGTACCTAAAAGATTACACCGGGAATCGGCGTTATTGGCCTGTTAAGTGTCGCATTGCAAACCTGGAATTGATTGAAGCTTATCGTGATCAATATTGGGCTGAAGCAGTTCATCTGTACAAACAAGGTGCCACCTGGTGGATTGAATCTGAAGCGGAGCGCCAGCTTTTCGAGGCTGAGCAAGACAGCCGGTTACAAGTTGATCCATGGCAGTACCATATTGAGCGCTATCTTACTAAGGATGCAGGTGAGTATGTAACCAGCGCAGAAATATTATCAGACGCCATCAAGAAAGATGCCGGTCATGTTACTAAGGCTGATCAAAATCGTATCAGTCCAATCATGCAGGCAATCGGATGGAAGCATAAGAAGAAAAGGATCTGGGTTGGTACAGAAAAGCTGCCGCGCTGGGTTTACGTGAGGCCTGAAAAACCGTCGAAAGTGGGGGAATTAGAATGAATTCGTCCATTTTGTTCCGCGTGTTCCGCAACTGTTCCAACCTTTTTTGCATAGGTTGGAACGCCTTTCGCCTTTTCCTGATGCGGCTTTCAGAGGTTTGTTCCGCATGTTCCAACCTTTTTCCTCACGTATATGTGCGCACGCGCGCGCACGTGCGGGTGTGTGTATATATACCTCACACAGGTTGGAACACTGGAACAAACAGTAATAAACAGCCAAGAATCAAAAACTTAACCTGTTCCAACCCATTCAAAAAAGGTTGGAACAGTTGCGGAACGGTTGGAACATTCTATGCCGATTGAATTTAACCGACGTAGTAAGCAGGTCTGGGTGAGTACGTGCGGTCTATACCGGATCTCCTGCATCGGGAGCCGCGGGCATTACCTCTACTCGGCCAGCTACAAGCTGTGTGATGATCAATACGAACAGCTAGGGCTATTCGAAACTGCTGACTCTCAAGCGAATGCTGACGCAGCCAAAGCGGCATGCAACAACCACCACGAAGCGAGGCAATCCCATGTTTGAATTTAGCGTCAAATCCGATATCGATAAAACCATCAAAGCAGTCGGTAGCTTTTACGCAAAACAGGTGCCGTATGCTGCATCGGTAGGCATCAACAACACGTTGAAGGATGTGCAGAAGTTAGAGCAGGCAGCTATCAAACGTGATCTGGATAATCCAACACCGTCGACCGTGAAGGGCATCAGGATCTCGCGCAGCAATAAGCGTAACCTGGTTGGATCAGTGTTCATCATTCCGAACATTGACAAGTTTTTAAAATACAACATCGAAGGCGGCACCCGACCACCGCGCAGCAGGGCAGAAGCTGTGCCAGTCGATATCAAACTGAACCGCTACGGCAACATACCTGCCCGCCGTCAGGGCAAGCTCGCCAAACTGTTGAGCAGACCTGATACATTCAGTGCCACCATCAAAGGTGTTGCCGGTATCTGGCAGCGAGGCAAAGGCCGTAACCGTAATCGCGTTACGCTCCTGGTGGCATACGAAAGCCAGACCAGATACGAGAAGGGCTTCGACTTCTATCGTTATGCCGAGAAGACAGCAGCCAAACGCTGGCCCCGCAACTTCAGCAGAGCATTGACCCAGGCGATCAGGTCAGCCCGATGATAACCCCACACAAAAAAGGTACTCCCCAGCACCTTCCGTCGTGGGTAATTCGCACCCCGGTTGTTGATTAGTTATAGGATTTGTGGAGGCACTTTACTTTCATGACACAAGACAAAAGTAGCAAAGTCGATAAACCAGATTTATCAGCAAATATCACCAGTCAGGCCGTTACAGCTGTCGAGTTCGCTGAGTACGTTGGATTGACCGTTCAGCGTGTCCATCAACTGGTTTCCAATAAAATTTTGCGTAAAGCTGCGCGCGGGGCGTTCGACCTGAAGCCGTGTGTACATGACTACTGCAAGTATCTGCGTGACAAGTCTGGCGGGTCTGATGGCGCTCAAAGTGAGCGTGAGGCGAGGGTGCGATTGCTTGAAGTGAAAGCGGACATTGCCGAGCTGGAACACCTCGAAAAAGCGAGGGTGATGATTAACGGTGAAGTCCGCAAAAAACAGGATTCTGCATTAGCGGTGATTCTGCAAAACAACCTGCTGTCGATGGCGGACCGGCTGTCACCAGAGCTGGCCGCTGAAACTGATGCGGTTGCTATACACAAGCAAATTACTGCAGAGGTCAGGAACAGTTTGAATTCTGTGATAACGGATATGGAGTCCACCGAGGTTGATGATGCCACGATGGATATTGTGCGGCGTGATTCGCTGCAGGCTTATGAGCAAAACAGCAAAAGTGATGTTTCTTGAGAAACCAACCGGGAGAATGATATGAAACAGATAAAAGAAATACCTGATTTTATTAAGCGAATGAACGGCCAGGACTACATCGATAAAACCCGTGAGTACCTTGATTACCTCGAGGAACATTTAAACAACGTTGCAAAAGCCTTCAGTGAACTGACAATGGCTTGCGATGGAAAGGAATCATGGGTTGGAGACGACTACACTTGGCATATGTTCAAGCAAGAAGTTGAGAATCACGATTTGTCTAAATTTAGCAAGGAAGAATTTGTGCCTTACAGGGATAAGTTTTTTTCAACTGAGGGGCAGGTATTAAAAGACCCAGGGTTCGACAAGGCATGGGAACACCATAAACATAACAATCATCATCACCATGAAACTGCTGAAAACTTTATGGACTTGGTGCATATGGTTATTGATTGGATGGCTATGAGTTATAAGTTTGGTGACAACCCAAGGGATTTTTATAACAAGACAAAGCCTCAAATGAAGTTTGATAAAAAACATCACGACTATATTGATTTTTTGTTTGACTGCCTGGAGGAATATCGGTCTCTAAAAGCAAAATTGGTTATACGCTGGCAACCTCAATTTGGACAATGGTATCTATGCCATGCCACAAGCTACCAGAACGCATTCGGTAAAGAGGTTAATGGTTTTAATACTCGTGGGGAGGCTGCTGAATTCGCGCGTAAGCAAGGGTTTGAAATTGAGAAACATGAACATGATCAATTGCAAAATTATTTATAGAGGTTGATATGGCGAAAGTAGAACTAAAAATAAACATAAAAGATGCATTAGAAAAAATAGAAAAACTGAATACTGAAGTCGATAAATTCAAAATCGCAATGTTTCAGGCGAGGATTGCTGCAAATGGCACCGCAAAAGCTATGCATGATTTTGTCGAAGCTTGCAATAACATTGATATCGATTTAAAGCAGTAAAAAATGCTCCTCTCCGAAGCTCTCCCTGGTTGGTACGAAGGCTTAAAACCTAAGCCCGAATTAACCGTGTCAGAGTGGGCGGATGCGAAACGAGTTTTAAATCAACGGTCCTCTGCAGAGAGTGGGGCTTGGCGTACCAGCCGAGCGCCATTCACTAAAGATATTATGGATGATTTAAGCGTGCACAGTTCAGTTGGTGAAGTTTCTGTGATGAAAGGCGTTCAAATTGCTGGTACTGAAAGTGGTAATAATTTTATAGGTTACATTATCGATCATGCGCCTGGTCCCTGGATGGTTGTGCAGCCGACGGTTGATATGGGCAAACGTTGGAGTCGCCAGCGCTTGGGTCCGATGATTGAAGACATGCCTTGCTTGTCAGAAAAAATAAAACCTTCGCGCAGCCGTGATAGTGGTAATACGACTTTGTCAAAGGAGTTTGATGGTGGGCTAGGCATTATCACTGGCGCAAATAGTGCTTCTGGACTTCGGTCGATGCCTGCAAAATATTTAATGAAAGATGAGCTGGATGCATGGCCTATTGATGTCGATAAAGAAGGCGATCCTAGCGAAATCGTTGATGCGCGCACAACAACATTTAGTCGTAGTAAAATTTTAAATATCAGCACGCCCACCGATAAAGCAACCAGCCGCATCTGGCGAAAGTACAAGGAAGGTGATCAGCGTAAGTATCATGTTCCTTGCCCACATTGCAAAGAGCTGCAGGTTTTGAATTTAAAATCTTTGGTGTGGGAGAAGGACGAAAACGGCGACGCGGATCCTGATAGCGTGCAGGCTGTTTGTGAACACTGCGGCGCTATGATTCCGGAGTATCACAAAACCTGGATGCTGGCCAATGGTAAATGGATCCCGACTGGCCCGCGCAATGATCGGCATCACAGTTATCATCTGCCTAGTTATTATTCCCCGCTCGGCTGGATGAGTTGGGCTGACATTGTTCGCAAGTTTATAAAATCAGAAAAAAGCCGCGAGCTCCTGCAGGTGTTTACCAACCTGGTGGATGGCCTGCCATTTGAAGATAAAACCGAGCATGTTGATGCCAGCTACCTGCAGGAACGTGCCGAAGCCTATGCGCTGGGAAAATGTTACCTGGGTGATTTAATATTAACGGCTGGCGTTGATACGCAGCCAGATCGATTTGAGATCGAAGTGTGGGCGCATGGCATGAATCACTCGCGCGTTATCGATTATCAGGTGATCTGGGGCGACCCTGAAGACCGTGAAACGCGCAGCCAGTTAGATGACGCGCTGGCATTACGCTACCCGCACGAATCAGGTGTCGAGTTAAAGATAGCAGCTGCGGGCATAGATTCAGGCGGGCATAATACGCAAACCATTTATAATTTTTGCCGTACTCGCAAGCGCCGCCAGATTTTCGCGTTAAAAGGTTACAGCCAGCGCTGGAAACCTATCATCGGCAAGCCAACTAAAGTGGATGTTTCTGTATCAGGCAGGACCATCAAAAATGGTGCTGATCTGTGGATGGTTGGATCTGATACCGCCAAAAAGCATATATACACCCGCCTGGCGAAAACGGATCCTGAAAAGGATGGTTATATCTATCTAAGCAAGGAGCTGAACAAGGAATTTTTTGACGGCCTGACCAGTGAGCGCATATCGACCCGATACGTAAAAGGGTTTCCGGTTAAGGAGTTTGTCAAGGATCCGTCAGTGCGCAACGAGCCGCTGGACTGCGCCGCGTATGCAATCTGCGCGTATTACAAGCTTGGGCTCAACCGCTGGCGGGCAGCGCAATGGAAACAGTTAGAAGAAAAAGTGCAGCCAGTCACAAAGGATCTATTCGCCGAAGCTGACGGCGACGAAGGTGCGCCCGCGGATCCAGAAGAGCCACCGCGAACCGCTACAAAAAAATCAAAGTCAATCCGTAAACGGCGTAGGGTTGGCCGTGGTGGTTTTGTTAACGCAGGAATGTCCGGAGGAACAGGTGTCTGATATCGAAAACGATGATGATTTTGTGGAGAGCGTAGGCAGTATGATCGATTACTACATGGATCTACGAGGTAACCCGCCTGAAGATTGCCAGGCGCTGGCCAAAGCGGTCATGCAAAGCATTCGCGAACGGTATCAAGGGGAGCGCGTTACTATCAGAAAACGTACGTCATCAATAAAGCGACAAATACGCGCTGAGTTTAACGGCCAGAATATTGAAGAAATCATGCATCGATACGGTGTTAGCAGGGCAACGGTTTATCGGTATCTAGGCCGAAAGTAAATAATCTCAAAACTGGCAGCACCTGAGACAATCGCCCGCTAATCTGCGGGCATGAAAATATTATCTTTCCTACCGCCGCGAGGTTCTGACGACTGGGGATCCGGTGAGTTCGGCGCAGCGCGTGGCAATCATAAACACCGAGGTATCGATCTCGCGTGTTACCCCCAAACTGAAATTATGTCGCCTGTAGGCGGCAAGGTCACAAAACTGGGTTATCCCTATGCGGACGACTTAAGTTATCGCTATGTTGAGATCGAGGATAGCAACAGCTACAAGCACCGATTTTTTTATGTTCAGCCACTGGTTGAAGTGGGTGAACTTGTTACACATGGCGATGTTATCGGTCATGCGCAAGACATAGCCAGCCGCTATACCCGCCATAAAATTCTCGACGGCGAAATTGTTTCGCAAGTCATGAAAAACCATGTTCACTATGAAATATTGGACAAAGGCGCGCCCATTGATCCGGGGAGGTTTGTATAGTGAGTTGGCAGGATATCGTTAAAAGTGTTGCGCCCGTTATTGGTACTGCTCTGGGTGGTCCATTAGGTGGCATGGCAACCAAAGCAATCAGCTCAGCCCTATTCGGTGATGATGAACCACTAGAAGGCTCAGCGCTTGAAAAGAAGATTGCGGCTGCCGTCACTGGTGATCCGGAAGCACTGCTGAAAATTAAGCAGGCCGATCAGGCATTCGAAACCAAAATGGCAGAGCTTGGGATTGATCTTGAAAAAATCGCGGCTGAAGATCGCCAGAACGCCCGCAATCTCGCCATCAATACTACTTTAGCCCCTCAATTGATTATTGCTTCTCTCTTTATCATTGGTTTTATCGCGGTGCTCTACACGGTGTTTAAAGGTGACATAGCTATGACAGAGCAGCAGAGTAATATTGCCATGTACCTGCTTGGTATTTTGTCTGCAGGGATTGTGCAGATCATGAATTTCTTTTTCGGCTCCAGTGCTGGCAGCAAGGAGAAAACGCACAAACTATCTGCAGTAGTCAGGTGAAACGATGGTTGAAGATTTAACAACAGATCATTTAATCGATGATGATCCATCTTTGACGAAAATGAATCGCCGGTTTAATGACCATGTACGCATTGTTAGCACAAGGTTTGGCCAGTTACGCGATGTTATCCAGCACAACACAGAAACGGTCGAAAGCTTAAACGCTAGATTCGAGTTGCATGATGTGCAAGAAGTTGAATTTCGCGAGGACATTACCAGCATGGTGCAGGGTTGGGTCAATGTCACCCACGAGTTAGCGCACGGGATTAAAGAGCTGGGCGAAGAAACGCGCGAACTACGCAAAGATATTGCCGCGCAACAGTTAGTCATTACGCCGATACAAAAGGGTTTGAACTGGTTTCAGGTCACTAAAGTTATTTTGGCCTGGTTGTCAGCAATTGGTGCTGGGATTATGACTGCAGTCGGGTTAATAGTTTTTATTTTAAAGCTGGCGGGACCGAGCATTATCGGTTTGATAACGCCGATTATGGGGCCATAGAAATGCAAGCATACATCAACTGGTTTATTACGCATCCAGTACTCGCATTCATCCTGCTATTTATTCAATACGCCGTGTTGATGACCTATCAGAGCAGGCTGAAAAATAGCGCTTTAGGAAAACCGTTATTCCTGTGGTTTATCTGGCAGGATTGGCTGATGAATTTCATGATGACTTTTTTGTTTCTGGATCCACCTGGTAATTTAACTGAAGTCGTCACGGGCAGGATGGAGCGATATAAATCTACTTTTTCGACATTACGACCAATCACCTGGTTAGATAAATTTCAGTATGGATTTGCAGTGAGGCTTTGCAAAATCCTAAATCGATTCGATGAGAATCATTGTTAATTAACGAGGGTTAAACCATGGGTAAATATGTAAACGATGCGTTACTTGATGCTGATCACAATGAATGCATCAACAACGCCAATCAAATCCACGTCTGTGCCGCTGAACCGACTACGCGCACGGAGGCGGTCACTACCAACAACCTGGCGTCGGGTGCTTTAACCAGTGGGGATTTTACGCTGGCCAATGGCGACACATCCGGTCGTAAGATGACTACTGCTGCTCAGACCGGCTTGAGTATTACCTCATCTGGAACGGGTGATCATGTGGCGATCACTGACGCAACACGTCTACTGATTGTAACCACCTGCACAGGTCAGGTGCTGACATCTGGCGGCACGGTAGACACTGCCGCGTTTGACCGTGAAATTCTTGATGCTGCTTAAGGAGCAACTAAAATGAAAATTGAAATTACTGAAGAAGTTATAAAGCTGAATGTTGGTGGAAAGCTGCAGGTTTACAACAAAGGTGACGTAGTCACTGTCGAAGACCCGATCGGCGAGCTGTGCTGTCAACATGGTTGGGGACTGGATGTGGATGGTGCTGTTCCAAGCAATGAGCGCAAACCGGGTGCCAATGGAAAGGTTGTGCCTGATAACGTGGTGACTAAACAGGCTTAGTTTTTAGATCATTAACTGGAGAAATAACATGAAATACTTGATTTTACTTTTAGCGCTATTCAGCTTTAGCGCTTTGGCTGATGTAACCGCAACATGGACACCTGGTGCACCAGTTCAAGGCGCAGATGTTCAAGGTTTTAACTGGTACTACGGTGATTCAGCAGGAAACGTGCAACAGAATGTAATTAACATTCCTGACCCTAATTCGACAAGTCATACAACCACGGTTATTCCTGATGGTGTTTGGTATGCTGGGATAACGGCTTACGCAACGAATGAAAGCCCGATGTCTGAAATCGTGCCATTTACTGTTGTAGGGGGTGTAGTAGTAAAAAGCCCAAACGTCCCTACGGGCTTCAGTTTGCAGTAGCTGAGCCCGCTTCTCCTGTGACAGAATTTACGTTCGACGGAACCGCCGGAACCCCGCTTGATACATACGATGCAGGGTTTCAAGGAACGTGGGAGCTTAATGGCTCAGGCGGGTCACTGCCTACCTCTGTATGGTCTCCGCAGTCAGAGTATTACACAGCCGGAACAGATCAGAATTCACATAGCAGAATAGTCATCGGTGATGGATCTCTTGGAGCAGGTGGCTTTATACGTGTCGGTGTTCGGATGGGCGCATCAACGACCGGCTATGAAGCTTATTTGAACTCAGCAACATCTATAATAATATCAAGAGACGGGACATACTACGACACAATAGTATTATCAAATAGCTATGCGGTAGCCGCAGGGCTGATACTAGACGTGTATATTAATGGGTCTAATGAACCTGAAGTCTATATCGATGATGGTGTCAATTCTGAAACAAGCACGGCATCAGCTGATCAGGCACCGATCACTGGCGGGTACCCCGGTTTTAGGGAGTATGCTGCCGGAGCAGGGATGGCTATTGAAACGTGGAGCGATGGTGCTGGTAGCGGGTCCGCATCTATAACACCAGATGATCTATCGCATTCACAGTCTCTGTCAGCGTCCTCATTTACTCAGCATAATAGCCTGGCTCCAAATGCTATTGATCATACTCAAACCTTAGGTGCGAGCGCGCTAACTCAACACAATAGCCTAACCCTGGACGCTATCGATCATAGCCAAACACTAGATTCCAGTGGTTTAACCGTTTCTGGTGGCGTTACTCCAGATCCAGTCACGCATTCACAAACTGTGGATGCATCTGCGCTAATACAGCATCATTCAATAATCGCAGCTGATTTATTGCACGGCCAAACCCTGGCAGTCAGCGCGCTAACTCAACATTCAGTCATCGCGCCTGATGCTATTGAGCAATCGCAAACCCTTGATGCATCCGCGCTCATTCAGCACCATGCCGTAATCGTCAACGACATCACGCATTCAGTGACGATGAGCAGTAGCGGGTTAACACAGCACAACGTGGTTGCGCCGGATGATATCGAACAGGCACAGGTGCTGGATATCTCAGCCATCGTGACCGCTGGCACTCTGTCCCCTGACAAGCTGACACATGCACAAACTATCGATGCATCAGTATTAACGCAGCATCATTCCATCGCAGTCGACAACCTGCTGCATACTGTAGTGCTGGATAGCACGTCCCTGGTCTCGCATTACGCGGTTAATCCAGACGATATCACGCACGCTAGCACGCTATCTGTCACAACAATCAGCGCATCAAATGCCCTGCAGCCGGATAATATCAATCACGCGCAATCACTCGATGTCACTGTGTTAACCCAGCATTATGTGATTAACCCTGACGCGTTGACTCATGCGCAATTGTTGGATGCTACGTTAATTGATAACGGATTAACCCCAGACATCATCCAGATCGTCAGCAGCGAGTTCACTATCATCCGCAGCCTGGCCAGCAATCACAACATCAAACGCACTCTGACCCAGACAGGTAAATTATCATGACCGACGACATCACGATATCGCACACCATCAGCCTGAGCGATGAGGGCACAGATTTTCAATCGATCATCATGGAAGAAGGCGCGGTCGTTGACATCAGCACATCAACCGAGCAGGCGATTATTTTAAAAGATCCGGATGGCGTCGACAGTGTAAAAATTGGCGAGCTAGTCAATGATGGCACTGACGGTCTGCTGCACTATACCCGCCAATCTGACGATATCTCACAGCTCGGTATCTGGGCTTATCGTGGCCGTGTAAAATTCGGAGCTGGAAAAACATTCCACGCGATCAACTGGGTTTATTTTGAAGTGATTAAATAATCTCAAAACTGGCAGCACCTGAGACAATCGCCCGCTAATCTGCGGGCATGAGCAACGCTTTTGATACCACTAACGCGCCGACGACTGAGCCGGTAGAAATTATCGCCGGTGATTACACCACCTGGCGGCGCACTGATTTATCAACCGACTATCCACCTGCAGAATATACCTTGAGCTATGAAGCTCGCAGCGAAGGCACACCAGCACGTCGCATCACCATCGAAGCAGCCGAAAGCAACGGTGATTACCTGGTTGAGCTAACCAGTGCCACTACGCTCGGATACCTGGTCGCAAACTATCATTGGGACGCCTTTATTATCCGCAACAGTGATACCAATCGCGTTCGTATCGATAGTGGCATGTGGTCAGTGCTGGCTGACAAAGCCACCAGCGCAGATGACCCTGCCACCTTTGCTAAAAAAATGCTCAACCAGATCGAAGCCGCGTTATTACATCGAGCAACCAATCAACAACTCGACGTGCTCGCCTACAGCTTAAACATTGATGTCAGTGCCACGCGGGATCCCGCAAAGCTGTTAGAGCATCGGGCCTATTGGCAGCGTAAATTAGTTATAGCAAACCGCAAGATAAGAGCGCGCAAGGGTCAAAGTCATAGCGGATACCGCAGGGTGAGATTTTAATGGCTGGTTTTCAAATAGTTGATGGTAAATGGCACCACGCGCCAGTCGCAAGGAAATCTCGTTCGCGCGGAACCATGCCAGCCTTAAGGCGTTCTTTTGCTGCTGGAAAGGTCGATGATTTAACCTATTCATTCAGTGGCAGTCATAACCATATTAACGAAGAGTTGCGCCAAAGCCTGCGCCGTATTCGGGCGCGTTCTCGTCAGTTATGTATGGATAACGACTATGCAAAAAAATTCATACATGTTGTTAAAGCTAATGTGGTTGGTGTTAACGGCATAGTGCTGCAATCGCGTGCCGTTGACGCAAAAGGTGACCTGGACACCTATGACAACAACCTGATAGAAAACGGTTGGAAAGACTGGGGCAAGCCATATAACTGTACCGTGTCTGGCCAGCATAGCTGGCACGATGTTCAATCACTCATTATCGGCAGTATCGCGCGTGATGGTGAGGTACTGGTCCAGCTGATTGAAAAAGCATCAGCGCCTTATGGTTTTGTACTGCGTATTTTCCCCGCTGAATATCTTGATGAAAACGACAACCGCACATTGCCTGGCGGGCATAAAGTCGTCATGGGTGTGGAATATGACGCCGATGAAATGGTGGTTGCTTATCACATCAGAAAAGAGCATCCAGGAGCTTATCGCAACGTATACCGTAGCACTGAGTATCGGCGTATCTCGGCAAAAAACATGATTCACCTGTTTGTTTCTGAATACCCTGAACAGGCTCGCGGCATTCCTTGGATGCATACTGCCATCAGGCGCTTAAATATGCTTGGCGGATATGAAGAAGCTGAACTTATCGCAGCCAGAATCGGTGCCTCAAAAATGGGTTTTTTCACCAGCCCAGAAGGCGACGGGCCAACACCATCACAGATGGCACCAGACGGAATGGACGGTAATGATCATGAACTGATTGACGAAGTGACGCCAGGTATGATTGAAAACCTACCTGAAGGTTATGGGTTTCAGTCATTCAATGCTGATCATCCATCAACCGCATACGACGCTTTTACAAAAGCTGTTTTGCGCGGTGCGACTGCTGGCCTGAATGTGGCTTATTCATCGGTGGCGAATGATCTGACTGACGTTAATTTTTCCAGTATACGTGCCGGAGTAATCGACGAGCGTGATCAATGGAAAATGCTACATAGATTCATGATAACGCATCTATGTGAGCGCGTTTATAACAGATGGTTACCGATGGCTATCATGCGCAAAAAACTGCCATTGCCATTCAAAAAAATCGACACCAAATATCAGAGTATTTACTGGCAGCCGCGCGGCTGGCCCTGGGTTGATCCATATAAGGACTCGAAAGCAAACAGCGAAAATATATCGATGGCTGTAGATACGCGCACCGATATCGCGGCTGCCAGTGGAAAAGATTTTAAAGATGTAATTGACCAGCTTGCCTATGAAGAAAAACTCGCTGCTGCTGCTGGTGTAGATATCACCCCAATCGGAAAACAATCAGGAGGCAACAATGCCGCAGACTTACAGCAAGACGATTGAAACAGGCTTTGAATATCGCAGCCTGAAGATTGATCAACGATCAATCGACGAAGAAGCCAGAACCGTGGAAGTCGCGTTTTCATCAGAAGACCCGGTCGACCGTTGGTTCGGTAAAGAAATTCTCGATCACTCTCCATCATCTGTTCGCCTGGGGAGGCTGAACAATGGTGGCCCGATCTTGATGGACCATGACCGCCGTGACCACGTGGGGGTTGTTGAGTCCGCGACCATTGAAAGTGACCGCAAGGGGCGGGCGCTTGTGCGCTTTGGTAAGAGTGCACGCGCAATGGAAGCATTCCAGGACGTGGTCGACCGTATCCGTAAGCACGTATCGGTTGGATATCGAATCCATAAGATTGTGCTGGAAGAAGAAAACGATAAAGAAGGCGAGATCTACCGCGCGACAGACTGGGAACCATACGAAATCAGTTTTGTATCTGTTCCTGCTGATGCAACGGTGGGTGTTGGTCGTTCAACTGAAACAAAATTTAAAACCGAGGTAATTATGCCAAAGAATCAACAACCGGCACCTGGCTCCGAAGAAAACCGCCAGTCCGCCCCTGCGGCACCAGCACCATCGATTGATGTATCGGCGGAAGTTGAAAAACGAGCCAGAGCAGAGCTGGACCGTATCGACACTATTCGCAAGATGGGTGACAAATACGAATGCGCGGATCTGGCGCGCCAGCATATCGACGACAAAAAGTCCGCTGATGAAATGACGCGCGCAGTACTCGCGTTAATTGCTGAACGTCAAAAAGAAGAAAAGCCAACCACGCAAATTGGCCTTTCTGGTCGCGAAACTCAGGAATATAGCCTGATGCGCGCCATGCGAGCGTTGGCAACCAATGACTGGTCAAAAGCCGGTTTCGAGCGTGAGGCCAGCCTGGCCATTGCCGACGCACTAGGCAAAGAGGCGCGCGGATTTTTCGTCCCTTATGAAATCCAGTCTCGTGTAATGACTACCGGCGTAGCTGCTGACGGTGGCAACCTGGTGGGCACTGATCACATGGCAGGATCATTCATTGATTTTCTGTACGCCAATTCAGTGCTCGGTAAGCTGAACGCTATCTTTCTGGAAGGCCTGGTCGGTGATATCGACATTCCTCGCCTTGATGGCGGTGGTGCCTTTACCTGGGTCGCTGAAGATGGTGACGGAACCGATGATGATGGTGTACTGGGTACAGTGGCCATGTCACCACATACCATTGCAGGCGCTGTGCCTATCTCTCGCAGACTGCTGAAGCAATCTTCTCCTAGTGTAGAGGCAATGATTCAGCGTCACCTGGGCCGCAACGCAGGTCTTGCAATAGACCTGGGCGGACTACAGGGCACAGGCGCATCAAACCAGCCCACAGGTATCAGCCAGACCACTGGCGTTGGCACCGTGACCATTGCCAGCGCAGGCTCACCGACCTGGGCGGAGCTGGTCGAGTTCGAAACCGATGTGGCTACCGCTAATGGCCTGGATGGTTCCACAGCTTACGTCACTACAGCTGGTGTGCGCGGCAACCTGAAAACCACCAAAAAGGATGCAGGCTCTGGCATTTTCTTGATGGAAAAGGGAGAGGCAAACGGTCATCCAGTCGAGATCAGCAACCAGCTGGCAGCCAACAGCATTATCTTTGGAAACTATCAGGATGTTGTTATTGGTATGTGGGGAGTGCTCGACCTGGTGGCAGATACGGCCACTAAAGCCGCCTCTGGTGGACTAGTGTTACGTGCTTTTCAGGATGTCGATGTCGGCATCGCGCACGCTGGCTCGTTCAGCGTTAACGCTTAATTCTTAGAAAAGCAGGTTTCTCAGGAAACAGAGTGCAGTACTAACCCGCTGGCCGGTTAACGCCGGTCAGCAATTAACAAAATTAAGAGGCAATAAAATGTCAGACGAAGCAAAAAAGAAAATGAAAATCATCCTGACCCGTGGCTGTGTGATTGACGGTGAAAAGGTAAAAGCTTTTACCGCTTGTACCGTGAGTCGCGGTGACGCTATTTCTATGATCAATGCAAAACGCGCAGTTGAAGACAACGCCGACAACCGCAAGGTTATTGATGATATGAAAAAGGAAGCAGCGAAAGCAGCAAAGGCTGAAGCAGCGAAAGCTGCGGCAGCTGATGCAACGGTTGAAGAACTTGAATCATCTCTTGAGCGCGCCCTGGATGAGCTCGCATCATTTAAGGAAAGGCTCGAAGCGGCAGAAACGGAACTGGCGGCATCAAAAGGCGATAGCAAATAAATGCCAGCCCAAACGCAACAAGATTTTGCAAACCTCGTAGACGGCAGTGATTTTACAACTGCCGTCTATACAGGCGCTAACATCGAGCTATCCGGCATCCTGAGCCGTGGCCCTGGTGGCGCGTTAGACGTTAACGACAACCGTCTACGCCTGATGCTGGTGCGTGAAGATGCTGACAAGGTCGCTATCGGCTCAACCATCACGGTAGCAGGCAACTTTTATACCGTGCGCGAAAAAGAACCGGGTGACCGTGCTGTCACGCTGGTGCTGGAGGCAGATTAACTATGTGCTCTATTGATCAAAACACACTTTATGAAGCATTGGGCGAAATTGTTAACCGCATCGAAGCGTGTGGCGCTTCACCTGAATTAACCGATGCGGTGTCCTTAGCCAGCGATTTACGGCAAGCAGTTGGAAACGATTTCAATCCAGCAGATTCATTTGCATTTGATCGCGTATTTAATGTCCTGGCTGAGGAAAGAGCCGGATAAATTTAATAACTGATTAATTTTTTTTAGGGTAATTATTATGGCTTGGTTTATACAACCTAATCAAATTGCAGACAAGGACGGCAACGGCACAGGCCGCTGGAGAATGACAGCGACAAGTGATGAAGATGGTGGTGGTCCTTATGGCGATGTAACACATGATCACGGCTCTGCAGAAGAGGCGATGGAATGTGATCTCTGTGATGAGTACACAAGTAAGGTGTCAGGATTCCCAACAAGAAAGGCACAGGCAGAAGCTGAGGAAGCTCGTGACCGTGCGGAATATGAACGCCTTAAAACAAAATATGAGAGCTAACCATGCATAGACGCGAAACCATACTACAGACCGTTTTAACCTTGCTGACTGGCCTGGCAACAACCGGCAGCAACGTAAAGCGTGCCAGAGCGTATAAACCTGACGTACTGCCCGCATTAAGCATTGCACAAGGCCCTGATGTGCTCTCGCCAGAACATGCCTACCTGGGCGATATCATGCGCCAGCTTACCGTACGGATCGCGGCACACGTCCAGGACACCACCAACCTGGAAACAGAGCTCAACCAGATCAGTGCAGAAGTCTATGCCGCCTTGACTGCAGATCGTAGCCTGGGCCTCGACTATGTCTTTGACCTAAACATAGAGTCAGATTCAGATCCAGAGATCGAAGGTGGTGAAACACAACAGCCTGTTGGCCGTTTGGTCATGGAATACAACCTGATTTATGAACACAGCGACACGTCGGCGGAGGCGTAACTCATGAATGTTGAAATGTGGCACCCAGAGGCCGACCCGGAATATAAGCATCCAATCCTTGTGCGCCCTGGTGGCGTCGAGGCAATGAAACTAAAAGGCTGGACGGACGAAAAACCGGAGCCAGAACAAACAACTGAAACCGTAAAAGAGGGTAAAGAAAATGGCTAAAGTAGTTGGTCGTAATGGAGTTTTAAAAATTGGTGCTGTTACCGTTGCAGGCCTTAAGTCAATCTCAGAAAGCGAAAGCTGTGAAGCGATTGATGATTCAGAACTTGGTGATCAGGAATTGACCTATGTCGCCGGTGATATCACTCGAAACTATACGGCAGAGCTGCATTGGGATAAAGCTGATGCAACTGGGCAGGGCGCGCTTGAAATTGGTGCAACAGTGACTGCAGTTTATCAGCCTGAAGGTGATGCCTCAGGTGCGGAAACAAATTCTATAAGCGCTTTGGTGACAAACCTTGGCCGCGCTAATGAAAAGGGTTCGATGGTAACAAAGACTGCCACTCTGTTGGGATCCGGCGCTAAAACTGTCGGTGCGGTGGTTTAATCAATGAACATTGCAGAAATCGGCGCGCGTCATTTGGCTAATGCGCTATCTGGTGAAATGCATCATTGTACAGTCACAGAATGGCGTGATAACGAAGGTAAACCTGTCAAGGTTTACTGGAAGCCAGTGACAGGTAGCCAGCAATCAATTATTGACAGCGCCAGTGGTGAAGTAAACCGGACTTGCATGACGGTGAAGGAACGCGCATTAAATGCTGATGGCTCAAAAATATTTAAGGATAACAGCCTTGCCTCGCTAAATAACGATTATGACTATGACGTAATCCGCACGTTGGCGCTGGTGATTTCTGGTGACATTGGTTACAGCAGTTTCACAGAAAAAGCAATTGAAGAAATGGAAAAGGAGTAAAAGACGATGCGCTGTTATTCCTGGCTTATGAATATGCGGGGTACATTGGCCAGAGCGTATCAACCGTGCGTGATTTACCCGTTGCAGAGCTTGTCGGCTATGCCGCTTATAAAAAAATAGTGCTTGAATCAATATCGGAATAATTATGCCAGTCAGCACACACGAGACCCGTTTTTTACTCACCGCCAAAGATAAAACAAAAGGCGTAGTAAAAGGCTTTAAAAAAGATTTTTCCGATATGGGTAAAACCGTAGGCGGCCTGCATACAAAATTGCTGGCTCTGGCTGGTATCGGTGGCATGGGCGCGTTAATAGGTGGCATAGTCAACACCAACCGCGAAATGCAGACCTTAAAATCAAGCTTAACCACGGTTACAGGTAGTGCTGAAGCATCAGCCAGCGCCTTTGAAAAAATCCAGAAGTTTGCCGTCACCACACCATTCGATTTAAACAACTGGACCGAAGCATTTATCAAAATGAAAGCCCTGGGCCTTGATCCATCAGAAGCCGCACTCACCAGCTACGGCAACACTGCAGCGGCAATGGGTAAAGATCTAAACCAGATGATAGAAGCAGTCGCAGACGCCGCCACGGGTGAATTTGAGCGGCTGAAAGAATTTGGCATCAAAGCAAAATCACAGGGTGAAGAAGTCACGTTCACGTTCCAGGGCGTAGCCACTACCGTTGGCAAGAACGCGAAGGAAATCGAGCAATACCTGCAATCGATAGGGCGTGAAAAATTCGGCACCGCCATGGCTGACCAGATGAATAATTTAGGCCCAGCGTTTTCAAACATGAATCAGGCATTTTCTACTCTGGCAGTCAAAATAGGTGAAGCAGGGCTTAATGATCTAGTGATTGGATTGACCCGAAACATCACAGATTTTACTAACAGCTTTAGCGAAGAACGTCTGCACACAATCAAAAGCTTTTTTAAAGGTATTAATGATGGTTTTGCGTCTATTGCCGAAGTCATTAATGCCATCACCTGGCTACAGGGCAATGACATGCTGGAGCAATGGCAAAAAAACAACCCAGACCAGTTCGCAGGTGCGGGCAGTGTACCTGGTGGCTACCAGCTGGGTGATTTTAATCGGTCAAACGGCAACGCTGATTATTTAAATAAGCTACGTGAGCTTGAAGGTCAGAAAGATGATAAAACATCAAAGGCGCTGGAAGAAAACAATCGTTGGCAGGCGCAAATATTAGACGCCATCAAAAACCAGAAACCCTACGCAGTAGCCGGATAACCTATGGCAGTAAAAATCGATCTAAAAAGCGGCAGCACCTGGGTTCGTGATAAAAACGGTGACAGGGCCACACGTATTGCTCATATAACCGGCGTAACAGGCACGCCTGACGCCCTACTAAAGGCTGCTCTTGATGACCCAGCTATGCCTCAGTACGGCGATCATATTGACCCGGCGGATGATTCATCGATCACCGTACAGAGCATTATCGTGTCTGCATTGTCCGGCGATGTCTATCAGGCGCGCATTGAGTACTACCATGATCCAGGGAGCGTGAGCGGATCCTCCAACGCCACCGTTCAATGCAACGCAGCCACCACCGTCGAAGAAACGGCGCTAGATATAAATGGCGCAGCGATGGAAACCGTTTACACCGTAGCAGAGCAGCTGCTGTGGCAATATTCAATAGTGAAGCCCGCCTTCAGCGCCGAAGTAGAGCGCCCACGAGTTACCTATGATTTTGAGTATACCGATACAGCCTTTCCGAAAACGCTCATTGATACCTATCTGGGCAAGGTAAATTCGGTCATCTGGAACAGTTACGCGATCAATACCGTCCTGTGTACTGCCATCAATGTCAGCCAGCAGGGCGATAATTACAGGATCAGGTTTTCATTTGCATATAACGAAAATACCTGGAAGTTTATCGCATCAATACCGGATGCGGTTGACAATATCGCCAGCTCAACCGATGTAGATCTAAACCTCACTACCGGAACAAAGGAATTCGACGTTTATGATGAGGTCGATTTTTCCCCGCTAGGGTTCACTTTGTAATGAACAACGAGTGGTTAAAAGGCGTTAAGCCTGGTGATGTAATCACAGCAGAAATGCTGAATCGCATGACCAAAGCAATCAACGCCAACACCCGAGCAGTCAGCGGCCCTAAACAAAAAACCAACCTGGATGCAGCGGCACAGCCTGGCGTTGGCACCAGTGGCGGGGCTGCAATTGGCGATGAGGTATTCACAGCAGGCCCTGCGGATATCACCAGCACAACAGTTAACATAACTGATGATGCGGGAGACATTGTCCCGGTCGAGCGCGTTGATAATATTGTATTTACCGAGACCACCAGCGGGCGAACCATGACGCTGTCAATCACATACGTTTAAAACATGGCTGAGCATATCGGGTTATTTAAATTTGCCGTAGCCGCAGCTGGGTTCGAAGCTGTTGCAACTCCCTTAGATTACACAAGCGTAAATACGATATATTGTAACGCGGCTTTTTCTGTTGACTGGGGTGATGGGACATTTGTCCCGTATGCTGCGGGGGCGCAAAGTTCAGTAGCAAGCGGCATAATTACTGTTAAATCATCAGCCTGCACAACGTTCCAATTTTTAACAGATACATTCTCTGATATCGATGTCACTAAAGCTGATTCAATAACCAGTATTTACAGGTCATTCAGAAATTTAACCAACCTGACCAGTTTTTCATCTGTCACACTGACGAATGTTACCTCTGCATCCGGTGCCTGGGATGGATGTTCTGGTTTAACCTCATTCCCAGCGTTGAGTTTTCCAGCAGCCACCAGTTTCAACAGCACCTGGGAAGACTGCACAGGCTTAACGTCATTTCCGGTTATTAGTGTTCCTGTTGGCGATCGTTTTCAGGCAACATGGAGAGGCTGCACAGGTTTAACCTCATTCCCTGATATTGATTTGTCGTCCGGCACTGATTTTTATAGTGCCTGGCAAAATTGCACAGGCATAGTGACATTCACACCAACTGATATGTCAGGCGCCATTGAGGCTGATCAGGCGTGGCAAAATTGCTCAGGACTAACATCGTTTCCTTTGGTTGATTTAACAAGCTGCACTAATTTCAGCGGGGCATGGAAGGGGTGTACTGGATTAACGTCATTTCCATTGATAGATTTTAGCGCTGCGTTAAATCTTAGTAATGCATGGGATAGCTGTACTGGATTAACATCGTTCCCAGCAATAGACACATCATCTGTTACTAATTTTTATCAAGCATGGACTGACTGCTCTGGATTAACTAGCTTCCCATCTCTTAACGTTGCATCTGGTTTAGATTTTGGCGCCACATGGTATAAGTGCTCTGGTTTAACATCTTTCCCTGCGCTGACGTTTACATCTGCAACAAACCTAAATTTGACGTGGGGAAACTGCACAGGGCTGACCAGCTTCCCAGCAACTAATTTCCCATCTGGTGACATATTTAATTATATGCTAACTGGGTGTACCAGTATCGTAACCGTTGGCGCTTTAGGAACATCTTCTGGAACCTCTTTTATAAGAATGTTTTCTAGCAATGCCGCAATGACCACAATAGACGCGCTTGATACAACAAACACATCAGCAGCAACACCAGATTTATTTTTAGGTTGCACATCGCTGACATCGCCTGATTCGACAGAGCAGACATTATTAAAAAGCGCTTCAGGGTATGATTTTAACTAACAAAACAGGTAAATAACCACGTACAACGCCAAAATTTGATGAAATTATCGCAATATTGATATACTGGATTTATTTCAAACAAGGTCAGGGCAATGAAAAGGATTTTAATACCAATTTTACTACTACTCTCATTCTCCGCAGCAGCAGACGAAAGCAACTGTGAAGGGTTACGCTGGAAGCTGGGTGACACCAACGGACAACTCGGCATCTGGCGCGGCAGAGTCACCCCAGGGAAAGTAGAAACAATCTATTTAGAGCTATACAGCAAAGCAAAAGGCCTGATCGGGCAAGGCAGCGCACACCCAACACCATCAGGCGCATGGAAAATCGTGCTTTATGCAGATTACCAGGTCAGGAAAGAACACATCGAAAAATTCTACTGCGAATGAAATTGATGCAGAACTAAATTTAACGGTTGCCAAATCGCTAAATCATTGAATTTTAAAAACACACTGTCCAAAAAGTGTCCCAAAACTGGAGGAAAGCAAGGTATACAGTCATTTGTTGGTGCCCAGGAGAGGACTTGAACCTCCACGACCGTAAGGCCACTAGCACCTGAAGCTAGCGCGTCTACCAATTCCGCCACCTGGGCAAGGTGAGGACGCGAAATATACCTGAGCTTTATTAAAAGTCAATAATTGAGTGTGGCTTTTGACCGCTTTCTATATACTGTCGCCTGATTTTTTTATAATTAAGTAAGATATTTTGATAAAAGACCCTTTTAAAGAGCGAGAAGCTCAAAATTACGACCGTCCAGTCGCCAGCCGCGAGTACCTGCTCGACCTCATCAACCAACAGACTGTTCCCATCAGCCTGGAACATATCGCTGAAATCCTGAATTACGAATCCGAAGAGGATATCGAGGCGATTCGCCGCCGCCTGAATGCAATGGCGCGCGATGGACAGGTGTTCAAGAACCGCCGCGGTGGCTTCCTCAGTTTCGAGCATATGGACCTGGTCAAGGGCTATGTACAGGCTCACCCGGATGGTTTTGGTTTTTTGACCCCGGAAGCGGGCGGTAAGGATATCTTTATCTCGGCGCGCGAAATGCGCAAACTGATGAATGGCGATAAGGCTGCGGTGAAAATCACCGGCTATGATCCGCGTCGCGAACGCAACGAGGGTCATGTGGTGGCAGTGCTGGAGCGCGCGCACCAGTCGGTGGTCGGGCGCTATTACCGCGAAAAAGGCATACATTTTGTCATTCCTGACGACAAGCGTCTGAATGATGACATCCTGCTGAGCCAGGATTACGACCATAGCGCGCGCCAGGGCGATATCGTGCTGGTCCGAATCCTCGAGTATCCCGACCAGCATAATCAGCCCATCGGTATGATCGAAACCGTGCTGGGTAAGGAAAATGCGCCCGGGCTGGAGGTGACTATCGCGCTTAACACGCACGATATTCCGCACAAATGGAATGACGCCGTGTTACAACAGGTGCACCAGATTCCCTCTGAAGTTGAGGAGCCAGATAAGAAAGGCCGTCTGGATCTACGCGAGCGGCCATTTGTCACCATCGATGGCGCCGATGCGCGCGACTTTGACGATGCGGTCTACTGCGAGGAAAGTGATACCGGTTTCCGCCTGTTTGTCGCCATCGCAGATGTCTCGCACTATGTGCACAAAGATTCCGCCATTGATAAGGAAGCAGTGATCCGGGGAACCTCGGTATATTTTCCGGGCGAAGTCATCCCCATGCTGCCTGAGGTGCTGTCGAACGGCCTTTGCTCGCTGAATCCCAAGGTGGATCGCCTGGTTATGGTGTGCGAGATGGAAGTGTCGCTCAATGGGACCATTAAGAGCTACCAGTTCCATGAGGGCATCATCCATTCGCATGCGCGACTGATTTACGATCAGGTGGATGCATTCCTGTTTCAGGGGGGAGAAGATGCCACCTGTGAACCGCTCAGACATGCCCTGCAAAACCTGAAGCTGGTTTACCAGTCATTGGCCAAAGCGCGCAAAAGACGCCATGCTATCGAGTTTGATACGCAGGAAGTGGTATTCGAATATAACGAACAGCGCAAGATCGAGAATATCCATCCCTACGAGCGCAACGAAGCGCATCTGGTGATTGAGGAATGCATGATTGCCGCCAACATTTGCGCGGCGAAATTCCTCAAGAAACATAAAATCCCATCACTTTACCGCGTACATGCCGGACCCAATCCAGACAAGGTGCCGGGAATGATTGAATTCCTTGCGGTATATGGTGTGCGTATGCAGGGGCTGGAACCGACACCGCAGCAGTACGCCGAAGCGCTGGAGCAGATCAAGGACCTGGAAGAATTCGATATGATCCAGACCGTCATGCTGCGCTCGTTGTTACAGGCCTGCTACAGCCCGGATACCAAAACCGGACACTTCGGCCTGGCGCTCACTGATTATGCCCATTTTACCTCACCGATTCGGCGCTACCCGGATCTGCTGGTACACAGGGGTATTCGCCATGTCCTGCAGGGTGGCGACGCCAGTGATTTTGCCTACAAACCTGACATGATGACAGCGTTAGGCGAGAGCTGTTCACGCTTCGAGCGTCGTGCCGACGAAGCCACGCGCGATGCTGCAGACTGGTTGAAATGCGAGTTTTTACAGAAGCATGTCGGCCAGCAGTACGATGGCCTGGTCACCTCGGTGACCGGTTTTGGCATGTTCGTGCAGTTGAAGGATTTAATGATCGATGGCCTGGTACACGTGACTTCGTTAAAGCGCGATTATTATCACTTCGATGCGGCGCATCATCGACTGGTTGGCGAGAAAACCGGACGCGTATATCAGCTCGGGGACCGCGTAACGGTACAGGTCGCACGCGTGGATATGGACGAACGCAAGATCGATTTTGACCTGATTGCGAGTTCATCCAGTAAATTTACTGGAACCGACAACAGTGCCGATAAAAATACGCGTGGTAAAAAACCACGTGCTGCGAAAAACAGCGGTAAAAAGAAAACGCATTCAAAAAATAAAACCAACAAGAAAACCTCTAGACGGAAGAAGTAATGTCTGGTCAGTACGTTTATGGCTTGCATGCAGTTAAGAAAATGCTGCAATTCTCGATTGATGACTGCGAGGCGCTGTATTTTCAGGAAACGAAAAACCAGCGCCTGCAGCAGATCATCAGCCTCGCCAAACAGAAGCAACTAGCGCTGCAAAAAGTCGACCGGGAGAAGCTGACCGAGCTGGCCAACACCGACAAGCATCAGGGTTGCGTACTCAAGGTGAGTGCGCAGCATGCCAAAGCTGTCAGCCTGAAAGAGTTATTACTCAATGTCAGCGACAGTGATCTGTATCTGGTGCTGGATGGCGTGCAGGATCCGCATAACCTGGGTGCCTGTCTGCGCACGGCTGACGCCGCCGGGGTCAGGGCGGTGATTGTGCCCAAAGACCGTGCGGTAGGCATTACGCCGGTGGTGAAAAAGGTCGCTGCCGGTGCAGCTGAGTCTGTCCCCTTAATTACTGTGACCAATCTCGCCAGAAGCCTGAAAGAAATGAAAGACGCCGGTATCTGGCTGGTCGGCACCAGCGGCGATGCCGACAAAACCCTGTATCAGGAAACACTACGCGGTCCCGTCGCGGTGGTGATGGGTGCGGAAGGCGAAGGCATCCGCCGCCTGACCGCCGAACAATGCGATTACCTGGTCAAGCTCCCGATGCTGGGTCAGGTGGAAAGCCTGAATGTGTCGGTGGCGACCGGGGTTTGCCTGTATGAAATTAATCGCTCGAGACGAGATGATTGATTTTTGTTGCGTAGTTACATACCTTTGAACAACGGACACCCAAGCACTAACCGGTAATCCTGGTGTTTATCGGGCTCTGGGGCTACCCCAGGGTGCAATGATTACATCCTTAACGTAGCAGGAACGTCGTTGCACTGCGTGCAATCAAGTTCATGCGGACCCTGAGTTGGGTGTCCGTTTTTTATTTCATAAGGAGAACATTTTGCATGGCCGACAGCGAAGTGATTTCGCTCAGCAATTAAGTTACTGGTTTTACAGCGCCGAATGGCACTACACCACCCTGTTGTCGAGCGCAATTCAAGCAATCGATGCGTTACCTGATGATATTGATCAACTGATTAATCAGTTATTACTGGCCTTTCCTGTTAAACCTTCCCAGCAAGAGATACATCACTTTGTTGACCAGCACCCACTGGTAAGCTGCTGGTTTAACTGGTTTGTGAAAAAACCGAAAATTGTTCAGTACGCACTGCAAGGTCATGAACCGGCTTGCGAGAGTTCTCCCTCCCTGGCAACAACTAATGATTTACTGTTCTGGTTTGGTATTACCCAGTCGCAGCTAGACTGGCTTTGTGATACCAAATTTCGTCATGGTGATTATCGCGATCAACTGCAGCATTATCACTATCACTGTGTTAATAAACCCAGTGGGGGAGTTCGATTAATTGAATCACCTAAAAGCTTATTAAAATTTCTACAACAAAAAATAGCGCAAGATATTCTCTGTCATGCGCCGGTTCATGAAGCAGCTCATGGATTTAGGGCTAAACATAGCTGCTTAACCCATGCCAGAAATCATACTGGGAAAAGGTATTTATTAGTTTACGACCTGGCACATTTCTTTCAGTCTATAGACTGGTTGCCTGTCTATCAGGTATTCAGAAATCTCGGCTATAACAAACTGATCGCGAGCACGCTAACCAACCTATGTACACACCGCTGTGTGTCAGGCGTGCCTGAGTTATCTCAACTCGACCCTCAACAACGTCAACGCGTTAAGCAAAGACATCTGGCGCAGGGTGCACCGTCTTCACCGGTACTTTCCAATGCGGTGATGCTGCGGCTGGATCGGCGCCTTAGTGGGTTAGCTGCAAGCCTGGGTCTGGTTTATTCACGCTATGCTGATGATTTAGCTTTTTCAACGGACCAGCATCGGGACTGGAATTTTTTAGAACCATTGATTGGCAGTATATGTATTGAAGAAGGTTTTGAGCTGAATTTTAAAAAAACGCGCCTTAAAGCCAGCCATCAAAAACAGAAGCTGGTGGGCATTGTTATCAACAATACACCTAACATTGAGCGTAGTTACTACGATGAGTTAAAAGCGATTTTAAATAATTGCATTCGTCATGGTGCGGCTAGTCAGAACAGGTTGAATCATCCGGATTTCCCTGCCTATCTGTCGGGTCGTATCCAGTATGTGAATTCTCTGAATCCAGTTAAGGCTGAAAAGCTGAGAAGAGTATTTGAGAGAATTGATTTTTCCAAACAACAAGGGGACTTGCCTTCTTAATCCCGCGACCGTTGACCTTCTTTAGATGTCATCAGGGGAGGGCGGAATCAAATGCCTATCATCGGATTCCCTGCCTAATTCATCATCTATATACCACTCATCTACCATTTGCTGTAAATGCTGATGTCGATTACCGCGCTCTGCAGAGCGACTACGTTGGTGCACACCACCTTTGCGCAATAACGGATTCATCGCCACGCGATTTCTACGCCCAGGCATGGCTTTGCTCCAGATGCAGGGCCTGCCAATGCAGCGGACTGCGCGACAGTTTTTTCAGGCGTTTGCTAAAACGTTTATCCTGTAACAGGAATTCAGGTGCCTGAGTGGTTTGTTTGAAGCAGAATTGACGCGGTAAATCGGTATAGATTGAGCGAGGCGGTTTTCTGCCGGTGATCTTCTTCAACTGGCAACCGGTTGCATAGTCGTGATAAAAGATCCGGTTAATGCCCAGTTCCACATGTAGAAACCACAAGGTTGCTGCCAGCATTGCTTCAGCCCAGATGTTGTAATAGGGTTTGAGGATATGCTCGAGGTAGAAACTGACCTGGTCTTTCTGGTCTTTTATCGGGCAGGCGGCGCAGGCAAATTGCTTGCTGGCACAGCGTTGCCATCTTTTAGCGTAGCGCAGCCAGTCATTTTGAATTTCTTCAATTAATGCTTCTCCGCGCTCAAGGTCAATATCCATACGTGACCAGGCCAGGGTTTCGTGTTTGAAACGACGTTTATCTTTATCTAGCACCGGGTGCGAAAATGAACGCAGGTCATCCTGCCATCCCTTAGAGATCCTGCGATGGAAAAAGTCATTATGTTGATTAGAGAAGTTTAGCTGTAAAACAAGGTTGTAGTCTCCACGCGTGGTCTGGTCGTAGGCTTGACTGCGTCCACCCCAACTATCCAGGGTGAGCATAAAGGTGGTAGAAGGCTCACTCCACGAATAGGTGAAATCCTCTGCGCACACTTGAGCCCTGCCATGGTTGGCCATTAATTCTTTGATCAACGGTTTATTTAACAGACGCGCAAAAGGTGACTGCTTTAACTGCCCAATGGAACAACCCTTGCCAGCATGACTGGACAATAACCACAGGGCGTAGCGATCCTTATGGTAATGAAAGAGCGTTCGATCATCGGGTAAGCAATGAATGATTTCCTGTATGTGTTCCTTTTTCATGTTTATATTCCTGAAAATGTACCGCCTCCAATCAGGCGGTACTTATTACCCCTTCACACAAACCACCTGCTTCAGGGTATGCACAATATCCACCAGATCGGACTGGTTTTGCATAACCTTGTCGATGTCCTTGTACGCGGCTGGGATTTCATCCACGATGCCTTTGTCCTTACGGCATTCGACGCCTGCGGTTTGTGTTTCTACGTCGCGATGGCTGAACTGCTTTTTGGCCTGGGTTCGACTCATGACGCGTCCCGCGCCGTGTGAGCAGGAACAGAATGACGCTTTGTTCCCTTTTCCACGTACGATGAAGGAGCGTGCACCCATGCTGCCAGGGATAATCCCCAGTTCGCCTTCGGCCGCGTGGATGGCGCCCTTACGTGTCAGGTAAACCTGCGCGTCGTAATGATTCTCAACAGCCACGTAATTATGATGGCAGTTGATCGCCTCTTTGGTTGCCGTGAAATTCGGGAGTACCGTTTTCAACGCGTCGACAATCAAACGCATCATTTCGCGCCGGTTCCACAGGGCATAGTCCTGCGCCCAGTGTACGGCTTCAACATAGTCGTCAAAGTGCGCGCTACCTTCACTAAAGTAAGCCAGATCCTTATGCGGCAATTGGCCCAGATGGCCTTCCATATCGCGTTTAGCCTGTTCGATAAAGTAACGCCCAATGGCGTTACCGACACCACGGCTACCGGAGTGCAACATAATCCAGACATCCTGGTTTTCATCGATACACAGCTCGATGAAGTGGTTGCCACCACCTAAGGTACCCAGTTGTCTTACCCAGGTTTGATGCGCTTTTTTCTGCATCTTCGCAATCGCCGGATGTTTGCCGACGATATCACTCAGGCCATCCTGCAGCGCGCGTATGGTTGAGTTACGAGCAACATCACGCTGATGCATGTCAAAACCTACTGGCACCACTTTTTCAATAGCCAGACGTACCGCTTTCAGGCTGTCGGGTAATTGATCGGCTTTTAATGAAAGCCGCACCGCATTCATACCGCAACCTATATCCACCCCAACCGCTGCCGGGATAATGGCTTTCAAAGTCGGGATCACCGAACCTACTGTGGCTCCTTTGCCACAGTGCACATCCGGCATGGCCGCGATATGACTGTGGATGATGGGTAATTCCGCCATCCGACTTAATTGTTCTATCGAGCTGAAATCTATTTCATCGGTCCAGATCTTGACCGGGACCTTGCCTTTGTTCAGCATTTTCATAACAGGCATTGTTCTTCTCCTTAACTGACTCAGGCCCAATTACCTGAGTCAGATTTTCATTTACACATTGATCCTGACGGTATCCTTCAGTACGCCTTCCAGCCCACCGAATACAGTCATGTGATCAACCTTCTCAGTCACCTTTTCCAGAACCTCCAGTTCCTTCAAACGCAACAGGGTAGGGTTCTGGTCCATCAGGCGCGCAGTGTTCAACAGCGAACGGGTTGCCGCAGTTTCTTCACGACGCTTGATGATGTTGGCCTGTGCAGCCTTCTCTGCTGCGACTACCTGGTTCAAAATATCCTTCATATCACCCGGTAGAATGACATCCTTGACGCCAACACTTCTCACCTCAATACCCTGTTCGGTCACCTTGTCACGCACATACTGGAATACTTCACGGTCCAGTACGCCCTTGTCGCTGAGTAGTTCATCCAGTGAACGTACTGCAATCACCTGACGCAAACCAAACTGCAGTTCGCGATACAGGGTATCGCTCCAGTCCCTGTAGGCATTCCTTGCCTTGACCGGATCGCTGACCTGGTAGGCTGCCGACAGGTTGACACGTAAGGTCACCTTGTCGCTGGTGAGGATTTCCTGTCCACTCACTTCCATGCTCTGTACACGGGTATCCACCAGTTCAACCTTAATACTACGGTTGAAGGTCCAGAATACATACAGACCTGCATTCAGGGTACGCAACAGCTTGCCATCCACAATCAGCAGACCAACAAATTCATCGGCCACTTCGCTGATGGTGATAAAGCTTGCCAATTTACGTGCCAGAGTCACATTACGGATACGTGCCAGCACCTTGGCTCTGTCCGCAGACAATTCATAGCCTTCGTCCAGATTGATGACCTCGACGCGGGTTGCTACTGGTCCCTTCCAGAAAACGACACGGTTGCCTGGCGCAATAACATCGTCCAGCACATCCTTGCGGTAAACCAGACCGACTTCGTTATCCTTTAACTCAGTAACCTGGAAGTAACGTTCCACTAGTTGTGGATGACGTTCAGCCAGCACATCGAACTGCGGATAATCAAAGCTATCCTGTGTGACATCGTATAGCTTGACCTGAACGCGACCGAACGGGTTAAAAATTCTATATACGCCAGGCTCCAGAATGCGCTCAACGGAACCTTCATTTATGACCAGTCCACGTTGATATTCTGCAATGACGTAACGTTGGTATAACTTTAAAAACTTCATTGTCTTCTTCCTTATAAGTTAGGGTCTGTTAAAAATAAGGATTCACCCCACGGTTTAAGCGCGGATGATAGCTTGAGAACACCCGCTCCAACTGCTCTGGTCCTATAACATCGACATCCTGTCCTGCGCGCGACTCGACTTCGCTGTTGCTATATAACCGTTACAGTTTTTGCAAATGCCTGCTGCTGTCATACAGAGCACTTAAACCGTTGTGTTTCCAGATCCGACTGCTATCAGGAATCACCGGGGTACCTCCCGTTTGACCTTGCGGTCAGTTTTGTGGCCTTTACAGGGCCGGGCGAAAAGAGCAGGAATCGAACCTGCAACCTACGTATTATGAGTACGCTGCTCTAACCCGTTGAGCTATCTTCTATCTTGAAGAGAAGGATTCGAACCTTCGACAAATTGAATCTAAATCAATCGCTCTACCATACTGAGCTATCTTCGCTGGTGTTGAAGTGCCGTTAAGCTTTGATACACAGCTTGCGATTAAAGCTTCGCCGCGCCGAACCGGCCCCCATTCCTGAGGTAACCGGACCCGCTAAAGATTAAACGTCAGTTCCAACCTGGTTGATCGCATCGGAGTCGAACCGACATCAACCCGATTAAGAGTCGGGTGCTTTATCCATTAAGCTAACGATCAGTAATTTTTTCGAGGCATAAAAAAACCCCGGTAATCACGCTGACAACCGGGGTCTTTGGAGGGTCTGGTAACAGGCCCTTGGAACCTGGAAGGCAGCAATCGCACCTTCCAGAAATTATGGAAGGCTATTTTATTGCATCATCATTTTGTTTGAGCACACACAGCTGTTCCCGCCCGGGTTGCTGGGCAGCGCTTGCGTGTATTGAAAAAATGTTGCGAAATAAAATCATGTTTGTTTCCTGTTTAAGATGGCGCGGAAGTATAATTTTAAAAACAAGTAAGTCAATAAAAATATCAAGAATCTTGTAAAATAATTGTTTTGGATTTTTCTATGAGCGAAATCACCATCGCTGCCAGAATAAAAATGGCGCGCAAAATGGCCGGGTTGAATACCCAGGCCGCATTACTTAAACAGATACCCGAGTGGAGTGCATCGCGCCTCGGCAACTATGAAGCGGGTATCTCGATGCCGGGTCCAGATGACGTCGTCAAGATCGCCGAAGCTACGCACAGTTCACCGTGCTGGTTAATGTTTGGACTGGGACCGATCCGTCCCGACCATCGAGATCAACAGGCGATCCGGCACCAGAACCTGAGTAACGCTTACCGGGAGATTAAACACGATGCTGCATCGGTAGAACGTTTTCTGAAGGCAATCAAGCTGGAGCAGGGGGCGCTCGATACCTTACTGGACAACCCCTTCGAACCCATCAGCGACGAACTCGCGCGGCGTTTTGAAGCGCATCTTAAGTATCCCGCGGGGTGGATGGATGAACAGCACGTCGAACATGATCCATTGTGCCTGTCGTTTCCGGATGATATCCGCGAACTCATGACCCTGTACTCATCGGCAAAGGCGGAACTTCGCCCGCTGATGCTTGCTACCCTGAGAACATTATCCGAACATGGCTAGTTAATTTCGCCTGAAACCCTGTCAAACCTTGCGATAGCGGCATTGCTCATGTAGAATCCGCGCTCCTTAAACTTCTCGCTCCACTGTTTTCGTAGACAGGGGGCTTATTCCATGAGGATGTTATGAGACATTACGAAATAGTTTATCTGGTCCATCCCGACCAGAGCGAGCAGGTTCCTGCCATGATGGAACGCTATCGCAATATGATCACAGCTTCTGGCGGTGCCGTTCATCGTGAAGAAGACTGGGGTCGCCGTCACCTTGAATTCCCGATCAAGAAAATCCACAAAGCGCATTACGTGCTGATGAACATCGAATGTTCTGCTGAAATTCTTGAAGAACTGGAATCCATCTTCCGCTTTAACGATGCCGTTCTGCGTCATCTGACTTTGACAATGAAGCATGCTGTTACCGCTAAATCACCTATGATGACTGCAGTTGAAAAAGAAGAGTCTGCTAAATCCGAACGCAAACCAGCACGTACAGAAACTGCCGATGCTGATGAAGATGATTTGGATGTTGAAGAAGAAGTTGCTGAAACCGTTGAAGAGGGAGAAGAATAATGTCACGTTATTTCCGTCGTAAAAGATTCTGTAAGTTCAGCTCAGATGACGCTGATGCAATTGATTACAAAGATCTGGAAACACTAAAAGAGTACATCACCGAAACTGGTAAGATTGTACCCAGTCGTGTAACCGGTACTAAGGCAAAATATCAGCGCCAGTTGGCAACCGCTATTAAACGCGCGCGTTTTCTGTCACTGCTGCCCTATACCGATCAACATTAATATATAGCTTCGGTTTTTCTGGAGTGTCATGTTAGCAATAGCAAGATATGCCCTGAAAGGACCGATGCATGCAGCTACAGTAGCCGGTATTCTCGCGCTACTGTCTCTGTTTATCCCGATACTATCGATCTTAAGTGGAGCGATAGTTGGTCTGATCATCCTGACCCAGGGCCTGGTATCAGGTACCCGGGCCATACTGGTCTCAATAGTCGGGATTACCGTGATCAGCTATTTGCTGACGCAATCACCCTTGATGGGGATCACTATTGGACTGGTTCAATGGTTACCCCTGATGGTACTGGCCGAGATATTACGTCGTACCCGCTCTATTTCTTTTACCCTGGTGGTGGGAATGGGGCTGGCGATGATTGTCGCCGCATTGCAGTTTGTTGTATGGCCCGATGCCGAGTCTATGTGGCTCAGTTTCCTGAAAGTACTGTTTCAGGACTATCAGCAACAGCCCGGTATCGATCCTGAGCAGGTGGATGCAGCGTTGACCTATGTTGTGCACTGGATGAATATCATGCTGGTCGCGGTGATGTTCAGTACCTTTGTTGGTACCCTGCTAGCCGGTCGCTGGTTTCAGGCCAGGCTGGCCGATTCAGCGGGATTTCGTGAAGAGTTTTACGCGATTCGACTGGGTAAGGGTGCGGCTGCAGCAACCCTGGTATTGTTGATAGCCAGCGTGTTACTGCAACAGAACTGGTTAAGCGCGTTGGTGATGGTGATGCTGGCGACGTTTCTGTATCAGGGCATGGCTATATTGCATAGCTGGTCAAAGCATTACGGGAAGCAGATGTTGCTGGTTTTGCTGTATGTGATGATGATAATTTTTCCTCAGGTGGTGGCAGTGATCGCATTGCTGGGGGTTATAGATAACTGGATAGATTTTCGAGCACGATTTAAATCTGTCCCTGTGAATACTGATGATTAAGTGAGAGGCAAATCCTATGGAAATCATTCTGTTGGAAAATATTGATAATTTAGGTTCTTTGGGTGACAAGGTCAGTGTAAAAGCTGGTTTTGCACGTAATTTTCTTTTCCCTGGTGGCAAGGCTAAACCTGCAACTGCTGAGAATCTGGCTGAGTTTGAAGCCAAGCGCGCAGAGCTGGAGAAAGCAGCTGCTGAAGCTCTGGCAGTGGCCCAGACACGCAAAGCGGCTATCGAAGCACTGGATAAAGTAACCATCTCCGCTAAGGTAGGTACCGAAGGTAAGCTATTCGGTTCTATTGGCACTGCAGATATTGCTGACGCAGTGACAGCAGCAGGTGTGGAAATTGAAAAGCGTGATGTGCGCCTGCCTGAAGGTGCGTTGCGTACTACCGGTGAGCATGAAATCGAAATTCATCTGTATACCGATGTGAACGTTAACGTCATCATCGACATCGTAGGTGAAGAATAAGTTATAAAAGCTGCTTTCTGATTAATATAATAAATTATTAATCAGGTTCAGTTTTGTTACTATAAAGGGGCTGTCTTTGACAGCCCTTTTGTGCTCTGGTATCGGATATACCCGAGCATAGGATCGCCACCATCGCGTGGCATCAGGTTTATAGGCTACCTCTGCTTTTTAGATGTAGCATGGTTTCCTCCAACTAGAATTAATATTCACTGTGTCAGAAATCGCCACTCGAGTCGCTGAATTAAGTCAGCGTGTAGAAGACCTCAAGGTACCACCACATTCGATGGAAGCCGAGCAATCGGTGCTGGGTGGCCTGATGCTGGATAATGAATCCTGGGAAAAGATTGCTGATCTGGTCAATGAAAAAGACTTTTATCGGCATGATCACGCGCTAATCTTTCGTGCAATCGCAGCGCTTTCAGAAGAAGACAAGCCCTACGACGTCGTCACCATCAAGGATTGGCTGGAACAGCGTAATGAACTGGATTCTATCGGTGGGCTTGCTTACCTGGGTCTACTCGCCAATGAAACGCCAACTGCAGTCAATGTAAAAGCCTATGCCGAGATTGTACGTGAATACTCGGTGCTGAGAAAGTTGATCAAGGTCGGCCATGATATTACCAACGCTGCTTACAACGCAGACGGCAAAACCAGTAAGGAATTACTGGATGAGGCCGAGCGCCTGGTATTCCAGATAGCTGAGCAGAGCGCGGGCGAGAACGAAGGCTTCGAAGATATCAAAAGCCTGCTCTCCAAGGCAGTTAAAAAGGTCGAAGAGCTATTTAGTAGTGACGAGCCTTTAACCGGTATCAGTAGTGGCTTTACCAAGTTTGATGAAATGACTTCTGGCCTGCAGCGTTCAGACCTGATCATAATCGCTGGGCGACCCTCAATGGGTAAAACAACCTTCGCCATGAACCTGGCAGAATTCGCAGCAGTAAGTGGTGAAAAATCGGTTGCTGTATTTAGTATGGAGATGCCCGGTGAACAGCTCGCGATGCGTATGATGTCGTCCCTGGGGCGCATCAATCAGCACAATCTACGCACCGGAAAACTGGAAGATCACGACTGGCCAAGACTCACCTCCTCGGTAGCCATGCTCTCCAAGGCCAAGCTGTTTATTGATGATACCGCGGCATTGTCTCCGACAGAATTGCGCGCACGTTGCCGCCGTTTGAAGCGCGAACACGGGCTGGATCTGATTGTTATCGACTATCTACAGTTAATGCAGCTTTCCGGTAGCAGTGAAAACCGGGCGACTGAAATCTCTGAAATCTCGCGCTCGCTCAAGGCGCTTGCTAAAGAACTCAGCGTGCCGGTAATCGCGTTATCTCAGTTAAATCGTAGTGTGGAACAGCGCCCAGATAAACGCCCGGTAATGTCTGATTTACGCGAGTCTGGTGGTATCGAGCAGGATGCGGATGTGATCCTGTTTATCTACCGAGACGAAGTTTATAACCCCGATAGCCCGGACAAGGGGACTGCTGAAATCCTGATACGAAAACAACGTAATGGCCCTATAGGCGCATTACGGCTGTCGTTTCTGGGCCAGTACACTCGCTTTGAAAACCTGGCTTTTGACGACTACGGCCTGGATGATTAATTCCGTCATGCATACCCGACACTCCAGAATCATTATTGATTTAGACGCAATTCGTTTTAACTATCAATACCTGAAAAATATCGCCATCGACAGCAAGGTGATTGCTGTGATCAAGGCGGATGCCTACGGGCATGGCGCAATCGAAGTGGCGCAGGCATTACCCGAGGCAGATGCCTTTGCAGTGGCCACAGTGCCAGAGGCAATGGCACTACGTGATGCGGGGATACAGCATAAAATCGTCGTGCTGGGCGGCGCTGTAAACCAGAATGAAATGCAGCTTTGCTTCACGCACAGGCTCGACCCCGTTATACATCAAACCTGGCAGATCGATTTATTGAGAGCCTGCCGAGAACCGTCTTCAATAGATGTCTGGGTCAAGTTTAATTCCGGTATGGGACGACTTGGATTTTCAACACATCATATGGACGAAGTCATCCAGCGCCTGAACAATATAGCTGCGGTTGATGAGGTTCGACTAATGACGCACCTGGCCAACGCCGATGATGTTGAAGACATGAAATCAGGCGAACAGATCGAACAGGTCAGTCAATTGGGTCTGGACGATTATGAATGGGGTATCGCTAATTCAGCAGGCATACTCGGCTGGCCGGTTAGCCAACGGCGTTGGGTGCGGGCTGGCATTGCATTGTACGGCAGCGATCCCTTACTGGCTCAGGACCACGCGGGCGTGCTCAAACCTGCGATGCAGTTCCAGTCAGAGATTATCGCCATCAACACACGTAAGCAGGGCGAACGTATTGGCTATAGTGGTCTCTATATCTGCCAGGACGATCAACAGATAGCGGTAGTCGGAGCAGGGTATGCCGATGGATATCCAAGGCACATGATGAATGGTTATGTCATGGTCAATGGACAAAAAGCAGATATTGTAGGGCGTGTCTCGATGGACATGATCACGATAGATGTCACCGGGCTGGACGTAAAACCGGGTGATGAAGTGATCTTATGGGGCAGCAATCCACTCGCCTCAGAGATTGCCAGATTGAGTGAAACAATCCCTTATGAACTGTTTTGTCATGCAGGTTGCCACGGACAACGAGAATATCTGAATAAAAGTTAAAATAGGGCTAGCAAAGCGGCAATAAAATCCGTAAAATCTCGGCTCTTTCAGACAGGCGCCTGTAGCTCAGCTGGATAGAGTACTCGGCTACGAACCGAGCGGTCGGAGGTTCGAATCCTTCCAGGCGCGCCATCCATAAAAGAACCCACCCTAGCGGTGGGTTTTTTTATGGATGACACAAAAAATCTGGTTCGAGCTTACAGTAGATGGAAATCCATCTTTCGTTTTAGTCCATTGTTAATCGATTAATAGCCTGTCAATCTAAGAGTCTAAACGCGGGGATCCTGGCGGGTCGAGGAATGATTTACAACTATTAGGTGGGTGAATTTGAGATCAATATATCTATTTATTATTGATTAGCTTGTACCCCTGACCCAGGCAGAATCAGATGCAGCCTTCAGTAGGTTGGTGACTAATCGTAGTCTGCGTTATCCGAAGTATTTTCTGACTTATCAACACGCACCCATTTCCATCCGGTAATCATGGGCTTGACCAGGTTTTCTTTTTTCCATAGCCGGTAAAATAGGATGGCTAACAGATGTAGAACAACCAGTATCAACAGGATATCTGATAACCAATGGTGCCACCAGGTCATGCTATTGACTACCGATGAGCTGACATAGCCGACCAGAGGGGCAGATTCGAAAAAATCATCCGACTCGATGAAGAGTCCGCTCGTTGCCTGTGAGATAAGAATCAGCAGTAACGCCAGTACGGACAAAGCACCAACTGGGTTATGACCAGGTGTGCCACTGGGTGTACGTTTCGGCGCATCTTTCAGGTATTTGATAATCTTTTTGGGTATGGGTAGCAGACTGGACCAGCGCACAGGTTGCGGGCCAATAAAGCCCCAGATGATACGGAATACGAGTAACCCAAGGATTGTGTAACCAAGGTAGAAATGCCAGCGAATATTATCGAAAGACATGAATTCACCGATTACCCAGTTGCTGATAACCAGGGTAGCCAGGATCCAGTGCCACAGTCGGGTCACTGGATCCCAGATTTTCTGTAATTTAAGAGGGGCCACGCGAAGCTTATTCGTTATTCTTTTTCGCGGAACTCGTCATGGCATCCTTTACAGGACTTGCCCAGAGCGCCGATCTTGCTTTTCATCTGGTCCTTGCCATTGCCAGCCACTGCTGCCAGTTCGCGTACGGCGGTTGCGTATTTTTTGCCGTAGTTGCCGATTTCAGGATAGGTTGTCCAGATTTTAGGTAAGGCGGTGGTGTCACCCGGGTAGTTCTCATTGTCACTACCTTTGACCCAACTGCTACGGATGTCGATTTCGAGCAGTTTTTGCAGATTGTTTGCGAGCATGCTGGCTTTTTCAGCATCATAATCCATATCGCCTTTAGCCATAGCAAACAGTGGTCCAGCGAAGTAGGAACGCAGCTGCATCTCACCCTGTCTTGCCTGTATTGCCTTTTTGTTGGGATCCTTTGCGGCCAACGCGGGTAAGCTGAGTGATAGACCAATCATTAATAGTCCAACCTTTCCAAATGTGTTCATCAATAGTCTCCGTAAATAGGTGATTGAGCGCGCAGTATATGGGTCTCGATTTAGCCTGACATCGTAATAATTCGCACAAAGCCGGGGTTTGAAAAATAAATCCTGTTGCCGGTTATCATGGATTAAGTATCTGAAAAGGCAGATAAAATCTCTATCCATTAATCCCACTGTAGTCAACACATACTGCTTTCAGCATTAAAGACTGCAAAAGGTGCTTTTTCATTCCGCTGTTTTTAATAATTCCTGTAAAAATACTTCCAGAATAAAATTTGATCGGCCGCCCTTACGCGTAATCGCAGAATAATGGGTAACTAATTTTCTTTGCTCGGGCTGGACGGCTCTAAGCTCTCCTTCCTTGACCCAGCGCTCAGCGAAATGGGTGGGTAGAAATCCAAGATATCGTCCGCTGAGTATCAGAAAAGCAGTTCCTTCCCTATCGGTAGAAGAGGCGGTTGCGCGCAGTATTTTTTGTTGCTGTTTTATCTTCGCTGCCTGCGGATAGGCTGGCAATACCGCGTCGTAGCGGGCTAGTTCTGAATCGCTTAGCGTAGAGTGGTCAGCATCAAACAGGGGGTGTCCCTGACTGCAATAAAGCAGGGATTTTTCCTTATACAGCGGGATATAGTTGAGTCCCGGCAGGGTGCGCAGGTCGGGTACGACTCCAATATGTAGCTGACCATCCAGAATTGAGGTTTCAATCTGGTTAGGCGGGATCATGCGTATATTGATGACTACTTCAGGTCCCTTGTCTTTCAGGGCAGCTAGCGAACTGGTTACGCGCATCTTTGGGTAGGTAACCAGGTTGTCTGTAATGCCGATATTCAGTTCGCCTTTTAATTCGCGATTGATGGCGTTGATCTGTGTGCGAAAGTTTTCCAGGTCAGACAGCAACTGCAGCGTCGCCTGATATACCTGCTCACCTGATTCGGTGACCGAAAATCCGGATCTGCCGCGATGGCATAAACGCATATTGAGCAGGCTTTCGAGCTCTGAGATAGCCATGCTGATGGCTGGGCGGCTGATATTGAGCTCGACTTCGGTAGCTGCAAATCCACCACTTTCGACCACTGATCTGAAAATCCGTAGCAGGCGGATATGAGCGTCGCCGAGTTTTCTGGGGAGTAAATTCGCTGGACTATTCATGAGCTGCACTTGGTTAACTAAATGCTTAACTATAGTTAAATAAACTGTAATTTACTAACCTAATACCGAGTTCATAATAGGCGCTGTCCCTTTGCCCACACAAAACCCATCAATCGAGGTGAACATGCTTACTAAAACAGACAGTCTGGCGGCATATAATTTGACCCAGGAGCAACTGGATGCTCACTGGATGCCATTTACTGGTAATCGGGATTTTAAACGCAATCCGCGTTTAATGGTCGCAGCCGAAGGACGCTACTATACCTCGGCTGATGGTCGTAAGATTTTTGATGGTTTATCGGGTTTGTGGACCTGTGGGGCAGGGCATAGTCGTCCCGAGATTGCCGAAGCAGTACATCAGCAGATTAAAAGTCTGGATTATTCACCAGCATTTCAATTTGGCCATCCTAAATCGTTTCAACTGGCGCATCGCATTACTGAATTAATGCCTGCGGGACTGAATCGAGTCTTTTTCACTGGTTCAGGCTCTGAGTCGGTTGATACGGCGTTGAAGATCGCACGTGCCTACTGGCGTAAAATGGGGCAGGCCAGTAAGACGCGTTTTATTGGACGTATCAAGGGCTACCATGGTGTCAACTGGGGTGGCATCAGTGTGGGGGGCATCGGCCCCAATCGCGCACTATTTGGGCAGGGCATAGATGCGGTGCATCTGCCACATACCATGTTGCCGGAAAACAAATTTGTCAAAGGTATGCCGCAACATGGTGCTCACCTCGCAGATGAGCTGAATGAGTTAATTGCGTTACATGATGCATCGAATATCGCTGCCGTTATTGTGGAACCCCTGGCCGGTTCAGCCGGTGTCATTCCTCCTCCCGTGGGCTATTTAAACCGCTTGAGAGAAATCTGTACGCAGCACAATATCTTATTAATTTTTGACGAGGTCATTACCGGCTTTGGTCGTATGGGTTCGATTACCGGATCGCAGGAATTTGGTGTGGTACCCGATATCATGACGGTTGCAAAGCAGATTACCAATGGCGTCATACCCATGGGAGCGGTGATATCCAGACAGGATATCTATGATACCTTTATGCAGGAAGGTGGCCCGGATTACATGCTGGAGTTCCCTCATGGTTATACCTATTCAGCACACCCAGTCGCCTGTGCTGCGGGTCTTGCATCGCTGGATATACTGAAGAACGATGGGCTGGTTGAACGAGTAAAGTCTATGGCACCTTATTTTGAAGAAGTGTTGCATAGCCTTAAGGGCACGCGCTACGTTAGTGATATTCGCAACTACGGCCTGGCGGGTGCTTTGACTATCGAGCCAGCGCCTGGTGAGCCTGCTTTACGGCCGTATCAAATTGCCATGAAATGTCTGGATAAGGGCTTTTACGTCCGCTACGGTGGGGATGCGATTCAGATGGGGCTGCCCTTTACAGTAGAGAAGGCGGAGATAGACAGTTTGATAAACGCCCTGGGCGATGCCATAAACGAGCTGGATTAAGCCCTTACCGGGTTCCAGATCGCGTAATACTAATCAAAGAGAAAAATCATGATAACAGTTGGCCATTTAATTAACGGTGAAATCATAAATCAGGCAGATCGATTGCAGGATGTGTTCAATCCAGCTACCGGTGCAGTCAGTAAACAGGTTGAATTAGCCTCAGTGGAGACGGTTGAACAGGCCATTGCTGCTGCCGAAGCGGCATTTCCTGAGTGGAGAAATACGCCGCCGGCAAAAAGAGCCGCAGTGATGTATCGCTTCAAGTCCTTGCTGGAGGAAAATGCTGACCAGATATGTCGGATGATTGGCGAGGAGCACGGTAAAATCTGTCATGACGCAGCTGGTGAACTGCAACGCGGTATTGAAAATGTCGAGTATGCCTGTGGTGTTCCTGAGCTGCTGAAGGGTGAATACAGCAAAAATGTGGGGCCTAATATCGATTCATGGAGTGAATTCCAGCCCCTGGGTGTGGTGGCAGGCATTACCCCGTTTAACTTTCCTGCGATGGTACCCTTATGGATGTATCCTATGGCGATTGCCTGTGGTAATACCTTTGTTCTGAAGCCATCCGAACGAGATCCTTCATCCGCTCTATTCATTGCGCAGCTGTTGACGCAGGCGGGTTTACCCAAAGGCGTTATGAATGTTGTTAATGGCGATAAAGTCGCGGTAGATACGCTCTTGACAGACAAACATGTCAAAGCCGTCAGCTTTGTAGGTTCTACATCCATTGCAGAATATATCTACAGCACGGCAACCGCACACGGAAAGCGTTGTCAGGCCCTGGGTGGGGCGAAGAACCATGCGATCGTGATGCCCGATGCAGATATTGATAATGCGGTCAATCAATTGCTGGGCGCTGCCTTCGGTTCTTCCGGCGAACGTTGCATGGCTTTATCTGTTGCTGTTGCTGTTGGGGATAATACTGCCGATATCCTGATAGAAAAGATGCGGGCGGGTATGTCTGCACTGCGGGTTGGAGAAGCAAGCGATGCTGAAAATAATTTTGGACCGTTAATCACCAGAGAACATCAGCAGAAAGTGATTGGATACATCGACAGCGCCGAAAAGGATGGTGCAAGCGTGGTTGTCGATGGTCGCAAGCCATCGGTTGCAGGGTTTGAGCAGGGTTTTTTTGTTGGTGCGACGCTAATTGATCATGTGACACCTACGATGGTGAGCTATCAGGAAGAAATCTTTGGACCGGTGTTGCAGGTTGTAAGGGTGAAAACCATGCAGGAGGCGATGCAGCTTATTAATGACCACGAGTACGGCAACGGTACCTGTATATTTACCCGCGATGGTGAAGCTGCACGCTATTTTTCGGATCATATCCAGGTCGGTATGGTGGGAATTAATGTGCCGCTACCCGTTCCAGTTGCTTACCATAGCTTTGGTGGCTGGAAACGCTCGTTGTTTGGTGATCTGTACGCCTATGGTCCGGATGCGGTAAAGTTCTACACGCATCGCAAGACCATTACTCAGCGTTGGCCATCAGCGGGTATCAGGGAAGGGGCTAGTTTTTCCTTTCCAAGTTGATACTGGTTATTAACGAAAAAAGCAGGACAATCCATGAAATCATTTACCGCATCCGACGGACATCAATTTTCCGCTTACCAGAGTGATCCAGACACGGCGCCCCGCGCTCTGGTAATTATTATCCAGGAAATATTTGGTGTGACTGATCATCTCCGAGATATCGCTGACCGGTTTGCGGAAAATGGCTACAGAGCGGTGGTACCTGCTTTTTTTGATCGCATCGATCCTGCGATTAGCCTGACTTATGATGATGTAGAAACCGGTCGCGAACTGGCCATGCAACTTCAATCTGACCAGGTGCTACTCGATATCGCCGCTGTGATTGATAGCAATCCGGGTGTTAATGTCGCTGTGGTCGGTTTTTGCTGGGGAGGTACGCTGGCCTACCTGGCTGCCAGTCAGTTGAATCTGTCAGCGGCCGTTGCCTATTACGGTACCCGTATTCAGCAGCACCTTGATCAGAAACCAAAATGTCCGTTTCTGTTCCATTTTGGAGCGAAGGACCAGCTGGTTTCTGCAACCGATGTTGAAAAGATCCGTCAGGTAAATTCGCAAAGCACATTCTTTATCTATGAGGATGCGGGTCATGCCTTCAGCTGTGAACCTCGCCCCAGCTATCATGCTGAAAGTGCTGCGCTGTCCTGGAGTAGAACACTGGAATTCCTTTCGCAGCAGACCTGATCAAGGTCGTTGGTTCAACCCGCCAGGCGCTTTTCCCTCCGCAATGCATGTCCCGAGGCAGCCACTGAGGCTGTTTCCAATGCGTCAATATGTTGAAAGTTAACGCTCTGTCGAAGTGTCAATTAACTGGCGCAATGTGTTTTAAGCGCTGATTTTTGAACTCAATTTGATGTTGAGCGTTAATCTTCATATTTAATAAGTCGTTGAAATTCAATGGAAAATAGCTGATTTCCTGATGCCTGGGGTCTTTATGGCATTAACCTTGCTTCACCAGAGTTGGCTGATACAGGAGAGCAATAATGGCTGAAGAAGAAAATCCAGAACAAGAAACTACCAGTAGTAAAAAGAAACTCATCATCATAATCGTAGCCGCGCTATTGCTGGTTGGTTTAATCGCTGGTGTTGCCATGATGTTTCTGGGCGGTGATGAAACCGAGCAGGTGGTAGCCGAGGAGACAGGACCCAGTAAAGGCGAAGCACAATATTTTGAACTCAAGCCTTTCACCGTGAACCTTTCTGCTGACGACGAAGTGGCTTTTCTGCAGGTACAGATTCAGGTGTTGACGTATTACAGCGAGGTAACCGAACAGCTGGAAAAACACCGCCCATTGATTCGCAACAACCTGACCCTGCTTTTCGCACAGCAGAAATCTGTAGAGCTGCGATCACCAGAAGGCAAACAGGCGCTGCAGAAAAAAGTTCTGGAAAGCATTCAGAACGTGATCAACAAATACGGTAAAGGCGGGCAGATTGAGAACGTGTTTTTCACCAATTTTGTGATGCAATAATTTAACGGCAGAGAAATAGCGTGAGTACAGACATATTAAGCCAGGATGAAGTCGATGCCCTGTTGCATGGGGTAGACGATGGTGCTGTCGACACCTCTGTCGAAGACGATTTGCTGGATGGAGAAGCACGCGCTTTCGATTTTAATAATCAGGAACGCATTATCCGGGGGCGCCTGCCCACCCTGGAAATGATCAACGAGCGATTCGCTCGATACTTTCGCGTTAATTTTTTTAATATGCTGCGCAAGACGCCTGAGATATCGATCAATGGTATCCAGATGATCAAGTTTTCTGAGTATATCCACACGCTGTTTGTACCCACCAGTCTGAGTTTAATCAAGATGCAACCTCTAAAAGGTACCGGAATGATTATGCTGGATCCAAAACTGGTATTTATTATCGTCGACAACTTCTTTGGAGGCGACGGCAGCATCCATGCCAAGATCGAAGGTCGTGAATTTACCAGTACCGAATTACGCGTTATAGAAAAAGTCGTGAATATGTGTTTCGTGGATTTGAAGCAGGCCTGGGAACCGATCATGGAAGTGAACTTCGATTACCATAACCACGAAGTCAATCCTCACCTGGCCAATATCGTCAGCCCAACCGAAGTGATTGTTGTTTCCAGTTTCCATATTGAGCTGGAAGGTGGGGGTGGAGATATACACATTGTTTTTCCCTATTCAATGATCGAACCCATTCGCTCAATACTGGACGCCGGTGTGCAGTCAGATCTGAGCGAATTAGATGACCGCTGGTCAGTTTTGTTAAAAGAAGAACTGATGCATGCAAAGGTTGAGCTAACCGCAATATTTGCGGAGAAAAGCCTTAAGGTCGGAGATTTAATTAACCTTCAGGCGGGTGACATTATCCCCATTGATATGCCCGAACAGGCCATCCTGATGGTTGATGAAATGCCCGTAATTCGGGGCCGCTATGGTGAGCATGACGGCAATGCGGCGATACGTGTTGAAAATATTTATGAACTGACTTCACCCGATGATCCTTTGATGAAAAAACTCAATGCAAAAGACAATGGCAAGCTGGAGATACTGGCGATGACCAAAGCTAAAGACAAGAATGTGAAGTGATGAAACAGATGCTGGAGATAAAGCAATGAACGACGAAACCGAAGACGCAGTTGATCAGGAAGCGATGGCTGACGAATGGGCGGCGGCGATGGAAGAGCAAAGCGCTGCCGAAGCTGAGGTTGCCAAGGTGGGTACACAACCACTGGGTAAGGAAAGTGTACAGCATGGTGACGTCAACCTGGAGGTGATACTGGATATCCCGGTCACCATTTCAATGGAAATTGGACGTACCCGGATCAGTATTCGAAACCTGCTGCAGTTAAATCAGGGTTCTGTCATCGAACTGGATCGGCTGGCAGGAGAGCCTATGGATGTACTGGTGAATGGTACTCTGGTGGCACATGGTGAGGTGGTTGTGGTGAATGAGAAATTCGGTATTCGTTTAACCGATGTGATCAGTCCTGCTGAACGTATCAAGAATTTAAAATAGCCAGCCTGAAGTGATGAAATACTTACTGTTGATATTGTTCCTGACGCCCTTACAGAGCATGGCGCAACAGGCAGTTGAAAAAACTTCTGCAGTAGATCCTGTTTCATCTTCGTATATGATTAAACTTACCGCTGGACTGGTGCTGGTGGTTGGACTGGTTTTTTTTCTGGCCTGGCTGGTAAAAAAAACCCAGCTGGTACAGGGCTCTAACTCAGGTCTGATCAAGATAGTCAGTGCCATATCCGTCGGACAGCGCGAACGAATTGCGTTAATTCAGGTGGGGGAAGAACAGATACTGGTCGGCCTCACTCCTGGCAGAATAGATAAATTGCACAAGCTGGAAAAAGCGCTCAGCGTAGACCATGCAGCGGTGCCCGCGTCAAACTCTTTTCAACAAAAATTCCAGCAACTGATCAATAAAGGTAAATCCGATGAGATGGATTAATCTGATCTGGGTGCTGTTATTGTTTGTTGCGTTACCGGCAGAAGCACAGCTAGCCGGTATTCCCGCATTAAGCGTCAGCGGTGGTGCGGCCGACGGTCAAACTTACAGCGTAACACTGGAAATTCTGGCACTGATGACTGTGCTGACAGTGTTGCCAGCGATCCTGCTGATGATGACTTCCTTTACTCGTATCGTCATCGTATTAGCGATTCTCCGACAGGCAATGGGGACTGCGTCTTCACCCTCAAATCAGATAATTATTGGTCTGGCACTTTTCTTATCCCTGTTTATTATGTCTCCTGTTTTGGTACAGGTAAACGACCAGGCGGTGCAACCTTATCTACAGGAAAAAATGTCGGCGATACAGGCCATCAAGGTTGCAGTGGAGCCTTTTAAAACCTTTATGCTGGCACAGACCCGCGAAACCGATATACGCATGTTTGCCGATATTGCGGGCATTGATTCCATCGCTTCTCCGGAAGAAACTCCGCTCAGATTATTGTTACCCGCCTTTGTTACCAGTGAGCTGAAAACAGCGTTTCAGATCGGCTTCATGATTTTTATCCCTTTTGTCATCATCGACCTGGTGGTTGCCAGTGTATTGATGTCTATGGGTATGATGATGCTCTCCCCATTAATTATTTCATTACCATTCAAGTTGATGCTGTTTGTACTGGTGGATGGATGGTCTTTGATTATGGGTACCCTGGCATCGAGTTTTCTGGTCAACAGCTAAAAGGGGGCAAGATGAATGCAGATACTGTTATCGATCTTGGACAGCAGGCTTTATATGTCATCGTAATGCTGGCAGCGCCGATGTTGCTGTCTGCACTGGCAATAGGTCTGTTGATTGGTATGTTCCAGGCAGCGACCCAGATTAATGAAATGACCCTCAGCTTTATTCCCAAGCTGCTGGTTCTGGTTTTATCCATCATGGTGGCGGGTCCGTGGATGCTGGATACGATCCTGAATTTCACTAGACGTCTGTATTTAAGTATACCGGGCATGTTGGGGTAGCGATGGACGTTGATGCTGCACAGGCAACTGCATTTGTCGGATCACTACTCTGGCCCTTTATGCGTATTTCAGCCATGCTGATGGCTATGCCTGTGATTGGTACCAGACTGGTCTCTGTACGAGTACGCGTGGTACTTGCGGTGGTAATCAGCTTTCTGGTGCTACCACTGCTTCCCGAAATGCCTGCGGTAGAACCACTGTCAGCAGCAGGCCTGACCATCTCGGTGCATCAGCTGCTGATAGGTCTGGCGATGGGGTTTATCCTGCAACTGGTACTGGGAGCGCTGACGATCGCTGGTGAAGCCATCGCGATGACCATGGGCCTGGGATTTGCATCCATGGTCGATCCGGCTAATGGTGTCAATGTGCCGGTACTATCGCAGTTTTTCCTGATTCTGGGCACGCTGTTATTCCTGGCACTGGGTGGTCATCTGATGGTAATTCAACTGGTGGTAAGCAGTTTTCAATCCATTCCAGTGGGGCTTGAGGGGATACAAAGGGAGAGTTTCTGGGTCATCATCAGTTTTTCCAGCCAGATGTTTATAGCAGCTATCTGGATTGCATTGCCCGCATTGATTTCGATTTTAGTGATTACCCTGGCGATGGGCATTATGACCCGCGCTGCACCTCAGCTAAATATATTTTCTGTAGGCTTTCCGGTCACCATGCTGATGGGGTTTGTCATTTTGATGCTGTTGATACCCACCATACTGCCGCGCTTTAACCAGCTGCTGTTAATGGGTATGCAGGCTAGTCAGAGGATTGGAGGGTTGTAATGGCTGACAACGATACCAGTCAGGAAAAGACCGAACAGCCGACGCCGAAAAAACTGCGCGAGGCGCGCGAGAAAGGACAGATTCCACGCTCCAAGGAGCTGAACAGCATGACCATTATGGTCGCGGGTGCGATCGGCCTGCTGTTTATGGGGTCATATATTATTGGCTCGCTATCAGGTTTGATGACTAGCGGTTTCAGCCTGTCACGTGTGGAGATACAGGATACAGCCTCTATCATCATTCGATTTGAAAATGCCATATACGATGCATTTATCGGTTTATTACCGTTTCTGTCTCTCATGGTTATCGTGGCTATTTTGACACCTTTAATGCTGGGCGGCTGGTCTTTCAGCCTTGACCAGATCAGTTTTAAAGGCGAGCGACTGGATCCCATCGCAGGAATAAAACGAATTTTTTCCGCACGCGGTTTGATGGAGCTGGTGAAAGCCCTGGCCAAGTTTCTGGTGGTGTCGGTTATTGCGGTTATTTTTATGTGGACTAATGCGGACGAATTTCTGCATCTGGGACGTGAGCCGTTTTATCAGGGGCTGACCCATGCTGCCTGGCTGTTTGGATATGCATTTCTGGTGATGTCGCTGGCGCTATTACTGATTGCTGCCATTGATGTTCCATTCCAGCTCTGGGATCACAGCAATAAGCTGAAGATGACGATGCAGGAAGTACGCGATGAAATGAAGGAAACCGAAGGTCGCCCAGAGGTCAAGTCACGCATTCGTGGGCTACAGCAGGAAATGGCCCAGCGTCGCATGATGCAGGATGTACCCGACGCCGACGTCATTATCACCAACCCTACTCACTATGCGGTAGCGCTTAAATACGATCCTGAAACCATGGCGGTTCCTGTGGTGGTGGCTATGGGTAAGGATTTGATCGCACTCAAGATCAGAGAAATCGGACAGGCTTCCGGCGTCGAGATCTTTGAAGCACCACCATTGGCGCGCGCGTTGTTTGCCCATTCCAAACTGGGTCAGGAAATACCAGGGCAGCTGTATTACGCAGTCGCACAGGTTCTGGCCTTTATCTTCCAGTTAAAAAATGCCCGTGAGCATGGACTGGATATCCCGGATCGACCCGATCCTTATGTTCCAACCGATGAGCAGAAATAATTATGGCTACGCTTGTTCAACAAATTCGAGGCTTTAACACACAGGGACTGGCAGCGCCGTTGCTGGTCATCATGATGCTGGCAATGGTGGTTATTCCGCTACCGCCGATGGCGCTGGATATGTTGTTTACTTTTAATATTGCGTTTGCGCTGATCGTGGTACTGGTGTCGGTTTATGCACTACGACCGCTCGACTTTTCGGTATTTCCTACCATATTGCTGGTGGCTACCCTGTTGCGTCTGGCACTGAATATCGCCTCTACCCGGGTGGTACTGCTGGAAGGCCATACCGGCACCGCTGCTGCGGGTAAAGTGATAGAAGCCTTCGGTGATTTTGTTATCGGTGGTAACTATGCAGTCGGTCTGGTGGTTTTTGGTATTCTGGTCATTATAAACTTTGTGGTGGTAACCAAGGGTGCAGGTCGTGTGTCAGAAGTCAGCGCTCGATTTACCCTGGATGCCATGCCGGGTAAACAGATGGCGATAGATGCAGATCTGAATGCCGGATTGTGTACTCAGGATGAAGCCCGTCAGCGCCGCGCCGAAGTTGCACAGGAAGCGGATTTTTACGGCTCTATGGACGGTGCCAGTAAGTTTGTTCGTGGTGATGCGATTGCCGGTATTCTCATCCTGTTTATCAATATCATTGGCGGGCTCGCGATCGGCATCCTGCAGCATGATATGGCCGCGTCTGATGCCTTACGCAACTATACGCTGTTAACCATAGGTGATGGTCTGGTCGCACAGATACCTTCACTGGTGCTCTCTACTGCCACTGCGATTATTGTTACCCGTGTGTCGGCTTCCAGTGAAATGGGCGGCCAGGTGTTTGCGCAGATGTTTGAAGACCCGCGCTCCCTGATCGTAACAGCCTCTATCCTGACCGTGATGGGAATCATCCCGGGTATGCCGAATTTTGCATTCCTGTCGCTGGCGGCTATCTCGGGTGGCCTGGCTTACAGCATCCAAAAGAAAAAGCAGCGAATTGCCGAGGAAGTGGAAGCGGTTCCTGCAGTAGTAGAAAAACCGCAGCAGAAAGAACTCAGCTGGGATGACGTCAAGACTGTAGACATGATTGGTCTGGAAGTCGGCTACGGGTTGATTCCGCTGGTAGATGAGCGTCAGGGTGGTGAGTTAATGACTCGCATCAAGGGGGTGCGCAAGAAACTCTCGCAGGAACTGGGCTTTCTGGTGCAGTCCGTACATATCCGCGATAACCTCGATTTACCACCGAATGGCTATCGCTTAAGCATGCTGGGTGTGCCTATGGGTGAAGCAGAGGTTATGCCCGGTAAGGATCTGGCGATCAATCCTGGAACGGTTTATGGAGAATTGAGTGGGATTGCCACCAAAGATCCTGCGTTTGGGCTGGATGCTGTGTGGATTGATCCGGCTCAGCGCGATCATGCGCAGACCCTGGGTTATACGGTGGTGGATGTCTCCACCGTGGTTGCAACCCATCTGAGTCAGATGCTGCAGGAGAATGCGCATGAAATGATCGGGCACGAAGAAGTCCAGCAATTGATGGAAGTGCTCAAGCGCAATGCCCCCAAACTGGTAGAGAACCTGACGCCCAAACCGTTGCCGCTGTCAGTGATTGTCCGCGTCCTGCAGAGCCTGCTTCAGGAACAGATATCCATTCGCGATCTACGCACGATAGCCGAAACCTTGGCGGATTATGGTCAGCACAGTCAAGATCCCGGCATTTTGACCTCTCAGGTCAGGGTGGCTCTGGGTCGTCAAATCGTACAAAGTATCTATGGAATGGCTTCAGAGCTTACTGTGATGACCTTGCACCCTTCGCTGGAACAGATTTTGCAACAGTCAGTACAGGGAGAAGGTGGCAAGGTGATGGCGTTTGAGCCCGGTCTTGCTCAGGTGATGCATAACTCACTCAGGGAAAGTACACAGAACCAGCTGGCGAAAGGACAACCTGCCGTGTTGCTGGTATCTCAGAACCTGCGTGCTTTCCTGTCGCGCATGGTACGCCACGGTATTCAGGGGCTGCATGTGCTGAGTTATGAAGAAATCCCGGAAGATAAACAGATTAAGGTGATTGCCAGTGTGGGAAATCCGGCAAACACGCAGGGGCAATAAGCTGACTGGGTGGCCTTATACCGACTAAAGAACAGAATATGATAATCAGGTGTAGTGATGAGAATTAAGCGTACTTATGGAGCTACCATGCGTGAGGCACTGGCACAGGTAAAACTGGAGCAGGGACCTGATGCGGTTATTTTAGGAAATAAGAAAGTACCGGGTGGCGTGGAAATTCTATCAGCGATAGATTTCGATCATAAACAGGTTGATGCTTATGCCGGGAATCCTTCTATTGCATTGAGCGAAGCTGTCTCTGAACCCGCCTGGCAGACACAGGCAATCCCAGAGCAGCGGACGCTACCGCAAAGCGCCGAGCTTGCCGCTGCGAGCGTGCCTGATTTTATCTTTGAACAAAATGGCGAAGGTAGAAAAGAGCCTGTGCTCGGGATGCCAGCCCAGATTATTCCGATGCAGTCTAAAGTGGCACAGGCAGAACCCGAAAGGCCCCCAATCATTAAACCCACGGTCTCCAGACCGACTAACAAAATACAGAGTACGCCCAACTCTAAAGCCGCCCCTCAGCCAAAGGTAGCGCAAAAGCCTGCGCCTAAAAAAACACTACCTGTTGAAGAAGAAGCACAGGCTCGCGCTGCCCAGGCTGATCAACTGTTGAAGAGTTTACGTAACAATGAGTACGGCCAGCGCCCGCATCATGATTTGTCTAATCCTATGATCGAGGAAGTGAAGGGCGAGCTGCAAAACCTGCGTGAACTGATGGCGAGTCAGTTAAACGTGCTGGAGTGGGATCGTTTCAACCAGCGCCATCCAGTCAGGTCTGTATTGTTAAATCTGATGACAGAGCTGGGGCTGGGCACCGATACCTGTGAAATGATTTTTGAAAAACTGGGCGTGCTGAATGACGACCCGCACAAGGTCTGGCAGAAAGCGCTGGGTATCCTGGCTACCTCCATACCCATTAGCCAGCATGATATTCTGGCCGAGGGCGGCAGGATTGCACTGGTGGGTTCTACCGGCGTCGGCAAGACTACCACGATTGCCAAGCTGGCGGCGCGCTTTGCACATACCCACGGTAAACGTTCGGTAGCGCTAATCAGTACCGATAATTTTCGGGTAGGGGCACAGGATCAGTTACAGCATTTCGCTCGTCTTCTGGAGATCCCTTTACTGACAGCACACACTAGTGAGGAACTTACCGATAGTCTCAAAATGCTGGAAGATAAGCGCCTGGTGCTGATAGATACTGCGGGCATGAGCCAGACTGATGTACGCCTGTCAGAACAGTTTCATAGCTTGCAGCATGGTTCCCCGGAAGTGCAGCCCTACCTGGTATTGTCTGCCAATACGCAGCTTGCGGCGGTGAATGCGACGGTCAAATGTTTTGCCCGAGTCAAGCTGGCCGGCACCATAATTACCAAACTGGACGAATCAGCCAGTCTTGGGGGGATTTTGACGGCATCTATTCGCCATCAGTTGCCGATATCCTATTGCGGCACAGGGCAGAAGGTTCCAGAGGATTTACAGCCAGCGAAAAATCATCGGCTGGTGAGCAAGGCGGTGTCACTGATGCAGAACTATACCGAGCAGGTGGATAAGGAAACCCTGGCATTTCGTTATAACCATCTGATATCAACCACCCGGAGCTAATCAACATGGATCAGGCGCAAGGACTAAGACAGATGAAACATCAAAAACCGGTGCAGGTGATTGCCATAACCAGCGGTAAGGGCGGTGTGGGTAAGAGCAACATATCGGTGAACGTCGCTGTCGCACTGGCGCAGCAGGGCCAGAATGTGATGATCATGGATGCGGATCTGGGGCTGGCCAATATTGATGTTCTGCTGGGGCTTTCCCCGGGATACAACCTGTCGCACGTGATCAATGGTGAATGCTCTCTGGATGAAACCTTGATTGACGGACCTGCTGGGATCAAAATAATTCCTGCATCATCGGGTACACGCGAGATGGCTGACCTCAACTCCGTGCAGAATGCCGGAATCATACGCGCCTTTTCTGATCTCACCGCGCCGATAGATACGCTGTTAATCGATACGGCTGCCGGTGTCTCTGACTCTGTTGTGAGTTACGTACGTGCCGCACGTGAAGTTATTATTGTGGTGTGTGATGAACCCGCATCGATTACTGACGCCTACGCGATGATCAAGGTGATGAATCGAGACTTTCAGGTACAGAGATTTCACGTTTTAGCCAATATGGCCCATAGCATTCAGCAGGGACGTGAGCTATATATGAAGTTAGCAAGAGTAGCCGACCAATTTCTGGATGTTACGCTCGATTTTGTTGGTTCGGTCCCCTATGACGATTATTTGAGAAAAGCGGTACAAAAGCAAAAGTGCGTAATAGAGATGTACCCCCGAAGCCCGTCAGCGATGGCGTTCCGCAAAATAGCCCAGAAGGCGATGAGTTGGCCAGTGCCGAGAACAATAGAGGGGCATCTGGAGTTTTTCATCGAGAGATTGATGGATTACAGCGGCAACAGCGAGGTGAGAGGCTGATGAATGGGCATGCCATGTATGCTGAAGTGGAACGATATGGTAAAGAGAATATCGTTGCGCGGCATGCTGCATTGGTGAAACGAATTGCTTTTCATCTAGTCAATCGATTACCGGCGCATGTACAGGTAGATGATTTGATTCAGGCGGGTATGCTGGGGTTGCTGGAAGCAGCCAGTAATTTTGATGCCAGCCAGGGTGCCAGTTTTGAAACCTATGCAGGTATTCGAATTCGCGGCTCTATGCTGGATGAAATAAGAAAACTGGACTGGACACCCCGTTCAGTTCACCGAAAATCGCGTGCTGTGAGTGAAGCGATTCGAAAAATTGAACATCAAAAGGGGACTGACGCGACTGATCAGGAAATTGCACAGGAGTTGGGCATCTCACTTTCTGAATATCACCAGATTTTGATTGATACCAACAGTAGCAGGGTATTCAGTATTGAGGCGTTGCAGGAAGAAAACGATTATCAGGTGCCTGCAGAGAATAATAACTCACCATTCGACCACATAAGCGATGATGAGTATCAAAAGCTTTTAGCTGATAGTATTCGCAGTTTGCCAGAAAAAGAGCAGTTGGTGATGTCACTTTATTACCAGGATGAATTGAATTTCCGGGAGATCGGTCAGGTACTGGATGTCAGCGAATCGCGAGTTTGTCAGATTCATGGCCAGGCCATGTTGCGTATCAGAAGCAAGATGTCAGACTGGATTTCCAGTCGCTGATCCCCATATCCTCTTTCGGGTTAATTCAATAGGTTTATTCTATAATAGCCCTGTGAAGATTTGATTTTATATTATGCTTAAACAGCCGATAACGCTTTAAAGCGCATTGTTGGCTTATCTAATGTATGCAATAGGCGGAGGTTGCATGGATAAAAATATGAAGATTCTGATTGTTGATGATTTTTCGACCATGCGTCGAATTATCAAGAATCTGTTACGTGATCTGGGCTTTAACGACACCACGGAAGCAGATGATGGTCAGACTGCTTTGCCTCTACTACGCTCCGGAAAGTTCGATTTTCTGGTCACTGACTGGAATATGCCTGGAATGGATGGGCTGACGTTATTAAAAACCGTACGCGCGGATGAAAACCTTAAAGATATGCCCGTGCTAATGGTAACTGCAGAAGCTAAACGTGAGCAAATCATCGTAGCCGCTCAGGCAGGTGTGAATGGTTATATTGTTAAACCATTCACTGCAGTGACCCTGAAAGAGAAGATCGAAAAAATATTTGAGAGGTTAGAAGGATGAGCAAAGTTGAAAATCCCAATTACCTGACTGAAGAATATTTAGCTCGTCTCAATGAGTTGGGTAACGCCCTCAACCAAAACAATAATGATGCGGCTAATCGATTAATTGGAGAATTAACCACGCTACGAGAATCTTCCCTGTTTCAGGAACTGGGTAAAATCACACGTGAGATTCATGACTCGATTAATGCGTTTAGCGACGACCAACGTGTTGTGGAACTCACAGAAGAAGAGATACCGGACGCAAAGGAGCGATTGAACTACATTGTTACCAAAACTGAGCAGGCAGCGCATAGAACAATGACTGGCGCGGAAGCGGCGATGGAAGTGATCGATGAGTTTAATGAATCCGCAACAGAAATACAGCAGCGCTGGAAGGAATTCCGTACCAGTAAGTTATCCAAGTCTGATTTTTTAACTTTAAGCGACGATATTGATTCATTTTTATCCTCAATCCGTCCAGAGAGCGATAAAGTCAGGGCAAAAATGACCGATATTATGATGGCTCAGGATTATCAGGATTTGACCGGGCAGATGATTAAACAAGTGATTAGTATGGTACAGGAGGTAGAAGAGAAGCTGGTTCGGCTGGTGGCAATTTCGGGAGCAAAACTGAGTACCTCGGAGCAAAAGCATGTCGATGGCAGCATGGCGCATGGGCCTCAGTTACCTAACGCGAATAAAGCAGAAGTCGCTACCAGTCAGGATGAGGTAGATGATTTACTGGCCAGTTTGGGGTTTTAGTAATTGTCGGGTGATTTTCATCAGATTTTAAGTATTAGACGGGTAAGCCGATGGCAATCGATTTAGAAGACGACATCTTGCAGGATTTCCTGGTAGAAGCAGGCGAAATACTGGAAGGGTTAAATGAACAATTAGTCGATCTTGAACAGTCGCCGGATGATTCAGATCTGCTAAATGCTATTTTTCGTGGTTTTCATACGATTAAAGGTGGTGGTAGCTTTCTTTCCCTGACCAACCTGGTTGAGATATGCCATAAATCAGAAGACGTTTTTAATCTTTTACGTAATCATGAGATTAGTCTTAACGCGGATATGATGGATGCGTTCCTGCGCGTGCTGGATGAAGCCAATAGCATGTTCGAGCAGATTAAATCCGGGGAAGATCCCTCGCCGGCAGATCCTGAATTACTGAAAGAGCTGGTAACCATGCAGAACCCTGCTGCTGTAGCGGAAGCCCCTGTAGAAGCGGAACCTGAGCCTGAAGAAGAGGCGACGGTTGCAGAAGCGAAAAATGAAACGCCTGCAGTTTCAGCACAGCAGGCTGAAGCAGCAGCAAACGAATTTGTATCTGGCAAGGATGAAATCACTGATGAAGAGTTTGAGCATCTGCTGGATGCCCTACATGGTTCGGGTGCTCCACCAAAAGCGGTAGAGATCGCGAAACCAGCTGCCGTCGATAAGGCTGCTGACAGTGACGAAATTACCGATGATGAATTTGAAGCACTGCTTGATGAGTTACATGGGAAGGGTGCCGGGCCTACCGGTGCTAATGCCAGGAAACCGGTTGCGAAAGCAGCTGAGAAAGGCATAAAAGCTGACGACGACAAGATCACCGATGAAGAGTTTGAATCTTTGCTGGATGAAATGCACGGCAAAGGCAAAGGCCCTACCTCGGCATCTGCCCAGAAGCCCGCGCAGAGTGCGCCCGCGGCTGAGAAAAAACCAGCGGCCGCCGCTAAGCCAGCAGCTGCGGCAGTTAAAAAGGAGAGCTCTGCTCCCAAGGGTGAAACAACTGTTCGTGTAGATACCGCTCGCCTGGACGATATTATGAACCTGGTTGGAGAGCTGGTTCTGACGCGTAATCGTCTGAATACGCTACGTCAGACATTTGACGATGAACGCGTACATAAGGCTATTTCCAGCCTGGATGTAGTAACCGCTGACCTGCAGACTGCCGTGATGAAAACGCGTATGCAGCCGGTAAAAAAGGTTTTCGGGCGCTTTCCCAGGGTTGTTCGTGATTTAGCACGCAGCTTGAAGAAAGAGGTTTCTCTGGAGCTTGAGGGTGAAGAAACCGACCTGGATAAAAATCTTGTTGAAGCGCTCGCCGACCCACTGGTGCATCTGGTACGTAACTCAGTTGACCATGGTGTAGAAACGCCGGAAATTAGAGAGAAAGCTGGCAAGCCCCGACAGGGCGTTGTGGTGCTGTCTGCGCAACAGGAAGGCGACCATATTCTGCTGTCTATCCGCGACGATGGTGCAGGTATGGATCCGGAAGTTTTACGCAGTAAAGTCATCGAGAAAGGCCTGATGGATGCAGAAGCAGCATCGCGTCTGGATGATAAGGGGTGTTTTGACCTGATTTTTATGCCCGGCCTGTCGACCAAAGAGCAAATCTCCGATGTGTCGGGGCGTGGTGTAGGTATGGATGTGGTCAAAACCAAGATTTCACAGCTTAATGGAACCATCGACATTGAATCCGAACTCGGAAAAGGAACCGAGTTACGTATCAAGGTTCCATTGACACTGGCGATATTGCCTACGCTGATGGTTCAGCTGGGTACCCGTAAATTTGCGCTGCCGTTGTCTATCGTGAACGAGATTTTCGAATTGAGTTCCAAGAAGGTTAACGTGGTCGACGGCAGGGAAGTGGTGCTCAATCGTGGTAAGGCCCCGCCTATGTTTTATCTGCGCAAATGGTTATTAAACGGAAAGGAAGCGGGCCAGAAGTTTGATGGTGACCCTCATGTTATTATGGTTCAGGTCGGTAACACTTCCGTGGGTTTCGTTGTAGATCAGGTCATTGGCCAGGAAGAGGTAGTAATAAAACCACTGGGCAAGATGCTACAGGGGCTGCCGGGCATGGCGGGCTCCACCATCACGGGTGATGGCAATATTGCTATTATTCTGGATGTACCAGGGTTACTTAAGGCATATACTTGAGATTGATGTAGATTAATTTAACAAATGGTCAGCAAACTTTATTTTCATTATGAAAACCTGGGCAAGTATCAATCAAAAAGGCGGTGTAGGGAAGACGACTTCAGTCGTCAGCCTCGCAGGCCATTTGGCGAATACTGGCAAGCGTAATCTGCTTGTTGATCTTGATCCGCATGGTTCGCTGACCAGTTATATGGGCTATAACCCGGATGAAATTGAGGCCGGGATCTATTCGCTGTTTGCCAATCCTACCACCAGTCCGGCAGAAATTGCGCGCATGCTGCTTCCTACAAAAATCAAGAATACCTATCTGTTTGCTGCATCAACGGCGCTGGCGACGCTGGATCGTCAGATCGGTTCCAGCCAGGGGGCTGGTAAGGGACTGGTTGTGGCTAGAGCGATTCAGGCGGTTGCAGACAAGTTTGCGTTCTGTTTAATTGATTGCCCACCAATGCTGGGGATCCTGATGATTAATGCCCTGGCGGCCTGTGATCAGGTACTGATTCCTGCACAGACCGACTACCTGTCGTTGAAAGGTCTGGAGCGCATGATGCATACACTGAAGATGGTGGAAAAATCATTACATAAAAAAACGCCTTATATGATTATTCCAACGATGTTTGATCAACGTACTCGAGCCTCCGTCGATGCTCTGCAACAAATGAAAGAAACCTATCGTTTCAATGTCTGGGGGTCCGTGATCCCGATAGATACACGTTTCAGGGATGCCAGCAAGCTTGGCTTGCCGTTACCCACTATGGCTCCCTATTCACGGGGTTCCCTGTCTTACAAGAAACTGCTGGACTTCCTGCTAGGAATTCAGGAACGCCATGATGAAGAAAAAAGACAACAATCTGCTTAATCCAGAACAGGCTGTAGAAAGCTACCTGGATACCCTGTTGCAGGAAGTTTCGGAGCAACAGGTGAAGGCTGAGCCATTGGCGCTAAAAGATAATATTGTTCTGCTGCCTGAATTAGAAATCCCGGATATTGTCGATCAAAAAGAGCCGGTACCTGAACCTGAGCCCATTCAGGAGTCTGAACCTGAAGCGGTACAGGCGCATGCACGCCAGCAGGATTTTACTTACCCAATACAGTGTCTGATGTTTAAGGTGGCTGGAACTCAATTATCAGTGCCACTGATTGAGATGGGTAGTGTCCTGCCGTGGACCGATAAGATGACCCAGATGCCCAGCTCCCAGTCCTGGTCGTTGGGGGTATTACAGCATCGCGGGCGTAACATCCGGGTAGTGGATACAGCCGGGCTGCTCAAAATAAGAAGTCGGACTGCAACGGGTGACGCTAAACATATTCTCGTGTTCGGAGATGGAGACTGGGCTCTAAGTTGTGACTTTCTGGGTGAAGTGGTAAAGGTGGAATCGGACGATATTCAGTGGAGTGGCCCCAAAAGCACCGGTTTAAGCATGGGTACAATCAAAGGGACATTGGCGCAATTGCTCGATCCTGTGAAAATAATGAGGCATCTTGAAACGATTACCCTGACTGATTGAGGTAATTTGTTGATAATCTGTTATACATTAAATATTAGATAAACGGTTTTCTTAGAGATTACTTAATTTACTGGATATATTGCCGATAAGATATCCATAACTACTTATTTTTGGAGGCTTCAAATGTCAGATTCTCAGAATGATTCATCTTCACTACAGTGTGTGACTTTTACGCTGGAAGATGAAACCTACGGCATGAATGTCATGCAGGTACAGGAAGTTTTACGAGAAGTTGAAGTTGCTCCCGTACCTGGCGCGCCGGATTATGTACTGGGGATCATCAATTTACGTGGAAACGTAGTTTCAGTAATCGACGCGCGTACTCGCTTTGGATTACAGCCTAAGGCTAGTGATGAAATGTCCCGCATCATCGTTATCGAGGCACAACAGCAAATCCTGGGTATTCTGGTTGATAGTGTTGCCGAAGTCGTGGACATCGACCGCGACGAGATTGATACTGCACCAAACGTGGGTAATGCCGAAACCTCCAAGTATATTGATGGTGTAGTCAGCCGAGGTGAAAAGTTATTGATCCTGGTCGATCTGAATAAACTGCTCTCACAAACAGAAATGGGGCAGATTACGGGTTTTTAAACGTGGATTCTCAATGGCTGACCAAAACATCAAACCGCTGTATCCAGTAGCACCATCGGTGGATACACTGAAAAAGAAAAAGTCACCGCCCAAAAATGTGCCTGCGTCGGGGGCAGGTCAGCCCAAAAAAGATCAGCAGTCCAAGAAAGGTATTATCGATACCTACGCCTGATTTAAGGTTTTGTTTCACTTTAAAGCTTATCCATGAAGTCCTTATGTTTGCCGGATAAGCGATAGGCAAAACTTAACACCTCTGCGATAACGACATAAAGTGACTGCGGAATATGGTCTCCCAGATCGAGTTGATCCAGTAGTGCCGATAGCTCCTTATCTTCGTAAACCGGAATATTCTCAGCTTCAGCGACGCGCAAAATTTCTTCAGCAATGTCCTGGTGCCCTTTGGCAGTAACGATTGGGGCTTGCTCCCCATCGTATTCCAGCGCTATTGCGAACTTTGGTGCGTTTTCATTTTTAGGCTTATTCATGCTTCCAGGTCCAGCAGGTTATCACTGTTGTATTGATTCTGTTTTAGCGGTTCTGGCGCTATGCCATTGAAACAGTCAAATAGACCTAATTCGAATCCCGCCTTTTTTAACTGATTTTTAAACTGATCCATATGCGTATCAATCAAGTTTTTGGTGCTGCTTTGCTGTGCCCAGAAGTTTGCTGAAATCTTCTGATCCTGCAGCAGAACTCGCGTTGTTATCATGCCTAGTAAACCGAATTCAAACGAGAGTTCTATCTCCCAGCTGGACTCGGGTACGTCAGATCTGGGCTTGTTTTTTTGCCTGATGCTCAGCTTCAGGTTCTGGTGTTCCTGATCTACCTGTAACGGTATATTGAGAAACAGGTTCAGTGGTTGTTGCTGTTCAAGCTGTAAACGCGTGCTGCTCTGCTGTGTGAGCAACTGGTTCAGGGTTTGTTCAACTTGCTGCATGAGCTCCAGGCGCAGTGTGTTGCTTAGCTCGATAACTGGCCTTTCCTGCTGCCCAGTGTTTACTGGTGTTGACATGGATCGATGCAAAACTTCACGCACCAGTGTGCGAAAATCTTCGGGTGACTGCTTCAGTTCAGTCAGCAACTGTTGCAACTGCTGCCCCAAATGATTCTGATTGCCCGGCATTTCGGTTTTAATTAATGACAGGTAGCTAAACAGCTGTTGCAGGGCCTGGGGTTTTATATTCTGCGCGGCGACCAGCGGCCTGGCGAGGCTTAACAAAATCTCATTCATTTTCCTGCTCGGGGGCAGGTAGCTCGGCGGGGGGTTAGGCTGTGAGGTCTTGACCGGTTCGCTGTGCTGTACTAACTCGGCATGTTTGATATTAGCTCGATCAATCAGCACCGTGCTGCTGGACCCTGTGAGGTCTCTAGCCATTGCTTGCAGGCTGGATAGATTATATTGCTGTCCCAGCTGCAGGGTGCGTGGCATCAGGCTGGATAGTGCCGCTTTTAAAACCGTTTGTGGCTGTAATCTAATTAACTGCAACTGGTTTTTTCCTGCCTCTTTCAATAACAGGGTTTCACCGGTTTGTAGTCCGGGCTGGCGATTTATCTGGATTACCTGGTTGTTTATTTTTAACAGCGTATGCTGGTTATTTTGGGAAACTACCCTGGCTGACAAAAGCGCGGAGTTGGTATTCTGTAGCAATGCCTTAAATGGTGTCTTATCGAGCGTAATCAGGCGAGCGATATGCTGTTCAATTTTAAGCGTCGGTTGGGGTTTTAACGCGGTCAGTCGGGCCAGGATTTCATCTCCAGCTTTTAGCTGTTCCGGTGCTTTTCCGGTGATGTTGCCGAAAGCAGTATCCAGCAATACCTGATTGCCGGTTTGCTTGACGACAATCGCCCTGAAAAGCCCGACCTGCTGCAGGTTCTGCAGAATACTGAGCACTCTGGCTGAACGGGCATCCAGCTGAACACTGGGCAAATGAGAGTTGATCGGTTGCATAAGGCAAAATATATCCGCGTTGGGTCAATGGCTGCCACCAGAATACGTTCGACAAAGTATATGCGATTAATTTAATCAGCTGATTGTATATAAATGGCAGCTTCTTCAGCTGTATATTTGACACATTACAGGATATCGGCAGATAAGATGGAAAAATTAAGGCGGCTAGCGCAGGGTTTCGCCTTATTTTTTACGCTTTGGCGTCAATAATTTGTCTAAATTAAGGAATTAGCTTTAATTATGTTTATAAGTTATTGTATTTAAACAAATTAATGATATGGCATGATAATAGCATTAGTTATTGTGTAAATAGCAAAACTGAATGTGTAATTATGCCTCAGACTACAACATTATCAGGAGAGAACAAGTCTCCATTGCAGGTGATCGCACTTGATTCGAGAAAGTCCGAACAGGTTGTCAGCGACAAGCAGTACCTAAAGATTCTGCAAATGTCTGATCTGCTGTCCAGAACGCTGAATCTGGCAGAGATGCTGAAGATATTTTCTACAGAAATTTCACAGCTGGTACCACATTCAAGTTATCGATATCGTTCGGAGTTGCTGGATAAACCGATACGCAGTGGATCTTTAAGTGCGCATAGTCTGAATTACCACCTGACCATACAGCAAATGGATCTGGGGGATTTGACCTTGTTCCGTAAAACACCATTTAGCAGTAACGAAGTCTGCCAGTTTGAAGACCTGTTGTGCTCGCTGGTGTATCCCCTGAAAAATGCATTGATGTACCATGTGGCGATTGTCTCGGCATATAAAGATCCTCTGACCAATATCAATAATCGCGCTGCTATGGACAAGATGCTGCCGCGTGAGTTACGCCTTGCCAAAAGACATGACCATCAACTTGCGTTGATGATTATGGATCTTGATGGCTTTAAGGTAGTGAATGATAGCCAGGGACATGATGTGGGCGATCGCTTACTGGTTCAGGTGGCAAAAACCATTCAAGGTGTGCTCAGGGATACCGACATGTTGTACCGATACGGCGGTGATGAGTTTGTTGCCGCCTTGCCCTATACCGATGCCCAGGGGGCGATTGATGTCGCCAACAGAGTTCTAGATGCCATCCATAATGTAGAACATGACGAATTTGCAGATCATATTCAGGTTGGACTGAGTATTGGTGTCTCGATGCTACATGCGGGTGATGATTTTGAACGCCTGTTCAAGCGCGTGGATCAGGCTTTATATCGCGCTAAAAAAGAGGGCAAACACCGCGTGGTGATGAGTTAACCCCCTTAGGTTTTTCTACACCTATGACTCATCTGGCAATATTTTCGGCGTTATTATGAATTGTTGATCTGTTAATATTCGCTTATAGTTCGGATCGTTTAGAGACACATTATTCAGCTAGATCGAAATGTTTCGATCGCTGTCTATTCCCAAATATTCGTGCTCTGATCATTCAAGGATGAATTATTCAGAGCTTCGTTAAAATTCTCCTTACTGATATCGCGTTGCGGGGTATTTTTCTGGTAAAAATGTGTAACTAACTGCTATGCTAATACATATTAATGTAAGGGCACAAAACCCAGTTTACCTATTCAAAATCATAACAGGATATTTCTATGCCAATAAATAGTACGGTGTCTGGTGACGGTAAAATGATAACAATTGCCGTGTCAGGGAAATTTGACTTCCAGCTATACGATGAGTTTAGAACTTCGTATGTTGATACACAGGGTTCAGGTGTTGATTACGTCGTCGACCTTTCAGGAACTGAATATCTGGATAGCTCAGCACTTGGTATGCTTTTGCTGTTGCGCGAACATGCTGGCGGTGAGGGCTCTAAAATCAAGATTTCGAATGCTTCTCCAGATGTGAAAAAAGTTCTGGATGTGGCAAATTTTGGGAAGTTATTTGAAATAAATTAACACGAGTTTAGCTATGACTGATTACTCAGAAAAAAGGGATTTCCAGCGCATGGCAATAGACTGTTCGCTGGAATACCGCATTAGTTCAGACGATAGCAGTCATCAGGGGCAGATAAAAAACCTGAGCGGTAAGGGGGTTTTGTTTCTGGGTGATAAGCCAATAGCACTGGGGGTTCAGTTGCAGATAACTGTGGCCCCGGTCAACGATATCACACCGCCGATGATTGCTGATGTACGCGTAACCCGTTGTGATAAACACGACGATGGTAATTACTACGTGGCAGGAGAGATTCTCCAGATCCTCTAATGCCTATGGCCTGGAGTAGGTTCTTGAGACGTAATCTCCGACCAGATTCATAAATTCTTCGGCAATCCTGTCACCTTTCAGGGTGACAGTTTTTACGCCATCTTCATAAACCGGCGCTACTGGGAGTTCCCCATTCCCCGGAAGGCTGATCCCAATATTGGCATGTTTACTTTCTCCGGGTCCATTAACGACACAGCCCATCACCGCTACGTTCATTTGCTCCACGCCAGGGTAAAGATCCTTCCATTCACGCATGGAGTCGTTCAGCTGGCGTTGTATTTTCTGAGCCAGCACCTGAAACAGATCACTACTGGTTCTTCCACAGCCGGGACAGGCAACGACGGTAGGGGTGAAACAACGGAGTTCCATTGACTGCAGGATATGCTGGGCAATCTTAACTTCACGAGTTCGGCTTGCGCCGGGCTCTGGGGTGAGGGAAACGCGTATGGTATCGCCTATACCCTGATCGAGCAGAATAGCCAGTGCTGCGGTTGACGCGATGACCCCTTTGTCACCCATGCCGGCTTCGGTTAGCCCCAGGTGTAATGCATAACTGGAGCGGCTGGCCAGCTCTCGGTATACGGCGACCAGGTCGTGTACGTGGCTCATCTTGCAACTGATAACAATTTTGTCGCTGCCAAGCCCAATCTCCTCAGCCATTCTGGCGCTGCTTAAGGCAGATTCTATCACCGCCATACGGTTGATCTGGTTCAGCGGTAGGGGCTGAGTTGAGGCTGAATTTTTATCCAGGAGCTCGGCCAGAATTTGCTGATCCAGGCTTCCCCAGTTGACCCCGATACGTACCGGCTTGTGGTAGCGGCAGGCCTGTTCAATCATGCTGTGAAACTGTATGTCACGGTTTTTACCGCGTCCTACATTTCCCGGGTTGATTCGATATTTGGATAGCACCTGGGCACATTCGGGATATTTCTCCAGGAGTTTGTGACCATTAAAGTGAAAGTCACCGACTATTGGTACCTGGTAGCCATCAGCTTGCAGGTTGCTGACAATCTGGGGTAGTGCAGCGGCTGCTGCTTCATTGTTTACCGTCACTCGAACCAGCTCAGACCCTGCATCGCTGAGCTGTTTGATTTGCAAAACGGTGGGCTGGATGTCTGCGGTGTCCGTATTGGTCATGGACTGCACCACGACCGGATTGTTGCCACCTATAGCAACACTTCCAACCTTGACACAGTGTCGTTTGGGTAAATCAATGCTATTCACAATTATTTTTGGTCCGGTGAAAGAGCCGCATTATATATAAATTTGCTGCAGGGGTATCCAGACAAAGTGTAGCAGCTTGTAAATGCATCGTTTCTATTGTCTTCAGAGGCGTGAATCGGCGCTGGTCAAAAACATGATTGGGCCGCTTTACTCAGTGATCAAACACGGTTAGCCTAAGGCTTTAATCTGGTTTGATTGTTCCCCTTGTTTCAGAATATTAAAGTCATCGGTTTTGACCTTGACGATACCCTGTGGCCCTGCATGCCAACCATTAATCGCGCCGAGGATGCTACCTATAAATGGTTGCAGCAAAGTTACCCGCGCGTTACTGATTCGCTGGATGCAAGCGGTTTGCTGGAATACCGAAAAGCATTCATGCGCAGCGATGAAATTTATCGCATAGATTTGTCATTGATGCGGAGAGATATGCTGGCACAGCTCGCACGCGATTTTGATTACGATGTGGATCCGATGGTGGAAGAGGGCTTTAATCTTTTTTACCGGCTGCGGCACGATGTCAGTTTTTATGATGATGTATTTCCTGTGCTCGATCAGCTTAAAGCGCAATATCGCCTGGGTTCTATCAGTAATGGCAATGCCAGTGCGGGATTAACGCCATTGAATGAATATTTTGATTTCTTTGTAAACGCTTCTGATGTGATGGTGCGTAAACCGGATGAAAAAATTTTCAGACATTTCTGCGAGCAGTTGGGTGTGCCACCCGAGCAATGTCTGTATGTAGGTGATGACCCTGTTTACGATGTGGTCGGCGCGCGTGAAGCGGGCATGCAGACGGTCTGGGTAAATCGCGACAGCATGATGACCTGGCCCGATGAACTGGCCCCGGCCGAAGCAGAGATCAGCGATTTATACCAGTTGCTGGGCCTGGTAGAACCTCGTGTTGATTAACGTAGGGGAGACATCTCCAGGAATTTTTTGACCACCTTATCTGCCAGTATAGGTTGGGCAATGGCTGTTGGGTGTATGCCATCTGCTTGCATATATTCCGGTTTGTCTGCGGCAACCCCCTGAAGGAATCTCGGCAGATAGCTGATATTTAGTTCAGCAGCCAGTTGTTGGTAAATTTTCTGAAAACGCTCGTTATAGACTGGTCCGAGGTTAGGTGGAAGCCTGACACCAATCATTAAAACCTTGATCTTGCGCTGCATCGCCATATTAATCATCTGGCGTAAATAATCCTGTGTACGACCAAAAGGGAAGCCTCGTAAGCCATCGTTGCCACCGAGCTCTATGATCAGATGTGAAGGATGGTACTGGTCTAAAAGTGCTGGGAGTCGCTCATGTCCGCCCTGGGTGGTTTCTCCGCTAATGCTGGCATTGATGACTTTAACATTCGCACCCAACTGCTGCAGTTTCTGCTCAAATAAAACCGGCCAGCTCTGCTCAATTGCAATATTATGTGCAGCACTTAAACTGTCGCCCAGAATCAAAATTCTGGAGTTGGCTGATTGATCGGCAGCCTGGCTTGAAGTTGCCATCAGGCAACACCATATAGTGACGACTATGGAAAAAAATCTAGAAGAATGCATCATTGTTTCGAATCTTTGTAAAAAAGTTAAAGCTCCCGAAGGAGAGCTCAACATATTGCAGGACATTAACCTGAATGTGAAGACCGGCGAGGCATTAGTTATTACCGGTGAGAGTGGTTCGGGTAAAACCACATTACTGGGCCTGATGGCTGGACTGGATCGTCCCGACCAGGGCGAGGTCACGCTACTGGGCGAAGCGCTTTCCAGCAAAAATGAGGAGCAGCGCGCGCGTATTCGTAATGGTCGAGTGGGCTTTGTATTTCAATCCTTCCACCTGGTAACAGGGGCTACCGCATTACAGAATGTGATGCTGCCGCTAGAGTTATCAGGTCATGCGAAAGCCAGGCAGCATGCGCAGGAAGTACTGGTTGAAGTCGGCCTGGAGCATCGCATGAATACCCCCGTCGAACGTTTATCCGGAGGGGAACAGCAGCGAGTGGCTATCGCCATGGCCTATGCGGTACAGCCGGAAATTCTGTTTGCCGATGAACCTACGGGCAACCTGGATACACAGACAGGGGCACAGATTATCGACATCTTGTTCAAATTACGCGACCAGAGCGGCAGTAGCCTGGTTCTGGTTACTCATGAACAACGCCTGGCTGAGCGTGGTGACCGGGAGATAAAAATGGCGAAAGGCCGTATTAGTAGCAGTCTGTAATCGTTTATGAATAGATTACTTCCCCAGATTCATGCGTGGTGGTTGCTGTGGATTGCTGCCGTTATCACCATGACCATCGTAGCTGCGAGTCAACTGTTTACCGACCGTATCGGGCAGTTGCTGGATCAACAGGCTAGTGAGTTACTAGCCGCTGATTTGTTGATTAACTCCAGTGAAAAGCTGCCCGATTCCTATACCGCGTTAGCAAAACAATATGGACTGGCTGTGGCGCATGCGGTGGAATTACGCAGTGCCATCTTTATCGATGACAGCCCACAACTGGTGGAGGTTAAAGCGGTTTCAGCCGGTTATCCGTTGCGCGGTACGCTGGAACTGAAACAGGATTTACTCTCGCAACCCCGAATTACCCGATCGGTTCCCGCAAGCGGTGAAATCTGGATCGACAACAAGCTGAAGAGTGAACTCGGCAAGTCAGTCGCTCTGGGCTATAAAAACTTGACTGCCAGCTGGCTGATCAGTTATGAGCCGGATCGAGGAGGTAGTTTATTTAATCTGGCGCCTCGCGTTATGATGAATCTGGATGACCTATCTGGTACTGGTCTGCTGACTGATGGAAGCCGCGCCAAATACAAACTGTTGCTAGCGGGGACTGCTGAATCCTTGCAGGGCTTTAAAACAGCGATCAGTGAAAAACTACAGGATGGGCAGCAACTTCAGTCACTGGAAAATGCGCGCCCGGAAATGCGTAAAGCATTGCAACGCACCAAAACTTTTTTTTCCATGTCGATTATCATGACGCTTGTTATCGCTATGGTGGCTATTGCTATCACCGCGCGCTATGCAGCTTCACAGGAGTCAACCAAGGTATCGGTCATGCGTACCTTCGGTATTTCCAGTCGACGTCTGGTCCGCTACTATGCCGCACAGGTAGGCAAGGTATGGATGCTGGCAGCGCCGGTGGGATTGTTGCTGGGGCTTCTGGCGCAGTATCCGCTGCAGTGGGCGCTGGGGTTCTGGTTTTCAAGCAGCTTACCGGATCCGACGCTGCAGCCCTTCCTGCTGTCAGCGGCTGTCGGGCTGGTCAGCCTGATTGGATTTAGCCTGCCACCGCTGCTTAACGTGGTGGATACGCCCCCTATGCAGGTGTTGCGTCAGCTGACCCTTAACAGGCGAGGTAGCAAATCCCTGCTACTGGCCGGTATAAGTTTTCTGACGCTTTATCTGGTGCTGCTGCTGATCGTGCCTGATCTGAAAATGGCCAGTCTGCTGTATCTTCTTATCATTGTGATTGCGTTATTTATCCCTGCGGTATTGAAGCTGTTGCTTGTTTTATACAGCCGGCTGGGGCAGTCTCGATTCTGGCTGAAGAACTACGCACTCACCCGTTTGTTCAGTTATAACCGCAATGCACTGTTCGTCATGTCCGGCTTTAGCCTGACACTGCTTTCTGTGCTGCTGATTTCACTGGTTAAAGATCAGCTGATCCAGGACTGGGAAACCCAGTTGCCGCAGGATAAACCCAATTATTTCATGTTGAATATACCCACTGCGGATGTGCAGGGACTATCCGCATTTTTACAGCAAAACCAGGTCAGATCTTCTGATGCCTATGCGCTGGTTCGTGCGCGCCTGAAGTCGATCAATGAACAGGATATCAAGCAGGTTAAATTCCCCAGCGAGCGCGGAGAGCACCTGTCTAACCATGTTTTTAACATCAGCTATAGCGAAACTTTACCGGCTGATAATGAGGTTGCGCAAGGACAATGGCTGGGACAGGTTGCGGATGGTAATGAATTCTCAGTAGAGCAGGGTATGGCTGAAAATATGGGATTGAAGCTGGGTGACAGGCTGACTTTCAATGTCGCGGGTGCGGAATTTCAGGGCCGTATTAGCAGCATACGTTCAGTAGTGTGGGAAAACTTTCGTCCCAATTTTTATATCATCGGTACGCAACAGGCGTTGGCTGATAAACCACAGACCTGGCTTATGAGCGCGCTGATCAAACCTGAGCAGAAAGCGCTGCTAAAAAAACTCGTCGAGCAGTTTCCAGCGGTGACCCTGCTGGATATCAGTGAAGTGATGCAACGCGTAAAAGGCATTATTGATCGAGCTAGCCTGGCCTTGCAGTTCTTCTTCATGTTTGCCATTCTGGCGGCAGTTATTGTGTTACTTTCCGCGTTGAATACCGCGAATAAGGATCGGCAGATGGAGATGGCGCTGCTACAATCACTGGGTGCCAGCAGGCGCGATAAACTCTATTCACAGGTTTTTGAGTTCGTGTTAATGGGTACGACAGTCGGATTTTTTGCAGCATTATTTGCCGCATTAACCGGCTATGTTGTTGGTGCGTATTTTTTTGATCTGAGTTTTGTATTTAAGCCGGAAATATGGCTTTACAGTATATCGATTTCGGTGTTATCCATTACCACTCTGGGTACGCTATTTATTGCTCGTGCATTTAATGTGAGTCCAATGAGCCTGTTAAGAAGTTAGTAAAAGATGTCCGAAAAAGATTTTGAATTCTACCGTCAGATTATTTCCCAGAAAATGGATTGGGATGATGATCTTGAGTATGCACTAAAGCTTGCTTATAACGCCGAGTCTACTGATAAATGTAAACCAAGAGCACTGGATGCGATTCTGCGCCTGATGGATTTCGAGGTTGACAAAAATACCGTGCTGGCAACGCTGATTACCGATAGAGGTTTGCATAGCAGTTTCAGTGAGCAGGATATAAAAGCTCGTTTTGGGGAAAAGGTTGCCTCACTTGCGCATGGCATTATCGTAATTAATGACATGAAAGAATGTAGCGAGCTCAGTTTTCACACCCCGGAGCAGGCTGAAAAATTACGTCGATTACTGATGGCAATCGTAAAGGATGTACGGGTTATGCTGGTCAAGTTATGTTATCGCGTCAGCCGCATGCATCTGCTCAAACACTGTAGCTATGAGCAACGCCAATGTATCGCACGTGAAACCCTGGATATTTATGCGCCGCTGGCGAATCGCCTGGGCATAGGTAAGTTGAAATGGGAGATGGAAGATCTTGCTTTCAGAGCTCTGGAACCTTTAACCTTTAAACGTATCGCAACCTTGCTGGAAGAACGTCGAGCAGACCGTGAAGCCTTTATCAAGCAATTTACCACTAAGTTAAAAGAGCAAATCAGTAGTCATGGTATTCAGGGAGAAGTCACTGGCCGGGTCAAGCATATAGTCAGCATCTGGCGAAAAATGCAGCGCAAAAAACTGGAGTTTCACCAGTTGTTTGATGTGCGCGCGGTGCGTGTGCTGGTTGATTCAGTGGCTGACTGTTATGCCGTACTGGGTCTGGTACATACCAGCTGGCATTCGGTGCCTGATGAGTTTGATGACTATATCGCTAATCCCAAGGATAACGGTTATCAGTCTTTGCATACTGCGGTTATTACTGAGGAAGGTAAGGTGGTAGAGGTACAGATTCGTACCCATGAAATGCACTCAAAATCTGAATTTGGTGTTGCATCACACTGGCGCTACAAGGAAGGTGTTGGCCTGGATGTCAGGATGGAGAAAAGTATCGCAGTAATGCGGGAATTACTGGAAGGTTCGGATGAAAATGCGACGGATTTATTATCCGGCTTATCAACCGAACTCTCTACCGATCGGGTTTATGTATTTACACCCAAGGGTAATGTTATTGATTTACCTTATGGTGCTACTCCGCTTGATTTTGCTTATTCTGTGCATTCCTCTGTGGGGCACCGTTGTCGTGGTGCCAAGGTGAATGGACGCATTGTGAATTTGACCTATACCCTGCAAACCGGAGAGCAGGTTGAGATACTCACTGCCAAAGAAGGAAGTCCAAGCCGTGACTGGATGAATAAAAACAGTGGTTTCCTGAAATCTTCCAGTAATCGTGCCAAAGTCAGGAACTGGTTCAACCATCTGGATTTTGAACAGAATATGATGGATGGTCGCGCTTTATATGAACGAGAACTGGGTAGATACAATTTTAGAGATGTAGATTTGGCCGATGTCGTGGCGCATTTTAAACGTCAGGAAGAAGAACAGTTTTTTGCGGATATCGGCAGGGGGCTGATTACGCCACCACAGATCGTGGGTTACCTCCAGCATAAGGAAAGCAGTGCTGACGATGATCTTTTTAAAAGGGTCAAAAAGTCAGAATCAGCTAAAAAATCACAGAACGATGATATCGTGATTCAGGGTGTGGGTAACCTGATGACCCAGTTTGCCAGATGCTGCAAACCGGTACCGGGAGATGATGTGATTGGTTTTATTACTATCGGCTCCGGTGTGACGGTTCATAAAAAGGAATGTAACAATATACTGTCGTTGCCTGACGAGAAAAAAGCGCGCTTAATAGAAGTGGAGTGGGGCAGTGGTAGTGGTTCATTCTTCCCCGCTGAGATTTCATTAATGGCCTATGATCGCACCGGTTTGTTACGAGATATCAGTAGTGTGTTAGCCAATGAAAAAATCAATTTGATTGGTATTCAGTCAAATACTGACCGCGCAGAACAAACGGTGCATTCCCGACTCAACATCGAGGTAGCGAGTGCGGAGCAGTTGATACTGGTAATCGATAAGTTATCTCAGATTCCTAATGTTCAGACGGTAAAGCGTATTAACTGAAGAGATGTTACAGACGTTGTAAATCGGAGGTGGACAGCGGGAGCTTGACTTCGACTTTCAGGCCTCCTAACGCGGATTGATAGAAAGCGATACTGCCTTCGTAGCTGTTTAATATTGCGGTGCAGATACTTAATCCCAGGCCGTGCCCCTCCTTGGTTTCATCAAGTCTGACCCCGCGTTGCTGGATGCTCTCAATCTTTTTAGATTGAATACCCTGTCCGTCATCCTCAAAGTCAATGATCAGGTTTTGCGAGGTGACTTTTACAGTTAGCGCTACCTGATTACGAGAGAATTTACAGGCATTGTCGAGCAGGTTTCCAAGCAGTTCAAGCATATCATCACGATCGAAATCAATGCTGACGATATCCTTTTGAAGGGTGAAATCAATTTTAACTTCAGGGTAGATCTTATGCATGATTTCCAGCATAAAAGGAATTTCTTCAGCTATATTGAACAGCCCACCACTGTGCTTGGATCCGGAAATTTTTGCGCGCTTTAATTCGCGTTCTACGATGTGCTGAATCTCTTCCAGGGGTTCGAGCATTTCAGGCACATTATTTTGCTCCTGTTGTAAGGATAGCAGCTGTATGGGGCGCTTTAATTCATGCGCCAGATTACCTATGGCGTGGCGTGTTCGCTCAATTCGATTGCGCAATTGATCAACCAGTTTTTCAATTTCATTCACCAGCGGCAGGATTTCAAAAGGTACATCCAGTCCGGTTTTATCCTGCTCAAGTAATCGAATGGAAGAAATATTTACCCGGAGTTGCTCAAAGATATGAAAAGCTTTATTTAGTGTCTGCTGCTGCAACAATACCAGCGTTATGGTGAGTAACATTACCAGACCAATTGCGTACAGGGTGTAACTGAGTAATTGCGTCTGCATGGGCTGAATGTCTTCTGCCACATAGATTTGCATGGGTTGTTTTTGTTTAATGACCAGCTGGTTCCAGATTAACCAGGTTTCTTTGCCTGGACCCGCTACCCGAGTATAGGCCTGAGAGCGTTTACCGAGTTCAAATTCCGGAAACCTGAAATCAAAAAGCGAACGCGATGTCAGCTCCTGCTGGTCTATTTTTATCCTGTAATAATGGCCGGATCTTACACGGTTATAGACTCTGGACAGATGTGCCGGGTTAATGCTCCAGGTATTATCCGGGTTTTTCTGGATAACGCTGACCAGGCTCTCTGCGTCATGTTGTAGTCGAGTAATAACATAGTCCTGCAGAATGCGCTCAACAGAGAAGTGCATGATTACCAGTAACCCGGACATCACCAGCGTCATATTGATGATTAGCTGGCGCGTGATTTTCTTCTTTAAAGAATACATAGGGTGGTTATTCTGCGGTTATGCGGTAACCCTGACCACGAAAAGTCTTTATCCAGTGCTTGCCTAAAATTGCTCTCAGTCGATTGACATAAACTTCGATGACGTTGCTGTCCTTGAGCTGGTCTTCTTCGTACACATGTTCGCTGAGCTCAGTCTTGGAAATAATTTTGTCAGGATGCAGCATGAAATAGCGCAGTAAACGGAACTCGATAGCGGTCAGCTGAATGGCTTCACCCGATGCTATTGATACTGTTTGTTGATCCAGATTGAGTAGTACATCCAGATGCTGCAAAACGTTATCAGCGTGTCCGAATTTACGGCGAAGAATAGCTTCCAGGCGTGCATTTAACTCCTCGAAGTGGAAAGGTTTTCCTACGTAATCGTCGGCTCCGGCCTTCAAACCGTCAACCCGTTCCTGCCAGGAATCCCTTGCCGTCAAAATGATGACTGGGGTGACCAGATTTTTAGATCGCCAGTATTTTAATACTTCCAGGCCTGGTTTTTGTGGCAGCCCAAGATCAAGGATAATGCCATCGAAACTTTCTTCCAGTGCGAGGAATTCAGCATCGACCCCATTATCTACCCATTCAATCGCGTAGCCCGCCCGTTGTAACCTGGGTTTCAGGTTCAGCACCAGTTTCTCGTCATCTTCTGCCAGTAGTAGTTTCAATCTTTAAATTCCTGTTCCAGGATTTCGCCATTGCTCGCGTCTATTTTTAACTCAATGACTCGACCGTCACGGTGCAGGAATTCAAGCTCATACTCCAGACGGCCGTGTTTTCCTTCAACCTCAAGATCCAGTAGCTTACCGTATTTTTGTTCGGGGTAGCGACTTAGAATTTGCTCCAGAGATTGAATTTGCCCCGTTTCGACGAGATGCATGATCTCGTCTCTGTCTATATCCCTGGCCTGGAGTTGCGGGCTAATCCCAGCGACCAATACCAGGAATGGAAACACTGTCTTCATCAAAATTTCCTCGTTCTGCCCCTCTATGACAGGCATTACATTGACTGAATGAACCTACTTTATCATTACCTTCTACATAGCGTGCAGGGATCTCGTCATGTTTGCGTATAAAATAGGGCAGCTCGGTTATGCGTAGTGGAATACGGTTGTCGATGTTCCGGAACATTTTCCGATAATTCATGATCGAACTGGTTTCTGCCAGGTATTGCAGCAACGACATTCTCGTTGCTTCATCGACCTCGGCATTCTCGCCAAAATGATCATCCAGGCCATTCAAGATCATAACCCAGGACGGCGCTGGTAATAGCTGGGGTGGGTAGGCGATATGACAACTGCCGCATTCTTCCACATACTGCGGTAAAACTCGAGGGGCCTGTGAGTAGTAAGGGTAAGGGTAAGGGTACGGTTGTTGATTACGTTCACGATATTCATGCTCATGTCCACTTTCGTGTTCGCGCTCATGTTCTCCGTATTCATGACGACTGGAAGCCATGGCTTTACCGACTCCGTAAAATGCACTCAATAAAATACTCCCAAGAACCAGGTAGCCTATAAAATGTAGCGGTTTTTGTCGCATTTTGATTCTCACTTAGATTACTGAGTTGCCAGCCAGGATAAAATATCGGCCTTTTCCTGAGTGGTGCAGGTTCGGTTAAATGTCCATTTACAGTTGCGTAAAAACCATTTTTCAATTTTTTTACTATCCTGATATCGGTTCGGATTGACTCTCATAGACATCGGTTTGATTACCTTGCCGGTTTTTTCATGCTTGCCATTTTGGGTAAGGTCAGTGCCGTGACAGGTAGTACAGCTCCTATCTCCGACTTTTGAATTAAAAATTTGACGCCCTTTCTCGATATCGATCTGACTGACCCCCTGCTGTTTATAGCTGTCGATATGTGCCTGGGGGTTAGCGCCTGCAGTTGCAGTGTGACTTATCACTAGTAGCAGTGAAGGGATGATCAGTTTAGCTATTTTCAGTTTCATTTTGCGTTATCTCCAATGTTTGAATTTGTTACGTCCTGCCAGTGTGGACGCAGTTTTTTTCTACCAGTGACCATCGCTCTGGCCAGGTTTTCGCCTTCTAACAGGCTGCTGAAAACCACACCCGCCAGGTGGGTGACAACAAGCAGCATGGTAAAATTGGCAAAGAATTCATGGATCTCTTCCATCCATTCGCCATTCCAGCCCGCGAACAGGGTATTTGCCAATGGACCGCTTCCTTCACTTGCGATCATGACCATGCCGCTAAATGCGGTTAGTGTCAGGCTGGTTAATAGTGCAATAACCATGACAGCTGCGACCGGGTTGTGGCCCAGATAGTGTGGAGGGTCCAGGCGAAGCATCGCTTTGAGGTGCGAGATTACTGTCTGGGGTGATTTCACAAAGGTCATGAAGCGCGCATAGCGGGTGCCGACCAGTCCCCAGAAAAGTCGGAATACAATCAGTAGTGCGACCGCGTAGCCCGCCTGAACATGAACGCTTAACCACTCGTCTTCTGTAATAAAGGAAAGCAGAAAGAAAAATACCAGACTCCAATGGAAGATCCGTAACAATGGGTCCCAGACCTTTACTGAAGGCGTGTTTTCATTTTGATTAGGCATAACGTCTTACCCGATAGAAATTTGAGGCTAGTCTAAGAACTAAGCATTAATTGAAACTTAAAAAAAGATGAAAAATAAATTAGAGAAGTATTTGTTATACGGTGTAAAAATCACTGACCGAACTTCCTTGAGTAGCTTAATTTAGTGGACGTTAATCTTTTGTAAGTTTGGTCCAGTCGGGGAGTGCGTAATGTTATGGAAATTGAATAAAACGACCGATTACACAGAATTTTGGTAGTTGAATATGATTTATATCAATCTCGCCAAAAATTAAGCTTGATTTAAGGTTGTTGGGATATATTGTGTTTGCTCACGGATCTCTGGATTTGAAGAGCATTGAAGTTATTCGCCCTAACTTCTCTAATAATGGCAGCTAAATCTTAGCTGCCATTTTTTATCCAGAAATCGAGAGTAATGACGCAAGCTCCTCACGATCTTCGCTTAACTCTAATTGTGAAATAACAGGTGGCGGGAATCTAAGCAGGTTTGTATTCTGGGTTGTATTATGAGTCATTTAAATTCATTTCTTGAAGAGTGCGTGGTCGGGGTGCTTTCTATCTACAAAAACGCCGAAATTCACTCAGTACCTGTTTATTATTACTATCATCAAGTGGAAAAAGCCTTCTACTTCATGACCAAGTCAAAGTCAGCGAAAGTCGACTATCTGACAAAGAATAACAAAGCTTCATTCTCAATTTACTCGGAACGCCTGCCCAGAGCGTACAATGCACAATGTAAAGCGGAGATTGTCGATCTTGACGGTCATCACAAGGTAAAAGCAATCCATATTATCAAAAGGCTGGCCGAGGTTCATTCTACGCAGGAATACTACCCATCTCCTATCGCATCAATGAAGGAAGGAGAGCTCAAGCTAATTAAGCTTAAAGTGCTGGACTACCAGTTCAATACCTATGTCCCTGAATTTGAGCTCAGCGAGCAAAGTGCCTGATATCAGGATCTACCGTATTTAATCGTCATAGCTGATTTCTGCGATCAGGTATACTACTGTTCCGCCCGGGACCTGAATACTGACTTCCTCTCCTAGTTCTTTTTTCAGCAAACCTCGCGCCAGAGGAGAATCTACACTGATATAGTGTGCTTCACGGTCGAATTCATCAGGGCCTACGATGCGATATTTTTTAATCTCACCCTTTTCGTCCTCGAGCATTACCGTGGCACCAAAGTAAACCTGGTCGGGGTTGCCTGGTCTGGTATCGACTACCTTCAGGTCAGGTAAACGTTTCTGTAGATAACGAATTCGTCGGTCAATCTCTCTTAACTCCTTTTTTCGATAGATGTACTCTGCGTTTTCGGAACGGTCCCCCTCGGCAGCGGCAGCGGATAATGCGCTAACTACCTCTCTACGACGAGGCCAGATGGCTTTTTCTTCCTGCTGCAAAACACGCATGCCAGCGGGGGTGATATAGGGCGATTTGGGTGCGGCAGGTGGGCGATAGCGGCTCATTGGTAGGCGTTACAAAATACGCATTCTAGCAGAAACCAGGTCAATCTCTAGAGTCTGCTTTATCATCAGGTGAGTCGATGTGAGTTAATTCAATCTGTACTGTATTCATTTTAATAAAATTGTAACTGTCACTAAAACAGATTGCTCATTAATATGCTATGCACACAATGCGGTGAGTAAATCAAAACAGGAGAAAGCGATGAGCATCACTATCACCAAACCTCAAAGGTATAGTAACAGCCTGATTGCAGGAATCCGGCTTTTAACCAGGCAACTACAGTTAATGCTGGATAAAAGGCATCAACGCAGACAGTTGGCATCACTGAGTATCGAGCAGTTGACGGATATGGGCATAGACCCCGCTGATGCTCAGAAAGAAATTCGTAAACCGTTCTGGAAATAACTCGGTAACACCAGTACATTAGCGCTTTTTTGCGCCGAAGCTGGAATGTCAACTGTAAATCGCCGATTTTGTATAGCTCCCATGATGGATTGTACAGATCGCCATGACCGCTATTTTTTAAGGCTATTTTCGCCGCATATGCTGATGTATAGCGAGATGGTGACTGCGCAGGCCATTATTCATGGTGACAGGGACTACCTGTTAGGTTTTGACCCCGCAGAGCATCCTCTGGCAGTGCAGCTGGGGGGCTCTGATCTCGCACAGCTGGCACTGGCGGCCCAGATCTGTGAAAGCTATGGTTATGATGAAATCAATCTGAACGTGGGTTGCCCCAGTGATCGGGTGAAATCGGGATTTTTTGGTGCCTGCCTGATGGCAGAACCGCAACGTGTTGCTGAATGTGTTGCGGCAATGAAGTCAGTTGTCCATATTCCTGTAACCGTCAAACACCGGACTGGTATCGATAATCAGGATTCATGGGATGAATTGATTCGATTTATGCAAGTCCAGATAAATGCCGGCAGCGATGCCATGATTGTGCATGCGCGTAAAGCCTGGCTGCAGGGACTCAGTCCGCGTCAAAATCGCGATATTCCGCCACTTCAGTACGACTGGGTGTATCAGTTAAAGCAGGAGTTTCCAGCTACTGAAATTATTATCAATGGTGGTATTAACACACTCGACGAATGTGAGCAGCACTTAAGGCATGTTGATGGGGTCATGTTAGGGCGTGAGCCCTATGCCAACCCTTATATGCTGGCAGATCTGGATGCCAGGCTGTTCAATGATCCTCACCCAGTGCCTGATCGCTTTGAAATCCTGCAGAGATTCTATCCTTACCTGGAAACAAAAATGTCGCAGGGTATGCCCATTTCGAAGGTTGTGCGCCATATTATTGGATTGTTCCATGCCCAGCCCAATGGTAAACAGTGGCGTCGTTATTTGAGTGATCACGCCTTCAAACGGGACGCGGGTATAGAGGTTATTCAGCAGGCTGCAGAGCTGGTTCGATAAGGTCATCAGCAGGCACAGATTGCGCTTTGAAAAACCAGTGATAAAGCAAAATCGAACAAAACCAGACGATCCAGCCAGAAAATAAAACATCTGATAGAAAATGGGCACCCTGTACAATTCTTACTGATCCTATAACGGCGCCCGCCACGGCAGGTGCCAGTAACCATCGCCTGTTTGTGGCAAGCAGAGCCAGGCCAAAAAAATAAAATCCAACCGATGCATGTCCACTGACAAAGGATCGGCACTTTGAACAGCTAAAGCTGGGTGCAAACGGTGATTCAAAATTCTTATCCCCACCAAATTCAATCGTTTGGCGAGGCCTGGGTCTTTCCCAATGATCCTTGAAGAGGAGGTTTACCATGATGCCTGGTCCTAAAAGACAGAGGCTCAGTAGAAACACCAGGTTTTTTCTTTGGTTGAGCAAACGTTGGCTTTTGATAAACCAGCTGGCAACGATCAATGTCATCAGGGTAAGAAAGACTATGGCTCCTGCTACATGGGTTAGCGCATACACTGTCTCGGTAACGATATGATTTTTCAGGAAAAAACTACCCTGAGCCGGGTCGTAAAAATTTCGACTAAATATGAGGTCAAGTTTTGGCCAGATGAGGAAAACGGCACAGCAAGTAAGAAACCCGATCGTGTCGTAGCGTAATAAAGCTCGAAGAAGCCAATGACGATTCATATTGATTCACCCTAGTGTTGAATTAGCGCCTATCCTGGACCCCGAATAGATTTTTTATTGGGCCTGAATGTTATTATTGATTTTTAAAATTAATTTCAGGTTACAGAATAGACCATATTTATAATTGTTTTTGAATAAAAACCCTTTTTGTATTGAGGATTTCTGTCTGAATGGAAAACAGGGACAGGATTGTGTCAAAAACATCCTGCTGCCGGTATTCCTCGCGCCTGCTGACTGAAATGGGTATTGTAGACTTTACAATCAACGGGACTTCGGCCTGCTCGGGCGGTAAAGATATCCCGGGAGGCATGCCATGAAAGATGCGTCCATTTTCCATTAACGATTCCCCATGATCAGACAAATAAATGAAAACATAGGGTACACCCGAGTTATCCAGTGTCTCGATCGTCTTGCCCAGCACATAGTCTACATAGAGAATGGTGTTGTCATAAGAATTGTAGAGCTGTTCCCTGGAACATTGATTCATCACATCAGGATCGAGGCACTGAGGATTAAATTGCTGGAACTCAGGCGGGTATCTGTCGGTATATTTAGGCCCATGGCTACCACCGCCAGCATGTAAAATGATGAAACGATAACCCGATTTATAACTGCGCAAATTACTGGCTAACAGGGGAATGACGTCTTCATCGTAACAGTGACCATCATGTCCACAGTCGCTCACCTTGATTTCTCCCACTGAGTCACAGTTATCGTAAAGAGTAAAGTTGACGTAGCAGGCGGTGTCTATGCCCAGTTTTGAGGTGATAGCAGGCAGCTTAATGTCATCTTTTTCGAGAATTTGAGGCAGGGCTAGTAGCGTAGTGCCTATCTTTGCCTTCCCTGTCAACAGATGCAGGTCATTATATTGTGACAGGACAGGGTTGGTGTTTCTCTCATACCCATACAGGCTGAAATTTTTCTTGCGCGATGACTCTCCAATAACGAGCACCACAACCAGATCCTCCTGCTTGGTCACCTGCCCGGTAATAACCACTGGCTGCCGATTTTCACGATAACTGGCTTGAATGGAACGTTGTGCAACGCTTGCAAGGCTGCGTATGATATTCACAGGGACTAACATGTGAATGATATATTTATTCGACAGGTTTGCTGCCCGGTGGATACTATTGTATTTAAGGTAAATCATTCCTAACCCGATACCCAGAGACAGTATAAATACCAGCAGTGACGAGCCCAGATACCTGAGAGGACTTTTAAAGCTGATATCAGTTTTAAAGACGAAAAGGACGGGGAGCAAGATCAGAAAAAACGCATAAGGTAGCATCTGTATGGACAGGAAACCGCCTGCTTCGGTGGGGTCGGTATTTAGCGTATTCATGACCATAGTACGGTCTATTGCAACATCATACTTAGCGATAAAGTAGGTAGCGGCAGCGCTGCTTATAATAAAAAAAATGGCTACCGGCTTTATCGTCCAGCGATGCGCAAGCAGTATAAAAACAGCGATGAAAAGGCATAAGCCAAAGACCAGGAATGCACTCAGACCCGCGTAATCCAGGCCACCTCCCATGGGGAACCATTTGGAGATTTTTTCCAGTACCAGGGCATTGCAGATGACAAAGAGTAAGGTGGTAAATATCAGGGAAAAAGAAAGATGCGACAGGTTGAGTCGTTTTGTCCTACTACTGTTCATAAAATACCAGAAGTCGCCATAGTGTATTCAGTAGCCAGTGAGGCAACCGAGCAAAGCCGTAAACTTTTTAGCAGTGAGCCTGTGCCGCGGTGCTTTAAATGGGCCAGTTAAACGCCAGAGTCGGCGGATTATAGGTAGCTAATCCGCTCATGACAAGTAACGAAATAGTTACAGTCTTTGAGAGTAAACAGCTTCAGGTCAGCAGGTCTGCGACTTTCATCTGTTGCCGGGTCAGGGGGCCGTAGGGTTCATCGCGCGTTTTATCGTGTACATGCATACGGTAATTGACAAAAGACGCCTCATCCTCAAAGTGAAGAAAAGGGTTGCCTTGCAGCTGTTCAGCCATACTGCTGGTTACTTTTTCAGCATAGTTATGGCCTGGGTGTATGGTCATATCATCGGCCAGGCGTTGTTTCATGTCCTTCAGGGTATTGAACATCTGTTGTGGGTCGCCACCATGCAGGTCGCATCGTCCACATCCGTATATAAACAGGGTATCGCCAGTGATGAGTTCATTGTCGACCTGATAGCACGCTGAACCGGGAGTGTGGCCAGGGGTATGCAACATGCTGATTTCTGTTTTACCGAGATTGATGCGGTCGCCACCATGATGCAGGCAGGGTTTGTCCAGCTGTTGACTCCAGAATTCGTATTCAGGCTTTAACAGGTGTACCTGCGCATCGGCGTGATCCAGTAAGGCACTGATACCGTTGATATGGTCATGGTGGCTATGCGTGAGTAAAATATCGGTTATCTGTAGCCCGAGTTCAGACGCCCTTGCAGTAATAGCGGGCACATCCCATGCGGGATCTACCACTGCTGCCTGACATGTTGCGGTATCCTCGATCAGATAGATGAAGTTCTCCATTGGACCCAGTTCCAGTGCGTGTATACGGGTTTTAAGCTGTGTCATGATCCCCTCGGTACTTTTGATTAAGATCTTGGTATTATACGGTTTTTTTCGGCATTTAAGGCGCAATCAATATGGAAAAATCAGTCGATGTAGCGATTATAGGCGCGGGTACCTCCGGCCTTAACGCCATGTCCCAGGCAAACAAGGCAGGTAAGTCATTCATCCTGATCAATGGTGGACACTGGGGGACTACCTGCGCACGCGTTGGCTGTATGCCGTCCAAAGCATTCATTCAGGTCGCTGAGGATTATCATCGTCGTGAAATTTTTGAGCGCCATGGAATAGAGGGTGAAGACCAGATCAGTCTGGATATCCCCGAAGGTATGGAACACGTGCGTGATATGCGTGATATTTTTGTGGATCGCGTACTGGGTTCGAGTACTGATGAGTTGCCTGAAGATCAGAAAATGGAAGGCTATGCTCGTTTTATCGAATCCGAAGCCATCCAGGTCAACGATACGGTGATTCGCGCAAAAAGTTTTGTTATTGCCACGGGTACAAGCCCTGTTGTTCCAGCGTCCTGGAAGCAGTATGGTGATCGAATTATCACCACAGATGAAATTTTTGAACAGGAAGATTTTCCTGCGAGTATGGCTGTTATCGGTTTGGGTGTGATCGGTCTTGAGCTAGGGCAGGCGCTAGCCAGGAAAGGAGTCAAAGTCACAGGTATAGAAGGCACTGATCGAATCGCCGGCCTGACCGATGAAGTGGCGAACAACGTACTGCTTGACCTGATGCGCAAGGAAATGGATATCTGGTTAGGAGCGCAGGCCCGCATATCAGAAAGCGGAGAAAAACTGCTGGTTACAGCGGGTGAGCAAAGTGTTGAAGTGGATAAGGTGTTGGTGGCGATTGGTCGCAAGCCTAATCTGGAGAATCTGGGTCTGGAAAAACTGGATCTCGCACTGGATGATGAGGGCATGCCGGTATTTAATCCCAATACCATGCAATTAGGTGATTTGCCGATCTACCTGGCGGGCGATGTCAATGGCAGCAGGCAACTCCTGCATGAGGCCGGTGATGAAGGTAAGATTGCCGGCTACAATGCAGCGCATAGATCCGCTACAGCATTTAAACGTAAAACCCATCTGGGCATTACGTTTTGTGATCCCAATGTTGCCACGGTGGGTAAAACTTGGGCTGAGCTTGAAAATAATCCGGATGTTGTGGTGGGCGAAATGCGCATGGGCCCGGTGGGGCGCGCGCTGATTCTGGGTAAGAACAAGGGCATCATGCGTGTCTATGTCGACAGACATAGTGCTGCTATTCTGGGTGCTACGCTGGTTTCTACCAGGGGTGAAAACGTAGCGCATCTTCTAGCCTGGGCGATACAGCTTGGGTTAACCGTGTATGATGTGCTGCAGTTACCTTTTTACCATCCGGTTATTGAAGAGGCATTACAGGCCTGTTTTTATGATGTGCTGAAAAAACTGGATATTAAATCCAACGCGAAGATTTTAGAATTAGGAGAGATCACCAGTGAATGATGAAAACCAGAACCAGGCACAGGATGAAAAAAAAATGGAAAAACGTATCATGGTGATGATGCGTCAGGTACTCGCTGCAGTCGCTCGCGATACCGTACCCCCTCCCGGTATGAAGCACCCTTTAAGCGATAGTACGATACAGGGGATTCGAGACTGCCTGTCCGTGATATCTGCGCGCGAACATGAGTTAAATATTGATCTGGATGAAGAAAGTCAGCAGCGACCCCGCTACATTGATGAAGCACGAAGCAGTAAGGTCGTTTCTCTCGATTCCATCACCAAGAAATAATATCGGCTACTGTCCCCCTGGTTTATTATTCGCAGCTTACGTTGGTGCTGGTGGGGCTGGTATGCGACCAGGGTATAGTTTTTAACAATTAATTAATCAATCAATTTATTGAGTCATAGCAATGAGTAAACAATCGGTAAAAAAAGTAGTACTGGCCTATTCTGGCGGCCTGGATACCTCGGTGATCCTGAAGTGGCTGGAAGATGAATATAATTGTGAGGTCGTTACCTTTACCGCTGATATCGGTCAGGGCGAAGAGGTCGAACCGGCGCGCGAAAAAGCACGACAGTACGGCATCAAGGAAATCTATATTGAAGACCTGCGTGAAGAATTTGTGCGCGATTATGTGTTCCCCATGTTTCGCGCAAACACGATTTACGAAGGCGAGTATCTACTGGGGACTTCGATAGCGCGACCTTTGATTGCGAAACGTCTGGTTGAAATTGCGCGTGAAACCGGAGCCGATGCGATCTCTCATGGGGCTACTGGCAAGGGTAATGATCAGGTGCGCTTTGAACTGGGGGCCTATGCACTCAATCCAGATATTAAGGTCATTGCGCCCTGGCGCGAATGGGATCTGACCTCGCGTGCTACGCTGATGGCCTATGCTGAAAAAGCGGGTATCCAGATCGAACAGAAGCGTGGAACAAAATCGCCTTACTCAATGGATGCGAACCTGCTGCATATCTCCTACGAAGGAGACATTCTGGAAGACCCCTGGAGTGAAGCCGAAGATGATATGTGGCGTTGGAGTGTCTCACCAGAAGCGGCTCCAGATCAGGCAACCTATATTGAACTGACCTTTGAAAAAGGGGACGTAGTTGCGATAAATGGAGAAGCGATGTCACCAGCTACGGTACTGGCAACGTTGAACAAGGTGGGTGGTGAAAATGGCATAGGGCGCTCTGATATCGTGGAGAATCGCTATGTCGGCATGAAATCTCGTGGCTGCTATGAAACACCTGGGGGCACCATCCTGTTAAAAGCGCACCGCGCAATGGAATCATTGACGCTGGATCGTGAGGTAGCGCATTTGAAAGATGAGTTAATGCCACGTTATGCCTCGCTGATTTACAACGGTTACTGGTGGAGTCCCGAGCGTAAGATGATGCAGCAGATGATCGATGCGTCGCAGGTGACCGTTAATGGCGATGTACGTCTAAAACTGTACAAAGGTAATGTGATTGTTGCCGGGCGGCAGTCAGCTACTGATAGCCTGTTTGATGAATCCATTGCTACTTTTGAAGATGATGCAGGTGCATACAATCAGAAAGATGCGGAAGGTTTTATTAAGCTGAATGCGCTGCGTTTACGCATTGCGGGCAATCGTAAAAAATGAAGATAGCGCAATTCAGAAAAGGATTTCTGATTCTGCTGCTGTTACTGCTGGGTGCTTGCGAAAGTGAGAAAATGCAGCAAACCGAATTCAGTATACAGCAGAATTATTTTATACAGTCGATTGAGCTGGTTGAATCCGCGGGTCTTGTTTTGCAAAACCCCGCTTTAACCAAAAACGATGTCGCGCAGGCGATCGATAAGATGGATGAGGGTTTACGCCAGGCATTTCAGGTGGAGCGCAAATTTTTGCGCAAGCTGGATTTACGCTTACCCAAATTCTATAACGAATTGTTTATTCCAGGGGTAGAACAGTATCGCCTGGGTATGGAAACCGGCAACCGAGAACAGCAGCTGGAAGGTTTGCAGCTGTTAAATCGCTGGGGACAGTTCTGGATACAGGAAAAATCCAATATTCAGCAGAAGCTGGTCAGTCTGAATGTCTGAAACGCGCCTGGTGGTGTGTGTTAATGAACGAATGGGTATAGATAAAAAATCCTGTGCTGCCAGTGGTAGTCGTACCCTGATTCCGTTGATAAAGCAACGATTAGCAGAGTCAGCACTTGATTTTGAAGTGGTAGAGCAGGTTTGCCTGGGGCGTTGCGAGCAGGGAATTGCGATGCGTATTGCACCCGGTGGACCTTTCTTTACTTCAGTAACCCGGCAAGATATTGACGCTATTATTCATGCGTTAAAGCATTTTAAATCGGTCTGAATAGTTTATTGGGGTAGAGCGAAACAAGGTTTTTGTGAACCCTGTTCAATCGAGTTAACAGGTCCAGATGGTTACATGCGTAAAATTATTCATATCGATATGGATGCTTTTTTTGCCTCGGTTGAGCAACGTGACAATCCGGAACTCGCAGGCAGGCCGGTCGCGGTAGGGGGTTCTGCCCAACGTGGCGTAGTTGCTGCAGCCAGCTACGAAGCCCGAAAATTCGGCGTGTATTCAGCCATGCCCTCAGTTACCGCATTGAGAAAATGTCCACAGCTAATCTTTGTTGCGCCGCGTTTTGATGTTTATAAATCGGTATCACAGCAAATTCATCAAGTGTTTAAAAGGTATACCGATTTGATAGAACCGCTTTCACTGGATGAGGCGTATCTCGACGTAACCGAAAACCGGCTGGGCATTGCGTCAGCTACAGAGGTTGCCCAACGAATTAAGGATGAAGTCAAACAGGTCACAGGATTGACCGCCTCAGCGGGTGTCTCGATGAATAAATTTCTTGCCAAGATTGCCTCTGATGTGCGCAAACCTGATGGCTTGTTTGTGATCAAACCGCAGCATGCACAGGCGTTTATCGACCAGTTACCGATAGAAAAGTTTTTTGGAGTCGGGCGTGTTACGGCCAGAAAAATGAAGTCGCTGGGCATTTATAATGGTGCCACCTTGAAGCAATGGTCCAGAGCAGAGCTGTTTCAGCAGTTCGGAAAATCGGGCCATTATTTTTATCAGGTGGCTCATGGCCAGGATGAACGTCCAGTGCAGGCGCATCGAATTCGTAAATCGCTGGGTGCAGAGCGTACCTTTGCTGAAGATCTGACGTCTCTTAATGATATGGAGCAACAGCTGAAGCTCATTGCGCAGGAGGTAGCCAGTCGTCTTGTTAAGGCAGAGAAACAGGGGAGAACACTGACGTTGAAGATAAAGTTTGCCGATTTCACCCAGATAACTCGAAGCCAATCGGTGACAGAGCCTGTGAATGACGCCGATACACTCTACCAGTTGATCAGGCAGCTCATTCGCGCGGAATTCAGGCATGGATTTCAGGTCAGGCTACTGGGTATTACAGTGAGCAATCTGTCATCCTTATCGCTGGCATCGCCGCAACTGACACTGGGGATATAAGCTGAAAAATGTTGAAAAGCAGCTAATATCTAAACATCTGGAGAGCGATGTATTGATCAGCTAGGCACATAGCGACCTGCATTCAACCCTGGAGTTGCAAAGGGCTCATGGAGCATTTTACTAATTGAAGGAAAGAGGGAAGTATCTGATGAGTGGAATCACTTATGAAGTTTATTATTTTGAAGGATTAAAGCCAGGGGTCGACCCGGCACAAGCCATTCAACAGCTGGCAAAATTACTCAAAATTGATCTGGAAAGGGCAGAAAAATTAATCACTGCGACTGATCGCGTGGTGAAAGCCGGTTTAACGCGTGAACAGGCAGAGAAATATATTCATGCACTGGATAAGCTGGGTATGCAGGTAAAAATGCAGACTCAACAACAGTCTGAACTGTCGTTGGTAGAGATAGAACCCGAACCGGACAATAAAGCCGAATCTGAACCGGAAGTGGTTCAGACATTATATACGCATTCGGTAACCGTAAACTCAGATCAGCCGAAGTCTACAGATGAAGAGCCTGATCATGTGACAAGCGGTGCCCATAAGGATGTTGCGGTAGAATTTCATGGAAAAGGAATGGAGTATTTCAAGATATGGATCGTCAATATCTTTCTGACTATTCTTACCCTGGGGATTTATTCTGCCTGGGCCAAGGTGCGCAACAAGCAGTATTTCTATGGCAATACCCTCATCGAGGGCAGTAGTTTCCAGTATACCGCGTCACCGGTCGCTATCCTTAAAGGGCGCTTAATCGCGGTTGGATTATTTGTTCTTTATAGCGTTATCGCAGAGTTTGTTCCTGTTCTCGCTGTTCTGTTCATGCTGGTTTTTCTGGCATTTCTACCCTGGTTAATTGTACGCTCGTTGGCATTTAATGCGCGTAATAGTGTGTACCGGAATATTCGGTTTAATTTTACCGGAAAGCCGATGGATGCTTTAAAGGCGTTTGTGCTATGGCCGATGCTGGTACCTTTTACGCTGGGTTTAATCCTACCGCTAACCTGGTACAAGCAGACTCGCTTTATCATCGCTAATAGCGCCTATGGCACGACCCCGTTTACCTTTCATGCTCAGGTATCAGATTATTACCGGATATTCTTTATCGGGCTGGGTGGCTTGATTGCTGCAGGCATTCTAGCGTCAATCCTGATGCTGTTGCTTGGGCCACTGGCGACCTTCGTATCGCCATTGTTTGCGCTGGGATATGTGGTATTGATCGCTTATTTTGTTGCTGCCCTGGCCAATCTTTATTTTAATTCTATACAGCTTAAAGGACATTCATTTACCTCCACTTTAGAGTTTATTCAGGTGGCCTGGATTTACTTCAGTAATATGCTTGCGATTCTATTCAGCGTTGGGCTTCTGATTCCCTGGGCACAGGTGAGGATGGCACGTTATCGAGCTGCCTGCCTGACTATGCATATACAAGACTCGCTGGATGATTTTGTCGCTGCTGAACAGCAAAATGTTTCCGCACTCGGTGAGGAGATGGGTGAGGTATTTGATGTCGAAGTTTCCTTTATATGATGTCGATTGAAGGGCTGTTTTTTCCCGCGAACAGCTCAAGACGTCTGACATCGACCCTGACCATCAATTCTGATGGTCAGGTTGAGGTGCTCAGTCCTGAACAACAGTGCTTAGTAATGGGCATGCATTATTTTATTGATCTGGATATTTCACCGCGCCTGGGAAACACGCCGCGATATATTCAGTTTGATAATGGGGATCGCTTTGAGACGCTTGACAATGACAGTATCGATCACTTACTGAAACAGAATAAGCACAGTCTGATTTATCGACTGTTGCACCGCCTGGAAAGTCATCTGGTTTTTGTAGTACTGGTAACGCTAATAACCGCTTTTGCGGCCTGGGGCTTTGTCAAATATGGTGTTCCTGCCAGTGCCTCATTGATTGCCAGATTGCTCCCGGTGGAAACTTCGCAATACCTGGGTCAGGGCAGTTTGAAGATCCTGGATCAATCATTTCTGCAGCCCAGCGAGCTAGACGCGCAGCGCAAACAGGCATTACAGGAGTTATTTAAACAATACTCGCTACCCTATAAGGATTATGCGGTTAAAGTACTGTTCAGGAAATCCGATGAAATAGGGGCCAATGCTATGGCGCTGCCCGATGGTCATATTATCTTTACTGATGAAATGATTCAGCTGGCTCAAAAAGATGAAGAGCTGGTCGCGATATTAGGGCATGAAATAGGCCACCTGGTGCATCGGCATATGCTAAGAAGGGTGATCCAGGATTCCATGTTTACCCTGGTGCTGGTACTTGTTACTGGAGATGTATCCTCGACCTCTTCGATTATCAGCACGATACCTACCGTGCTACTGGAACTGGCCTATTCGAGGAAGTTTGAGCTTGAAGCTGATGATTTTGCATTTCATTTTCTGCGGCAAAATGACTTATCTCCTGTGCATTTTGCCCATATCATGCAACGTCTGGAAAAAAATAGTAAAGAGCAAGCGTCCGATGTATCCAGCGATGACCCGGATGCTCAGGTGACTGAGGATTACTCATCCTATCTGTCAACACATCCAGCCACCGAACAGCGTATACAGCGCTTTTTAATCTCTGAATAGCCATCAAAGCAAAGGGGAATGGGTTTTATTTGTGCGTTCCAATCCCCGTAAAACGACAAAGAAGCTGAATTTTAAGCTTGATTTAAGCTGGGCGTCCTATAGTTCGTCATGTCCTTATTGCTGATTTAAAGGACATAGAAGTTAGATCCCTTTAACTTCGTTTTTTAAAATGGCGGCCGTTTCCCCCCGATTAGGCCGCCATTTTTTTATACTACGATACCGAAATCAGCATCTTGATGCTCAGTGTGATTAACAGTATCGCGAATATCTTTTTCAGAATTGCAACGGGTAATCTATGCGCCAGTTGAGCGCCTAGTGGCGCGGTAAAGTAGCTGGTTAGCGAAATGATTATCACCGCAGGCAGGTAGACGTAACCATAGATATAGTCCCCACTGTACGTATTATTCCAGCCATTAATCAGATAACCGGCGCTACCGGCAACAGCAATCGGCAGGCCTATTGCTGCCGAGGTCCCGATGGCCTTTTTTATTTCGATATTCTGCCAGGTTAAAAAAGGCACCGTCAAAGAGCCGCCACCGATGGATACCAGCGCCGATATGGCACCTATGCCGGATCCGGCAGCCAATAAACCGATAGTGCCGGACAGTTCTCGCGAAGGTTTGGGCTTCTTATTCAGGAACATCTGGCTGGAGACAAATGCCATGAACAACGCAAAGAATATTGCGAGGTAAATCGAGCTCAGGTAGGAAGCCAGAAAGGTAGCAGCAAATGTACCGAGGATAATACCGGGTGCCATTCCCTTGACTGCGGGCCAGATCACGGCACCTTTTGCATGGTGCGAACGAAAGCTGGAAAAAGTGGTGATCAGCATGGAGGCCATAGAGGTACCCAGCGCCAGATGCACGACCTGATCGACCTGGATGCCATGCATCAGGAATATAGAGGTGAGTATGGGGACCATAATGCCGCCGCCCCCGATCCCAAGCAGCCCTGCCATAAAACCTACAAAGCATCCCAGTAGTAGAAAAAGGAATATCCATTCAGGTGCTAACATCTTGACCTCGTTTACCAGGGATTATTGAATATCCCCCGTTTTGTTATTGAAAACTGATGGCATATTGCTGCCGATTTACGCATGGTAAAATACCACAGATAGGTCTGCTTTCGACTTTAATATTTATTTGCCGTGATACTGCAATATTGAGGATTTCAGGCAACGCTATCGTTATAATCGAGCCTGATGTAAAGCCAGAATATCGTCTTTCCCTAAAAACAGGAGTTACATTTTATGAGTTTAGTTTACCGGTCTTTAATCCTGGGTTGTGTGCTTTTGATATCCGCCTGCACCTGGGTAGATCTGTCTCAACAGGGCGAAAAGGTGAGAGTCCTTGAAGCCAGTGAAGTCGCGAGTTGTAAATTGCTCGGCCAGACCACGTCAAATACAACGGCCAAACTGGCCGGGGTAAGAAGGCACGATAATGCAATCAACTACGAACTGACTACTCTGGCCCGAAATACGGCTGCAAAGATGGGTGGTGACAGTATTGTTGCCGAAGGTCCAGAAGTGGATGGGCACCAGACGTTTCAGATTTATCGCTGTATTGGGCAGTAATCTGCCCCAACCTGAAGATTGCCACCCGGTCGCCGGGTGCCCTGTTGTTAATCTCAATTAGATCGTCAGTTCAACAGGCTCGGATGACTCATGATGATCCAGTACGCTGATAATCTTCGATTCCAGTCTGTCGAGTAACTCAGTATCGCGTACTGCTTTGTGGCTATCATCGGTCAGGTAGAAAATATCCTCAATTTTTTCGCCCAGTGTGGCAATTTTTGCATGAGATACCTGTAACCCCACTTCAGCGATCAGGTTTGAGATGGTATACAGCAAGGCAGGGCGATCTATACTGATGATCTCCATAATGGTTCTGTGATTCAGAATATCCTGAGTAAAGGTAACCTGAGTGGGGAACTTGAATGACTTCAATTGTCGGGGCATGCGCTGAGTGATATTAACGCGCGGCTTTTCCTTCGATTCCAGCGCTTTCATCAAGTTGTTACGAATCATTTCTATGTCGCTCACCTCTGATAAAGGGGCTCCATTGGAGTCCTGTATCACAAAGGTGTCCAGCGTCTGGCCCCCACTGGTGGTGTAGATATCCGCATACAGGATATCCAGGTTCATACTGCTTAGCACGCCTACCACACGAGAAAATACATGTTGAATGTCCTGTGTATAGATAAAGATTTCGGTGGACTTGGAACGAATGGACTGGCGTATATTGACTACAGATGGCGTTTCCAGATTGTCCATGATTGATGACACATGCCAGACGATCTGTTCCGCTTTATTGTGCAGGAAATAATCGCCAGGAAAATCACCACACAGGGCTTCTATTTCTTCTCGAGTATAGCTTGCTTGCGACACCAGTTCGCAGGCCACTTCACGGTTTTCGCTGATGATTTCATCGACATCCTGCGGCTGCTCTATTCCTTGCCTGATGACCTTACGTGCACCCAGGTAGAGTTCACGCAACAGGGTGTCCTTCCAGTTATTCCATTGCTGTGGATTGGTTGCGCGTATATCTGCAACCGTCAACAGGTACAGGTAATTAAGCATGCTCTCGCTACCTACATCACGCGCAAATTTATGCACGACATCTGGATCGCTGACATCCTTGCGCTGCGCTGTGGTGGACATCAGCAGGTGCATGCGAACCAGTTGAGAAACCACGCGCGTATCCTTGCGATTCATGCCGTGTTGCAGGCAGAACTGTTCGGCATCTTCAGCACCAAGCACGGAGTGATCGCCACCGCGACCTTTCGCGATATCGTGAAACAGTCCAGCCAGGTAAAGCAGCTCGGGCTTCTCCAGTTCTTCGTGTATTTCATTGCACAGCGGTAATTCATGGCGGTGTTCGTCTACGGAGAACCGGCGCAGGTTGCGAATCACGAACAGGGTATGCTGGTCCACCGTATAGGCATGGAACAGGTCGTACTGCATGCGCCCGACGATCTTTCCGAAAACCGGGATATAGGCAGCAAGTACTCCATAACGATTCATGCGTCTTAGCTGATGAATAATTCCGATAGGCTTTCGAATGAAAGTCATAAATAGTTCGGTATTTTTGGGGGCAGAGCGAAAATCATCATCTATCAGGTGCAGGCTCTGGCGTATCAGGCGAATCGTTGCAGCTGATGCGCCCATGATATCCTTGCGTGTCTGCATTAATACAAAGATTTCAATCAGCGCTGAAGGGTTGTTGATAAATACTTCATCGTGCGCTGCTTCGACGTAGCCATTGCGTAGAATGAAATCATCATTCAGCTTTTCCTTACGGTTAAAGAATGGTTTAAAGAGGATCTCCTGGCGTAACAGCTGCAGCAGCATTTCATTCAAACGCTCCAGTTCCATGATGGTACGGTAGTATTTCTGCATAAACTGTTCGATCGCCAGGTTGTTTTCACCACCCTGGTAGCCAAAACATTCTGCAAGCTGGCGTTGATAGTCGAACAGTAATCGGTCCTCGCGTCGCCCGGTCAGGCGGTGTAACGCAAACCTGACGCGCCATAAATGAGTCTGGCCTTCGATCAGGGCCTGGTATTCCTTCTCGGTTATAAACTTGTGATTGACCAGTTCCTGTAAGGTGCGCGCACCGTAATGTCGCTTGGCAACCCAGCCAATGAGCTGGATATCGCGTAATCCCCCTGGACCTTCCTTGATATTAGGCTCCAGATTGTAGGCAGTGTCGTTAAAACGCAGGTGGCGGTTTTTCTGTTCTTCCAGCTTGGCTTCGAAGAATTTTTTAGAGGGCCATATTTTTTGCGGAGAGATAGCTTTCTTGTAATTTTCGTAAAGCTCCTGATTGCCGCTGATCAGGCGTGACTCGATCATATTGGTCATTACCGTCACGTCGTTTCGCCCTTCTTTAACACAATCTTTCAGGGTGCGTACACTGGAACCCACCTCCAGGCCAATATCCCACAGCAGGGTAACCAGCGCTGAAATTTTCTGCTGCAGCTGCTTGCTGGGCACTTTTTTCAGCAATAACATCAGATCGATGTCAGAGCCGGGCAATAATTCACCGCGGCCGTAGCCTCCTACAGCGAGTAGGGCAACCGGCTCTTTATCCACAGAAGAGAAAAACTGCTGATAGCAATGGGTCAGAACACGGTCAACCACCTGCGATTTCTGGCGCACCAGTAAATCAGCAGTGGCTTCGGGAGTGAATGAGTCAAACAGGATCTGGGTTGTCTTATCGAGCGCTCCAGCAAGGGGTTCAATCTGGGTGCCTGCGTTTTCAAGAATCTCATCCAGCCAGTTCAAAGAACTTAGTGGCATAACTTCAGATATCCGCTTAGAGTGGGTAGTCGGGATGTAATGTTAACACTTCGAAGCCATCTTCGGTGACTAGATTGGTATGTTCCCACTGCGCCGACAGGCTGTGATCCTTGGTGACTACGGTCCAGTCATCAGGTAGTAACTTGACCTGGCGTTTTCCCAGATTAACCATGGGTTCTATGGTGAAAGTCATACCTGGCTTCAGGGTGATACCACTACCCGGGCTTCCATAATGCAAAACCTGGGGTTCTTCATGGAATACCTTTCCGATGCCGTGGCCGCAGTATTCGCGCACGATGCTGCAATGATGGTTTTCTGCATAGGTTTGAATGGCATGCCCGATATCACCCAATGTGATGCCCGGCTTGATCATTTCAATACCAATTCTCATACAGTCGTAAGCTACCTGGCACAGGCGCTGGCCCTGAATTTTGGGTTTACCGACCTGAAACATCCGGCTAGTGTCCCCATGATAACCATCCTTAATGACGGTAATATCAATATTGACGATATCCCCATCTTTCAATACGCGTTCTGAAGGTATGCCGTGGCAGACCTGATGGTTAACTGAGGTGCAGATAGATTTGGGGAAGCCGCGATAATTCAAGGGTGCAGGAATTGCCTGTTGCTCATTAACAATGTAGTCATGACATAGCCGATCCAGTTCTTCAGTAGTAACACCGGGTACTACATGCGGTTCGATCATTTTAAGTACATCGGCCGCCAATCTTCCTGCTACACGCATTTTGTCGATTTCTTCTGCCGTTTTCAGCGTAATAGCCATATATTTCCCGATATCATATTGTTGAAAAGCTGCGATTATGGTATAAAGCGCGCGCCTTAAGCAACATTGCTTAAAAGGCATTATTTTAAACCGCCCAAGGGCGGTAGTTCACACACTTACCGACACATTATTTATGGGTGCCGAGATTTTACCAGAGTTTCGGTCTTAATAATGGGGTAAGTGGAGGCTCAACCCAAAGTGTATTGTTGCTGGTTTCAAAGTATCCAGCCGTGCACTTTATATGACATCTGGAGATATCACTATGTCTAGCATCACTATGCGTGAAATGTTGGAAGCGGGCGTTCATTTTGGACATCAAACCCGTTTCTGGAACCCCAAAATGGCACCGTACATTTTCGGTGAACGTAACAAAATCCATATCATCAACCTGGAAAAATCATTACCTATGTGTAATGACGCAACTTCTTACCTGGGTAAGATTGCAGCAAAGAAAGGCAAAGTCCTGTTCGTAGGCACCAAGCGTGCTGCACGTGATGCGGTAGAGAAGGCTGCACAAAGCTGTGGTATGCCTTACGTAAATCACCGCTGGTTAGGTGGTATGTTAACCAACTTCCGTACCGTACGTCAGTCGATTCGTCGTCTGAAAGAACTGGAAGAAATGGAAGAAAAGAATTCTTACGATGTAAAAAACAAGAAAGAAATTCTCAACCTGCAACGTGAGCAGGAAAAGTTGAATAAAACGCTGGGCGGTATCAAGGAAATGAATGGCCTGCCAGACGTGCTGTTTGTTATCGACGTAGGCTACGAAAAAATCGCGGTTCAGGAAGCCACTAAACTGGGTATTCCTGTCGTTGGTGTGGTAGATACCAACAACTCTCCTAAGGATATCGAATACATCGTTCCCGGAAACGATGATTCCATGCGTGCTATTGCGCTGTATCTGCGCGTTGCTGCAGAAGCGATCAGTGATGGTAAAGCGTCAATCACTACAGCTGCGGCTGATGATGAACTGATTGAAGTGATCGAAGAGGAAGTTTCTGAAGTTGCTGTGTCAGAGAAAAAAGCAGCACCTAAAAAGGTATCGGTAACCAAAAAAGCAGAAGCAGCTGTAGAAGCTGAAGAAGACGAAGCTGCTGCAGAAGATACTGAAGCGTCTGAAACCACGGCTGCACCTAAAAAAGTTGCAACCAAAAAAGCAGCGACTAAGAAAGCTGCGACCAAGAAGGCCGCAACCAAGAAAGCTGCTGCCAAGAAAGACGCCGAGTAATTTTTGATTCAGAATTTAAAGAGGTAAATATAGTGGCTATTACAGCATCTTTAGTGAAAGAGCTGCGTGAGCGAACCGGCGCAGGCATGATGGAGTGCAAGAAAGCACTGGTAGAATGCGATGGAGATATCGAAGCAGCAGCGGAGCTAATGCGTAAATCGGGCGCAGCTAAGGCAGACAAAAAGTCTGGCCGTGTTGCTGCCGATGGCGCGGTCAAAATCAAAATCTCAGAAGATGGTCATAAGGCTGTTGTTGTTGAAATTAACAGTGAGACTGACTTTGTTGCCAAAGACGATAACTTCCAGCGCTTTGCCGATGCCGTAACCGATATCATTTTTGACCAGGAGCCTGCCGATGTTGCAGCACTGTCAGCAATGAAATCAGCTTCCGGAGAGACTGTTGAAGAAGCGCGTCAGGCATTGATTGCCAAGATTGGTGAGAACATCCAGGTAAGGCGTTTCGAGATTGTAAAATCTGACCATACCATGGTTTCCTACCAGCATGGCGCCCGTATCGGCGTTCTGGTCAATGCTTCAGCGGACAGCGAAATGTCGCGCGATATCGCTATGCACATTGCAGCGGCTAACCCCAAATATATTCAGGAAGCTGATGTCCCTGCAGAGTTTGTCGAGAAGGAGAAAGAAATCCTGATTGCGCAGGCAGAGTCTAGCGGCAAACCACGTGAAATCATTGAAAAAATGATTCAGGGGCGCCTGAAGAAATATCTGGGTGAAATCACCCTGCTGGGTCAGCCCTTTGTTAAGGACCCTGACCAGACTGTAGGCAAACTGCTTTCTTCAGCTAATGCCGTTGTGGATAGCTTCATTCGTTACGAAGTGGGTGAAGGTATCGAAAAGAAACAGGAAGACTTCGCAGCTGAAGTTATGGCCCAGGTCAAAGGCTAGTGCCATTTTAAAAAGGCCGCTGATGCGGCCTTTTTTTGGTTGAAACCCTTTTCAATCAACCCCGTTTATTGTTAAACAGTCCGGACAACACATGCAAAACCTTAAATATAAACGACTGTTGGTAAAACTCAGTGGTGAAGCGCTGATGGGACAGTACGACTTCGGTATTGATCCTCAGATGATTGCCGATATGGCCGTCGAGCTACAAAATCTGCAACAGGCAGGCGTGGAGATAGGTATCGTCATTGGCGGTGGCAATATTTTCCGCGGAGCGGGTCTGGCCAAGGCCGGGCTGGACCGTGTTGCGGGTGACCACATGGGTATGCTGGCAACCGTGATGAATTCGATAGCCCTCAAAGACGGGCTGGAGAAAAAAGGTCTGCGAGTTAGTGTCATGTCTGGTCTCACCATGCCTGAGGTTTGCGAGCCTTATACTCAACGCGCTGCACGCGCAAAGATTGCTGATGGCGAAATCGTTATTTTTGCGGGGGGGACCGGTAATCCTTATTTCACCACCGATACGGCTGCCAGCCTGCGTGCGATCGAAATCAGGGCCGACCTGATGATAAAAGCTACCAAAGTCGACGGTATTTATGATTCCGACCCGGTAAAAAATCCATCCGCAGTCAAATACGACCAGTTAACTTATCAGCAGGCCATCGATCAGCGACTGGCTGTGATGGATATCACCGCGATGGTGCTGTGTCATGAGAATGACCTGGATATGGCGGTCTGCAATATCAGTGAATCGAATGCAATTCTGGCTCTGGCGCAGGGTAAAAACCTGGGCACCAGAGTAACTAATTAGAGGAAAACGAGATGATAAATGAAATTCAAAAGGATGCCTTATCCCGTATGAATAAAAGTATCGAAGCCTATAAGGTTGAGCTGACGAAAATCCGTACCGGACGTGCTCACCCCAGCTTACTGGACCATGTTACGGTTGAATACTATGGCAGTCAGGTGCCCATCTCACAGGCAGCAAATATCACAGCTGAAGACTCTCGTACCCTCGCTGTAACCGCCTGGGACAGCAGTATGGTATCAGCCATAGAAAAAGCCATCATGACCTCCGACCTTGGCTTGAACCCGAACTCAGCAGGTACTGTGATTCGAGTGCCTATGCCTCCTTTAACCGAAGAGCGCCGTCGAGACCTGGTGAAAGTGGTTAAGGAATTAACCGAGAATGCTCGTGTGGCAGTGCGTAATATTCGTCGTGATGCGAATAGTGAGCTCAAGATGCTGCAAAAGGAGAAAGAGATTTCTGAAGACGACGAGCGTAAGGGGCAGGAGCTGGTACAGAAAGTGACCGATCAATCTATCGCAAAACTGGAAGAGTTGCTGCAGGAAAAAGATAAGGAACTGATGGAAATCTGATTCAGTTCAGAGCCACGGTTATTTCATCAGTTTTATGCAGGATCAAAGCAGTAACGCATGCGCTATCCCTGAACATATTGCCATCATTATGGATGGTAATGGACGCTGGGCCAAACAACGTCATATGCCCAGAACTTATGGACATAAAAAAGGCGTTGATGCCACACGGCGCTCGATTTCTTTTTTTGCGCGCGCCGGAGTCAGGCATTTAACCCTGTTTGCGTTCAGCAGCGAAAACTGGAATCGACCAGAAGACGAGGTTTCAACCCTGATGGGATTGTTTGTCACCTCGTTGCAGAAAAATACCAAAGAGCTACATGCCAATGGTATACGCATTCGCTTTGTTGGTGATCGAAGTGCATTCAGCGATAAACTGGTTAGTCAGATAGAGGCATCGGAAACCCTAACCGCGAATAATACCCAAATGACGCTTAACGTCGCTGCCAACTATGGTGGTCAATGGGATATCGTACAGGCGGTGCAACAACTGGCTGGGCAGGTTGAACAAAAGCAGCTTAGTGCTGACCAGATCACCGCCCAGATGCTGGCATCAAGGCTGTCGCTGGCAGATTCTCCGGACCCGGATCTTTTTATTCGCACGGGTGGTGAAACCCGCATCAGTAATTTTCTGCTATGGCAACTTGCCTATAGCGAACTTTTTTTCAGCGATGTATTGTGGCCTGATTTTTCTGAACAGGAGATGCAGCTGGCGCTGGACAATTATGCCGGGCGTCAACGCCGCTTTGGTAAAACCGGTGACCAGGTTGTGCAAGCACGTTGAAGGAATGATATGTTAAAGCAAAGAATTCTCACCGCTATTCCTCTCGCCCTGGTGGTGTTTGGTACTATTGTCTATCTGGATACCCAGTACGCATCCTATCTGTTCGCCCTGATCCTGCTGGTATCCATGCTTGAGCTGGCCAAACTGGTTGGCATTCAACAGACCCTGATCCAGTGGAGTATCGCCATTGCGCTGCTTGGTGGTTTTTTCCTGCTGTTACCCCAAATGGGCATACGCGCATTGTTTTATCAGAGCTATCTGGGCTTGATATTATGGCTGTTGATCCTGTTGGGGATGACCCAATACCAGTATTCAGGTCGCTGGAGTCAGGGCCGTCGACTGCTGACAGGACTCTTATCGGCCGCTTTGTTATGGATCTGTGTGAATGGCCTGGTGTTTATCCATGCGCATTTCGATCAGGGAGGCTGGTTGCTGATGTATCTGCTATCTCTGGTCTGGGTAGCGGATATAGGCGCTTATTTCTCTGGCAAAAAGTTTGGCAAACACAAACTGGCGCCAGGCATTAGTCCGGGTAAAACCTGGGAAGGTGTGCTGGGTGGACTGGTATTGAATATCGGGTGGATTTCTCTGGTTTATCAGCTGTCTGCTGGCTGGGGGCTGAGTTATCCCTGGTTTGTGCTGCTGGGTATACTGACTGCGGCGCTTTCGGTGGTGGGCGATCTGTATGAGAGCATTCTCAAACGCGAAGCCGGGGTCAAGGATAGTGGCAGAATCCTGCCCGGACATGGTGGCATACTCGACCGCATTGACTCGGTAATCGCCGCTACTCCAGTGTATCTGGCCGGTATGTTTATGCTGGGAGCGCTATAGATGAACACTATCTCTATCCTGGGTGCTACCGGTTCCATAGGGCAGAGTACGCTGGATGTGATTGCGCGGCATCCTGATAAATTTCGATTATTTGCAGTTACTGCCAATACCCAGGTTGATAAAATGGCTCAAATCTGCCGCGATTATCACCCCGAAATTGCAGTGATGGCCGACGAGGCCAGTGCCAATGCCTTATATCAGCAGCTTAAGGACCTTAAAGGGATTACTGTCCTTAGTGGTGAAGCGGGCCTGATCCAGGCAGCCAGCGATACTCAGGTTGATGTTGTGATGGCTGCAATTGTTGGTTCGGTAGGGTTAATGCCTACCTTGTCTGCGGTCAGGGCCGGCAAACGAGTGCTATTGGCGAATAAGGAAAGTCTGGTGATGGCAGGGCATCTGTTTATGCGTGAGGTCGCGCAACATAATACCGAGTTATTACCGATCGACAGTGAGCATAATGCAATATTTCAATGCCTGCCGGGCGACTATGCAAAAGGCCTGCAGCGTAAGGGGGTGAGTCGTATCCTGCTTACCGGTTCGGGCGGACCGTTTAGAGAAACGCCGCTGGATCAATTTGCCACTATCACACCTGAACAGGCTATTGCTCATCCCAACTGGAGTATGGGCCCAAAAATCTCGGTGGATTCCGCAACTATGATGAACAAGGGGCTGGAATTGATTGAGGCGTGCTGGTTGTTTGATGTAGATGAGAGTTTCGTACAAATTGTGCTGCATCCACAAAGTATTATCCACTCGATGGTGGCTTATAATGACGGCTCTGTGCTGGCGCAGATGGGTAATCCAGACATGCGCACACCGATAGCGAATGCATTGGGCTGGCCTGAGCGAATTGAATCAGGGGTTGAACCACTTGACCTGGTTGCGGTCAGTACACTAGATTTTGCAGACGCCGATGAGCTTCGTTTTCCCTGTTTGAGGTTGGCACGTCATGCCATGCAGCAGGGCGGAACCAGTACGGCGATTGTTAATGCTGCTAATGAAAAGGCAGTTGAGGCTTTTTTACAGAATAGAGTTCCATTTACAAGGATACCTGAAATAATTGAACACACTATGGATAAAGTCACTTCACATAACAGCGATGAATTACCGCAAATCCTGCATGATGACCAGGTGGCACGCGATTTCGTTGATCAACAGTTAAGCTGATGCCTGATATGAATCTAACCACCTTCCTCACCAGTGCGCTGGCATTTATTGCCGCAATTGGAATCCTGGTTACCATTCATGAGTTTGGTCATTACTGGGTTGCACGCCTGTGCGGTGTAAAAGTGCTGCGCTTTTCAGTAGGTTTTGGTAAGCCTATCTGGATGCGAAAGGCTGGTGCGGATCAGATTGAGTACGCGCTGGCAGCGATACCCCTGGGTGGCTATGTCAAGATGCTGGATGAGCGCGAAGGCGAGGTGGCTGAGTCAGAGAAGCATCGTGCTTTTAATCGTCAAACAGTGGCGAAGCGCTTTGCGATTGTGGCCGCTGGCCCAATGTTTAATTTCATTTTCGCAATACTGGCTTATAGCCTGATGTTCATCAATGGTGTTTCCGGATTTAAGCCTTATATCGGTGATATTAAACCCGGTAGCGTTGCGGCCCAGGCAGACCTGAGAGAGAAAGATTTGATCCTGTCTGTCAATGGTGTGACGACGCCCAGCTGGGAGAAAGCACGCTTCCAGCTGCTAAAGCAGTCAGTCGATCATCAACTTCTTAATATCGAAATCCAGCGCGCAAACTACCAGACCCGAGAAGTTACTCTGGATATTCGCGACCAGGCTGTACTGGAAGACGAGGGTACCGATGTGCTCGAGTTGCTGGGTTTTTCCATGTGGCGTCCACAGCTACCACCAAAGATAGATGAAGTCATCGCTGGCGGTGCGGCAGAAGCGGCAGGGATGAAAGCTGGTGATCTCATCCTGTCACTGGATGGGCAGGAGATCAAAAATGTACATCAATGGGTGGATACCATTCGTTCGAATGCGTTAAAAACCATGCCTCTGGTGGTGTTACGTGATGGGGTTAAACGACAGCTGGAGATCACGCCCAGATCGCGCCAGGATAAGGATGAAACCATCGGCTTTATCGGGGTGCAGAATGTGGTGGAAATCCCTCAACAGACGCGCCGCGAAATGAGGTCGATAGAACAATACGGGGTGCTTGACGCGGTTGTCGAATCAGTGAAAAAGACCTGGCAGATGTCAGCGCTGACGTTGAAGGTTTTAGGTAAACTGGTGATTGGCGAAGCCAGCCTGAAAAATTTGTCGGGACCGATAACAATTGCAAAATACGCGGGCCTGTCAGCTAGCATAGGCGCCGAACAGTTTTTCTCATTTCTGGCCATTATCAGTATCAGTCTGGGGGTGTTAAATCTGCTACCCGTACCCATGCTAGATGGCGGACATTTGATGTATTACCTGATAGAGATTGTCAAGGGGAGTCCGGTTTCTGAAGCTGTCGAATCCGTGGGGCAGCGAATAGGTATGGCGGTATTGCTGATGCTCATGACGGTAGCCATCTATAACGATTTATTGCGTCTGGTGAATTAGGTTGAAGTTACTCCAAGTTGTTTTATTGTGTGGCCTGTTGCTGGCTGCAAGATCTGCTTTCGCGCTGTCTTTTGTAGTCGATGATATCGAAATCAGAGGTATCAAAAAGATTTCGGTAGGCACGGTATTAAATTACCTGCCGCTTAAAGCGGGTGATACTTTTGATTACAGCAGTGCGCCATCAGTCATCAAGGAGCTGTATAAAACCGGCTTCTTCAATAATATTACCCTGCTACAGGAAAATAACTCATTGATTATCGAGGTAGAGGAGCGTCCTGCTATTGCCGAAGTGAATTTCGATGGTAATAAGGAACTCAACGATGAGGTGATGAAGGATGCATTGAAGCAGACCGGGATGACTAAAGGCAAGATATACAACCCCAAGCTGCTGGAAAAACTGGAACAGGAATTACAGCAACTGTATTACTCGCTGGGTAAATATTCTGCACGGGTTGATGTGAAAGCGACGCAGCTTGATGCTGACCGGGTACAGGTTGATATCGAAATTTCTGAAGGTGCACCCGCCAAGATACGCAGTATCAATTTGATTGGGAACCGTGACTTTAGCGATCAGGATTTACTGGATGAGTTTAAGCTGGTGCCAACAGATGATGCCTGGTTTGGTACGGATAAGTATTCCAGCACCAAATTATCAGGTGACCTGGAAACCCTGAAATCGTTTTATCTGGATCAGGGCTATGTTCGTTTTAATGTCGACTCCAAGCAGGTCACTATCACGCCTGACAAGAAGGATATTAATATTGCGATTAATATGCATGAAGGTGAACAGTATCGGATTAAGGAAATCAAGCTGACAGGCAACCTGATTGTGCCTGAGGAAGAGCTAAAGGCGCTCCTGACCCTGCGCAGTGGTGATGTGTTTTCACGTAAAAATATTACCGCATCAATCAAGCTGATGAACCACAGACTGGGCGATGAAGGCTATGCCTTTGCGAATGTCAAATCGCTGCCTGAAATTGATGATGAAAACAAAACCGTCATCTTAACCTTGCTGGTAGATCCTGGTATGAAAATGATGGTCAGGCAGATTGTATTTGAGGGCAATGCTCAGACCCGGGAAACCGTATTAAGGCGTGAGATGCGACAGTTTGAAGGTGCTCAGTACTCGCAGAGCCTGATGGATAGATCGCGTATACGCCTGCAGCGTCTGAAGTATATTAGTGCGGTGGATATGCGCAATGTGCGGGTTCCTGATCAACCGGATCAAATGGATGTGATTTTTACTGTTTCAGAACGATTCTCCGGAAGTTTTACGGTAGGTCTGGGTTATTCGCAGTCGCAGGGTGCGTTGTTTAACCTGGGTCTAACCCATGACAATATCTTTGGTTCAGGCAACCAACTGGGGTTTGTGTTTAACAATAGCTCATCTGAAGAACAGTATGAATTCAACTATGTGAATCCGTATTACACGGCTGATGGTATCAGTCGCGGGTTCAGTGCCAAATACACTCAAACCGACGCTGCTGAAGCTAATATTACCAATTATCTATGGGATAAAATCCAGCTCTCTGTGGACTATGGCATCCCCCTGTCTGAGTACCATAAAATCAATTTCAGTGTCGGCCTGGAACGCGATGACCTGTCGGTGGTAGATGCCAGCTCTGATGAAGTTAAGAACTTTATCGTTGATAACAATAAGGATATCACCTCGACAACAGGTCTAACCGGCGATACCTATGATGACGCATACATCAGCCTGAGTTTCGCCAAGGATAGCCGTAACCGCTCGATCTTCCCGGACTCGGGTTCATTCAACAGTATCGGGATCGAGGTGCATACGGGAGACCTGGACTTCTATAAAGCCTTATACCGGCATCAAACCGTATTTCCTGTTGGCGCGGGTGTAACCTTTTCCTTTAAAGGTCGGTTAGGGTATGGTGCAGCGTATGGTGATACGACTGATTTACCGTTTTTTACCAAATATACTGCGGGTGGTGTACGCACCGTGCGCGGCTACGACTATAACAGCCTGGGGCCGCGCGACTCCAAAGATCAGATTTTTGGGGGTAATTTTCAGGTTGTCACAAATTCCGAATTTTTACTACCGCTTGATGCTTTAGGTGGTGCAGAAAGTTTTCGCCTTGGGTTATACTTGGACGCAGGTAACGTATTTGCTGAACCCGATGACTTTGACTCTGCAGAGTTAAGAACTTCAGTTGGCGTTTCCGCTAAATGGTTTACCCTGATAGGTCCAATCGAATTGAGTTATGCGGTTCCATTGAACGACAAACCTGGTGATGAAACTAAGAATTTTCAGTTCTCATTAGGAGCCCCGTTTTAAATTGAGGTTAGCTTGAAAAACCTGACATTATTCATCACAACTTTACTTGTCTCTCTGGTATTTAGCCCTGCTGGTTTTGCTGCGGCTCCGCCTTATAAAATTGGTTTTGTGAATACCGGTACAGTACTCAAGGAAGCGCCGCAGGCTCGTAAGGTAGAAGAAAGGCTGAAAGCCCAGTTTGAAGCACGCGAAAAGGTTTTACTCGATAAACAGCAGGAGTTACTGGAAATCGAGCAGAAAATGAAGACTGATGCAGAAATCATGTCACAGGCGACCCAGCGTAAACTGGAGCGTGAGTTACGGCTTAAGTTAAGCCAGCTTAAGTTTGAGCAGCAGGAGTTTCGTGAGGACCAGAACCTCCGCCGCAACGAAGAAATCAGAAACCTGCAGTCCGTCATTGCTGGCGTGTTGAAGCAACTGGGTGACGAGGAAAAGTTTGATCTGATTTTGACCGAAGGTGTCAGCTATGTATCTGATGCTGTCGATATCACGCCAAAGATAATTGAAATGCTTAAAAAATTACCGGAAAAGGAAGCCCATTAGTAGTTCAACAGGGTTCATTAGTTCAACCCGCTTAATACTCTTACAAACACTGACCGTGGTAGATTTCTTATGCTGAAACAGCATGAATCCAGTTTAACGGTAGCCGAGATTGCACAGCGCCTGAATCTTGCATTCCAGGGTAAAGGCGATCAAGTGATACAGGGCGTTGCTTCTCTCCCATCAGCGACACAGCACGATCTGTGTTTCCTGCAGTCGGAAACCTATCTTCCCCAGTTACGCGATAGTGCCTGTGGTGCAGTGATTGTTGCAGAAGGCTTTTCAGAAGAGATCCCCACTGCGGCCAGATTGATCGCAAAAAATCCGCATAAAGCCTTTGTAGACGTCATTTACCTGCTTAAACCAGAGCTTTCTCCGATACAGTCTTCTGAATCTAAGATTCACCCATCGGCGCAGATCGATGAAACCGCCGTATTAGGAAAAAACATCCGTATCGATGCTAATTGTGTGATTAAGCATAATGTTATTATTGGCGATAACGTGCGCATTGGTGCCGGCAGTATTATCGAGGAGGATGTCATTATCGGTGATCATTGCCATCTGGTGAATAACGTGACCCTCTGTCATGGCATTTCGTTGGGACGCGAAGTGATTTTACACCCGGGTGTGGTAATTGGCTCTGATGGTTTTGGCCTGGTCATGGAACAAGGCAACTGGATAAAAATTCCTCATCTGGGTAGTGTTAAGATTGGTGATCGAGTCGAAATTGGTGCCAATTCTACGGTGGATCGAGGTGCTCTGGATGATACGGTTATCGAAAATGGTGTAAAACTGGATAATCTGATTCAGGTCGCACATAACGTGCATATCGGTGAAAACACTGCGATAGCGGCCTGTGTCGGTATTGCAGGAAGTGCAATTATTGGTAAAAACTGTAGAATCTCGGGGGCAGCAGTGGTGCTTGGGCATCTGACTGTTGCAGACAATGTGACCATCACAGCAATGTCGTTGGTGACTAAAAGTATAAAGCAAAGCGGGACCTATTCATCAGGGACGCCATTGATGGAAAATCATTTATGGCACCGCAATAATGTGCGATATAAATCGCTGGATAAGCTGGCCAGAACGATTTCCAGGCTAGAAAAAACGTCTTAATTTAGAGAGCTTATGATCGATTTTGATATTCATCAGGTGATGCAGTACCTGCCTCATCGATACCCTTTCCTGCTCATTGATCGAGTCATTGAATGTAGCGCTGGCGACCAGCTAAGCGCATTGAAAAATGTCACTATCAACGAACCTTTTTTTCAGGGGCACTTCCCTGAGCAACCCATTATGCCCGGTGTATTGATTCTTGAAGCACTGGCGCAGGCAACGGGATTACTGTCTTTCTGTACCATGCAGGCAGATCACAATAAAAAATTGTATGTACTGGTCGGTATTGATAAGGCCCGTTTTAGAGGTCAGGTGCTACCTGGCGACCAGCTCATTTTAAATGTCAAATTAAAGCGTAACATGCGTGGAATCTGGATGTATGAGGGTAAGGCCATGGTTGATGGCAAGGTCGTCGCAGAAGCTGAGTTGATGTGCAGTGCCCAGGATAGAAAGCCATGATTCATCCTACAGCAATTATTGATCCCTCTGCCCAGTTAGGTAAGGATGTCAGTATTGGTGCCTATAGCGTAATCGGGGCTGAGGTTAGCATTGGTGATCATTGCTGGATAGGTCCTCATGTGGTCATCTCAGGACCCACCAGCATTGGGCAGCACAATAAAATTTATCAGTTTAGTTCCCTGGGTGAGGCGCCACAGGATTTGAAATATAAGGGAGAGCCCACCCGCCTGACTGTGGGTGATCATAACGTTATTCGCGAGTATGTCACCTTTAATCGAGGTACCGTTGATGGAACCGGCGAAACCCGAATAGGCAGTCATAACCTGTTCATGGCCTATTGTCATGTCGCGCATGATTGCCGGGTGGGGGATTACACGGTATTTGCTAACGCAGCGTCTCTCGCTGGTCACGTAGAAGTCGGAGATTATGCCACCTTAGGTGGATTTACTTCTGTACATCAATTTACGCGCCTTGGCAGTCGTTGCTTCACCGGGCTAGGTTCTGTCATTACGCAGGATATCCCGCCATTCTCGACCGCTGCTGGAAACCGGGCACGCGCAGTTGCTATCAACAAGGTTGGCCTGAGTCGCAAGGGTTTTTCCAGCGAAGTGATTGCAGCATTGCACAAGAGCTTCAGGCTGCTGGTGAAATCCAAAAAATCGCAACAGCAGGTATTACTGGAATTGCAACCCCTGATCGATAGCTATCCTGATGTGAAAGCGTTTGTGGATTTTGTGGTCAATAGTGAACGTGGAATTGCCAGCTAACTGTTGCAGGCAGATACCATCACCTTAATCCGAGCGCTATTAAATTGAACATTGTTGCCATTGAAACCTCGACTGAGGCGTGTTCGGTCGCGTTATTAAGGGATGATGGTGAATTATTCAGCGAATTTGATATCACACCCAGACAGCATACGCGCTACCTGCCACAGATGCTGGACGCGGTATACCAGCGAGCGCAGCTCTCACGTCTGGATACCGACTATATCGCCTACAGTAGCGGACCCGGTGCATTTACGGGTGTTCGGATCGCGGCAGCGACTGCTCAGGGACTATCGATTGGCCTGAGCGCACCCTTGATACCCATCTCAACGTTAGCCGTACTGGCTCAGCATGCCTGTGAGCTTTATGCGCTCGACCGAGTAATGAGCGCACTGGATGCTCGCATGGGAGAAACCTACTGTGCGGAATATGTCAAAAATGCACAGGGGTTGGTGGTATTACAGGGTGAAGAACAATTGATCAAACTGGATCGGCTGGAGATTAGTGGTCAGCTGGCAGGGGTAGGATCCGGCTTTAGTGCGAGTATGCAGGCGGGGAAAATATTCTCCAGCCAGCAACAGATTTATCCAGACGTCTATCCTGCAGCGAGCGCGCTGGTAACGTTGGCCCATCATGCGGCCGGGTTAAATCAGGTGGTTGATATTGGGCATGCGCAAATCAACTATATCCGCAATCAGGTAGCAGAAAAAAAAGCAACACCCACGGTAAGTTTTTAAAACGTGGGCGGACTTAACTTTCCTTACGGGGTACCACAGGCCAGGGGTATTCTCAAACAAAGCCCTGAAGATTTTATCGTTCATGAGCAGCTTGGTTTTGATTTAAGCGGTCAGGGTGAACATCTCTTTATCGAGGTGGAAAAAAATCAGCTAACGACTTTTCAGCTCATCGATATCATCGCCGCACATTGTTCGGTTCCTGCCAGGCTGGTTGGCTATTCTGGTTTAAAAGATAAACAGGCCATTACACGCCAATGGTTGAGCATACAGTTGCCAGGATTTAAGCAACCGCCGGTTATTCCTGATGGCGACAACTACAGGATTCTGAATACTCAATGGCACGATAAAAAACTACGCGTGGGTGTGCACAGGTACAATGATTTTGAGGTTACGCTGCGTGAAGTCGGTGCCGATCAGCAAGTACTGGCTTCTACAATTGAAAAGATTAAGCGGTCAGGCTTCGCCAATTATTTTGGGGAACAACGCTTTGGAGTTAAACAGGATAACGTTGAGCAGGCACTAAAAATATTAAGCAATCGGCATAAAGCCAAACGGCTGAGTCGCAACCGTAAAAGTCTCTATCTGTCGGCTTTACGTAGCGAAATCTTTAATCATATTCTAAGTCATCGAATCGCACAGAATGTCTGGTCACAGCCAGTGCCTGGTGATCTGTTTATGCTGTCGGGTAGCCAGTCAACGTTTTCTGAAATACTGAATGATGATTTAATTTGTCGATATCAGGAGCTGGACATACATAGTGCACTTAGTTTAATGGGCCAGGGTGAAAGCCGAATCAGCGCGCAGGCGGCAGATCTGGAAGCCCAGGTGCTGAATGATCATGATCAGCTCATTGAAATATTAGATCAGCAAAAAGTTAAGCGCGCCTATAGAGCCAATCGAGCAATTGCTCACGATTTAGAGTACGAATTCCTGCAACCATCAGTTATGCGCATTAAGGTAAGGTTGGAAAGGGGTGTTTTTCTTACAACACTGCTGGCGCATCTATTCAAGTTAGAGACGCAAGAACTCACTGAGCCTTCGAGAGTGCAATCAGGTACGGCTAATGATCATGCATCATAAAGGTTGAAAAGCCTGCAACCTGCATCGTGCCGTACACGATCAATGCCAGTCCCAGAATCATGCGAACAGATTTGTTCTGTAAAATGCTTTTTATATTTTGTGCAAAGTGCCCGATAAGCAGCAGCGTCGGCAGGGTGCCGAGTCCAAATACCAGCATGGTCAGAGCTGAATTAAACGGATTGATCTGTGTCATTGCCAGCGCCAATGCGGAATAAACCAGACCGCAGGGTAGCCAGCCCCATACCAGCCCCAGTTTCCAGGCATCAAAAGGGGTCTGAGCGGGCAGATATTTTCTTCCAAGGGGTTCAATTTTGACCCACAGCCTGTGTCCAGTCGATTCGAGGTACTTAAAACTGTTAATCAACTGGCTAATATAAAGACCAAGCAATATGAAAAATATGCCTGAAACCTTCATCGAAAATGCATGAGGGTTGGGTAACAATTCCATCAGCTTGCTGGAGAAAAAACCGATTAAAAAGCCAAAGAAGGTATAGGTGCTGATGCGGCCAACATTATAGAACAGCTGAATCCAGAACGACTGATTACCGGTTTTCCCCGAAAAATCGGTGCTCAGGGTGCTTATAATACCGCCACACATGCCAACGCAGTGCGTTGAGCCAATCAACCCCATCAACAATGCTGAAAGCAGGGTGGCGAATTCCATCTAACGACTTGATCAGGGGGTAATATTAAGCAATATATGCTGCGCGTTTTTGCTCTTAAAATTCTGCTTTAAACGCCAGCTGTCTTCTTCAATGATCTGGATAGTCCAACGACCTTCGTTGACGGGAGGCTTGATATAGCCACGGTATTCCTGGCTGCCTTCAACACGATTCAGCGTGGTGGTTTGATCAGCACCAGGCAGGGTGCGGTGAATCAGTTTGAAAGTGAGTTCAGGTGCCGTTTTGTATGCCTTAACTGCTGCCAGATTGAGTATAATCTCGCCATTCTCAGCGTTGACGTCTACCAGTGCAGACAAACCCAGTGCTGCGGCTTTTTTGTCGCGATCAAGCTCCTGATTGATGGCCTGCCCTTCCTTGTAGTAGTCATCAACAACCAGGCTATCCTGATTGGATACAGCGATGTAAACGGTAAGCAACCCTGCCACCACTGCGGTGGCAGGTAAAGCAATTACCATCCAGACCATGGGATGGGTATACCATGGTCTGGAGTCTACTTGATCAAGATTGGACATTTCTATTTTCCGGGATATGGGCCGAGGAACCTCGCTTCTTCCGTGATGCTGAGATCGGTTCCTTCAGCTTTCAGGGTAAAGAAAACTGGTGAGGTTCTTTTCTCCAGATCAGCCGGATTGACTTCAATGCTAACAGGAACCTCAACAACGGCCCCAGATTCTACGAAGACATTATTTTTTTGCAAGTTTAGTTTCATGCCATCGAGACCATCAATGCTGATATCAAAATTGTGGCCGGCCATATCTTTATTGATTAATTTCAGCGTATATACATTCTCGATCAGCCCTCGACCAGTTTCTCGGTACAGTGAATTTCGGTCTCTTATGATATCCAGCTCAAGCATGGGTCTGTAATACACACCAATCGATGTACCAATGGTGATGGCGATCAAAATTAATGCGTAAACAATGATACGAGGCCTCAGGAAGTCTGTGTGTTCACCTTGCAGCATATTCTCTGTGGTGTACTTGATTAGCCCTCTTGGATAGCCCATCTTGTCCATAACATCATCACAGGCATCAATACAGGCCGCACAACCGATACACTGATATTGCAAACCTTCTCTGATATCGATGCCAGTGGGACAAACCTGAACGCAGATGGAACAATCTATACAGCTACCCAGATTAGCCTCTTCAGGCGATACGCCGCGTTTACGCGAGCCTCTTGGTTCGCCACGTTTTTCATCGTAGGAAATAATGAGTGTATTCTTATCGAACATCGCACTCTGGAATCGGGCATAAGGACACATGTAAATACAGACCTGTTCACGCAACCAGCCTGCATTGCCATAGGTGGCAAAGCCGTAGAAAACAATCCAGAAAAATTCCCAGGGTCCGAAGTCCAGCGTTGGTATCGCTGCAGCCAGCTCGTGAATGGGTGTGAAATAACCGACAAAGGTAAAACCAGTAAATAACGAGAAAGCAATCCACAGAAAGTGCTTGGTGAATTTCTTACCGAATTTTGTACCGTTCAAAGGCATTTGATCCAGTTTCATTTGCTGTTGACGGGTACCTTCTACCTTGCGCTCAATCCACAGAAAGGCTTCTGTCCAAACCGTTTGAGGGCAGGCATAACCACACCATAGGCGTCCAGCAAGAGCGGTGAAAAAAAACAGCGACAAAGCAGCTATAACCAGCATCATGGTCAGGTAGATAAAGTCCTGAGGCCAGAAAACCATACCCAGGATGTAGAATTTACGCGCTGGCAGGTCGAACAGGATCGCCTGGCGTCCATCCCACATGATCCACGGCATGATGTAGTAAATGCCGAGCAGGGTGGCTACGCCGGAAGTTCTCAATAAAGCGAAAAGTCCATGCACCTCTCGCGGATAGATCTTTTTGCGCTTCTGGTAAAGATCTTGCTCAATAGGCTTCGTATCCGCTGCATCAGCTGCAGCAGCCTGGTTGTTTTCAGTCATAATTTCCGTCTTACAAAAAGTTAAAAAATCGGTACAGCCTCATTTCGTGCCTGACACCTGACTGTCCTGATCTGCACAGGGACTGCAGGGTCTGCATGGCCTGGCAAAATACATGGTCAGTATGCTGGGCAGAATGGCAAAAACCCAGAACAGGAGGAACCCTATCGAATAGGCTCCTATCCGGCTTACTTCATATTCTGCAAACACATTTTGGGGGTCAAACAATGTGAAAAAGACAATGGTTTCAATTCCCGCAACCAGGAACGATGGCCATAATATTGCTATCCACTTCTGAACCGCAGGAATATTATTTTCTTGGTCATTGTTTTTTTCAGTCATATCTATGTCCCCCAGGGCTTTATTTTATGTAAGTGTTATTTTTGACTTAAACCGTATACGTAAGCAGCCAGGATATGAACCTTGTTTTCTCCTAGCAACGCTTCATGAGCTGGCATGACTCCTTTTCTTCCGTGCGCAATGGTCTTCTCGATGACACTACGAGTTGAGCCATATAGCCAGGTATTGTCGGTCAAGTTGGGTGCTCCAAGTGCATGCATGCCTTTGCCATTAGATTGATGGCAGGCCGCGCAAACTGTATCAAAGGTCTTCTTACCTGCGGCAACTTCGTCCGCTGGTGCTTCTCTACCCGACAGGCTGATAACATAGGAGGCAACATTCCTGACGCCTTCATCTCCCAGAGAGGCCTGCCATGCGGGCATATTACCGCTTCTGCCGTTGAGTATAGTCGCTTTTATCTGCTCTGGAGACCCACCATATAACCAGTCACTGTCGGTCAGGTTAGGAAAGCCTCTGGCGCCGCGCGCATCAGAGCCATGACAGACCGCGCAGTTATTCGCGAATAAACGTCCACCAGTACGATTCGCTTTCTCATCTCTGGATAACTCGGCGATTGGGACGCTTGCGTACTCTTTATATAAAGGTTCATATAATTCATTTGCGATACGCACTTCATCGCTATGCTCTCCAGCGCTGGTCCAGTCTAGAATACCTTTCGCTGTACCCAGGCCAGGGTATAAAACGAGGTAACCGAGACCAAAAGCGATAGTAATATAAAACATCGCTACCCACCAGAACGGTAAAGGATTGTTTAACTCTTCAATACCATCCCACTCGTGACCGGTAGACTTTATCTGTTCACCGGGTTGAGTGGTTCTGGTTTTAGAGTTAGAAACAAGTAAATACACCATCCATACGATTCCGCCAAGTGTGCCGGCAGAAATAAAAAGCGTCCAGAAAGAACTGAAAAAATCTGACATCAGAGATTACTCCTCTGTTTTTTGTTGGGTAGATCCGGAGTTTTCATCACTTTTCCTGTGATGTAGGGATCCTGGGTTATCGTCATCGTCAAGCGCCAGATTGGCTGCTTCATCAAAATCTTTTTTACGTCTATCGCTATATGCCCACAGCACAATACCGATAAAAATAATAAATACGATAACCGTCCAAATTGAATGACCTAAGCTCGACATACTCAAATACCCTTGAGAGAGGTGCCAAGCGATTGAAGGTAAGCAACCACCGCATCGATCTCTTTCTTACCTTCAAGATCTTTGGGTGCATTGTTAATCTGTTCATCCGTATAAGGATGGCCCAGATACCTTAAGCCCTGCATACGTTGTTGAATCTGGCTGCTATCCAGATCATTTTCCGCCAGCCAGGGGTAGGAAGGCATAATTGACTCTGGAACCACATCGCGCGGATTGGTCAGGTGGGCAATATGCCAGTCATTAGAGTAACGCTGCCCTACGCGGTGCAAATCAGGACCGGTTCGTTTTGAACCCCACAGAAAAGGACGGTCATAAATGAATTCACCCGCAGTTGAATAGTGGCCATAGCGTTCGGTTTCCGCACGAAAGGGCCTTACCATCTGTGAATGGCAGCTGACGCATCCCTCGCGGATATAAATATCACGACCAGTCAGTTGTAAGGCTGTGTATGGCTTCAGACCTTCCACCGGCAAAGTGGTACTGGTCTGGAAGAACAGGGGCACGATCTGGACCAGACCGCCGACACTGATGGCGCAGATGACCAGAATAATCAGCAGGCCAATATTTTTTTCTACATTTTCTTGAATTGACATGAGATTTCCTCCTAATGCGCAGCGGGAACAGGGATTAAAGCTTCAGCAGGTTTGGCACCTGCGATGGTTTTAATCAGGTTATAAGCCATGACAAACATCCCGGTAAGGAAGAAAACACCACCCAGAAAACGTATCACATAAAATGGGTGCATTGCCTGAACGGATTCGACAAAACTGTAGGTCAGGGTGCCGTCATCGTTGACTGCGCGCCACATCAGCCCCTGCATAATGCCAGAAATCCACATCGAAGTGATGTAGAGCACAACACCAATGGTAGAAATCCAGAAATGAGTTTCGATCAGTTTGGGATTATAAATTTCGCGACCAAACAGACGAGGAATCAGGTAATACATCGCGCCAATAGAAATAAAGGCGACCCATCCCAATGCGCCTGAATGAACATGACCAACCGTCCAGTCGGTGTAGTGCGATAGCGCATTAACCGTTTTAATGGCCATCATTGGACCCTCAAAGGTAGACATACCGTAAAAGGATACCGATACAATCAGGAACTTGAGGATAGGATCAGAGCGTAATTTCTCCCAACTGCCAGACAGTGTCATGATGCCGTTGATCATACCACCCCAACTGGGGGCAAGTAGAATAAGTGACATCACCATACCTAATGACTGAGTCCAGTCAGGGAGCGCGGTATAGTGCAGATGGTGCGGGCCAGCCCAGATATAGGTAAATGACAATGCCCAGAAGTGGACCACCGAAAGGCGATAGGAATAAACCGGACGATTTGCCTGCTTGGGGATAAAGTAATACATGATACCCAGAAAGCCCGCAGTCAGGAAAAAGCCAACCGCATTGTGACCGTACCACCATTGAATCATAGCGTCCTGTACGCCTGAATACATGGAGTATGACTTCAACATGCCTACGGGTAACGCCATGCTGTTAAAGATGTGCAGTACCGCGACTGTTACTATGAATCCACCATAAAACCAGTTGGCCACATAGATATGCTGGACCCTGCGTTTGACAATGGTGCCAAAGAATACGACTGCGTAAGAAACCCATACTGCGCCTATCATCAGATCGATGGGCCATTCTAGTTCGGCGTATTCTTTACTGGAGGTATAACCTAGTGGAAGCGTAATCACCGCAGACAAAATAATTAATTGCCAGCCCCAGAAAGTAAAACTCGCCAGTTTTGGCGAGAACAGGGCTGCGTAGCAGGTCCGTTGGACGACGTAATACGACGTCGCGAAAAGCGCCGATCCACCGAATGCAAAAATAACAGCATTGGTATGAAGTGGTCTAAGACGCCCGAATGAAAACCAGGGCAGATCAAAGTTTAAAGCTGGCCATGCCAGCTGCGCAGCAATGGTTACGCCAACAGTCATCCCGATTATGCCCCATACAATGGTCATAATGGCAAACTGTCGGACAACCTTATAATTGTATTTTTCAGTTGAAGGTTGGTCAGACATATTTTATTCCAGGTTAATAGATAAGAAAGTGCTAATATGTTTAATTATTGTCGAATGTTTTACCTAAAAAAGCAAAAAAAAATGGCTAACCTGAGTTAACCATTTTGTAACATCGCTATAGTATCAGTACGCTTTGGCTTTGTAATATTGAAATTCTCAATCGGTAAATTCGGGTTGTAAGCCAAAGCCCCATAAAAGAGCAGTTATTGCCAGTAAACTGACCAGTACAACCAGTCCAAGAGCGAGTAATGAGCTTGACATCAGGAAGCCTTTGTCATCGGTAATGTTCATCATGACAGGTACGCCTGCGTAGAGCAGGAACACCGAATGTGCCAAAGCGAACAGGCCTAATAACAGGTTAATCCACAAAACAGGAAACAGTTCAACGATACCAACCAGGAAGATGGGCGTGGCTACATAGGCGGATAAGGCAAGACATCTATTAAGTGAGGTATTTCCGCCGTAGGTTTTGCACATCCAGCGTACCATCAGTCCCAGGCCGATGACGGCAGACACGACCGCCAGGTAATACAGAACCGCGAGGGTCAGCGCGCTTTCGCTGGTTAATTTTACCGCTTCACGCGCTCCAATTTGCCATCCAGAAGTGGTAGTGCCATAGTACCCGGCCACGGGGCCAATCAGCGCTAGAATCATGACGTAGCCAAAGATCAAGCCGGGAACATTATTGTCTTCCTGGCTTATTTTTTGCCACTCCTGTTTAGGACTGGTCAAAAGACCCAGTGCATGGGTTAAGTTGAGCATATTGCCTCCTCATTTGCTTTTAATTTTTATAGTAAGATAGATGGTTATTTTTTTAGATGTCCGAAGACAGCGAAGTTAAGATAATGCAAGGCCAGTCAAAAATCCAGCAAAGCTGTTTCCATTGTGGATTACCCCTTAATGGCAGTGAGTTAACGGTGGAAATCGACCATCAACCACAACCCATGTGTTGCTCAGGATGCCAGGCCGTTGCGGAAGCGATTATCAAATCGGGTAACCAGAGCTACTATCAGTTTCGTGAGCAGAAATCTGCCACAGGGCAGGAGCTGGTGCCGGAATTTCTGAGCAAGATAAAGGTGTACGACCATCCTGCTGTGCAGCAACAATTCGTGCATAATCAATCGGGACAAATCAAGCAGGTATCTTTGATCATTGAGGGTATCGTTTGTGCTGCCTGTATCTGGTTGAATGAACAGTACCTCAGCCAGTTGCCAGGAATCACACAGGTCAGTATCAATTATTCAACCCATCGTGCGAATGTTGAATGGGACGATTCTCAGATCCAGCTAAGTGATATTCTGCAGGCCATTTCAAGTATCGGATATCTGGCGCATCCTTATGACCCTGCCACCCAGCAACAGGTCTACGAAAACCAGCGCAAGCAGTTAATCCGCCAGATAGGTATCGCGGGACTTTTCGGTATGCAAATCATGATGTTTGCACTGGCACTATACGGTGGTGACTGGTGGGGCATTAGTGAAAACTTCAAATCTTTTTTTCGCTGGCTGAGTCTGTTGCTAACACTGCCAGTGATTGGTTTTTCAGCCCAGCCTTTTTTCAAAGGTGCGTGGACTGATCTGACGCATAAACGTGCCGGAATGGACGTGCCGGTGACTCTAGGTATGTCGCTGGCCTTCTGTGCCAGTCTTTACAATACCTGGACTGGAAAATCCGACGTGTATTTTGACTCCATAGCGATGTTCGTTTTTCTACTCCTATCGGTACGTCTATTTGAGTTGTCAGCACGTAAGAATGCGGCCGAAAAGATAGAATCATTAACTAATTTAACACCCACCATGACCAATCGCCTGAACGAGGATGGCAGTGTGGATGTTGTGCCCACGGTTGAGCTCAAGCTGGATGATCGGTTTCTGGTCAAGCCCGGTGAAATCATTCCTACCGATGGTATTTTATTATCGCAGCATGCGCTGGTAGATGAAGCCCTGTTGACCGGAGAACAGCATGCTTTAGCCAAGCAGGCGGGCGATGTATTGATTGGTGGTAGCTATAACCTTGAACAGCCCGTGCAGTTGAAAGTGCACCAGCTCGGGCAGGATACGGTGCTATCTGGTATCAAACGATTAATTGAGAAAGCTCAGGGCTTTAAGCCTCGGGTGGCACAACTGGCGGACCGGGTTGCGACGGTTTTTGTGGGCGTGCTATTGCTGCTGGTGCTGGCTGCAGGTATTTACTGGTGGCAGGTTGATCCACAACGACTGTTACCGATTCTGGTGGCGACTCTGGTAGTGACCTGTCCCTGCGCGTTATCGCTGGCAACTCCTGCCTCATTGTCCGCTGCTATTGGCTCCTTAACTCGCCACGGTATGCTGGTGGCGCGCTCACATGCACTCGAGGTCATGCCGCAAATCGATACCGTAATATTTGATAAAACCGGAACCCTGACGACCGGTGTGCTGAGTTTGCAGTTACAGCTGAATGAAGATGACAGCAAAGCGGCGTACTATCGCCAGCTGGCTCATAGCCTTGAGTTGCAGTCCGAGCACCCGGTAGCACGTGCACTGGTCAGCGCAGAGATCGAAAATCTACCCGTGGAAAACTTCCAGAACAGGGCAGGTCAGGGGATTTCGGGCGATATCGACGGGGTGACTTATTATCTGGGTAACGCTGGGTATGTGTCTCGATTTGCAGGCATTCCTGAGCAGCAACTGGATAAACAATTACAGGTTGTCCACCTGGCAAGCGCAGAAAAGTGGCTGGCCAGCTTCTGTTTTTCTGACCCTCTAAAAGAGGATGCCCTGCAAACCGTACAGCAACTCCAGCAAAGTGGAATCGATGTAAGGATATTAAGTGGAGACCGCTTCGCCTATGTTGAATCGATCGCTCAGCAGTTGGGTATCAGCCATTTTGATGCAGAACAGTTTCCCGATGACAAGCTAAATGTGATGAAAAGACTGCAGGCTGAAGGGCATAAGGTCGCTATGGTAGGGGATGGAATCAACGATGCACCCGTGCTCGCTGCAGCCGATCTTTCTATTTCACTATCGGTGGGTACAGATCTGGCAAGGGCTTCATCCGATATGATCATTAATGGAGGTCTGCTTTCTCCGCTAGGTGATGCCATGCGCATTACACGCAAAATGATGTCGATTATCCGGCAGAATTTTACCTGGGCAATTACTTATAATATAGTGGCTGTTCCTTTCTCCATGGCCGGTCTGGTTCAACCCTGGCTGGCAGCGATTGGCATGTCGCTAAGCTCATTGGTCGTGGTTTTAAATGCTCTAAGACTGAGAAACTAAATTGGAAATCCTTTATCTTTTAATTCCCCTGGCTATGGTATTGCTGGTCATTATTGCCGCATTCTTTTTCTGGTCAGTAAAATCAGGCCAGATGGATGATCTGGAAGGGCCTGCCTATCGTATTTTGATGGATGATGACCTGGCCAGGCCGGAAAAAAAGCAGGCCTCCGAACAGCAGGAGCAGGAAGAAGGTGATAAACCCTGAATGTCAGGGTCTGGTTTTCAGGTATACATAGCTGGCACCGCTGCCGCCATGCACAGGCTGAGCAGGGCACCAGGCGAGTACTTCCGACTGCTGGCTCAGCCAGTGTTGAACCAGTGGCCTGAGCACAGGATCCTTGTCTGATCCATATCCTTTTCCATGTACGACCAGTAGCAGCCTGGCGTGATGCTTTAAGGCGTATTCAAGCAAGGCATTCAGTTCATGCAATGCGTCTTTCTGGCGGTATCCATGCAGGTCCAGCGTAGCATCAATGGGGATTTGGGCCTGGCGAATTTTTTTCTGCAGTTTTTTTTGCAGACCGTGATGAAACCAGCTTTGCCGGGTATTCTCAGGAGGCTCCCCGATACCTTTAGCTGTCGGTTTGGCGAGTTCTGCGGGTTGAGCAATCAGACGAGCAGATTTTTTAGCTCGATGCTGATGCGGGTCGATCTGATCCTGTTTGAGTTTTCGAATACCACCCAGAGATTCCATAAATCCCGGTTTTTCGTGATCGCTCATGCTGGTGTTTGTATAGACATAGATATTTCGCATGATAGTGCAAAATAATTCCTGCGTCCCGTCGATTTGGTTTATCATTCCCGGCTGGAAACTCAGGTCAACGCAGCCCCGTGCGGGAGCGATTTCCCGAACATAATCCCTGTTATAATCCCAAGGTTTGAGTGTATGGCACTGGTCGCAATAGACGGTCAGCGAAACGAATTATCAGTTTAATGCATATTTTAATCAGTAATGACGACGGTTACCTGGCACCGGGTCTGCAGACGATACAACAGGAGCTGCAGCAGATTGCCCAGGTTACGGTAGTAGCACCCGACCGCAATCGAAGTGGCGCAAGCAATTCGCTGACTCTACAACGCCCATTGCGCGCCGAAATGACGCCTCAGGGCTACTATAAGGTCGATGGTACGCCAACAGATTGTGTCCACCTTGCATTGACTGGATTACTGGAGCAGGAGCCAGACATGGTCGTTTCGGGCATCAATGCAGGACCCAATTTGGGAGATGATGTGATTTACTCAGGTACGGTGGCGGCGGCTACTGAAGGCCGATTTTTAGGTTTACCAGCGATTGCAGTATCTTTAGCCGGTGTTTCCGATCAGATCTTTGAAACGGCTGCCATTGCTACGCGCAAGATTGTGCAGCACCTGATGCATAATCCACTACCGCACGACACCATCCTGAATATAAATGTACCGAACCTGCCCTGGTCTGAGATCAAGGGCTTCCGCTCCACTCGTCTGGGTTTTCGTCATCGCTCTGAACCCGCGCTGCGCCAGCAGGATCCCTATGCTCGGGATATCTTCTGGGTAGGTCCGCCGGGAAGTGCGCAGGATGCCGGTATTGGAACTGATTTTTATGCTGTGGCAAATGGTTATGTGTCTGTGACACCTTTACAGATAGACTTAACCCGTCACGAAGGCGTGCAACCATTGGGCAAATGGCTGGATGAGATCGACAAAGATGAAAAATAATCTTTCCAGTAGCCTGCTGCAGGGCATTGGCATGACCTCTCAGCGCACCCGAGATCGCCTAATAGATCGATTAAAGCAGCAGGGAATCAAAAATCAGAAAGTATTAGAGGTTATTCGTAATACACCCAGGCATCTTTTTGTCGATGAGGCGATTTCTCATCGTGCTTATGAAGACACTGCTTTGCCCATAGGTTTTGGGCAAACCATCTCTCAACCCTATATAGTAGCCAGAATGACGTCTATGCTACTCGAGTCAGGCAACCCTTCCTCGGTACTGGAGATTGGTACGGGTTGCGGGTACCAGACTGCTGTGCTGGCTCAGTTATTTCCCCAGGTCTATAGCGTCGAGCGTATTGGTGGCCTGCATGCTCAGGCAAAGGCTCGCTTGAAAGATCTGGAGTTTTATAACGTTGAGCTTCGGCATACGGATGGCAATGGTGGGTGGCCGAATATTCATTACCATTTTGATCGGATCATCATGACTGCTGCCTGCAAGGATGTTCCATTGAAATTACTGGACCAGCTAAACCAGCGTGGCTTTATGGTACTGCCTTACGATAACGGTCAGCAGCAGCTGCTGTTGAAAATTACGCGAATAGATGATGAATATAAAACGGAGGCATTTGAACAGGTCTCTTTTGTACCGCTTTTGCCTGGAGTGAGTGACTAGATTTATGAAGCTGTTTGAAAAGTTATATCACTCTGTTATTGAAGCTTCCACCAGCAAGGCGGCGCCTGTTGCGCTTTCGACGCTGAGTTTTGTCGAGTCGTTTATCCTGCCTTTTCCTCCCCCTGACGTCATGCTCGCGCCTATGTCGCTGGCTCAACCTCGCAAAGCCATGTATTTTGCCTCACTGACCTTGTTTGCCTCTCTACTTGGAGGTGTCGTTGGGTATTTGATTGGCGCTTACGGATTTGACCTGGTTGCGCCCTATATCCAGCAATGGGGCTATCAGGAGGTATTTGATAAAGCTGTCAGCTGGTTTAAGGTGTGGGGATTCTGGGCCGTACTGGTGGCTGGATTTTCACCTGTGCCGTATAAGATTTTTACCATCTCGGCGGGGCTGTTAAGTCTCGCGTTTATACCGTTTATGCTGGCCTCATTAATTGGACGCGGGGCACGCTTTTTTCTGGTTGCGATGATTCTGGCCCATTTTGGTCCAGCCATAGAAGCCAGGTTGATGCGTTATATTGAATATATCGGCTGGGCCATCGTTCTGTTGTTATGCATAGTTATCCTTTACTTCAGCATCTTCTAAAAGGATTAAAGTTGCGTCAGCTGTATTTTCTGGCAGCGATTATATTGCTGTCAGGCTGTGCAGTGAGTCAGCCATACCATGCCAAAGGCCCGGGCTGGTATCTGGTGAAGCCCACCGATACCCTGTATTCCATTTCCTGGCGCTACGGGCTGGACTATCATGATATCGCGCGTTGGAATGGACTGAATGATGAATACCTGATTCACCCGGGCCAGCAGTTAATTTTAATTGAACCGGATCACATTCCTGAGCCTGAAACGGTCTCCAGCACGACACAAGAAGACAATACGGCGCCGCAAAGTGCCGCCACCGCAATACCGTTACCTGACCCCGAAGTCCTCAATAGCCAGCCCGCAGCCGACAATACCGGGGATATCTCCTGGAGCTGGCCCACGCAGGGCAGTGTGAGCAGCCGCTTTTCCTATACTGATCTGGATCGTCGTGGTATTGATATTGCAGGAAAAATAGGGCAACCTGTGCATGCGGTTGCTGCAGGCAAGGTTGTGTACAGCGGTACCGGTCTTGCAGGGTATGGAAATCTGATCATTATCAAGCATAACGATACGTTTTTGAGCGCCTATGCCTACAACCGGAATCGCCTGGTAGCAGAAGGAACCCTGGTGAAGCAGGGGACCTTAATTGCAGAAATGGGTCAGGATAAGGACAGGAAGCCCATATTACATTTTCAGATAAGAAAAAATGGTAAGCCGGTAGATCCTTTGAGTTATTTGCCTGAAAAATAATGGTTAACAAGAAGAAAACACAAGACATGACAAAATCTAACGATCCCACATTGATTGAGGAAAAGGAGATTCCGGCTGAAGACATCGCTGAATCTATGCTGGATGACGATAGTGATCAGGACGACCTGATCGATATAACGGCATTATCAGACGAAGAAGATGACAGCGAAGACCCGATAGAACGAGAAGTGAATGAGGTTGCCAGCAATTTTGTTGAGCGCCGTCGACCGGAAGACCGTCGTAAAGCACTAAACCGTCGTTCTACCGACGTCGATCCCACCCGAATGTACCTGAGTGAGATAGAGGTCTCGCCGCTACTGACAGCGGAAGAAGAGGTCCATTATTCCCGGCTCGCGCAAAAAGGTGATAACAGCGCTCGTGATAAAATGATTGAGTGTAACCTGCGCCTGGTAGTAAAGATCGCGCGCCGCTATATGAATCGGGGTTTACCTTTGCTTGACCTGATTGAAGAAGGCAATCTGGGTTTGATCAGAGCGGTTGAAAAGTTCGACCCTGAACGCGGTTTTCGCTTCTCTACCTATGCCACCTGGTGGATTCGCCAGACCATTGAGCGAGGTCTGATGAACCAGACGCGCACCATCCGCTTACCGATTCATGTCATCAAGGAATTAAACACCTACCTGCGCGCAGCGCGCCAGTTAACCCAGGATATGAAACAGGAAGCAACCGCAGAAGATGTTGCCAAATTACTGAATAAGCCCATCGAAGACGTCGAAAAAATGCTTGGACTTGCCGATCGGGTCGCATCGTTCGATACCCCGATGTCGGGTGATGGTGAACGTCCATTACTGGATATTATCCCGGATGATAACAATCCTGATCCGTCCAGCATCCTGCAGGATGAATCGGTCATGCAGCACCTGGATACCTGGCTGGATGAGCTGGATCCCAAGCAACGTGAAGTGGTGGTGCGTCGCTTTGGGTTACGTAATCACCCCAGGGGCACATTAGAAGAGGTCGGCAAAGAGCTGGGTGTCACCCGTGAGCGCGTTCGTCAGGTGCAAATGGATGCGCTAAGAAGACTACGCCGAATCCTGGAGAATAGTGGTTACTCGCGCGATAATATTCTGCAGTAGCTGATGATAGAGTGATTTCGATGGTGGAATCACTCTGCTGATTTAAACGCTTATCACTTCCTGGCCCTAAGCCAGCATTCCAGCAACTACCTGGTGTCGAGTTAACGACGCAGGCGACGAAATAAAACCACAGAAAATAAAATTGCCAGGAAAAAAATCCACGTGGTGGGGCTGGTGCTGGTAATTTGATTACCGATTGTGGCTAAAAGCGTATCCATCGAAATACTCTGATACTAAGGAATAGTTTATATATGGCGCATAATCCCGGTAAATTCAATATAGAGTGCAGGGTTATGTGATCACGGTCACTCGTAGCGATAACAATCCACTTTGCTTCCTTTAATGACTGCGGGTTGGTCCCCCAATACCGGGTCAAAGCAAGATGTACCAGACAGGTTTATTTGATCTGAATCATTTAAACCACCAGCCCCATTCGTCGCTTGATAAATGTCAAGCCATATGAATCAGGTTTTCAATAGTGTATGCTGAAAACCTGGGTTCATACCATGCTAGCATCTAACAGCAAGCGAAACTTTATCACTGGTCGAAAACTCGACCGGGTACCTAAACGGCCTCCGTGGTCATGCGAAGAACAGGAATTTACTGATCTTTGCAGTCGCTGCGGAGATTGCATACAGGCATGTCCAAAAAATATTATCCTTAAATCTGATGGGGGATTTCCTGAGGTAAACTTTTCGACTCAGGGTTGTGACTTCTGCGAACTCTGCGTCGACAGTTGTACCAGTGGTGCGCTGAATCGACAACAAACTCCTACCTTCAGATTCAGTGCAATTATCAATGATCAGTGTTTCTCAATGCGAGGTATCGTCTGTCGATCCTGCGGAGAAATTTGCGAATCCAGAGCAATTACCTTTAAGGCCATTGTTGGTGGAAGAACAACAGTAGCGCTATCTGCTGATAGCTGCACCGGTTGTGGTGAATGTATCCCTATCTGCCCCGCAGATTCAATCTCGATGAAACCAATACAATAATATCGGAGAGTCTCTATGAGCGAATACAGTATTTGTGGTGTCATGATTCATGCCAGGCCAGATAAAAAGATTCAGGTAGAGCAGGCGCTATTAAACACCAAAGGTGTTGAGCTACATGGCAGCAGCCCGGAGGGGAAACTGGTCGTCACCGTAGAGAGTGCGGATCAATACTATGTAGCAGATACCATTTCAGCATTCAAAGACATTGATGGCGTGTTATGCGCGTCGATGATTTACCAATGTAGTGATGATTCGAATACCACTAACCGGGGGGTTGAAGCATGAAACAGAATCGACGTGATTTCATAAAAACCAATGCAATAGCAGCTACTGCCGCTGCAGCTGGAATTACCATTCCGGGAATCAGCCAGGCACTGGCGAAAGGGCCGGATGATATCCGCTGGGATAAAGCTGCCTGTCGATACTGCGGTACCGGGTGTAGTGTATTAATCGGAACCCGGGGTGATCGTATTGTTGCCACTCAGGGTGATCCCGATGCGCCGGTCAATCGTGGGCTGAACTGCATTAAGGGCTACTTTCTGTCAAAGGTACTGTATGGAAAAGATCGTTTAACTCGACCTCTACTCAGAAAGACCAATGGCAAATACGACAAGAACGGGGATTTTGAAGCGGTTTCCTGGGATGAAGCTTTTGATGTCATGGCAGAAAAGTTCAAACAGGCGCTAAAGGTCAGTATGAAGGAAAATGAGGGCAAACCGGTTGATAAAATCACATCTAGAGTCGGCATGTTTGGTTCTGGTCAATGGACAGTATGGGAAGGTTATGCCGCATCCAAGTTATACAAGGCTGGCTTCAGGTCGAATAACATTGACCCCAATGCTCGCCACTGTATGGCATCAGCCGTAGGTGCATTCATTCGCGGTTTTGGCGCAGATGAACCGATGGGTTGTTATGATGATCTGGAGCATGCCGATGCCTTCGTATTATGGGGGTCAAACATGGCCGAAATGCACCCAATACTCTGGACCCGTATTACCGATACCCGCTTGACCAAACCTGGCGCGGAAGTGCATGTGCTATCCACCTACGAACATCGTTGCTTTGATCTGGCTGACAATGGAATGGTATTTCATCCACAGACCGATCTGGCCATACTGAATTACATTGCGAATTACATAGTCCAGAACAAAGCCTATAACCAGGACTTCATCAACAAGCATGTCAATTTTAATAAAACCCCAACTGATATTGGCTATGGTCTGCGCCCTGAGCATGAGTTGCAGAAGAAAGCCAAAAATCCAGACAAAGGGAAGTTATCCAAAATCAGTTTTGACGAGTATGCCAAAACTCTGGAACCTTATACGCTGAAATATACTGCAGAGATCAGTGGCGTTCCTGAAGAAAAACTATTACGCCTGGCAAAACTGTATGCTGATCCAGATAAGAAAATCACATCATTATGGACTATGGGTTTTAACCAGCATACACGTGGTGTTTGGGTCAATGGCTTGATGTACAACGTGCATCTTTTGACGGGCAAGATTTCGCAACCGGGTAATAGCCCGTTCTCATTAACCGGACAACCTTCCGCCTGTGGTACTGCAAGAGAAGTTGGTACCTTTGTTCATCGATTACCGGCAGATTACGTAGTGATGAAAAAAGATCATCGTGATTTTGCCGAAAAGATCTGGAAGTTACCTGAAGGCACAATACCCGGTAAACCAGGTTATCACGCGGTATTGCAAAACCGTATGCTGAAAGACGGTAAGTTAAATGCCTACTGGGTACAGTGTAATAATAATATGCAGGCGGCTGCTAACATTAATGAAGAAGCCTATCCTGGATATCGTAACCCTGATAACTTTGTTGTTGTCTCTGACCCTTATCCGACTATTACGGCTATGTCAGCTGATCTGGTTCTACCGACCGCGATGTGGACTGAGAAAGAAGGTGCGTATGGAAATGCAGAAAGAAGAACTCAGTTCTGGCGCGAACAGGTTTCGGCGCCCGGAGAAGCGAAGTCTGATCTGTGGCAATTGATGGAATTTTCCAAACGCTTCAAGACTGAGGATGTGTGGCCGGAAGAGCTATTATCGAAAATGCCGCAGTATCGTGGCAAAACCCTTTTTGATGTGTTGTACGCCAATGGTCAGGTGGATCAGTTTCCTGCTGAGACAGTTACCGATGACAGAGGCTACAAGTACGGAAACCATGAGATGGAGCATTTTGGATTCTATGCTCAGAAAGGTCTGTTTGAAGAATACCGCCGCTTCCAGACTGAAGGTAAGAAGGTAGGGCATGAACAGGCTCACTTTGACACCTATCATAAGGTACGAGGACTACGCTGGCCTGTGATTGATGGTAAGGAAACTTTATGGCGCTACAAGGAAGGCTATGACCCCTATGTTAAAGCGGGTGAGGACTTTAAATTTTACGGTACCGCAGATGGCCGAGCCAATATCATTACCGCACCTTATGAACCGGCCGCAGAAAGTCCAGATGCTGAATATGATCTGTGGCTATGTACCGGGCGTGTTCTGGAGCATTGGCACTCCGGTTCCATGACACGAAGAGTACCCGAGCTATACCGCGCATTTCCTGATGCGGTTGTCTTTATGCATCCGGAAGATGCCCGCAAGCGGGGCCTGAAACGTGGCATGACAGCGAAAGCGATCACTCGACGCGGTGAAATTGAGCTACAGGTGGAAACCAGAGGTAGAAATAAAATGCCCAAGGGGCTGGTCTTTGTGCCCTGGTTTGATGAAGGCAGGCTGGTCAACAAGTTAACGCTGGATGCTACTGACCCTCTGTCCAAGGAAACCGACTACAAGAAATGTGCCGTCAAGATCGTGCGTGCCTAGCGCTGATGACGGTTTGATTGAGTAGATCGATACATGACACATTCACCTGACAACGATCTGGGCAATAAAAGTCGCAGGCGGTTTCTTAGCTCACTGCTGAGTCAGGCGAGTGTATTTACGATTATGGGTCTGGGACTGTCATTGTATGCGAGACAGTCGAAGTCTTTACCTGCAACCGCCATCCGGCCCCCAGGTGCGGGTAATGAACTGGATTTTCAGTCAGCCTGTATACGCTGCGGACTGTGTGTTCGTGACTGCCCGTACGATACTTTGAAACTGGCCCTGCCAGGGGATGATGTTGCTCTGGGCACCCCCTGGTTCAAAGCGCGTGAGATACCCTGTGAAATGTGTGAAGACATACCCTGTGTCAAAGCCTGTCCTACTGGTGCGCTGAACCCGGATCTGACCCATATCGATGATGCAAAAATGGGTCTGGCGGTTTTGATAGATCAGGAGAATTGTATAGCGTTTCAGGGTCTCAGATGCGAAGTTTGCTATAACGTATGTCCGCTACGCGGAAAGGCGATCACACTGAATCGACAGCATAATAAACGTACTGGGAAACATGCGTTCATTACCCCCGTCGTGCATTCTGAAGCCTGTACCGGTTGTGGAAAATGTGAAGCTGCCTGTGTGGTCGAACAGGCAACGATCAAGGTCCTGCCATTACATCTGGCGCAGGGGGAGATGGGCGCTTTTTATCGCCTGGGCTGGGAAGAAAAACAAAAGGCAGGTGCCAGTCTGGTCACTCCCGATTTACCGCATCAATATACCCTGCCTCAGGGGCAAAGTTACGAATTTGAGGGCAGGGGGCTGGTGAATGAGGGTATACCTGATGCCTCAGAGTCCTCCAGTAAAGCTGCCGATGTATTAAATAGAGGGTTTCAATAATGTCTGTGGCCCCTATTACACCTCCAGGTTACAAGGCTATACAATCCAAAGGCTGGTTGAAGGCGCATAAATGGTTATTGCTGCGTCGCATGAGCCAGCTTTCTATCCTGTCCCTGTTTTTGATCGGGCCGCTGTTTGGTATATGGTGGGTGAAGGGTAACTTAAGCTCCAGTATGACACTGGAGGTGCTGCCTTTGACAGATCCCTATGTATTACTGCAAACCCTGTTTACCGGTTATCTACCTCAAACTACAGCAATTCTGGGCGCCGTTATTGTGATTGCTTTTTATCTGCTAATTGGTGGTCGTGTTTACTGCTCCTGGGTGTGTCCGGTTAATATCATTACAGATGTGGCTATGTGGTTACGCACCAGGCTGGGTATAAAATCCAGTCTTCATTTTTCGCGTCACAGCCGTTACTGGATTCTGCTGTTGAGCCTGGTTCTGGCGGCTGTTTCCGGGATATTGGTCTGGGAATTAATTAACCCGGTATCGATGATCCAGCGAGCGATAATTTTTGGTATGGGTCTGTCATGGCTGATGGTGTTAGCCATATTCTTACTTGATACTTTTGTCAGTCGGCGAGCCTGGTGTAGTCATCTATGTCCCGTCGGTGCTTTCTACAGCCTGCTCGGCAAATTCAGTTTGATACGTGTCAATGCGGTAGCACTTGAACGCTGCGACTCCTGTATGGATTGCTACGCAGTATGTCCAGAACAGAAAGTGATCTCACCCGTATTAAAACAAACAGGTCGAACCAGTAGCATTATTCTGGACATCAACTGTACCAACTGTGGTCGCTGTATTGATATATGTAGTACTGATGTATTTCAATTTGATCACCGATTCAATGATCTCTCAGACATCACGACCGTTTCACATCAGGCGACAGCGCATTCTAATAATCAGTCCCATCAAAAAGAGGTTTTATCATGAAAAATATAAAAATTCTGGTTATCACTTTTCTGTGGGGGGCATCTGCTATGACTAACTTCGCAGTGGCAGATCATGTGCAATCCTTACGTGGGAAAGCAGTTGATGCGGCTTCTAATGAAGTCACTATCAAGCACACACACGCAGATCAGGAACCGATTCAGCGCGAATACGTTCAACAACCACCGCTTATTCCACATAAAATTGACGGCTATGAGATCAATCTGAAATTCAATAAATGCCTGAGTTGTCATAGCTGGAAGAATTATCGCAAAGCTGGCGCAACCAAGGTGAGCCAGACCCATTTTGCAGATCGCCAGGAAAATGTGTTAGCAAATGTCTCTTCTCGACGATACTTCTGTACCCAATGTCATGTGCCACAGGTTGATGCGCCTCCTCTGGTCGATAATGAGTTTCAGCCAGTACAGACAATTCAATAATTAGAAGATCTGATTTAAATAAGATAGGGGGCAGGGTGGTCATGAAATCAATTTTAAATAAACTGAAAAAGCCAGCTAGTTCTGCATTGGGAGTCATTTTACTGATCGGTTTTATTGCAGGTATCATCTTCTGGGGTGGTTTCAATACCGCCATGGAAGCAACCAACACCGAAACATTTTGTATATCCTGTCATGAGATGGAAGAAAATGTGTATCAGGAATACAAGCTTACTGTTCACTACAGTAATCGTTCAGGTGTCAGAGCTACCTGTCCGGATTGTCATGTTCCTAAACCCTGGGTATATAAAATGATCCGTAAGATTCAGGCGTCTAATGAACTGTATCATAAAGCGCTGGGTTCAATTGATACACCAGAAAAATTTGAGGCTAAACGCCTTGAGCTGGCTCAGCATGTGTGGAAAGCGATGAAAGATACCGATTCGAGAGAGTGTCGTAACTGTCATGATTTCCAGTCTATGGATTATACCCGACAGCAAAGACGAGCAGTCGCTCAGCATATCGAAGGATTTGATAACGGGGAAACCTGTATCGACTGCCATAAAGGTATCGCACATTCGTTACCCGCTATGCATGATGTTGACCCCAGCTCGGTTACCGGAAACGCAGGGCAATAAAGTTCGCCTGCTTAAGTATTACTGATCGAGCTGAGTGCTACTGCAAACCAGATTGCGCCCATTCTTTTTCGCCAGATACAGGGCCTTGTCTGCTTTGATAAGCAGCTTATCAATATTGTTGTCGCTTTGATTCAGCGTTGCGACTCCGAATGAGGCCGTGAAATGAAGCGCTACGCCCTGTTCAGGGATCAGATTGGCAGAATCTATTGCGGATCGCATGCGCTCTGCGGTTTGGACAGATTGACTGCTATCGGTTTCAGGTAGAAGCACTGCGAATTCTTCTCCACCAATGCGACCTATGATATCGATATCTCTTAATGTCTGGCTGCAAACCTTTGCCAGATGCTGCAGAACCTGGTCACCCACCTTGTGCCCATAAGTGTCATTGATCTTTTTGAAGTGATCAATATCCAGCATCAGTAGAGATAACTGACCACCATGGCGTTTGATACGTTCAAGCTCTTTCTCAGCCTGTTCAAGAAAGTAACGGCGATTAGCGAGACTGGTCAGGTAGTCTGAATAAGCACGACGTTCAAGCTCTTCATGCACATTTCTATTTTCAATCGCGATACTCGCCAAGTTAGCGGCAAAGCTGATACGTTCCAGATCTTCAGGTTGAGGGCTTTTGGTGGTTGCGTGATATATGGCAAAAGTCCCCAGTACGCTACCACGAGAGGAGAGAATGGGTTCAGACCAGCAGGCATTCACAGCTGCATCTCGTGCTAGCTGTCTATAGGGTCTCCAGTATTCGTGCGATTGTATGTCTTCTACAATAACTCGTTTACCGAGATAGGCTGCTGTTCCACAAGATCCGACACCGACGCCGATTTCAATGCCATCAACAGCTTCGTTATAAAAGTCTGGCAGGCTGGGGGCAACGCCATAATGTAGGTGCTTTCCCTCCTTGTCCAGCAGTAGTACGCTACCTTTGATTGAATAATCTTCGTGTTCTATCTGCGCAACGATGGTGTTTAGGATGTCGTTTAATTCGGCTCCCTGTGCGACCATCTCCAGCATATCATCTCTAGCCTGGCGGCGTTGCTCGAGCTGCCAGCGTTCGGTGATGTCGGAAAAGCTGACCAATCGACGTTCTCCTACCCAGGAAGGTCGTAACAGGACGCGGCGAATTTCACCGTTTTTACAGGTAATATCAGCTTCAAGCTCCGGCGGCTGGATACCCTTATGCCGGGCCTGTTCGATTTCTGTATTCCACTTTTTGATAACGTTTTCACGGTATTCTTTATCGGGATAGGCAAGCCTTTGCCATGTTTTCAGGTCTGGTAGATCGTTTAAGGTGTATCCAAATAACTGGGTGAACTGTTGATTAATATACTCGATACTCTGCGTTCCATCGGTCCAGCCGAATGCTACCGGCGAAAACTTCAGGATATCTTCAAGCTGAATACGTCTCTCAGCATGTTCGCTTAGATTTTGTTCCAGGGATGACTGACGAATTCTGGTCAAACCGTTGGTGGCCAGCATTTGTGCCATTTTGACCATCACATCCATCAGAGAATCTATTCGATGCTTGCTGATGACAGGGATGGCCTGAACAGATTCCAGATAGGTCCTTTTGTCAAATCCAAATCGTGCTGCCTGGTCGCTAAAGAAATTTAGATCGGGTTCCTGGTGTAGAACCTGGCCCAGGAATAACGTGGCCAGCCTGTGCCCATCGATGACCACTGGGGTGGCATAATCCATTAAACCGTTCTTGCATAATCCGCCAGCAACTTCGCCTTCACGCTGGTTGCGCATGATCTCGAGGTTGCTCTCAAGGCAAAGTTGTTCGGCACTGGGATGTTTTCGGTGAAACGCATGACAGATATTATTACCACTGGACATGCAGAGTAATGTACCGTTTATGTCGACTACACCGTTGGGAATACCAGTCGCTAAGTAGAAGCTTTCCAGCATACTCGCGAATGCTGGCATATCGACTAGATCAATGAAGCGGTAGGGGAAGTTGCGTTGTGAAGTAACATCTGTCAACTAACGTCTCAGCTCTTAAAATACCTATACCCTAATCCTAGCAGAGCTTTCATTTTATATTCGCTAACATCCTCAGAGGGTTGGTATTTCGCTGAAAAACAGGATGAGCGGTATCTAAAAGTTGATATTAAAATACTGAAGCACTCAATTCATTCACCGCTGCCAGCATTTCCCGGTCATCCGTGAGCGTCTGGGCTATCGCGCTGGTACAGGCGCTGACAGGATCGATACCACTGTTGATCAGCTTGCCGGCATGCACCAGTAACCGGGTGCTGGCCCCTTCATCCAGGCCGCTTCCCTTAAGGTTTCGGGTTAATCGAGCAAACTTCACCAGCTGTTGGGCTAGCTCTGCATCCAGCCCGGCTTCGGTTTCTACTATTTTCTGTTCGATGCTGGCAGCAGGGTAATCGAATTCCAGGCTCACAAATCGCTGGCGAGTACTTTGCTTTAAATCTTTCAAAACGGACTGGTAGCCCGGGTTATAGGAAATTGCCATACAGAACTCGTCCGGAGCCTGGATCATTTCTCCCAGTTTTTCCATCGGTAATACGCGCCTGTCATCGGCCAGTGGGTGAATAACGACTGTTGTATCAGAGCGTGCCTCGACAATTTCATCCAGATAACAGATGGCTCCAGCACGTACAGCAGCAGCGAGAGGCCCATCAATCCAAACGGTCTGGTTATCAGTGATCAGATATCGACCAATCAGGTCCGAGGCAGTCAGATCATCGTGACAGGAAACGGTGATTAACGGGCGTTTCAGGCGCCAGGCCATATGCTCCATGAAGCGGGTTTTACCGCAGCCGGTAGGGCCTTTGAGTGAAATGGGGAGTTTATTTTGGTATGCAGCCTCGAAGATTTCTATCTCATTAGCAATAGGTTCGTAATAAGGTTCTTCAATAATGAAATTCTCACTCGGTTTGAGGGTTTTGGCCTGCATAAAAAAATCTCGATAAATCAATGTGATAGACGTTACAAAGATCTAGGTCAAGTTGCAAGCATCTAATTTATATATGGTGGTCAGAATTTTTTATCACGACATAAAAAATGGTAACTGGATATATAACAACGATGAGCGTATGGTCCACACGTTTAATTTTTAGTGTCTTTTACTGGCAATGCGCCGGAGGATGAATCAATGACTGATGTGGTAGCTACCAACCAGACCATACTCGTGGTTGGAGCAGGTATCAGCGGAATTACCGCAGCCGTGGAAGCGGCGGAAACCGGTAAGAACGTGGTACTTGTCGAGAAACGACCCTATATGGGCGGACGAATCTCCCAGCTGTATAAATACTTTCCCAAGTTGTGTTTTCCAACCTGTGGCCTGGAAATCAATCAACGTCGCCTGGGTGCTCAGCCTGGAATTACCGTATTGACGATGGCTGAAGTGACCAAGATCAGTGGTTCAGAAGGCAATTATACTGCTAGCGTGAAGATTTCACCGCGTTATGTGAATGAAAACTGTACTGCCTGTGGTGCCTGCACAGAAGCGGTAGAAGCAGAGTTTGATGACGAGCATAACTATGGTCTGAACAAGCGTAAAGGAGCTTATCTACCGTATAACATGGCCAAGCCAGCACGTTATGTGATCGACCCACGCATCATTGGAACTGAAGATGCTGACAAGGCTAAAGCGGCCTGTAAATTTGATGCTGTCGATCTTGATATGCAGGAAGAGACCGTTGAATTCCAGGCTGGCGCAATTATCTGGGCTACCGGATGGCAGCCTTACGACGCGAATAAAATACAGCCCTATGGCTATGATCGATTCAAAAATGTCATTACCAGTGTTGAATTCGAACGCATGATGGACAAGATGGGGCCTACCGGCGGTAAGATCCTGCGTCCTTCAGATAATAAGGAAGCCAAGAATATCGCCTTTATCCAGTGTGCCGGTTCACGTGATCGTAACTACCTTAAGCATTGTTCTCGTATTTGCTGCATGGCTTCACTCAAGCAAAGTACCTATATCACCGAGCAGTATGGCGTTGAAGACGAAGATGCCAAAGGCACGATCTACTATATCGACATCCGTTCGATTGATCGCTTCGAGGATTTCTACCAAAAGGTACAGGCCGATCCAAAGATTACCTTTGTTAAGTCCAAGGTAGCTAACATCATTCAGGACAAGGATGAAAACCCTGTCTGTCGTGGTGTGGATACCGAGGGTTACCATCGTTACGAAAATACACATGACCTTGTCGTACTGGCGGTTGGTATGGAACCCAGTATTAACAAGGACACTTTCCCGGTTGAAGTCGTGATCAATGAACATGGTTTCATCGAGGCAGATGAATCGAATGGTGGTATTTTTGCAGCGGGTTGTGCATCTGATGCACTGGATGTAAACCGCTCAGTACAAAATGCAACAGCGGCTGCGTTGCGTGCGATTCAGGTCGTCAACAAAGCAGCTGGAGCGGAGGCATAAAATGGCAGATGAAAAGAAACTAGGTGCTTACCTCTGCACCGGATGTGGCATTGGCGACAGACTGGATGCCAGTCAACTGGAAATGACTGCAACCCGTGATGGTAAGGCAAAATTCTGTAAGACTCACGAATTCCTGTGTTCCAAAGCAGGTGTTGAGATGATCCAGAAGGATATCGATGATGGTGAGGCTAATCACATTATCATCGCAGCCTGTTCACGTCGTGCAAAGAATGAAGCTTTCCGTTTTGAGAATGTGGCAATCTCACGCGCTAACCTGCGCGAGGGTGTGATCTGGGTACGTCCTAATACCGACGAAGCCCAGGAAACGACTCAGGAAATGGCTGACGACTATATTCGTATGGCCTGTGCTGAAAGCAAGCATATGAATATCCCCAAGTCTTCCGAAGAGCAGTCATTGAATAAGACCGTGCTGGTTGTTGGTGGCGGTATTACCGGCATGACTTCAGCCATTGAAACCGCGAAAGCCGGTTACAAGGTCGAGCTGGTCGAAAAGACTGGTGCGCTGGGTGGCTGGATGACGAAGATGCATAAAGCGATTCCTAGCCGTTCACCTTATGCTGAACCGCAGGATACCGGAGTTGATGCATTGATTGCGGCGGTTAATGACAATGCCAATATTAATGTGCATTTGAATTCAACGATTGCTAAAACCGAAGGCGCGCCTGGCCGTTTCAAGGTTGAGGTCGCTACCGAGTCGGGTTCAGTCAACAATGTTGAAGTGGGTGCGATTATTCAGGCTTCGGGCTGGAAAGAATACGATCCCGCGAATCTGCCAGAGTTTGCATATGACAAGAGTGCCGATATTGTCACCAATATCGAACTCGAAGCACTGGCGAAAGAAGCAGGCGATGGCCCGATCAAACGTCCATCTGACGGTAAAGAAGTCAAGTCGGTTGTTTTCATTCAGAACGCTGGACAGAATTCTACTAAAGAAGGCCATCTCGAGTATCACTCAGGTATCGGTGATCTGGTTTCAATCAAACAGTCGATGTATTTCAAGGCACAGAACGGTGCCGATTGTGAAACCACCATCCTGTTCAATAACCTGCGTACTCCTGGCGCTGGCGGTGAAGATTTCTACCGTGCCGGTCAGGATAAAATGGTGACCTTCCGTAAAGGCATCGCATCTGAAGTGGCTCCCGGTTCTGATCTTCAGGTGAAGTTCAAGGATATGATCCTGGACGAAGAAGATGTATTAAACGCTGATCTGGTGGTACTGGATCTGGGTATGGTGCCAAACTCAGGCCCTGATCCTTATGCGGTTCCTATTGAACTGGATGACGAAGAAGAAGCCCAGAATAAGGCCGATGCAGAAGCAGCCGGTGAAGAATATGAAACACCAGTAGAAGTTCTGGTCGACTCTATTCTGAACCTGGACTATCGCCAGGGTACCGATCTGCCGCACCTGAAGAATGGTTTTACCGATTCTCATTTTATCTGCTTCCCGTATGAAACCCGTCGTACCGGTATTTATGCAGCCGGTCCGGTACGCCGTCCGATGGACAGCTATCAGGCCAAAGAAGATGCTACTGGTGCCGCGATGAAAGCCATCCAGGCACTGGAAAATGCCGGTAAGGGTCGCGCAGCACATCCGCGTTCGGGTGATCTGAGCTATCCACTGTTCCGTAAGGAAGGTTGTACTCAATGTAAGCGTTGTACCGTTGAATGCCCATTCGGCGCGATTAATGAAGACGAAAGACGCTTTCCACAGTTTAATGAATCACGTTGTCGCCGTTGTGGTACCTGTATGGGTGCCTGTCCGGTACGCGTTATTTCGTTTGATAACTATTCAGTGGATACCGTGGGTCAACAAATCAAGAATGTCGATATGCCTGACGAGTTCGACGAAAAGCCACGTATATTGGTACTGGCCTGTGAAAACGATGCTTATCCTGCACTGGATATGGCTGCTCAAAATGGTATCGAGTACTCGGCTTTTGCCCGTATCGTTCCAGTGCGCTGCCTGGGGTCGGTGAATACCATCTGGTTAACTGATGCTTTAAACAGCGGTTATGATGGTATCGTACTGATGGGTTGCTCAAAGGGTGATGACTACCAGTGTCACTTCGTTAAAGGCTCTGAAATGGCGCATTATCGTATGGGCAAGATTGCTGATACCTTACAGACACTGAATCTTGAACCCGAGCGGGTTGCTACTTATGAAGTGGCGATTACCGATATCCAACGTGCACCCAAGCTGATCAACGATATGGCTGAAACCATTGAGCAGATCGGCATGAGCCCATTCAAGTTCTAGGGGGAGTTTATTATGAGTTTAAATACCGCAATGGTAGAAAAATATCGCAACAACTTCCTGCAGGAGGTTGCCGGTAACGTTGAAGAAGGCGACTGGGTGAAGATGTGTATGCAATGTGGCGTGTGTGCCGGTTCCTGCCCACTGGGCAATGCCTGGGAACATACACCACAGAAAATCTTCATGATGATACGTGCCAACAAGCGTGACGAAGTACTGACCTCTGATTCTATGTGGATGTGTACTTCCTGCTACAACTGTATCGTACGTTGTCCGCGCGAATTACCGATCACTCACATCATGCATGGTCTGGCAACTTACGCCAAGAAACTGGGCCTGGCACCAAAAGAGAATCCTACGCAGTGGTTCTCGGAAGTGTTCTGGAACAACATGATGAAGAAAGGTCGTGTGAATGAATTGAAGATGGGGCTATCCCTGTATTTCAAGGAAGGTTTTGCTGCTGGTATCAAGGAATCCATGGCACATCAGAAACTGGGTATGAATATGATGAAAGCCAAGCGTATGTCTGCTGGAGAATTCTTCGGCGGACATGGCGTCAAGGATTTATCTGGTTTCCAGAAAATGATCAAGAAAGCCCAGGATATCGAAGCTGAGCGTCTTGAAGCAAACTCGAAATAGAGGAGAGAAAAATGGCTAAATTTGAATATTCATATTATCCGGGCTGCTCCTCTCAAAAAGGAGCATCCTCATCCAATCTGGGTCGTTCAGTGGACACCATGTGCGAAGAGCTGGATGTCAAACTGAACGAAATTCCTGACTGGAACTGCTGCAGTGCTTCTATCGGTTATGGTAGTGGTAGCGTGATCCCACGTATGTCTCTGTCTGCACGTAATATTGCGTTGTCCGAGCAACATAATCCCAACCAGGATATCGTCGCTACCTGTGCCGCTTGCTGGTTATCCACCAAGGAAGCATCAGAGCGTTTGCATGATGATGAAAACCTGTTCAAGGATGTTAATACTGCGCTGGCTGAAGCTAACCTGAAGCTGACCAATAAAACACCCGTACGTCATATGGCCGAAGTGCTGATCGAGGATATCGGCTACGATGCAATTAAAGCGGGTGTTAAAAAGCCGCTTGAAGGTATCAAGATTGCCGGTTATGTGGGCTGTCAAACCAACCGTCCGTTCGGTATTGATGGTGAGTCTTTTGAAAACCCAATGTACCTGGACAAGATGGTTGAATCACTCGGTGGCGATTCTATTCCTACCTACGAGAAGAAGGTACAGTGCTGTGGTGGCGCGTTAGCATTTTCTGAGCCGGAAAAGTCTCAGGCAATGATCCACGGTATTATCGAAGCTGCTTACGATAATGGTGCCGATATGATCGTGACACCCTGTCCGCTGTGCCAGGCTAATGTAGAAATCTATCAGGATGAAATTAATGCCAAGTTCGGTAGTAATTTTGAAATGCCGGTGGTTTACTACAGTCAGTTGATCGATGTGGCTTATGGTCGTAATGCGCAGGACTCTGCACTGGACGGCCAGATCATCAAGGCCAAGAAACTGGAAGAGCTTGCTGCCAAGTAATCCGGGTTGGCAATAAAACAAAAAGGCGCTCCTGTAGCGCCTTTTTTATTTGCCTTAGTTTTTACGCATTGAGTGCAGAGCTACCCGGCAGGGACTGTTTTTTTGCCAAGCATACCGTTAAGCTTTTTCTTCAAACTAATCGTGTTGATGTAGTGTTCAGCAAGTTCTTCTACCAGAACATAACCGCCATGAATCCATTGCCTGCGGCGCTCAATGTCCGCTTTTGATAGCAGATCAAAAAATGGTGCTGTGTATAGCTCTCTAATAGATTTCACCACCTGTGCCTGTGATAACAAATAGCCTGTTATCCACTTCGTCTGCTCCTTCTTAAGGCTCCAGATAGGGTGGTCGTGGCTCAGTTCAGCGATTGGCATTGCTGAGTAACTAACGAAGGGAATGTAACTGTCAGGGGAGGGGGGCTGCACTTCAGCCTTCGCGAATTTCTGGTAGATATCGACTAATAACAATGGGACACCCGTGCCGTTTTGTTCCAGAGAGTCTATCCATGTCGAGGCTGAGTCAGGAAGTTCCTGCCGGGCATAGGCAATTGAACATTCGTCACCATAATGATCTAGAGTGCTCTTTATATTGGCTTTCAGGTAAATTAAATAGGATTTTTTGACAGTCCTTTGACTGTGGTAATAACGAAATAAGGGGACAACGACGACAGCAAGAATAGCGATGAAAAGTGGAATCAGTATTTTAAGAATAGATAAAGTATCGATGGATACTTGCTGGACTTCGGGAGAGAGGATCCCGGAAAAAGCCAGCACTTTGCCAGAACAGGCAAAAAGCAGGATAAATGCAAAACTTACAACACTTTTGGACCGACCATATCGTTTCTCCAAGTTTTCATACCCGTATTCTAGCCCAAAACTCGTCGGTTTGTCCATGTAGCCGCCTTTTTGGTATAAAGAGGCAGATTTTACTGGCGACGATATTTAGTGTCCAGGATAAGTAAAGCGGCTAGCTGATCTGGTCATTTATCGCGCTACTCCAGTGATAGTAGCAACTTTAGCGAATTTCATGTCAAAGCACAGAAGATCCAGCCCTGCTTGAGCCGCTTCATCAATCTGTAATGGGATGACCATTAGCAGGTGAGTGGTCGATTGAAAAGATTGAGGAAATGACTGGTATAATACTAAAACCTCAAAAGAGAGGCCCCAGAGAAAAATGATGCCAATATTTTTTTGTGCATATTTATTGGTGCTTCATATTTAAGACTTCATACATGAAAAAAATGTTAGCCTGATAAGGAAGTCTTGATGGGTTAATTTGACGAAAAGATCTTAAGAGACAATTGAATATGGCTAAACCAAGCTTCTATTGGCACGACTATGAAACCTGGGGTGCAAACCCGCGTGTTGACCGGGCAGCACAGTTTGCGGGTATACGTACCGATGAGAATCTGGAAGTCATTGGTCAGCCCTTAATGATTTACGCGCAACCCGGTGTTGATTTTTTACCGCACCCGGAGGCGGTGCTAATTACCGGCATTACACCACAAAAGGCACGCGCTGAAGGCTTAACCGAAGCCGAATTTTTTCGCCAGATCCATGCAGAACTGTCTCAACCTGGGACCTGTTCTGTGGGCTACAACAGTATTCGCTTTGACGATGAGGTGACCCGTTTTGGGTTTTATCGTAACTTTTACGAACCTTACGCCTACAGCTGGCAAAATAGTAATAGTCGATGGGATGTATTAGACCTGATGCGCCTGACACATGCGTTACGTCCTGAAGGTATTCAGTGGCCGCAGAATGACGACGGTGCGACCAGTTTTAAACTAACCGATTTAACCGCTGCAAATCATATCGAGCAGATAGGCGCGCACGATGCGCTGGTGGATGTGAAGGCGACCATAGCCATGGCAAAGTTGATTAAGCAAAAACAACCGCGCCTGTTTGATTTCTATTATGCACTTCGACAAAAGCAGCGTGCGGCAGAACTAATCAACCCTGGACAGCCTGAAATTGTATTGCATGTGAGCGGAATGTTTCCGGCTCAGCAGGGTTGCCTGGCGCCGGTTTTTCCTTTGCTAGCGCATCCTTCAAATGCGAATGAAATTATTTGTTATAACCTGCGTTTTAATCCGGAATCTCTGTTACGGATGGACGTCGAAGAAATTACGCACAAACTTTTTACCAGAACAATAGATCTGGCAGAAGGCGAAGAACGAGTGCCGCTTAAGGGTGTACATTTGAATAAATCTCCCGCTCTGGCACCAATTAGTACATTGAACGCAGCGCAGGCTGAAAAATGGCAGATAAACTGGGATGAAGTCAACCAGCATCGTGATATGTTGTTAGCTGATCCCAATCTGCTAGCTAAACTACAGCAGGTGTATAGCGCGAAACGAGACTTTGATCCAGTTGACGCGGACAGTGCGCTGTATGAGGGATTCATCTCGCAGCAGGACAGAATGCTATGTAACCAGGTACTGGCTGCAAACCCGGAGCAACTGGGTGACTGGCAGGAGCAGTTTCAGGATAGACGCCTGCAAACACTGCTGTTTCGGTATCGAGCAAGAAACTATCCAAATACTTTGACGCCGGATGAAGCGGTACGCTGGCAACGTTTTTGTCAGAGTCGTATTGTTGACGGAGAGTTTGGTAGCAGTTTAACGCTGGAGCAATTTCAACAGCTTTTACTGACGCTGGCTCAGCGCGAGCAGGGCGAACGTGAACAACGGCTTTTACATCAGTTATCGGCCTGGGTGCAGGATATCTTTGCCTAGTTTTAATTCAGCTGATGCCAGATTGTGCTGGCATCAGCTGCGAGTTGATTACAGTATCTCTGACGCGTGATCTGCCAGCCTGGAGCGTTCGCCGCGCTTTAGCGTCACATGACCACTGTGCTCCCAATCCTTGAATCGGTCCACGATATAGGTCAGGCCCGAAGTGGTCTCGGTCAGGTAGGGGGTATCGATCTGCCCGATGTTACCCAGACAGACAACCTTGGTGCCAGGGCCAGCACGTGTGATTAGCGTTTTCATCTGCTTGGAAGTCAGGTTCTGGGCTTCATCCAGAATAATAAACTTTTTCAGGAAGGTACGGCCACGCATGAAGTTCATGGAAGAAATCTTGATGCGGTGGCGAACAAGGTCAGTAGTTGCCTGATTTTCCCAGGCATCATTCTTATCATTTCCGACCAGAACCTCCAGGTTATCCATCAGGGCGCCCATCCAGGGGGACATCTTTTCTTCTTCGGTACCCGGTAGAAAACCTATGTCTTCACCTACCGGTACCGTAACGCGGGTCATGATAATTTCGGCATAGCGTTTTTCATCCATGGTCTGCGCTAACGCTGCTGCCAGAGTGAGCAGGGTTTTACCGGTACCCGCTGTTCCGGATAAGCTGACAAAATCGATCTCGGGATCCATTAACAGATTGAGCGCAAAGCTTTGTTCACGATTACGCGCATGAATTCCCCACACCGCATTGTGTTCGTTCATATAGTTTTTGATGACTTCGATGACGCAGGTGTTTCCGGTTTTTTCGCGCACGATACCGTCAAAATTATTTTCCAGATAGATAAACTGGTTCGGGTACCATTCCAGCGTATCGTCACCGGTAATTTCATAATAGCTTTTACCATCACGCTGCCATGAATGGATATCCTTGCTGTGTTTTTCCCAGAATTCTGCGGGTAATTCCAGGCTGCCGGTAAATAGCATATCCAGGTCATCAAGCACCTTATCATTGGTGTAGTCCTCTACCAGTAATCCTAGTACCGTAGCCTTGATACGCAGGTTGATGTCCTTGGAAACCAGAATAACATCGCAATCCCATTCATCATGCAACGCCAGCACTGTGCCCAGAATGGAGTTGTCGTTTTTGCTGCCGGGCAGGGTTTCGGGCAATCTGGGGGAGTGCGCTTCTGTTTCAAAGAAAAGTCTGCCGGAACTTTTAACACCTCCGTTACCGTTGTTTGAATTAATCGGGGCAAGAGGCAGGCCCTTTTTAATATCTATATCCTTATTGTCGCCCATTAAATCATCAATAAATCGGTTGACCTGACGCACGTTTCTGGCGACTTCAGATAATCCCTTTTTCCCCTTATCCAGTTCTTCAAGTACGGTCATTGGAAGATAAATATTATGTTCCTGAAATCTGAATAATGCGCTGGGGTCATGCATCAGAACATTAGTATCAAGCACAAAAAGTTTTGGTTTTTCTGAAGTCATAAGGAATACTTTCTAGTAACGGGGGTTAAGGTGAAAACACAAAGGAAAAACGCTTTAAGGATCTGCATTATCTCAGGTGGGCTAAGGCAATTTTACGAGATTGAGACAATGTAAACGTGCGGTTTTTGCAATTCTTCATGCAGCGAGTTTGAATAAATACATACAGACTGTCAATGATAAAAAATTTCAGTTAATTATGTTGATAGCGGCTTGTTGTGTTATGTTTTAAGCACTCAAATTCGCTCTCACATTGTCATGCCCAGCAATCAACCTCTGTACCAGCGCAAACAGGTTTATCGACTTGATCAGCAGACCATGCAGCTTGACGCTCAGCCTTCACAAACCCTGATGTTGAAAGCGGCAACAGCTACCTGGAATGCCGTGCAGCAAAGATGGCCAGACAGTCAGCATATCGTGGTTCTGGCAGGGGCTGGTAATAATGGAGGCGATGCTTTTGCACTGGCCTGCTTGGCTAGCGAACAGGGGAAAACGGTCAGTCTTTTTATGATAGGGGACGAAAACAGGCAGTCCACAGAATCAGCATACTATCGTCAATGCTGGTTAGAGAGCGGTGGGAAAATTTTGCCCTGGCAAGGCGTCTGTCCTGACTGCGATATCATCATAGACGGTTTGCTGGGTATTGGCTTAAATAAGGAGCTCGACCAGAGCTGGCAACAGTGGATTTCAAACATTAATTCCACTTCAGCGATCCGGGTAAGTATTGACATACCCAGCGGATTAAACGCCGATACCGGTAATGCCATGCCGGTAGCTATTCGGGCAAACCTTAGCGTGAGTTTTGTTGGGCGAAAAGTAGGTTGCTGGCTGGCGGATGGACCGGACTATTGCGGTGAACTGCTGTTTGATGATCTGGGAATGTCGAGCGCGGCAGCCGCCTGCGAACAGCCGTTATGTCATGTGATGAGTGCGACCAATATACGCCTGCCATCAGCGCGCCCCGTCAATACGCACAAGAATCAATTTGGTCATATCCTGGTTATCGGTGGTGATCGAGGGATGTCTGGCGCGGTGCGTCTGGCTGCTATGGCTGCATTGCGGTCAGGAGCAGGCCTGGTTAGCGTTTGTGTGCATCCGGATAGCTATGCGGCAATCACGTCTGCAGATCCAGAGCTGATGACAGGGGTCTGGGATGATGTAGAGACGCTAGTAGAGCGAGCAACGATTGTCGTTGTCGGTCCCGGGCTGGGTCGCAGCGAGAAAGCAAAGCAACTGTTAGAGTATTTGAAAACCTGTCATAAGCCGATGCTGGTGGATGCGGATGCACTACAGGCTGATTTTCTTGACGCGCTGCAAGCAACCCAGGTAGTGATTACCCCCCATCCTGGTGAAGCGGCGCGCTTGCTGGGTTGCTCGTCTGCCCAGATACAACAGGACAGGATTCGCTCGATTCAGCAGATCACCCAGCGCTGGCACTCGGCCTGCGTGCTTAAGGGTGCTGGCAGCCTGGTCGGGCAGCATGATATGCCATTGTCATTATGTGCTAACGGTCATTCGGGTATGGCAACCGCCGGCAGCGGCGATGTCTTAAGTGGATTGATTGCGGGTTATATGGCTCAGCATCTAAGTGAGCTGGACGCAGCGCGTTGTGGTGTCTACGTACATGCCCGCAGTGCTGAGCACTATGCGCTAGATCAACAGGCGGAAACACTGATTGCCAGTGATCTGATTAAAGGCATTGGGAAGGTTCATTTGGAGCTATCAAGGGCTCAGGGTTGTGCGCGATGATTATCTGCTCAGAATCAGAGATGAAAGCCGTCGGCGCGCGGCTGATCAAGGCCTGTGAAAGCGGGGGTATCATTACCTTAAGTGGAGATCTGGGCACGGGTAAAACCACTATCGTGCGCGGCGCACTGGAAGCCTGTGGAATTACCTCAGGTGTACGCAGCCCGACCTATACCTTGATAGAAAACTATGAATTACCTGGGCTTTCAGTAGCGCATTTTGACCTGTACCGGCTTGCGGATGCTGAGGAACTTGAGTATCTGGGCTTCAGAGACTATCTCAATGACCGCACATTGTGCCTGATTGAATGGCCGCAACGGGCCGAAGCCCTTTTGCAGAATGCTGGGTTGCAGCTCAATCTGGAATACCAGGAAGGGTGCAGGCTGATCAGGGCTACTGCGGGCAATTCCTGGGGAGAAGCGTTAATCAAGGCCGCTGAGCTTAGGTAAATTCTAGGAATATCAACTATCTCTTTAATAAATAAAGAAAAAAGGTTGATTTTGTTTTTCTAATTTACTATAACTAGCAACACAATCTTATAAGTTGTTGCAAAAGTTGCTAAAGCTATGAATACACTCACTCAAGCTCGCAGGCTGTTTTTGAAGAAGCTGGCAGGTATCAGTGCTTTGATGACCCTCCCTGTCGTATCCAAACAGAGCTATGCCGCTTCATCCGATCCCGCTCTGACGGGTGTCCGTGTGGCACAGACCAACCCAGATCATACGCGGGTTGTTTTTGATCTGTCCGCGAATGTAGAGCACGACCTGTTTACCCTGTCGGATCCTAATCGTGTCGTTATTGACCTGAAGGATGTTCGTAAATCTGCGGCGCTGGTTTCCAGCAATAATGAAACCGAATTATTGAAGAGTATCCGTTCAGCGGTACGCAAGTCCGATGATTTAAGAATTGTTCTGGACCTGAAGGGCAAGGTTCGTCCACGTAGTTTTATGCTCCAGCCAGACAGTAATAATGGGTACCGGCTAGTGGTTGATATGCATGCAACGCAGCTGAGCCCGACACCGATAAAAACCAGTCGTGAAAAACGTGAAGAGAAAAAGAAGCAGGTCGTGATTGCTATCGATCCCGGCCATGGTGGACGCGACCCCGGTGCAGTGGGACGTAATGGTACCAAAGAAAAGGATGTTACCCTCGCCATGGCTAAGAAGCTGGCAAAGATTGTCAATAACACACCTGGTTATAAAGCGGTACTGACCAGAACCTCGGACCAGTATATTGTTTTACGCAAGCGGGTGGAAAAGGCGCGCAGCCATCAGGCTGACCTGTTTGTTTCGCTGCATGCAGACGCCTATAAATCACCCAGAGTGGAAGGTGCGTCAGTGTATGCGCTGTCGCTAAACGGCGCCAGTTCAGAAGCAGCACGCTGGATTGCTGAAAAGGAAAATGCCTCGGATTTAATAGGCGGCATCAGCCTGGACGATAAGGATGACCTGATCGCATCCGTATTGCTGGACCTTTCACAAACGGCCACGATCCAGGATAGTCTGGAACTGGGGTCCGAAATCCTTAACCATCTGGGTAAGGTGGGTAAGCTGAATAAGGAACATGTGCAACAGGCCGGTTTTGCAGTGCTCAAAGCACCGGATATGCCTTCCATATTAATCGAGACAGCCTTTATCTCGAACCCAAAGGAAGAGCGTCGTCTTAAGTCATCTTTACATCAGAAAAAAATTGCCCATGCAATTTTTTCTGGAATTAAAAACCACGTGAAGGATCGTCTGGTCAGTTAAAGCTTAATTATTGCCGATACATTAAAAACGCACTGCTGGCAGTGCGTTTTTTTATGGGGGAGGCATTTTCCACTCTGCCACCATCTGGCTGAAGCGATTGATGATGGATTGCTTTTGATAGCCACGCGCATATTTTATGTGGTTATAAGCATCAAATATTTTTTTCAACTTTTCATCTTTAAACCGATGTTCTGATTGCATGCGCGCAAAAAAATCATTTACGGTTTCCGATGGTTTACGCTGAAAACCGGCTCTGGCAAGTTTCTTCAGCAACTGATTCAGAATGACTTCGTAGCGCGCAGGGCTGGCCGGTCGCTCGCGATACCAGCTAAACAGCCAGTAACCTCCGGTAATGAACAGAATACTGAATACCAGCGCGATAATCATATCGCCCCAGCTCTGGATGCCCAGCCCCAGGTTCTTTAGTAATTGGTTCTGTTTTCGAGAGTCATAGTTGAGTACCCAGTCATTCCAGCGGTGCTGCATATTGTCCCAACGGAACAGCATTTTGCGCAGCAGGGCATTACGCTGGGAAAATTTAAAACTGGCTTCACCATCCTGCAGTGCCTGATCCAGTCCTGCTTCTATGCGATCAGGCGAAACCGCTGCGGTAGGATCAACCCGGACCCAGCCCTGTTCGTCCAGCCAGATCTCAGTCCAGGCATGAGCATCCGACTGGCGCACGATCAGGTAGTCTCCCATTTCATTTAATTCACCACCCTGGTAGCCAGTAACAATTCGTGCAGGGATACCGGCAGCTCGCATCAGCAGGGCGAAACTGCTCGCATAGTGTTCGCAAAACCCGCGTCGAGTTTTAAAAAGGAATTCATCGCTCGCATCCGCTCCCAGCAATGGCGGGTTCAGAGTGTAGATAAACTCCTGCTGTCGAAACTGTCTTAATGCGTGTTGCACAATCTCAATGTCTGAATTGAATTGCTTCGCCCACAGCCGTCCCAGCGCCAGCGTTTGCGGGTTTCTATCTTCGTTAACGCCTGTGGTCAGGACCAGATAGTCGAATGGATCATCAACGCCCAGCCGGTAAGCTAGTGTAGAAGATAAGGTGTAGCGTTTCAGATCATTAATCGGCTTCTTGCTGGTGAGCTGGTACTCGGAAGTGATAAAGCTGTCCGGTATTATCGAAGCAGGAATATCCAGCCCGAACAGCCAGTGCTTGCCATGTGGCTCCAGGGTTATGGTGTAGGTTGTTTGCGGCCCATTTTGCGCGGGTGAAAAATTTTTGGTGCGTCTAAACCTTGCCTGGGTCCAGCGCCTGCCATCGAAATTGGCCATTACCGGGCCACGCCAGTACAGTTGATCCTGGGATGGAATCTCGCCTTCGAAAGTTACCCGGAACGCGACGTCATTACTATTGATCAAATTGCTGATCGAGCCAGGCGTCATATCTTCACTTAGCCCGGTGACACCCCCTCGTTGCTCATGTGTCAGCCCCCATAAAGGCCCGGGAATACGTGGCACCAGGATGAACAGGACCACCATGATGGGTAGTGATAGCCCAATGAGTTTCGAAGCAGCAATAAGTCGGGTTTTGATCGTTACGCTATCGTCTCTTTGATTGATCGTTATCAATGTGGTGGTGGTGATGATCAGACAGACGAACATGAACAGGGCCATGATGATGCTTTGATCAAACAGGAAATGGGTTGCCAGTAAAAAATAGCTGAGGAAGGTCAGGATCAGTACATCCCGATGTGTTGAAGACTCCAGGAATTTGAAAGCGGTCATGACTGTAAGCAAAGCCAGTCCGGCGTCGCGACCCGCGATCGTCCAGAATTGTGCAAATACGCTGATACCACCACCAATTACCATGATCACCAGCAGCCAGCGAGGAATCTGGAATAGATAGCCGTAAGACTGTAAGACGCGCCAGCATAATCCACATAATCCGAGCACGGTCACCCATACGGGCAGATGTGCAAAGTGCGGTAACATGGTGATCAGGAAGCTGGTTGCAACGGCATTGACACTATTTCGAGATAACTGCTCTTCGCCAATGCGCTGGAAGGGTAGGTTAGGGTGCATCGATTACAAACTCTGCAGCGGGGTTACTCTGGCGGAAGGTTGCAAGCTGTTGCAGGCAATGACTGCGATGCGCATGCCCCGTATCCTGTTCGATGCTGATCGAAGGCAATACCAGACCAAACTTTCTCCCCTCTTGATGCGCCAGAATGATCAGTGCTGACATCTGGCTGAGTTTGTCCTCCACAGAACTGGCCGTCATATCGTTCCAGTCTATCCAGAGAGCTGGTGTCGCATGCCCCTGAAAGGTTTTGGTCAGCATTCCTCGACCCTGGGCATAGGCTTTCCAGGAAATATGACGCAGTGATTCACCGCTACGATGTTCCCTTAGTCCGGCAAAGTCATCACCGTCTGCCATATCCACATTGCTTTTTCCAGACTGGTCGTCCACCAGGCTATTCCTCAATGGCTGATCAAATAGTGGTTTGGGATAGACTAGCAACTGGGTATCGAACTTGAGCCAGCCCCAGGCATGAAAAAGTCCGGTAGGGTAGCGCGTAAACAGGGTTATTCCTGCAATCTGGTACAGGCCTCGTTGGCGGGTAGGTAGTTGTAGAGTCAGCTCCGTACTGGATTCGGCCTCAACTCCGGTATATTCAGGATAATAACCCTGATATTGAAATCCTATGGCGTAGCGCGTGTTTTGATTAGGGTTCTCCAGCTTGAACAGCAGGCTGATCTCTTCTCCGCAGAATACCGCTTCAGGCGGCTTTAGCTGGACTATTAATCCGAGCAGATTTTTGTGAGTTTGCCAGAGACTGACGATCCCGACCGCGGTTAGCAGGAAGGTCAATGCGAATGCCATGCTGTTTTCATAATTGATTGAGGCGAGCAGAAGCACCAGTAACATAAAGGCATACAGGTATCCAAAACGCGTAGGCAGGATGTACAGTCGACGATTATGCAGGGAAATTTTTCCCTTGATGGCCGGGTTACGTAGCGCTATCCAGCTATCCATACGCTGTCGGAATGACCTTGGCATAATCGAAGTCAACATAGACAGGATCTGCTGCTGTAGCTAAGGAATAGCAACTGTATTGAGTAACTCCTGCACCATCTGTTCAACAGTCTTGCTCAGATGGTCAGCAGAAATCAGCCGATGGCAGGCAATCGCAGGGAAAATTATCTTGATATCGTCAGGTTCCACAAAATCGCGCTGTTGCATAAATGCCCAGCTACGTGCTGCTCTTAGTAATGACAGGCCGGCGCGCGGAGAGAGCCCATATACAAATTGACCCTTGCTGCGGGTTTCCTGTAACAGGGCCTGTACGTAATCCAGCAATGGACCTGAAACATGTATTGATTCAATCGCCTGCTGTAATTTTAGAATGCTGGTGGTGTCGAGCACAGGCGTTAATTCCTGCAGTAGATACTGCCGGCTTTTTCCTGACAGTAGTAAGCGTTCTGCACGTTGATCCGGATAGCCCAGGCTGAGTTTCATCATAAAACGATCTAACTGCGACTCGGGCAGGGGAAAGGTTCCAGACTGGTCAAGCGGGTTTTGTGTTCCTATCACGAAAAAGGGGGCAGACAGGGTTCGGGTTTCGCCCTCTACCGTAATTTGCCGTTCTTCCATGGCTTCCAGCAGGGCACTCTGGCTTTTGGGTGTGGCGCGGTTTATTTCATCCGCTAACACACAGTTTGAAAAAATAGGGCCGGGATGAAAAGTGAAGCCCTGAAGTTGTCGATCAAATATAGAAACGCCCAGAATATCTGCGGGTAACAGGTCGCTGGTAAATTGTATACGAGTGAAATTCAGGCCGAAGACACGGGCAATAGCATGTGCCAGGGTTGTTTTTCCAACACCGGGTAAATCCTCAATCAGGCAATGCCCTGAAGAAAGCAGGCAGCATACAGCAAGCCGGATCTGTTCTGGTTTGCCTACAATAATATGTTCGATTTTTTCAATCGCCTTGTTTACGGGTTCAAGCATGACATCTAATGAGCGTGATGTTTGATCAAGCATTCTCTCTATCCTTTGCAGTATTGAGTTAATTTTAGCTGCTTTTGACAAAAAAAAGCCCGCAATTGCGGGCTTTTTAAAAAAATGGCGAGTTCGGCTTTAGCTGAATGCCTGACCAGGCTTTTTACCCAGTTTCTTGAGGATGATGACCATAGGGCAGAATCCTGTAAATGCAGATTGAAGAAGATTCAATCCGACAAAAGCGTTAAAGAACAACCAGTAAATGTGGTGATAATAAGCCAGGGTTGAGCCAATTAAAATAAACAGACCAGCTACCGCCAGTACAATACGATCTATACTCATATTCAAACTCCTTTAGTCTGAAGGGTGAAAATTGCGGCTAATAGTATATTAGAGTTTGCTAATAATCAAGTAATGCTGATGCATGCCCATCTTCCATAAATAAAAAAATCGGTGGCATTTCCATTAAAATATACTATGCTGCGTCGCAACAAATTGTAAGTGACCTGAATTTTAGGAAATGTTATGGCTTATAAAGATATTCTTGTTTATATAGATGAGGGGGCTTCAAATCCGGAGCGTGTAGTCACTGCTTTTAATATGGCGAAAGTGCACAATGCGCGCCTGACGGGTATTACCCTGAGTGCTTTACTGCCAGATCATTTAATGGTTAAGGAAAAGAAGGCGATCAAGAATATTTGCCTGAAAGAAGCTGAAAATAGAATGTCAGAATTCGCCGAGCAGGCAAAGGCGGAAGGTGTTGAGTACGACGCAAAGATCATCAAGGGTGATCCTTCCAAGGCAGCAACCCAGTTGGCAAAGATAGCCAGGAACTTTGATATCGTCATCCTGCGTCAGGCCAATCCAACGAATCGCAATTACTCAACCATGGAAACGGTCGCCGAACAGGTAATTTTGTTGAGTGGTCGACCGGTATTTTTCATGCCGTATATCGGTGCGCATAGAATACCCTGTAAAAAAGGTATGATTGCCTGGGATGGAACGCCAGCCGCAACCCGCTCAGTACACAATGCACTGCCGATTCTGTCGCGTATGGAAGAAGTTACGATACTGGTCGTGCAGGAAGGTAAGCAAAAGACGGCGAAAGGAGAATTACTGGTTGATGATCTGGCTGAGCATTTACAGCGTCATGGTATCCAGGCAGCGGTACGTCGAGTGACTGCAGGTACTTTTGATGTGCCTACCGTGATCCTGAATGAAATCGCCGAAAATGATATCGATATCATGGTGATGGGGGGGTACGGAACACCGAACCTGAAGCAAAAGATATTTGGTGGCGTGACTCGGACACTGCTATCGTCGATGATTATTCCTGTGGTGATGTCACATTAAGCAAAACCCCGGCTCCGACAGAATTCAGAGCCGGGTTTTATTGATTAAATCAACGTTTCGACAGCTCTACATACTCTCTGGTTTGTGCTCCAGTGTATATCTGGCGCGGACGACCGATACGCTGTTCACTATCTTCCATCATCTCTAGCCATTGTGAAATCCAACCAGCCGTGCGGCCCATGGCAAAGATTACCGTAAACATATTCAATGGCATATCCAGCGCCTTCAAAATGATACCGGAATAAAAATCGACGTTGGGATACAGGTTTCTTTCCAGAAAATAGTCATCTTCCAGTGCAATTCTTTCCAGTTCACGTGCTGTTTCAAACAATGGCTGGTTAGTGCTGCCCAGCTCGTCCAGCAGTTCATTACAGGCTTTACGAATGATTTTGGCGCGCGGGTCATAGTTTTTATAGACTCGGTGACCAAAACCCATCAGACGGAATTCATCATCCTTATCCTTTGCACGTTCGACGTATTTCGGGATCTCGTCGGGATGCTGGATTTCCTCCAGCATGCGGATAACCGCTTCGTTAGCACCCCCATGGGCTGGACCCCAGAGTGATGCAATGCCTGCGGAGATACAGGCAAATGGATTTGCACCAGAGCTACTGGATAGTCTGACCGTTGAGGTACTCGCATTCTGCTCATGATCCGCATGCAGGATAAAGATTAAACGCATGGCGTGAACGGCCAGCGGATTTGGAATATATTCCTCAGTCGGCACGCTGAACATCATGTACATGAAGTTTTCGATAAAGTTCAGGTCATTGCGCGGATAGGGTAGCGGTAGTCCGTTTGCACGACGGTAGCTGTATGCTGCGATGGTAGGCATTTTAGCCAGCAGGCGATGTGCAGAAATTTCCCGATGGCGCGGATTGTTTACGTCCAGAGAATCATGGTAGAACGCAGACAGTGCGCCCACCACACCTACCATGATGGCCATTGGATGAGCATCATGATGAAAACCATTAAAAAACTGTTTTACACCTTCATGCACCATGGTATGGCGCTTGATCATTCCGGTGAATTGCTCGTATTCTTCCTTATCGGGCAGGTGGCCGTAAATGAGTAAAAAACTGGTCTCCAGGTAATTACTGTGTTCAGCCAGTTGCTCGATGGGGTAACCTCGATACAGCAGTATGCCTTTATCGCCATCAATATAGGTGATATCACTTTTACAGCTGGCGGTTGCCTGAAACCCGGGATCATAGGTGTACAATCCGAGTTGGGCATGTAGTTTTCTGATATCAAAGGTAGGCGATCCGATGCTCGGGTCTATAATATCGAAATCCGCTGACTTACCGGTGCGGTTATCGGTTATGGTGACTGTATTGTTGCTCATTGGGTAGCTCCTAACTCTCTGATATGGTTAGCTTCTTGGTTTTACAAAGGCCTGGTGGCTCGATGAGATTTTGTTTATTTGGCAGCTGTAAACAGGGTATGTTCACTGCTGCTTCGAATTATTTCCATACTATAGACTATGCGACTCCTGAATAAACCATTGATTTTTCTAATTATCATTATCCATCAGGCCTATGCCTTTGCAAATGACGATGGTCGCTGGCAATTGACCATCCGTGGCCATGATCAACTGGAGTATGGTACTCAGATGCTGGCGGGTGGCCTTAACGTCGAATGGGAAAGTATACTCGAATTTAGCGTCAAACAGGGGCAGTTTGATGCTGGCACGGCAACTGCGCGGTTATTGCCCAATATTAGTGCATTTTCTCGCCCGCCTCAGGTATTCAACTGTAATCAGGAAATCGGCACCTTTTCCAGCCGCAGTGGCGTGAGCTTTTCAACCCCGCATTTACGTTACCAGGCTTATCCCCTCAACGGTAAGGTGTCAGCCGGTCGTGTGCAGCTCAACCCTTTTCTGGAATATCCGGGCAACTATTATGCATTGCTGTATCAATGCTCGACCAGCAATGAGCTGGGCGATTTCTGGCTACAAAGCGCCCCACGCGTATCTCGTGAACTTGGTAAACGCCAGAATGCACATGTTGAAACGAAAGAGGGAACCTTCAGTGTGCGAGTGAAAGAGCTGAAAAGCATTCCACCCGGGGCGCAGCTTGAAATTCCTTTAAGTGATGGGTTCAGGATGAGTATGGAGCAGGAAACGGGCACCAGGCAGGTTGAGTATCTTCTGCGCCGCATTGGCGACGATTAACCCGGAAATGGCAGAATTGCTATTTGATGATCGCGTGCTGCGCGCCATCTTTAAACTGTATCTGGACTTCATCATCGCTTTTTAATTCAGCTGCAGAGTAAACCAGCTTGTTTTCCTTGCTAATCGTTGCATACCCTCGCGCCAGGGTTTTCAATGGACTCAGGTTGTCCAGTTTGCCACTGTTGAGGGAAAGTTCATGTCGGCACTGCAGCAAGGTGGACTGCATCCGGGATAGTAATTTCTGAGTCTGCTGTTCAAGCTTGATGCCACTCAGGGTGATCTTTTGTTGTGGATGCTGCAGACGCATTTGCTCCATCAGGCGTTGCAGTTGATGATCTTTGCGCTCCAGTTGATGATGCTGAATATGCCGGAGGGTATTGTGGGCAAACAATAGACGCTGTTTCAGGGCCATGATCTGGCGCTGGGGATGCAGACGCAGGATACGTTGCTGGATAGTATTGATGTCCTGCTTAAGGTTTGCCAGCTGATACGCAACGAGTTGCTGCAGGCGTATTGTCAATTGATCGATGCGCTGCATGGTTTCATACTGATCCATGGTGACCGATTCTGCAGCCACCGAGGGTGTGGGTGCGCGCAGGTCTGCCACATAATCAGCGATTGTGGTGTCTATCTCATGCCCAATGCCGCTGACCACGGGTATGTCTGAATCAAATATCGCCTGTGCCACAGCTGCTTCATTGAAACACCACAGGTCTTCCAGTGAGCCTCCCCCTCGGATCAATAACAATACCTCGCACGCAGCGTGCCGGTTTGCCAGATTTAACGCATTCACGATGGACTCGGTGGCGGCTTCACCCTGCACCTGAGTAGGGTATAAGGTGACCTCGCTGGAAGGAGAGCGGCGTCGAATAACGCTGATGGCATCGCGCAGTGCGGCGCCGGTTGCGGAGGTAATAATCCCGATGCGGCGGGCCTTGTCTGGAACAGTTTTTTTATACTTTTGATCAAAAAGTCCCTGCCGGGATAATTGATTCTTCAGCGCCTCAAACTCTCGCATCAGGCGTCCTGTACCGGCTTCTTCCATGTGATCCACTATCACCTGAAAGTCACCCCTCGCTTCGTACAGGGTAACCTGCGCGCGAACCAGGATCTGTTGCCCGTTTTGTGGGGTAAAGGGAATCCTTTGATTGCGGTTGCGAAACATTGCCGCTCTGAGCTGGGATCGATCATCCTTCAGGGTAAAATACCAGTGTCCTGAAGCGGGTCTGGAAAAATTGGAAACCTCACCCTCAATCCATATCGATCCTATACCTTTCTCAAGCAGGGTTTTAATTTCAAAATTGAGCGCGGAGACACTCCAGATAGCTTCGTTTTGTTGCATGATATGGTTGTTATCCATTCGGTGAAGCGCGAACTGTACAAAAATTAATATCGACAGTCACTCGGCAATTCGGCCCCGTTCTACCGGCGACCGCAAATTTCAATTAGGGCCAGGCAAAATAAAACCGCTTTGAGAGCGGCTTTTAAGGTATGGGAAGACTTTTAGAGTTACTGCTGCGACTTGATATCACAGACAGCGGTGGTTAATAGATGTCGTTGTATCGTTATTAGCACTTCCCAAATTTTAAAGTAGGGGATTACCAGGATTTTTTATGGCTCACCTTTTTTTAGTTATCCGATCCATTATCCGGTTTACCGTCCAGAGGTCAATACCTTATAATCGCGCTTTGAAATTGACCCCCCGGAGTAAAAATGCGTATATCCCAGGAAGCCCTCACATTTGACGATGTCTTACTAATCCCCGCCAAATCAGACATTCTACCCAACGACGCTGAATTGAAGACACGCATTACTCGGGAAATAGAGTTGAATATCCCCCTGATCTCTGCCGCGATGGATACCGTTACCGAGTCCAGCCTTGCTATTGCGATGGCGCAGGAAGGTGGTATGGGAATCGTGCATAAAAACCTGAAGCCCAGCGAGCAGGCGAAACAGGTAGCCAAGGTAAAGAAGTTTGAAAGTGGGGTTATCAAGGATCCTATTACTATCAAAGCCGACACGATGATTCGAGACGTCATCGAATCGACGCGTAAAAATCAGATTTCAGGTCTACCGGTCATGGGCCCCGAAGGTCTGGTTGGTATCGTCACCAAAAGAGACCTGCGTTTTGAAACCAACCTGGATCAGCCTGTCTCCTCGGTCATGACGCCCAAGGAACGACTGGTTACGGTTGAAGAAGGTGCTAGCAAAGACAAAATTATGGAATTGCTGCACAGGCATCGAATTGAACGCCTGCTGGTGGTCAATAAGGATTTTGAACTCAAGGGAATGATCACGGTTAAGGATATCACCAAGTCGACTGTGCATCCGTTAGCCTGTAAGGATGACCAGGGGCGCCTGCGTGTTGGCGCGGCTGTCGGCACGGGTAAAGATACCGACGAGCGCGTAGAAGCCTTAGCGCGTGCAGAGGTGGATGTTATTGTGGTCGATACCGCGCATGGTCACTCCAAAGGTGTCATAGAGCGCGTGGCGTGGGTGAAAAAGCACTATCCGCATATCCAGGTCATTGGTGGCAATATTGCGACTGCTCATGCGGCGCTTGATCTGGTCGAAGCTGGTGCTGATGCGGTCAAGGTGGGAATCGGCCCCGGATCGATCTGTACCACACGGATAGTTGCCGGTGTCGGTGTACCCCAGATTTCTGCTATCTCAAATGTGGCGATGGCCCTGAAAGACACCGGTATTCCGTTGATTGCAGATGGGGGGATTCGCTTCTCCGGCGATGTGTCCAAAGCACTGGTTGCGGGTGCGCATTCGGTCATGATCGGCAGTATGTTTGCGGGTACCGAGGAAGCGCCAGGCGAGGTAGAGTTGTTCCAGGGCAGATCCTACAAGTCCTATCGTGGCATGGGTTCTCTGGGCGCGATGCAGAAAGGTTCCAGTGATCGTTACTTTCAGGCTGACAGTGCTGTTGAAAAACTCGTACCGGAAGGTATTGAGGGCAGGGTGCCTTATAAAGGTCCGCTTTCTGGCATTATCCACCAGTTACTGGGTGGCGTTCGTTCCAGTATGGGTTATGTGGGCTGCCGTAATATCGAAGAGCTAAGAACAAAGCCTGAGTTTGTCAGAGTCACTGGCGCAGGTATGGCTGAGTCGCATGTACATGATGTGACTATCACCAAAGAAGCACCAAATTACAGGGTCTAGTTGCTGATGAGTCTTAACCATGACCTGCATGATGACAGGATATTAATACTGGATTTCGGTTCTCAATACACCCAGCTGATTGCACGCAGGGTACGCGAACTGGGCGTTTACTGTGAAATCCTGCCCTGGGATATCGAGATGGACAGGGTGATCGAATTTATGCCTAAAGGCATCATCCTTTCCGGTGGCCCTGAATCTACACTGGAAGAACTGACACCACTGGCAAATCTTCAGATACTTGATTTAAAGGTACCTGTGCTCGGTATCTGCTACGGCATGCAAACCCTGGCCAAGCAGTTAGGCGGCAAGGTTGAGAATGTGGGCCATAGTGAATTTGGCTATGCACAGGTTAGAGCCCACGGTCATACCGAATTGCTGAAAGATATACAGGATCATCAAACTGCGGAAGGTTTCGGCATGTTGGATGTATGGATGTCGCATGGTGATCGTGTTGCTGAAATGCCCGAAGGCTTTAAATTGATGTGTAGCACCGACTCTGCCCCTATAGCGGGCATGGCAGATGAAACAAGAAAGATTTACGGCCTGCAGTTCCATCCTGAGGTAACACATACACGACAGGGCTCGGTAATACTGGGTCGATTCATCCATCAGATTTGTGGTTGTGCATCCGACTGGGTTGCGGAAAATATTATCGAAAACAGCATTAATCAGGTCCGGCAACAGGTTGGCGATGGTCATGTTATTCTGGGACTGTCGGGCGGAGTGGACTCGTCCGTAGTAGCTGCATTATTGCACCAGGCGATTGGTGATCAGTTAACCTGTATCTTTGTGGACAATGGTTTGCTTCGTTATCAGGAAGGTGACCAGGTGATGGCAACCTTTGCTGAGCATATGGGGGTCAAAGTCATTCGGATAGATGCGGAACAGCGCTTCCTGGATAAGCTCAAAGGCGTGTCTGATCCCGAACAGAAACGTAAAATCATCGGCAATCTGTTTATCGAAATTTTTGAAGAAGAAGCCAGCAAACAAAATGATGCGGCTTTTCTGGCTCAGGGAACTATTTATCCTGATGTTATTGAATCTGCGGGTGCCTCTACGGGTAAAGCACATCTGATCAAGTCGCATCATAATGTTGGTGGTTTACCCGACGACATGAAACTGGAACTGGTCGAGCCGCTGCGCGAACTGTTCAAGGATGAAGTGCGTCGTATCGGTGTTGAACTGGGTCTACCGCATACGATGGTTTATCGTCATCCATTTCCGGGGCCGGGTTTGGGGGTACGAATTCTGGGTGAAGTTAAAAAAGAGTATGCAGATCTGTTACGCCTGGCTGATCATATCTTTATCGAAGAATTGTGGAAACATGATTTATACGAAAAAACCTCTCAGGCTTTTACTGTGTTCCTGCCTGTGAAGTCAGTAGGAGTCACTGGAGATGGCCGACGTTACGACTACGTGGTTGCCTTACGTGCCGTTGAAACCATCGATTTCATGACCGCACGCTGGGCACATCTGCCTTATGAATTTCTGGATCATGTATCACGTCGAATCATGAATGAAATCTCAGGTATCGCTCGTGTAACCTACGATATTTCAGGTAAGCCTCCCGGCACTATCGAGTGGGAGTAGGCCAGGATCTGGCACTGACAGGTATCTAGTGCCTTTACCTAATGGTATAGATTATGGCATCGCCATACTCGCAGTCAGCTTAGCGCACCAATACCATGTCACGCGTGTCACGGCCGTCACACGTTCTTCGGTGTTGCTAAGCATGAAGTACCTCAACAATAATTAATGGCTACTGGAATTTTAGTAATTCAGCGCCATCGTGGTTGATTGGTTGCTGGGCGACCTATGTCAGATCCTGTTGTATTTAGTTATCTGTTCGGCATTAATGTGGGGTGTAGTGTTTTACCTGACGCTTTTTTAAAAATGCGTATTTTTTGAAATGGTTAACGGCTTGTGGCAAGAGACATTAAAGAGTCAGGGAAGCCTTTATTCCGGAGTCGCGGCAAGGGCGTAGGAGCGACAGAAACCTGAGTCTTCAGGGCTTTCGGCGTGATGCGCTCCTTACGTTGAGTCGATGGGTTTTCAGTTACTGTTGATCTATAGTAGTATCAAGCTTTAAAAAGTGGGTGTCCCAAAAGATTCCACCAAAGGATTCCCAAAAGATTCGAAGAAAATCAAAAAGGCGGTTAAAACCCCTATCACGAATGAACCTGTAGATCATATAAGTAAGCCCAAAGTTGTCGATTGAGTTATGGAGGTTAATTCCTATGAACGATATAGGTAATAACAATGAAAAAGAGTTGAGTGAAGCCGAAGGTCTAAAGCGATTTAATGATAAGGTCAAAGAATTAAAAAAACGAAATATCACACGTCCAGTTGATAGTGAAGAGCCAGCTGGACTGCTATTTGGAGGCTCTGAGCATTTAGATTATGACGATGAAAGTGAAGACAAATAACAGTGGCTTCAGTGGATGCACGCTACCGCACGCACCTCTGAGCTAGTCGTTAAATGCCCTGTTAGGCCACGACCTACCAAATAGCAGACACCTCTGCTTATGAAAGGTAAAATTCTGAAAAACATTGAAAACCAAAGAGACGTATATATTTTGAATAAAAGACCTATCGCCATAGACCTCTTTGCTGGAGCAGGGGGATTGAGTTTAGGCTTAGAACAGGCAGGCTTCGACGTTGTGGCATCTGTTGAAGTTGATCCTATACACTGCTGTGTGCACAAATACAATTTCCCAAAATGTGCAGTATTACCTAGCCCTGTTGAGAAAGTAACTGGTCGCTGTATACGGAAAGCAGCAAATCTTAAATCTAGAGAAAAAATAGACCTTGTTGCAGGAGGAGCTCCTTGTCAGGGCTTTTCATTGATTGGTCAGCGGGCTTTGGACGACCCGCGAAACCAACTTATAAAGGAGTACATACGTATAGTTGATGAGCTTCAGCCTTCGTATTTCCTTTTCGAGAATGTTAAAGGTCTAACTGTTGGAAAACATAAGAAATTTCTAGAAGAAATAATCCAAGAGCTTGAATGTGTCGGATATCAGGTTCTGAAGCCTTGGAGCGTATTGAATGCGAAAGATTATGGTGTTCCTCAGAGTAGGGAACGCTTATTTCTTATCGGCGCTAGAAAAGGAGTGTCTCTTCCGAAATACCCCGACTCTTCGTCATACCAGCCTGTGACTTGTGGGGACGCACTAAATGACCTTCCAGATGCTGAATCATTTGACGAGTTATTAGAAACTGATGAAGTTCCATTTAAGTATTTAAGGAGGGCTTCTGGATACTCATCATTAATGCGCTGCACGAACGAAAAGTCTTGGAAACTTGGCCATAAAAGAAAGTGGAATTCTAAGCTATTAACTAGCAGTCTTAGAACAGAGCATACCGAAATATCTCGAAGAAGGTTTTCTGAAACTGCACCTGGGACTGTCGAAAAGATTTCGAGATTTTACAAGCTTTCTGAGTCTGGAGTTTCAAATACTTTACGGGCCGGTACTGATTCAGCTAGAGGAGCATTCACAAGTCCACGACCAATCCATTTTATTTATCCGAGATGTATAACTGTAAGAGAAATGGCCCGATTACATGGTTTTCCCGATTGGTTTAGATTTCATGAAACTAAATGGCATGGCGCTAGACAAATTGGGAATGCTGTTCCACCACCTTTAGCTTACTCTTTAGGCAAAGAGTTGGTTGGGATAATCAATCCTAATTTGGAAAGCAGCCAAGAGGTCATAAATCTGGGCGAAGATGAATTGCTACGTCTGGATATGTCGAAAGCTTCAAAATACTGGGGTATTGAAAATCCTATAGCGAAAAGAGATCGAAAAAGCGGAAGTAAGAAACGCAAGCAGGAAGAAATCGAAGCATTAAGGGTGATGAATGGCTAAGAACAATAGGTATCAACAATTAATCGAGAAAATATTCTTTGAACAGTACGATGCTGAGAATAATGACATATATTTTGAACGAATTGATTTGGAATACGCTGCAGCGGCACTAGATTTAAAATTGCCAAAGAATTTAGGAGATGTAATTTACTCCATTCGCTATAGGCTTGATATGCCCAGCTCGATTTTAGAGACCCAACCTAAGGGCATGGAATGGATTATCGAGGGTGCAGGCAGAGCAAAATATGTAATTAAGCTAGTCAAGATTAATCGGATTTTACCCAACTCTGATCTAATCACAATAAAGATACCTGATTCCACACCTGAAATCGTTAGCTCTTATTCCCTTTCTGATGAACAGGCACTCCTTGCAAAAGTTAGATATAACAGGCTAATAGATATATTTTTAGGACTAACGACGTATTCATTGCAAAATCATTTACGCACTACTGTTAAAGACGTTGGACAAATTGAAATAGATGAAATATATGTTGGGGTTGACCAGTCCGGATGTCATTACGTAATACCTGTGCAAGCAAAAGGTGGTAACGACCAATTATCAGTAGTTCAAACGAAACAAGACATATTATGCTGCAAAGAAAAATACCCTGAATTAATAACAAGAGCAATTTCTACGCAATTTATGGAAGATGATTTAATTGCTATTTTTGAACTAACTGTTCAAGATGAGCAAGTTAGATTGGTTTCAGAAAAGCACTATCGATTAGTACCTAGTTCAGAAATTTCACCTGAAGATTTAAGCTTGTATCGTACTTCCTCAGGAAAAAGCATTTAACAAAGCGCTACTTTCTGACAAATATTCCGCTGTGAGCCTCCCCAAGAAAATTTACGGCAGAGCGCAGCGTTAGGCGATAAAGGAGAATACGTGCCAACCGAACCTTATAACCAGGAAGATTATGAAATTGACTTTCTTTTAGATAAGGAAGTCAATCGCCTTGCGTTAGATCATGCCTTAGACATTCGAAAATTTGAAATTGAGCTTTATTGGAAACGAGCAACATATTTCTGGACTTTTATAGCTGCAACTTTAGCAGGCTTTGTGGCAATACGTGCTGTTTCAGAATCGTCACAGGCTACAACAGATCTTTCGGTTTTATTAGCTAATCTTGGTTTGGTTTTCTCATTTGCTTGGTATTGCGTTAACAGGGGTAGTAAATATTGGCAAGAAAACTGGGAGTACCATGTTGATATGCTGGAAAACAGGCATAGTGGACCACTTTATAAAGTTTTTATGTCACGTCAAAAACCCAAGGGGTTTAATGAGAATGTGAGGCATATACTAACCGGTCCATCTCCGTTTTCTGTGTCCAAAATCAATCAATTAATAAGTATTTTTGTAACAATGATGTGGTTTATATTGTTAATCTATTCTCTTCCAGAATTTAACAAGGAAGCGGATATAAATTGGTTGTATGTATCTCTTTGCGGTCTTTCATCGATTATGTGCGTAGCATTTTTCATTTTTGGTCGCAGCTATCACGAAGGTTTATGGCATCAAGCAAAAATAAGGTCAACTTCGATCAATAATGATGCCTAGCAATCAGCTACACAGGATTCTTTTCCCTCGGTCGTTCTACTGTGAGCTGGGGCCGTAGATGCTAAAACGAGATACATTTGATCAATTGGTGCGGCTGATTCGGCTGTTTCGTCCGAAGTTCTATAACAAACTTGCATGGTTGGTTGTGATCTCAGGTCTTGCCTTGTTAACAACTCCCATTTGGGAGCAAGTACTTGTCACTCTTCTAAGATCTAAATTTAATCTTCACATTAGCGTTGGCAACGACCAAGTGATCGGACTCACCTTGGTGGTATTTGGGCTTTTTTATCATTTCGCAACAACGAGTTTATATGAGTTTTTCGGGTATCGAGCAAGAGTTCAACCAAACGAGGAGCGGCATTTAGAAGTGGCCTGTAATCCGACTCGGGATGGAAATACTCAACTAGCGCAAATCCGGCTATACAACTCAGGGTTTAGGCCAATAAGCATTGACAGTTGGTGGGTTGAATGGGATGAATGCGGTTTAAATTCTGGAGAGCTGTATCATACACCAAGTCCTTTCCCAGTGAGGTTGGCTGACGAAGACAGAATAGATTTTCTTATAAATATCAGTAGTCAACCTGTAGCGACATTGGTGCGAGTAGGGGTGATCGATAGCCGCAAAAAGCTTTGGCTCTGCTCAGAAGAAAATCTAGCACATTTCAGGGCTACGGCTCTTGATCATTCGTCAGGAAGCTCGAGTGAAGAGAAAGGGGACGGAGGGATTAAATTTTAACCACCTTATGTAATTGCTCATTTTTTAATCCCTCCTTTCCCTTTATTCGATGCAGTATGACCCGCAGCCCCGGTATCAAATAAAAAAGACCGGTGGTTCCTTCACCAGTCTTTAATGCTTTTCAAAAAATGAGGGAGGAAACTTAGCTCTAAAGTCCCGTCTTTTCATCAACACCCATAACGATATTCATATTCTGAACCGCAGCGCCACTGGCACCCTTACCCAGATTGTCCAGGACCACGGTTACTTGCAAATGACCTTTTTGGCCAAACACATGTACATCCGCACGGTTGGTGTCGTTACAAACTGTAGCGTCTAAAAAGCCACCATCCAGAGCGGGGTTTTCTTCGTAAGGTAAAGCCTTCACAAATTCCTGACCCGCGTAATGTTTTTCCATGACCTCCTGTAATTCTTGTGCAGAAATATCGCTCGTCAATTGGCCAGGCAAAATCGGAACGTTCACTGCCATGCCTTTGTAGTAAGCACCCACAACAGGATTAAAGTGAGGTTCTTTTTTAATGCCAGAGACCAAAGTCATTTCAGGCAAATGTTTATGCTGCAAACCCAGGCCATAGGCACGGGGAGCATTCATGCGAGGAGAGCTTCCCGCAGCGCGAGTCAAATGTTCTGTTTCTTCATATAAAGCGATTAATTTTTTTCCGCCACCAGAATATCCAGTAATCGCATGACACACAAAATCAGAATCTGCTTTTACCACACCGGCTTGAACTAAAGGAGCCACAGCCAAAACAAAGCCCGTGGCATAACAACCTGGGTTTGCAATACGTTTGCTGTTCTTAATCAACTCGCGTTGTTCTGGCCTTACTTCCGCTAAACCATAAACCCAATCTGGGTTGGTTCGATGTGCTGTGCTGGCATCAATGACACAGGTGTTGTCATTTTCAATGAGGGCAACACTTTCCATGGCAGCTGAATCCGGCAAACACAGAAAGACAATGTCTGCAGCGTTCAGCAGTTTTTTTCTTTCATCGATATCTTTACGAAGTGCAGGATCAATGGTGAGAATTTCCAAATCCGAGCGTCCTTGCAAACGTTCGTGTATCTGCAAACCCGTTGTACCTTCCTGGCCATCAACAAAAACTTTAGTAGTCATAATAGAACCTCTCTTAACTCAAAAAAGCTTACCATAAAAATTTTCTTGCGAAGCAACATTAATAACAGGGGGCGGAGGTACATGGGAATAATATTCATGTTCGTCCGACCTCTTTAACCTTTGTCCCTTTAACCTTGTTCACGGTCCAAGGTGACGCCTGATCCTGGTCCGATTAAGAGTATTTGTAAAAACCTGGTTCATATTCATTTCTATAAATTTAGTTTAAAGCCTTTTGTGGAACCACTATGAGCCTCAATGAGTTTAAGTAAAACTGGCTCCTCGGTAATGGATCGTGAGAAGATAGCTAGCTTTTTTCTCTTGGAGATCGTTTTCCAATTTGGGTCACTTTTCCACCAGTAAACAAAGATATCCCATGCTTGTTTGAAGCCAGGCTCAGTGAATTGTATATTCTGAATTTCTAATAAGTCTGGCATTTCTGGGTAAGACAGGAGCGTGTAAGTGGCAGGAGCTATTCGTTTGAATAGAGGGTGTTTAACCTTTCCATTTACGTCCTGAGCATTAATGCAGTGGTTATTGATCGTGCGAGTTACGGTGGATTCCAGGTTATCACCGACATCTCTCTCACCATGCTTGATTGCCAACGAAATTGCATCTACTTCTCCTGACCCGTATGGCCTTCTCAAAAGCGCATGGGCGATATCTTCAAGCCAAGTACGCTTAAGCGGTAACAGCGAAATATATTCTTGTTCATTCATTTGGAAGCCTCTTTATACATAACTACTGATAATTGGTTGGATTCAGCGCAGTGATGCCTGTGCTGGCCGCGCGAGGGTTTCTTTTCTGTCTTGGTGGAAGCGGATGGTTACTACCTTTTGGCTATTGATTACCACACGGCACAGCCGCTCCAGTGCACAGATCTCTTGCTTACATCGCTGTATTTCTCGATCTATGTCCCGTGCCGACAAAAAACACTATCATCGTAGATTGGTGTTCCAGCAGTAACGATGACCTGAATATCTGATTCATGGAATCCGTATTGGCGAATGCGATCCTTGAAATGTGAAGAAAGTTTAAGGTTTATTTCTCTTCCTCCTTTGACTCTGGGTTTTCCTTGCGTCAAGTTTTTGATTGACGGGCCGTTACCTCCGCATTGATTTAATAAGTACCCAATCTGAGGTACCTGGGAGTCGGCACTCCCAGAAAATCCAGCCGTTGACAGATGTCTCAGTGATATTGACCGCAGCGGCAGAGGGAGAGTCGAAGCGCTGGCCATTGACTATAAGTGCGCCATCTTCCACCTGACCACGATAGCTTTGCCCTTTGTGAGTAGAGCGAAATTCTGTGCCACTGGGGAACCTGACCCCTTTTGTGACCCAGTCGCCTGGGGACTGGGCTGACTCTCGATTAGCCTTTACAGTTGCGCTCTCTTTCTTTGGTTTTAAACCAAATATCTCTCGCAAAACGTCGTTCTCAGTGACTTCTTCACTCGCGCGCCTGACTGTAATTGCTTTAAATACGTCAAAATCAATTTGAATGGTGTGCATAATGTGCTCTATTAATCTAGGATCTCGATACAACTATAGCGCTATAGTGCTAAAAGTAAACTATTTTCTCTTCCGCTGGTTCTTGGATAGGGGCTGGAATGGGAATGGTGACGAATATGCTCCAAAGGGTCTTCGCCTGTTTCGGGTAAGTTCGAAAATCTCTGGGGTAACAGAATTTTTAGGTTCAAGTCTTGTCTTTTGCCTCAACATGAAATAAGAACTTCATTCAGCCTCATTAATGGTTTTAGACCTAATAGAGATTTCAGGCTCCGCTTGAAATCTTATTTTTTAACCCCCCTTCAAGCCCGCGGCAAAAGTGCGGTCAAATCGGGGGCAAATGACACGACTGCATGGACGCAGGAGGTAGGGTGACACAGGAGTCAAAGCCGAGGGATGTCATTTGAGGGACAGCCGCGTTGGGAACGCGTCTGGCCCGACCGCGATTTGGCCGTGCTTTTGACGAGATAAGGGCTTGTGCGGGGCGGCTTTTCTTGGTGACTTCTTTTAGCTGTTGACACTACTGTCCGGAATAAAAATACATAAAGCTTTGAAAGTGTTGAAGCCAAGGGGTTTAAAGGGTAAAACCCATTGATGCGACTCAACAACCCAGAGGCTTCAACATGTATAGTAAAACACGTTTTAGAGAGATTTTGGAAGGTTTACCTCGAGGTGTCTTTGATCGACTGGTAGATGAGCTACAGGCTGATAAATACACCAAAGGTTTTAACTGTTGGAATCAAATGGTGGCGATGATTTTTGCACAACTCTCTGGGGTTAAAAGCCTCAGAGAAGTGGAAGCTGCCTTTAATGAAAACGACAACTTTCATTATCATTTGGGAACTCACTCAGTCAGCCGTTCCACACTGTCAGATGCCAATGCACATCGTAGCCCCAGACTCTATACCGAGGTTTGTCAGTACCTGATGAAGCAGGCACATCGAAAGCTTAGACGGGAACTCGATGACATGCTGTATCTATTAGATTCGACCTCTATCGACCTCAGAGGACTGGGGTTTGATGATTGGGCAATTCCCTTCAGGAATAATGTGAGCCAGGGACTCAAGCTTCATCTACTGATTGAAGGATACCGGGACAGCCCGGTTTTTGCCCGCATCACACCCGCACAAGTCAGTGATATCAAAATAGGCAGGACGATACCGCTGGAAACAGGAGCAACCTATGTTTTCGACATGGGATACTACGATTTCAACTGGTGGCACCAGATTGATCAGATAGGCTCGACCTTCGTCACTCGACTAAAGAATAAGGCGAATGTCACCCCAGTTGAAATAGAAGATCAGGATGTCTTACCCGAGGGCATTCTTGAGGATGTCATGATTCGAATGAACAGTCGTCGAACGAATGTAAACAACACAAAGAATCCCTATTACAAACGATTTCTTAGACGTGTGACGGTTGAGCGTCTAGACAAAGACACGCCACTAATTCTGGTCACCAATAATTTTGAACTGCCTGCTGAAGAAATCGCAGAACTTTATAAAAAGCGTTGGGGAATTGAACTGTTCTTTAAATGGATTAAGCAGAATCTCAAGATAAAAAAGTATTTGGGCCGGAGTGAAAACGCCGTAAGAATCCAAATTTATGCCGCACTAATCAGTTATCTGCTTCTTAAGCTTTTCCAACAGAAACAGGGGATAAAAACATCCTTAAAACTATGTCTGGCTGCATTGCGGTTGAACTTGTTTCAACGACCCAAAACTGAAGGTGTCATCATGTCTCGTCGAAAACGAAGGCGAGAATATATCAGCTCCATTCAACACCAACTGGCATTGTCATGATTATTCCGGACAGTAGTGTAGCTGTTGAAAAGAAGTTACTCGCACGCCTGTTATAAAGGCGCTACGGAGCAAGGAAAGAAGAGGCGTGTGAAACCGTAATCCGGTCAGGTGCTAGATTTGAAAGAGATTGCCGCGCTAACGCTCGCAATGACAGTGGGGCTGCGGATTAGGTCTTTGATTTTGCATCAAGTATTGTCGAGTATTACAGCTAGCTTTCACGTTTCCTAAACGGCAACTTCGGGTTAAATCGGAAGCCTGCAGAGAAAACTGAACGTCCGCTCGCTGTGACGTTTTATAGGTGAATCTATTTAGCTCTTGCCAGGTTATGAGTGAAAAGGGAAATTCTGCTTTAGGAATTAAATCTAAACCCCCCTTCCTCTGACAGTTAATGGATCTATTCTCGTTGCAGCTTTGGGTAGACCATATACATGTAATAGCGCTATAGCATGCCCAGCACTATTTAGTGCTCCGACTTAGCATTCACCCAGCAGCAACACTTAATTTTGCGATAGCCCTGCTAAACAAACGATTGCACTGTATAGCTTGCAATTTCCGCCCGATCTGCTGCCCGTCTGGAGGTACAGTTTCTAGTGAAATCATCTATTAAGTTTGCTGGAGCTGGTATGTCTTTTTCCTTTGACCCCGATCGTATCTCTATGCCCATTGGCCATCACATAGGCGGCGAGTTTATCCCCATGCAGGGCGAGATGCCAATGCACCGTCCCTCCGATAATGTGGCTTTTGCGGATTGCCCCGTGGCAGATGCCGATCTGGTCGACAGGGCGGTTATGACCGCAAAGGCCGCTTTGTCCGAATCCAATTGGGGTGGCTGCCAGCCACGCGATCGCACCCGTGCTTTGCAGCGCTGGGCGGATTTGATCGAGGCCGATGCCGAGTACCTCGGGCAGCTTGAGTCGGTGCCATCCACCCGTCCCGTCGCACAGATCAAGGATGGTGATATTGCGGTGACCGCTGAACAGATTCGATTCTTTGCGGAAATGGCCGACAAAGAAGGCAGTCTACTGGCTCCAACCCGCGACGATCAAATGGGCTGGGTTGCGAGTGAGCCCTACGGCGTGGTCGGTGCGATTACGCCCTGGAATTTCCCGATTTCCATGGCTGGATGGAAGCTCGCACCTGCTTTGGCTGCGGGTAATGCGGTAGTTTTGAAACCGTCTGAGATGACGCCGTTTTCTGCGCTGCGCATGGCCGAGCTTGCGATTAAGGCGGGTATCCCTGAGGGGCTAATCAATATTGTGCAAGGCGATGGGGCGACAACCGGTAACGCGCTTACAGGCCACCCGGAGATTGCCAAGGTGTCATTTACCGGGTCGACCGCTGCAGGGCAGGCGATCATGAGCAATATTGCCCGTACGGGCGTAAAGCCAATGACCCTTGAGCTGGGCGGCAAAAGCCCGCAGATTGTTTTTGAGGATGCAGATCTGGACAAGACTGCACAAGCGATTGCCACCAGCGTTCTCGCCAATTCAGGGCAGGCCTGCGTGGCGGGCAGTCGTTTGATTGTGGCGGTCGAGTTGGCTGAACCGCTGCTAACTCGAGTGCAGGCCTTATTGAGCAATATTAATCCCGGTCCAACCTGGGATGGCGCCTCTACCTATAGTCCGATTATTTCTGAAAAACAGCTGGAGCGAATCGATAGTCTTGTTCAGGCGTCGATTGATGCCGGGGCTAGCGCGCTTTGCGGTGGAAAAAGGCTAGACCGCCCTGGCTGCTTTTATGCGCCCACCATCCTCACCGGTGTAAGCGATAAGTCACCGGCTGTGATCGAAGAGATTTTTGGTCCGGTGTTGACGGTGCAGACCTTTGACAGCGAAGAGGAGGCGCTGCAACTGGCAGCCCATGAAACCTATGGTTTAGCAGCAGGCGTCTATACCCGCGATCTGTCGCGTGCGATGCGAGTGGTTAAAGCGCTTGAAGCGGGTACCGTTTGGGTCAACCGTTACGGTCGCTCGCGTGATCATATTTTGCCGACTGGTGGTTATAAATCTTCCGGTATCGGTAAGGATCTTGGGCGCGAAGCCTACCACGCCAACCGACGTTCTAAGAGTGTTTTAATCGACCTTTAAGGGCGTCATGACTACGCACAAAGTTGTAGTGATTCCTGGTGATGCTATTAGCGTGCAGGTCATCGAAGCGGCTCTCGTTTTGGCAGCCCTCGGCTGGCCAGCTAAGGTGCCTGATTCAGTGTCATTGCTCGGTTTGCTGCCCATGCCTAAGGCCTTTGTTAAAAGAGGATAAAAATAATGAGTAAACCTGTTATTGCTGATAAGCAACCAATGACTGTGGAACTAAAACAGGGTGAACAGTATTACTGGTGCAGCTGTGGGCATTCCAAAACCGGGCCATTTTGTGATGGCGCTCATCGCAGTGCTGCTACTGAACTTACCTTTAAGCCTTTTAAAGCCAGTGAAACTGGTGAAGCCTTATTGTGTATGTGTAAGCATACGAAAAATCCTCCATACTGTGATGGCAGCCATGCCAGTCTGCCTGAGCAAACTGAAGAAAGTAACGATACCGCTGCACCGGCGCAGGCCGATCCGATCGAGCCCACGCTTGCACGTATACACCACATGGCGGAGCATGGTCTGGAGCAAACCGGGCATCACGGCGAAATGACGGCAATGGGTGTACCGCTTAAAGAATTACCGCAATGGAATGATATCCAGATTCTGCCGGCCCAGTTTGCTCGCAAACCATTGATGGAAGGTGTCGAAGTGGGTAGCGAACTGGTCATAGGTCCAAATGCCAGAAAGCCGCTGGTTCTGGATATTCCCCTGTTTGTTTCCGACATGAGTTTTGGTTCATTGTCTGAAGAAGCAAAGATCGCCCTGGCTCGTGGCGCTGAATTGTCGGGTACCGGTATTTGTTCTGGCGAAGGCGGTATTTTGCCGGAAGAGCAGCAGGCCAATAGCCGCTATTTTTATCAACTGGCGTCTGCCATGTTCGGTTACAGTGAAGAGCATCTCACTCGGGTACAGGCGTTCCATTTTAAAGGGGGACAGGGTGCCAAAACTGGAACCGGTGGACACTTACCCGGCGTCAAGGTCACCGAGAAAATTGCTGCAGTGCGTGGCCTGCAAAAAGGTCAGGATGCGATTTCGCCACCGACCTTTGCCGATCTTGCAACCGTGAAAGATTACAAAAGGTTCTCTGATCGGGTGCGTGAAATTTCCGGTGGTATTCCCATCGGGTTTAAAATGTCCGCGAACCATATCGAGGCAGATATCGATTTCGCGCTGGCAGCGGGCGCAGACTACATTATCCTCGATGGTCGTGGCGGCGGCACAGGCGCTGCGCCCAGTCTGTTTCGTGATCATATCTCGGTGCCCACCATTCCGGCGCTGGCGCGTGCTCGCAAACATCTGGATCAACAGGGTAAACAGGGTGTTACCCTGATCATTACCGGTGGGATACGTGTTGCAGAGGATTTCATCAAGGCAATGGCGATGGGTGCGGATGGCATCGCGCTGTCAACCTCTGTGCTGCAGGCAATTGGATGTGTCGCTGCGCGTATATGCAACAGCAACAATTGTCCGGTCGGGATTGCGACACAAAAGCCGGAACTGCGTAAGAACCTCGATGTAGAGCAGTCTGCCCAACGTTTGAGCCGGTTTTTTAATAGCTCAGTAGAGTTGATGAAAGTGATGGCCCGAGCCTGTGGTCATAACCATCTCAATCAGTTCAATAGCCAGGATATCGGTAGCTGGCATAAAAACATATCTGAGCTATCAGGCATTAATTACACGGGATTTAATTTTTAAGGAAGCGCTGACTAATTCATCTTTTCCGAGCCATGGCCCGCAGTTTTGAACGCTCCGGCTTAGGGTTTGCCCAGCAACAACAGTTAATTTTGAGATAGCCCTGCTAAACAAATGATTACACTGTGTGGCCTGTGATTTCCATCCGATCTGCTGCCTGTCTGAAGGTATTGTTTGCAGGGTCTGTTAACACAAACTAATCGACCTTTGAGGGCAATATGACAACCCATAAAATTGCAGTAATTCCTGGTGACGGTATTGGTGTTCAAGTCACCCAATCGGCAATGGCGGTGGCAGCTGCTGTGCTTCCTGGCGGCAAATTTAAAGCCACAGTGCTACCGTGGTCCTGTGACTATTACCTTGAGACCGGTCGAATGATGCCGGAAAACGGAATCGAAACCCTGCGTGGTTTCGATGCGATCCTGTTAGGCGCTGTTGGCTGGCCAGAAAAAGTGCCTGATTCCGTGTCATTGCACGGTTTGCTGCTGCCCATCCGTAAAGCCTTTGTTCAATACGCCAACATCCGTCCGCACCGTTTGCTGCCCGGTGTCGAAGGTCCGTTGCGCAAATCGGAATTCGATATTTTATGTATCCGTGAAAATACCGAGGGTGAATATTCGGGCGCGGGGGGGCGTGTGCATCGTGGCACTGCTGATGAAGTGGCGGTTGAAACAGCCATATTTACACGTACCAGTGTCGAGCGAATTCTACGCTTTGGATTTGAGCAGGCCCGGCAACGTTCTGGCCGGTTGGCCTCGGTCACTAAATCAAATGCACAGCAGTATTCGATGGTTTTTTGGGACGAGGTGACGCATGAATTGGCCGCCGAATATCCCGACGTAGAGGTGACTTCATATCATGTGGACGCGATCTGCGCACGCATGGTGATGGCACCTGAAACACTGGATGTCATCGTCGCCTCCAACCTTTTTGGTGACATCCTGACTGATCTGGGTGCCGCCATTCAGGGCGGACTGGGCTTTGCGGCATCGGCCAATATCGATCCCACTCGCAACGGACCCTCTATGTTCGAGCCGGTGCATGGCTCGGCTCCCGATATCGTCGACCTGGGTGTGGCTAACCCGATCGCAACCATCTGGTCCCTGTCCATGATGCTTGAGCATCTGGGTGAAACAGAGGCGGCAAAACGCGTGATGACTGCGCTTGAGGCGACTACCGCCAGTGGCATCGGCTGTGTGCCGGGTGCTCAGAGCACAGAAGAGATAACTCAAACAATCCTGGAGAACCTGAAATGAACGAACAAATAACCCCCCCATTACACCCTGCACTGAGTCGCTTGAATGACCCAACCTTGTTCCGCCAATCGGCGCTGATTGACGGTAACTGGGTGAGCGCTAGCGAACAGGTCAGCGTCAGCGAACCTGCCAGTCAAACCACGCTGGGTTTCGTGCCTGATATTAGTGCTGAGCAGACCGAGCAAGCGATTGATGTTGCTAATCGCGCCTTCGCTGTTTGGCGTAAAACGCCCGTATCGGAGCGCTCCAGGTTGCTAATGCGTTGGTACGATCTAATCATGAAAAATGCCGATGATCTGGCACTGATCCTGACCGCAGAGCAGGGTAAACCCCTGACAGAGGCTCGTGGTGAGATTGATTATGGTGCCTCTTTCGTGAAATGGTTTGCCGAAGAAACAACACGCATCGAAGGTCATCTCATTTCCGCTCCGGCGGGTGACCGGCAGATCGTGGTCATGAAGGACCCCGTTGGTGTCTGCGCCATCATCACTCCGTGGAATTTCCCGATTGCGATGATTACCCGCAAAGTTGCTCCTGCACTGGCTGCCGGTTGCACAGTGGTAATCAAACCCTCTGAATTCACACCGTATTCTGCTCTGGCTTTGGGTGAGCTGGCGCTGCGTGCTGGTATTCCGGCTGGCGTGGTCAACGTGTTGACTGGTATGCCCAGGGCAATCGGTGCAGCGCTGACGGCCAGCCCAGTGGTGCGCAAACTGTCTTTTACCGGTTCGACTCTGGTTGGATCATTGCTGATGGCGCAATGCGCGCCAACCGTTAAACGCCTCAGTCTGGAGCTTGGCGGCAATGCACCATTTATCGTGTTTGATGATGCGAACATCGATGCTGCAGTTGAGGGTGCTATTGCATCTAAATTCCGTAACGGCGGACAAACCTGCATCTGTGCCAACCGTATCTTTGTACAGTCAGGTATTTATGACGCTTTCGCGGCCAAACTATCGGAAGCGGTTAACGCGATGAAAGTGGGGCCTGGCCTGGATAATGGTGTGGATATCGGACCGATGATCAATCTGGCTGCTACGGATAAGATTAGCCGCCACATTGCAGATGCGCTGGATAAAGGGGCTAAAGTTAAAGCGCAGGCGCCTGTTCCAGAAGGTGAGCAGTTCGCGGCACCTGTTGTACTGACCGATGTCACGGCTGACATGTTGCTCTCAAACGAGGAAACCTTTGGTCCCGTGGCACCGCTGTTTCGCTTTGAAACAGAAGAAGAGGCTATCGAGCTGGCAAATGGCACGCCTTATGGTCTGGCTGCGTACTTCTATACCGAAAGCCACGGCCGCGCATGGCGTGTAGGTAAAGCGCTTGAGGCTGGTCTGGTTGGTTTGAATACAGGCAGTATGTCCATGGCAGTGGCCCCTTTTGGTGGCGTAAAACAGTCGGGTTTGGGGCGTGAAGGTGCGCGTGCCGGTATTGAAGAGTACCTGGAAATCAAAGCCTTTCACATGGCTGGAATTTAAAGCAGGCCCTGGCAGGGCTTTAGGAACCACTGATTAATATATTGGTTCCACAGCACAGGGATGTGCCACAAAAAGCAGAAATCACAGTTTCTGCTTTTTTTGTTTAAGTAATTGTTATTAAGGCTTGACCTGTATGTTACATACAGGTTGTAGAATTTGGCTTAGACTATCATTCCAGACCAAAGTTAACGGGTGATTAATGCTTACAGTCAACGAGTTAGCCAAACAAGGCCAGGTTCAAGCCCATGTGGTGCGTTATTACACACGCCTCGGGCTCATCCATCCTGAACGTCAGCGGGAGAACGGCTATCGGCTGTTCGCCCAGGATGATGTCAATCGTCTGCATTTTATCAGGCTCGCCAAACAACTGGGATTTACCCTGAATGAAATAAAGGAAATTATCCAGCACGCGGACTTGAAGGAATCTCCCTGCCAGGAAGTGCGTAAAATCATCCAGGCCCGGATTGTTGAAAACCGGCAGAAGATAGAAGAAATGATGAAACTTCAGAAGCGCATGGAGTCCGCTCTGGAGCAGTGGAAGGAGATGCCTGACGGTATCCCTAACGGTCATAGTGTGTGTCATCTAATCGAGTCCATTCAAGAAGAGGAGTAAATAGCATGAGTAATCAAATTAAATTGTCAGTTACTGGTATGTCCTGCGGTCATTGTGTCGCTAAGGTAGAAAAATGCATCGCGGGTATAGAAGGTGTCGAAGACGCTGTGGTCAGTCTTGACGAAGGCTCTGTAACCGTTAATGGGAATGTTGCAGTCAATACGCTGATCAGCGCCATCACGGACGCAGGTTATAGCGCCAGCGAACTTGGCGGCTAGACCTTTATGGGCAAGCAGATCCGATTATCTATTGCAGGGATGTCATGCGCCGGCTGTGTAGCGTCGGTGGAAAAAAGTATCAAAGCGGTAGAGGGCGTCGAAGACGCGGTCGTGAATCTAGGTGAGCGTACCGCCATGATTAGCGGAGGGGTTGCGGCTGATGTATTGATCGCGGCAATTACCAAAGCCGGCTATGGCGCTGCTGAATTAAAAAGTCTGGCCGATGAAACGGAAAAGGAAAAGCTCGAACAACTCGAATACCAGCGTCTGTGGAATCGCGCCATCGTTGCGGGCGGCATAGGCCTGGCGCTATTCATCCTTGGTATGGGGGGCCTGTTACCTGCAATCAAGGAGAGTCAGCTAACCTGGTTAATCATTAGTTTGGTCACGCTGCTGGTTCTGACTCTGGTTGGCGGGCATTTCTTCCGAGGCGCCTGGATGGCGCTGAAATCGGGTAGGGGTAATATGGATACACTGGTCTCTCTGGGTACCGGTACTGCATGGGTGTATTCTACGTTTGTTGTGCTGTTCCCGGATAGCCTGCCCGAACAGGCTAGACACGTCTATTTCGAAGCCGCAGTCATTATTGTCGCGTTGGTCTCGCTGGGTTCGGCACTGGAGAGCAGGGCGCGCGGAAAAACCTCTTCCGCGATCAAACATTTGATCGGCCTGCAACCCTCGACCGCAAGAATCATTCGTAACGGTGAAGAGCTGGAAATTCCCGTTGCCGATATAGGCCTGGAAGAAACCATTCGCATTCGACCCGGCGAACGAATTCCGGTGGATGGTGTGGTGTTTGAAGGTAAGTCACACGTCGACGAGTCGATGCTTACCGGTGAATCTATGCCGGTAGCGAAAACGATTAACGACAAGGTTGTCGGGGGCACCTTAAACACACAGGGCAGTTTTCTGATGCGCGCCACCGGTATCGGTGAAGATACCGCACTCGCCCACATTATCGACATGGTGCGTAAGGCGCAGTCGAGTAAACCGCAGATCGGGCGCTTAGTTGACAAGGTCGCGTCTATATTCGTGCCTGTGGTTATCCTGATTGCGCTAGTCAGCCTGGCTACCTGGTATTTAATCGGGCCAGAGCCCCGACTTACCTATGCCATCGTCTCTGCGATGACAGTGCTGGTTATCGCCTGTCCCTGCGCACTAGGTTTGGCAACCCCGATTTCGATTATGGTCGGCGTCGGTCGTGCTGCTGAACTGGGTGTTTTAATCCGTAATGGTGAGGCACTGCAAAGCGCCAGTCAGCTCGATACCATCGTGCTCGATAAAACCGGTACGATTACCGAAGGCAAGCCGCAGCTGACCGCGATTTATCCGGTTAATGATTTCGATGAAGCCACCGCTTTACAGTATGCCGGTAGCCTCGAAGCGGGCTCCGAGCATCCATTGGCGGCAGCTATTTTAAAGGCGGTTGCAGAGCGTGGCGTGGAAGTTCTCCAGGTAAGTGACTTTAGTGCATTGTCAGGGTTTGGTGTCGAAGCGCATCTGGACAACAGAAAACTGCGTCTCGGCAATCAGCGCTTGATGATGCAAAACGATATCGATACTTCTTCAATAAGCAAGCAGGCAAAAGAACTGGCTGGTGCCGGAGCGACACCAGTGTACCTTTCCGTTGATCAGCAACTGGTAGCGCTTTTGGGCATCACCGATCCCGCACGTGAGGATTCTGCTGCTGCTATTAAACGTCTGCACGATATTGGACTGAGGGTCATTATGCTCACCGGTGACAATGCCAATACGGCTCAGGCTATTGCGAAATCGGTGGGTGTCGATCAGGTGATTGCAGAAGTTTTACCTGGCGACAAGGCGAGTAAGATAATCGAACTACAACAGCTAGGCCATCGAGTGGCGATGGTTGGCGATGGCATTAACGATGCGCCAGCCCTGGCGCAGTCGAATGTCGGAATTGCCATCGGTAGCGGAACTGATGTCGCGATCGAATCGGCTGACATCGCATTGATGCGTAACTCGATAAACGGCGTGGCCGATGCCATTGCATTGTCCAGAGCCACGCTGGGCAATATTAAACAAAACCTGTTCGGTGCCTTTATCTACAATATATTTGGTATTCCCGTTGCCGCGGGTGCACTGTTTCCGGTCTGGGGCATTTTACTCAGCCCGATCATAGCGGCCAGCGCGATGAGTCTAAGTTCGGTAACCGTGGTCACTAATGCGTTGCGCTTACGCAAAATTAAACTGAATTAAACAACTGTCTGACCATAATTAATGGGGCCAATATGAACACTAAGACAGAGGAACCTCACGATCATCATTCCCATGAGGGGACTCACGGGCATAGCCACAGTCACGGGCATAGCCACGATCATGGGCACTCCCACGGTCATGGGCATAGTCACTCGCATGGGCATGGGCATAGCCATTCGCATGGACTGGGGCACTCGCATGGCGCAGGCGCGAATCGTCCCCGGGTTTTGATCGCACTGTGTCTGACCGGTGGTTTTATGCTGATCGAGGTGATCGGTGGCCTGATGTCGGGATCCTTAGCGTTGCTGGCCGATGCCGCACACATGCTGCTGGATACCGTTGCGCTGGTACTGACCTGGCTGGCCTTCGGCCTCGCCGATAAACCTGCCGATCCGTCACGTAGCTATGGCTATCACCGCTTTCCGATTCTGGTTGCCTTTACTAATGGCATCACCATGCTGTTCATCGTTGGCTGGATTTTTTCCGAAACCGTGCAACGCCTGCTCAGCCCGACTGAGGTACTGGCGACACCGATGTTAATCGTCGCCTGCTCCGGGCTAATAATTAATATCCTGGCGGCCTGGATACTGATGGGCGCAGACCGTGAAAATCTGAATATTCGCGGTGCACTGATTCACGTGATGGGTGACCTGCTGGGTTCGGTTGCCGCTATTGTTGCCGCGCTAGTCATCATGTACAGCGGCTGGACCATGATCGATCCGCTGCTTTCCGCGCTGGTGGCGGTTTTGATCCTGCGCAGCGCCTGGGGTTTGATTCGTGATGCCGGGCATATTCTACTGGAAGGTACGCCAACCCATCTGGACACCATCGAAATTGGCAAAGATCTGGAGCAACACGTCGATCATGTTGAAGAAGTGCATCATGTTCACGCCTGGTCGCTGTCACAGGACAAGCTGATTCTAACCTTGCACGCGCGTATCGCTACGCATGCGCATGCGGATAGCGCAGTGAAAGGCATCCACCATCGTCTTGCTGAGCGCTTCGATATCGATCACGTAACCGTGCAGATTGAAGTTGACGCCTGCGCTGATGGTTCGGATTCTGTAACTCCGGCCAGTTAAAAACTCAGCTGCTTCCCATATATGGAAAGGGTTTGTTAGTACCTGTGAACAGCTGTTCACAGGTACTGAAGATTTGCCGACAGGCGAAATCCTTGAAAGGTAGCTATTTAATCTTGTCTAACATGCTGTAGTAAGCACCCACCAGAGGCAGAAACCAGGGTTTGCCAAAATGCCCGGGTATGGCATGCCAGGGCAGGGTCGCCCAGGGGTTTTCACGTGGCTTGCCCATCATTTGATCGGCCATGATCTCACCCAGATGGGTTGAAATCTGAGCACCGTGGCCCGAGTAGCCCATTGCATAATAAAGCCCATCGATCTGTCCGGTGCGCGGGAAGCGGTCCTGGGTCATGTCGACCATGCCGCCCCAGCAGTAGTCGATGTCGACTTCCGCCAGATGCGGGAAGATATCGGTCATTGCAGCCTTCAGCACTTTGCCGGCCTTTGCATCAGATTGATGGTCGGAGTTTGCGGTAAACCGTGCACGTCCACCAAAGATCAGTCTTCTGTCGGGCGAAAGGCGAAAATAATTGCCAATGTTTTTTGATGTGACGCAATTGCGCTCACCGGGAAGGGTATCGCTAATTTCCTGCTCGGTCAGTGGACGAGTGGCCACAATGAAACTGCCTACGGGAATGATGCGGCGTCTAAACCAGCGAAAATTCGGCGTGGTGTAGGCCCCGGTTGCCAGCAGGACTTTACTCGCAGTAATCGTACCCAGGGGGGTGACGAGGCGGTGGCCTTTAGCGTCGGACTCACATGCGGTGACCGGTGCTCTCTCAAAGATATCAGCACCGTGGCGGCTGGCGGCCTGCGCCAGACCGATGACGAAGCGGCCCATATGCATCACAGCACTCTTACGTTGCAACATTGCACCGTGGAACATGGTGGAGCCTACTTCGGCTTTCAGGTCATCGCGCGATAATATCTCAGTGTCTGGATCGGCGAGGGCATTTAAAGCGGTGAAATTTTTGACTATCCCAGCCATGTGCTGAGGCTTGGAGGCTAACTTGAGCTTACCTGAGCGGCGGAAGTTGCAGTCGATTTGTTCTTCTTTGATGATGCGCTCGATGGTATCGATGCCATCATCAAAGGCCCGGTACATGCTTGTCGCGGTTTGCTTGCCAAATCTTGCGCAAGCATCCACAAAACTATGCGCCAGGCCATTGTTCAGATGGCCGCCGTTGCGCCCCGATGCGCCAAAGCCTACTGTTTGTGCTTCCAGTACGGCGACACGTGCGCCACCCTGGACCAGCTTGCGCGCGGCGCCCAGGCCGGTGAAGCCCGCACCAATAATCGCGAAGTCGTAGTGGCCTTGCGGTTCCTCCGAGCTGCCGTTAAAGCTGGGCGAGCTATCGGACCAATAAGAGCTGTATTTTGTCTGGTTCATGCTATTAGGGCCTGTTAGTACATATTAGTTTAAGAAGAATTAGCAAAGACCGAAAACGCCTGGCAGGCTGGAAATACTGTTGATTTCGGTATAGCCATAGTAGGGGTTGGCCGGTTCATGTCCCCGGTTAACCCAAACCTTGGATTTAATGCCCAGGTCATGCGCGGTCATCAAATCGTAACGGAATGAGGATGACACATGGGTAATGTCTTCTGGCCCGCAACCCAGAGTGTCGAGCATATATTCAAAAGCGTTCATCTGCGGTTTGTAGGTGCCGGTTTGCTCTGCGGTAATAATTGTGTGGAAGCCTGCACCTAGCCTCTCGACGTTGGATCTCATCTGGCTATTCATCGCGTTAGATAAAATCACTAGAGGAATCTCTTCTGCTACGCGTGCCAGACCTGCCGGTACGTCCGGATGCGGTCCCCAGGTAGGAACTTCATTGTATATTCGCAATGCGTCCTCTGTGCGGAAGGGTACCCGGTGGCGTTTGCAAGCCCGTTCAAGCGCATTGGCGATTACATCGGCGTAGGGCTTCCAGGTGCCGAGGACTTCATCCAGCCGATAGGCTGCAAAGCTGCGGATAAATGCGTCCATTACATCGGGAGCGAGGGCTTCACCATAAATTCGTCGCGTCGCACCGGCCATATCAAAAAAAATCAGAGTACCATAGCAATCGAAGGTAACGAACCTGGGTCTGAATTTGCTCATTGTTGTTCCCTGTAAATGGAATTAGGGTATAAGTTTATAGGGTCGTTTAGAGCGCGGATGCTTGTTCTGTCCGCGTTTAGCGAACAAAACGCTGTTTGTGGCAGGGTGTACAGCACAGAGTTGTTGTGCGCTGTGATGCTGCTGGCGCGCGTGGAGTCAGTGGTATGCCTCTTCAGCATTTTGTGCTGTTCGCAAGGATTAAATCAATCACAAGTTGCGGCGCAGACGCTGACTGCCACAGCATCGGATCGGCTGTTTCTTTTACAGTATTCACATCTGAAATGAATAACGATTTGGAGCAGACATGACCTCAACCCTCAGTTTTGAAGCGCTGAAAGACGAGCACCTGAGCGGTGCCTTGCGGATGTCCACCGAAGTCAGTTGGCCTCATCGGCTGGAAGACTGGGCATTTGTGGCAGGAATCAGCAACGGCGTGGTCGCGAAGCAAGGCGATCAGGTGGTTGCAACTGCAATGGCGACCCACTTTCCCCCGGTTGGGATGGCTAACATGATAATTGTCGATGCAGCCATGCGTGGGCGTGGCCTGGGCCGCGATATCATGTGCAAAGCCATGGATACGATTGCACCAGAAGCCTGGCAACTGGTTGCGACAGAAGCAGGCTTGCCGCTTTATAAAAAGCTCGGATTTGAGGTTAGCGCAGATATCCTGCAACATCAGGGTGAGGTGAAAGACATCGCTTCATCTGGTGAAGCGAAGTGGGCTACTGCCGACGACATGGAAGAAATACTTGCTCTGGATACCGCTGCGACCGGGATGGACCGCCGTAAGCTTTATGAGGCACTCGCGGGCAAGGCCAGCTTTTCTGTGCTACGCGACGATGCAGGTATTTCCGGTTTTGCTGCGGTACGAAAATTTGGGCGCGGTGAAGTTGCTGGTCCCGTGATCGCTCGAAATCTTGAGGATGCAAAAAGTCTGCTCTCGCTCATCATGTCTGAGCGTAGCGGTCAGTTCCTGCGTTTGGACATAGACGCTGAGACCGGTCTTGGCCCCTGGCTCAGCGAGCAGGGGTTACCCCAGGTTGACACGGGTATCCAGATGCAGAAAGGCGAACTGCCCAAATCCCCAACCCACACCATTTTTGCCCTGACGTCACAGGCGCTTGGCTAACCTTTTTTAGGAGATTCCCATGCTATCTAAAAACCTGATCGGACTAGATCGAGATCACCTGATACATCCCGTCGCTTCCTGGCGTGGCCACGAGGCCGCTGGAGCGCGCGTCATCGCCAGTGCAAAGGGGGCGACAATAACCGACTCAGAAGGTCGCGAGCTGCTCGATGCCTTCGCTGGCCTGTGGTGCGTGAACGCGGGTTATGGTCAGCCCAGCGTGATCGCTGCAGCCACCGCCCAGATGGAGACCCTGTGTTATGCCACGGGGTATTTTGGCCTGAGCTCAGAGCCGACAATCCGACTCGCCAGCCGCCTGGCAGATCTGGCGCCGGGTGATATCGACCATGTCTATTTCACCCTGGGGGGCTCGGATGCGGTCGACAGCACTGTGCGCTTTGTGCGCCACTACTGGGTCTCGCGCGGGATGCCGCAAAAGGATCAGTTCATATCGTTGGAGATGGGCTACCACGGCTCCAGTACTCTGGGCTCGGGTCTGACAGCGCTGCCCGCATTTCATGCAGGTTTTGGCATGGAATCACAGTTAAAATCGCAGCACAAAATTCCATCTCACATGAGCTATCGCAATCCAGTCGGCAGTGAACCAGCGGATATTATTGCTGCGTCAGTAGCGCAACTGAAATCAAAGATAGAAGAGCTTGGTGCTGAGCGCGTGGCCGCTTTCTATGCCGAGCCTATCCAGGGTTCGGGAGGCGTGCTGGTACCGCCTGAAGGCTGGATGAAAGCGATGCAGGCAGTTTGCAAAGAATATGATGTGCTGTTCGTTGTTGACGAAGTAATTACTGCTTTTGGGCGTACCGGCCCGATGTTTGCCAGTAGTGAAGAGGGGATCGTGCCAGACATGATCACCACGGCCAAGGGCCTGACCTCAGGCTATGTGCCGATGGGTGCGGTACTGATGTCTGACCGGATTTATCAGGTGATCGCCGATGGTGCAGGGTCCGGGCCTGTCGGGCATGGATTTACCTATTCCGGTCACCCTGTCAGTGCCGCTGTGGCGCTTGCGGTGCTGGATCTGTATGAGCAGGGCGGCTTGCTGGAGAATGGTCGCGCGATGGGTGAGCGTTTACAGGCGGGCTTACGCAGCCTGTCTGATCATCCTCTGGTTGGCGATGTGCGCGGGCGTGGCATGTTGGCCGCCGTTGAACTGGTGACGGATAAAGAGAAAAAGACCGCTATGCCCGCACAGGCGCAATGCGCTGTGAGAGTGTTTGATCGGGCATGGGAAAACAACCTGATGTTACGCGCCTTTCCCTGGGGCGTTCTAGGTTATGCACCGGCCTTGTGCTGTACTGCAGACGAGATTGACCAGATCATTGAATGCACGCGACGTGTGCTGGATCTGACGCTGGAAGATCCGGACGTGCGCGCATCAATGGCCTGAAAAAGTGGCGATTTTATATCTCTCATCGCCCGAACGAGCTGCCATCTGGAAACCGATTTTTGCAGCCAGCTTGCCGGATATTCCATTCTGGCAAGGAGCCGATGCCGTTGCTGACCCGACGGCAGTACGCATTGTCGTTTGCTGGGTGGTTCCGGATGATCTGTTCCAGCTCTATCCCAATATCGAATTGCTGATCTCGGTGGGTGCCGGGGTTGATCAATTCGATTTTGATCGACTGCCTGAACAGGTGCAGGTCGTGCGCACGATGACTCCCGGTATTCGCGCAATGGTCTGCGAATACGTTGCGCTGGGCGTTCTGGCGCTGCATCGCGATCTGCCTCATTACCTGCATCAGCAGCGTAATAGAACGTGGCGCGCCAGGCGTGTCCAGCTGTCCCGGCGGCGCCGGGTCGGGGTGATGGGATTGGGACAACTGGGTCTTGCCACCTTGAACGCGCTGGGCCAGTTCGGGTTTCAGCTTTCGGGCTGGTCACAATCAGCTAAAGAAGTTGCTGGTGTAACGACCTTTGCCGGGGTTGCTGAATTACCAGTGTTTCTTGCGCAGGTCGATATCATGGTATGCCTGTTGCCGTTGACTCCAGACACTCGTGGAATTCTGAATGCCGATCTGTTTGCACAGTTGCCCATGGGCACGGGGCTTGTACATTGCGGACGTGGCGAGCATCTGGACATGGAGGCATTGCTAGCTGCATTGCAGTCGGGCCGAATCTCATCGGCTGTGTTAGATGTTACCAATCCTGAACCCTTGCCTGAAGATCATCCGCTCTGGACACATCCCGGCGTGATCCTGACCCCGCATATAGCGTCAGAAACCGATTTTGAAGAAGGTGCGGAATATTGTATTCAGGCAATCCAGGCGCATCTGCTAGGCAGCGATATTCCCGGGCTGGTAAATAAAGAGCTGCGATACTGACACAATGACAGAGGACAATACTATGTTAGCCACTCGGGAAGAGCAGGATATGCTGGGTGCGCGGTTTTTACCGTCGAATGCCTACTACGGCATCCATACTCTGCGCGCCGTTGAAAATTTTCCGATTACTGAAACCTCAATCTCCGACTACCCCATGTTGATTCGGTCGCTGGCCTGTATCAAGCAGGCGGCCGCGCTCGCCAATCATGAACTGGGATTGCTTGACAAGCCGCGCACCGAGGCGATCGTGAGCGCTTGCGAGATGCTGCGCGATGGTGAATATCACGACCAGTTTCCGGTCGATGTGATTCAGGGCGGAGCGGGTACCTCGACCAATATGAACGCCAACGAGGTCATCGCTAACCTGGCTCTTGAAGTTGTGGGCAGGGTCAAGGGGGACTACGCCTGGCTGCATCCGAACGAACATGTCAATCTGAGCCAGAGTACCAATGATGTGTACCCAACTGCGTTAAAGCTGTCCGCCTGTTTTGGCATAGTCGAATTGCTCGAGGCGATGGGAGTCCTGCAAAATGCTTTCCAGGCCAAGGCTGTGGAATTCGAAGACGTGCTTAAAATGGGACGCACCCAACTTCAGGATGCCGTGCCAATGACCCTGGGGCAGGAGTTCGGTGTCTATGCGGAGACCCTTGGTGAGGATATCGAGCGGCTTAAGGAAGCCTCGCTGCTGGTGCGTGAAATCAATCTCGGTGGCACGGCCATCGGCACCGGCATCAACGCCCATCCCGAGTATGCAAGGCTGGTCTGTCAACATTTGTCGGAGATCGCCGGCATCGCACTGATAACAGCGCCTAACCTGATCGAGGCGACACAGGATTGCGGTGCTTTTGTACAGTTGTCCGGTGTTCTCAAGCGCATTGCGGTTAAGCTATCAAAAACCTGCAACGATTTGAGACTGCTGTCGAGCGGACCGCGAGCAGGGCTTAATGAAATCAACCTGCCTCCGATGCAGGCTGGCTCCAGCATCATGCCGGGAAAGGTCAATCCGGTAATCCCTGAAGTGGTCAATCAGGTAGCGTTTGAGGTCATCGGTAACGATGTCACCATTACTATGGCCGCCGAATCCGGACAACTGCAATTGAACGCCTTTGAGCCTGTCATCGCCTACAGCCTGTTCAAGAGTATTAGCCACCTGCGCAATGCCTGCAGGACCCTGGCAGAGCGTTGCGTTGTCGGCATTACCGCCAATCGCGATTTACTGCGTGCGCAGGTGGAGAACTCTATTGGCCTGGTGACAGCACTTAATCCCTATCTGGGTTACGTCAACGCTACCCATGTGGCGCGAACGGCTCTGCGTGACAACCGCCGTGTTTACGACCTGGTGCTGGAAATGGGATTACTGTCCAAACAACAACTCGATGAGATTCTGCAACCGGACAAATTGACCAGGTCCTAGTCCGACAAATGGCGCTCCGCAAGCGCAACATGAAGACGAATCCCGGTCGCCAGCACATCGTCATTAAAATCGTAATGCGGATGATGTAGTGGTACTTCCTTATCACCGCGCCCCTGGCCCAGCCAAATATATGCACCCTCGCAGGCCTGCAACATGAATCCGAAGTCTTCCGAAGTAAATGCAGGCTGCGCGGCGGGTTCGGCATGGGCAAACGTGGCTGCGGCGGCTAGTGCTTCCTCAGCAGCTTGCGCGTTGTTGATCGTCGCCGGATAGTAACGATCGTAATTCACCGTTATCTGGGTTCCACTGGCTATGCCCACGCCCTCAGCTACCTGGCGCAGGGATTGTTCAATGCGATCCTGCACCGCGGCATCGAAGCTGCGCACCGTGCCAACAACGCGAACAACGGCAGGAAGGACGTTGTGCGAACTGCCTCCCTCTATCTGGGTAATGGATAGTACCGCTGTGGACATAGGCGGGATACGACGCGAAACCAGTGTATTTAGCTGGGTGACAAGGTCACTGGCGGCTAAGATTGCATCCGGTGTTTGATGCGGCATCGCGGCATGAGCACCTCGCCCCTTAACTAGAATTTCAAACTTGTCGGCTGCCGCCATGATTGGTCCCGGTCGTGTCGAAATCGTTCCTGCTGGGAGATCTGGCCAGTTGTGCAGGGCGTATACCCGATCACAGGGAAATCGATCGAATAATCCATCCTCAATCATGGCGCGGGCGCCGGCTTCACCTTCTTCTGCCGGTTGAAAGATGAAATGTACCGTACCATCGAAGCGGCGAGTACGAGCCAGCTGCTGAGCTGCACCCAGCAGCATCGAAACGTGGCCATCATGACCACAACCATGAAAAATACCCGGGTTGCAGCTGGCATAGGGTAGGCCGGTCTCCTCGTGGATTGGCAATGCATCCATATCGGCGCGCAAGCCGATACTGCGGTTTGAATTGCCCACCTTGAGAGACGCAACAACGCCAGTCCCACCGATACCAGGGTGAACCTCTAGCCCAAGCTCGCGTAAAGCCTGTTCAATTTTGTTCGCGGTTCGGTGCTCTTGGTAGGCGAGTTCGGGATTAGCATGAATATCACGACGAAAAGCTACCAAAGGCGCTACTAAATCGTCGATTGCTGCACTGTCGTTGTTTTGCATGGTAGCCCCTGCGTTGGAGGTGAGAGGAGAGTAGTTCTACTCACAACCTTACCAATATCGTTACGAATATCCTGCTATTTTACGGCCAGTTTTGGCATTTTCTGTTGTTAAGCCGGTGAAGTTAGCGGCTATTGCTGCAAGCTATACCGCATACTGATGTTGTGAGCGAATATCTACTCATTAATTAGGGAAGTACAGATAGCCGCATAACTTATAGGAAAACCCTGTTTTAAGGATGCCTCTAAAATGTAACAGGCGCAAATAGGCGGTGCGTGATGCTGTTTCTAGCGCAATATGCGGTCAATGAATCGAAATCAGCAGAATTTTCTGCTGGGGTAAATTTACAATAAGGGCTACGTTTGGAGATTACTATGACTGCCCCACTTCTTAGAATTGAAACGAGTGCCGAATTACCACGTCAGGTGGATGTCGTCGTTATTGGTGGCGGTATCATCGGAACCTCGGCGGCTTATTATCTGGCCAGACGAGGCGTGTCAGTCGCGTTGCTTGAAAAAGGTATCGTCGGTGGAGAGCAGTCCAGTCGAAACTGGGGTTGGTGCCGTCAGCAAAATCGTGACGTCCGTGAATTGCCGATGTCGACGAAGTCGTTGGAGCTGTGGGATCATCTAGCTGAAGAGATCGGCGAAGACGTAGGCTTTCGCCGCTGCGGCCTGTTCTATCTCAGTAATAAAGAGGCTGAGCTTGAAGCCTGGTCCAAATGGTGTCGATTTGCCGCCACGCAAGATGTGATCAGCCAGGTTCTTTCGAGTAAGGAAGCCACTGAGCGAGGTAAGGCAACGGGCCGATCCTGGCGCGGCGGGGTGTTTTCGCAAAGCGATGGGGTCGCCGATCCATCCCGTGCGGTGCCTGTTATTGCTAAAGGCATTGTTCAGGCCGGCGGTCATGTTGTCCAGAACTGTGCTGTTCGCGGTGTGCTGACCGAGGCAGGTCGTGTATGTGGCGTTGTCACCGAGCACGGGGAAGTCCGCTGCTCACAAGTCGTGATGGCGGGTGGTGCATGGGCTTCATCTTTCTGCAATCAGTTGGGAATCACCTTTCCCCAGGCTTCGATACGTTCATCTATTCTTGCGGTAGCGCCTGGGGCCCAGGGCGTGCCGGACACTTTACACACTGCAGAGGTAACCATAACATGCCGGGGTGACGGTGGTTATACGCTGGCCATCAGTGGCAGTGCGAATGTCGATCCGACATTCCAGCAATTGCGCTTTGCCAGTGATTTTCTGCCCATGTTCGCAAAACGCTGGCGTCTGTTATCTCCCGGCGGCTTGCAGGCGATACGTGCCGGTCATGAGACCCGACGCAAATGGGCGCTTGATGCCCCCACACCGATGGAAGCCATGCGTATTCTCGATCCAAAGCCGAGCCAGTCGGCGTTGCGTAAAACTCTTGAGCGCGCACGTCAACTAGTACCTGCATTGAAGTCTGTTGAGATGACGGCCGGGTGGGGTGGTTATATCGATAGCACGCCTGATGGCGTGCCAGTCATTGAGCCATCGGAGGCCCTGCCAGGGTTTTTGCTGGCAGCCGGATTCAGTGGACACGGTTTTGGTATAGGCCCGGGCGCGGGTCACCTGATTGCCGATCTGGTCACTGGCGCAGATCCGATTGTAGATCCATCACAATACAGGCTTGCACGCCTGAAGGCGTCATCCTGGGGTAAAGTGTCTGAATTTTAGCTTTAGCTGCTCTTCGCGCCAGCATGGAAACAGGCATGCGGCGCGACTGGTTTCAGGTTATCTTGACCTGTAAATACTACTAGAGGTATCCCTTTGACTTTGACTATAGGCCAATTGTCGCAACGCTCCGGCGTTAAGGTGCCCACCATTCGTTACTACGAAAAAATCGGCATTATGCCTGATGCACCACGCAATGTCGGAAACCAGCGCAGATACGGAGCAAAGCATCTGGAGCGCTTGCAATTTATTCGTCACGCGCGGGATCTGGGCTTTGCGATGGATAGCATCCGTGCTCTGCTCGATATGTCGTCAACGCCTCAGGCATCATGTCATGCCGCTGATAGCATTGCGCGCTCGCATCTGGATGCGATCCGCGACAGGATTGCCCAGCTGACCCTGTTGCAGCGAGAGCTGGAGCGGATGGTAGATGAATGTAGTCATGGCAATATCTGTGACTGCCGCGTGATCGAGATTCTGGCCGATCACGCGGAATGTTCAACCGATCACGGACGGATTGAATCTGGATTGCCAGGTAAAGAAGCGCCAGCTTGAGTTTTAGATCTGCTACCAAAGTATCCTAGCAGACGCATCGCATTGAGCGTGACCAGGACCGTTGCACCGGTATCAGCCATCACCGCCATCCACAGGCCGGATAGACCGGTTACTGTTGTGACCAGGAACAAAGCCTTCAGTCCTATCGCTATATAGACATTTTGCCGCACGATCGACATCGTGCCCCTGGCCAGATGGACCATACGCGCAACATCGCCAATATCGTTGCGCATGATGGCTGCATTGGCAGCCTCCATGGCGACATCCGTTCCTGATCCAATCGCAATACCCACATGAGATTCAGCCAATGCCGGTGCATCGTTGACGCCATCGCCAACCATCATCACGGTTTCATTTTTCGCCAGCGCGCGCACTGCACCGGCTTTGTCTTCGGGTAGCATCTCGGCCTGAACCTCGATTCCAAGATCCGCAGCAATAGCCGCAGCCGTACGCTGGTTGTCACCGGTCATCATGATCGGGTTAATGCCCAGCGACTTTAGCTGCGCCAATCCTGCAGGGGTTGTTGCACGGGGCTCATCGCGCAGTGCGATCAATCCGGCAATGTCTGCTGCGCAGGTGACAACAACGACAGTTTTGCCTGCGCTTTCAAGTTCTTTAATCTGGCCTTGCATCAGTTCGGAAATGGTAGCCCGTTCAGCGGCAAAACGCGGTGCGCCGATGAAGATTTCGGCCTGGTTCACGAGGCCCTGCATACCTTTGCCGGGAACGATGCGAACATCTGTCGCGGGGCTGGCTACGATGTTGCGGGAGACCGATTCACGGCAAATCGCTTCGGCCAGAGGGTGGGATGATCCCTGCTCGACACCCGTCACCAGTTCGAGAAGCTCCTGCTCGCCGCCGCGTAGCGAAACAATATCGGTTACCTCGGGTTTGCCTTCGGTCAGCGTACCCGTCTTGTCGAAAACGACGGCGCTGGCGCGCGCGAGTTGTTCCATGACCGCGCCACCTTTGATCAGGATGCCGTGGCGGGAACCGGCGGACAGGCTGGCTGCGATTGCGGCAGGAACCGAAATAACCAGTGCGCAGGGACAACCGATTAGCAGCAGCGCTAATGCGCGGTATATCCATGTCTCCCAGCTGCCCCAGCCTGCTAGTGGCGGCACAACGGCAACGGCAACAGCGATGGCGATGATGATCGGCATATACACCCTGGAAAAACGTTCGATGAAGCGTTCGGTAGGCGCTTTGCTGTCCTGGGCTTCCTCTACCATGTTGATGATGCGCGCAATGGTGTTGTTTTCGGCGGCTTTGCTCACCCTCACATGAAGGGTGGCATCGAAATTAATGGTACCTGCAAAGACCGCGTCGCCCGGCCCTTTGCTGACTGGCACACTCTCTCCGGTGACCGGGCTCTCGTCGACACTGGCAAAGCCCTGGAGAATTTCGCCATCTGCCGGAATGCGGTCACCCGGACGCACCAGAACGACCTGACCGATGCGTAAAGCTTCCGCATCGACCTGGCGCGGGGTGTCGTCCTCCAGCAACCAGGCTTCACGCGGCAACAATGCACCCAGTGCCTTGATGCCGGAGCGGGCCTTTTCAGCAGCTAGTCCTTCCAGAAATTCACCAACCATGAACAGCAGCACCACCAGCAACGCTTCAAGCTGTTCACCGATGATAACAGCGCCGATTGCAGCGATGGTCATTAGCATCTGAATGGTAAAAAAGGCACCCAGCCTGCTGGCGATAAATGCGCGTTTGGCAATGGGGAAAAGGGCAATCGCAACCGTTGCTGTGAGCAGTACCGGTGCCAGCTCGGGTGCGATCAGGCTACCGATAGAGGCGAAAACGCTCAAAACGATGCTGCTTGCCAAATGACGGGTTTTGGCTGTGTTCCACCAGGCGCTGGGAGCGCTGTTTTTGCTTTCGCTTTGCAAAGAAGTAGCGATAAAACCCAGCTTATGCACGGTTTTTTCAATGTCTTCGACCGCCGTTTGCAATACATCAAGATCCAGTGTCAGGATTTCACGAGCGACAGAAACATTCGCATTGGATACGCCGGGTAATCCACTAAGCGCAGAGGTGATGGTCGCTGCACAGCTGCCGCAATCCATGCCCGCGATGCGAAACTGGTGCGAACTGTCGCTTAGAGGAGGTGTGGTTTCATCATCTGCAGTGGAGCAACAGGCGTGGCTGTGCTGGTGCATATGATCATGTTCGTGTTTATGGTCGTGCTCGCCATGGCAGGCATGTGAATGGTCATGACCGTGCTGGGCATGTGAATGTACGTGCGGGGAATCGTCCGCTTTTGCTGTGTCTTTGTGTTGCAGGATTGCTGTAAAGCCGAGACTACGCACGGTTTTTTCAATTCTATCGGTTGTCATTGCTAGCGGATCATGACGTAGTGTCATGCGTTCGCGGGCAACCGACACCTCGACATCATCCACACCGGGTAGCCCGGCTATTGCGGTTGTCAGCGTCGCGGCGCAACTGCCACAATCCATACCTTCGACACGGTAGGTTCTTAGCGTTTTATTTGTTAAGTCAGTCATTTTGCATGCCCCGATAATTGGTTAAAACCATTGATTCGGGAGCATGCTAAAGCCTCTAGCCGCTATAGGTTCAAGCGCTTTTTGTCAGGGCGTTTCACGCCTGTTAACAGGGCCTTGCGTCAGCCTGCCGATTCGCGTTGAACCCAGGAAGGCAAGCCCGCCAATCGCGACCAGGGTGCCTATAGCGCCGGAAACCGAAATACCGATGAGCCAGGATAATCCGGCGGGGGAGAACGCACTGGTCATTTCTATCGCCAGGCTTTGGCGACCAAAGATACCGCCAAAGGCAGCGGAACCGAAAAGATAAAGCGGAAAGGTTGAGCGCAAAATCGACACTACGCCTGCAGGCAGGCCAAACCCCAGCGTGACTAATACCGCAAGCCATCCGGGTAGGGGTATGTCCATTACGGCACAGATCAGAAGCGGCGCAAAGCTAAGAGGAAGTGCGAAGTAGACCAGCTGGGCTAATTTTACCGGGTTAAGGTGATTCGCCCACAGGGTAACCAGCCCTCGGCTGGCAACATAGGAGATACCAATTAGCGAACCGGCAAAAACAGCTTCTTCTCTGGGTGTGCCGAGATGTTGAAAAATCTCAATCACAGCAATGCCGAAACCGACCGTGATGACTGCACCGCAACTTGCGATAGCTGTCTGCAAGGCAAAGCCGGAACGCTCGGCACCGGGCTGGATATTGGCGGGTGCCGCAGCTATGTTGCTATTCTTGCCTCCCGCACGAAGTTGCCCATAGCGTGACGAAAGCCATAGATGGATTGGAAAACATAGCAACACCGTGACCACGGCATAGATTTGACAAAGCGTTCGCCAGTCAACAAAGCGCAAGCCAAATTCAGAAATCGGCCAGAATATCGAAGAGCATAATCCGGTCGCCAGCGATAGTGTACCGATCCCGCGCGCTGCGCCTGCCCCCATCGCCTGGGTGACTCCTGTATAGGCTGATGTGATTAGCCCGATATGCATAACCAGACCGAAGACTAGCCAGGCTGCAAGATAGCTGATCATATCGCCGCTTAGCGATAAGGTGACCAGTGCAGCCGCGATGGCCAGAGAACCGGGGGCAAGCAATTTGAGTCCACCGATATGATCAGCCAGACGTCCCGCATAGGGGGCTGAAAGGGAGGAACTGAGGTACATAACAGTCGCTCCGGAAAACACGATACTGGTGGGGATTCCTAGATCTGCCGAGATGGGCTGGGCCAGGATACCAATCTGCGAGAAGGTGGAGCCCCAGCCAATAGTTTGCGTCACCATCAATCCGGAAATGAGTATAAAACGGTCTTTTGAATTGAAGGCTGACATGGGCAGGATTTTATACTGCCTGAGCAGTACGAAGTGCCAAATTGCACGAAAGCAGCGAAACAAACTGCCGTGACAGACCTAAATTGAAAATAAAATGAGCTTTAATTCTGTCATGATAGAAAAATAGACTAACTCGGGAAGATGTCCCGGGCTGATAACTACAAGAGAGGAATAAAATAGCATGTGGAAAATTACCTTTCAAAGATTGTCGATCATGATTGCGATGCTGCTTCTGGTCTCAGTCATTGCATTCAGTGTCCCGATGCTCAGTGATGGCGATCCGGCGCGCACCATCCTTCTGGCCAATTCACACTCACTCGATCTCGCGCCTGAAGCTGTTGAGGCATTGCGCCGGGAACTGGGTCTCGATCAGTCTCTCACGGTGCAATACTTTAGCTGGCTTGGTAAGGCTCTCACGGGTGATTTCGGTATTTCTTTTTCTAGTCGTCAGCCCGTAGGAAGTGAGATTATACGCGCACTCGGTGTTTCTATCACGCTGGCCCTCTCAGCTTTGGGTGTAGCACTTTTGATTTCTCTGCCTCTGGGCACCGCTGCAGCGATGCGCCCAAACAGTCGGCTAAATACGTTTACCACACTCTTTATTCAGACGCTGGTTGCGACACCGGAATACTGGTTCGCACCGGTGTCGATCCTGTTCTTTGTGCTCTGGCTGGGCGTGCTGCAATCGGCCGGGTGGACCGGCTGGGAATCCGTAGTGCTTCCGGCATTGGCTTTATCGCTACGCCCCACCGCCTACTTCACACAGGTAACGCGCGCAGCGATGCTTGATGTGCTGGAAGCACCCTATATTACGGCGGCCCGAGCCCGTGGTCTGTCGCTCAATCAATCCGTGATGTATCACGGCGTACGCAATGGCTCGCTCCCTGTTGTAACCTTCTTTGCGCTGTGGTTCGCAGGGTTACTGGGTGGGTCCGTGGTCATCGAGGTTATTTTCGGCATTCCCGGAATGGGACGGCTGCTTTACGAGTCGGTGATTAACAATGATGTTCCGGTTTTACAGGGGGCATTCGTGTCAATTGTCGGCTTGTCTATCGTGATCAATACCGGCGCGGATCTCGCCTATTTGATTATTAACCCTGCAATGAGGAATTCTCATGGACGCTGAAATGGCTAATCCAACACGTAGTGTGGCGTTTGCGAATGTTAGGACATTCGTCTGTTCTCGCCACTGGACCTTTTATGCAGGCTGCATCATGCTGGCCGTGCTACTGTTCCTGGTGATCTTTGCTGATATGCTGGTATTGCATGATCCCGGCAAGCAACACCTGATGGACCGTCTGCAGGGTCCTAGTCTGACCTACTGGCTTGGTACTGACAATCTGGGCCGTGACCTGTTTTCACGTCTGCTGGTTGGTGGACGGTTTACTGTGACCATTTCTGCGATTACGGTGGTACTGACCCTGGTTATCGGAACAACAATTGGGGTTATTGCCGGGCGAAGTGGTGGCTTTATCGATGAAGTTGCCATGCGCACGGTCGATTTATTGATTTCGGTGCCTGATGTGGTAGTTGCAATCTTCCTGGTTGGCGTTTTCGGACCCGGTACAGGTACCTTGATCGTGGCACTTACCTTGACAGGCTGGACACCGTTTGCCCGCTTAGCCCGGGGGTTGAGCATCTCCATCAATGCAAAAGATTATATCCGTGCCGCAGAAGTACTGGGCATGCCGCTGCACTTTATCCTGTTACGCCATATCCTGCCCAATATCATGCGTCCGCTGTCCGCAGTGACGTTTATCCGTTTTGGGCATAAATTGATTACGGTCGGTGGTCTGTCCTACCTCGGACTTGGGGTGCAGCCTCCCGACAGCGATTGGGGGCTTATGGTTGCAGCAGCTCAACCTTATCTGGAACGTGCGCCATCACTGATGATCGCACCGGGGGCAGCGATCTTTCTGGCGGCGCTAAGTGTTACCTGGATAGGTCACGGCATTGAAATCGATAAGAGTGAGGAGGCTTAGTATGTCTGATCACAATAAACAACAACCGCTGCTTGAACTGCGCGATCTCGAAGTCAGTCTGGGTTCAAAAAAACGCATTATTCAATCCGTGAGTCTGTCGGTGAATCCTGGTGAAATCGTAGCAGTGATTGGCGAAAGCGGATCAGGCAAAAGTGTCACCGCATTGGCCTCGACAGGACTTTTGCCTCCTGCTTTACGAGCCACTGGCGGACAGGTGCTATTTGAAGGTGAAGACCTGCTGCAACAATCTGAAGCGCATATGAATAATGTACGCGGCGGTGGCATTGGCATGTTGTTCCAACAACCGCAAGCCATGCTGGATCCATCATCGCGAGTCCATGCCCAGATATCTGAGCCACTGCGCCATTATCGAGGTATGTCCGGGCGAGCTGCATTTCGCGAAGTTGTATCGCTGCTGGAAAGCGTGGGTATACCTTCCCCAGAGCGACGGGCAATGGCGTTTGCACATGAATTGTCTGGTGGGATGGCGCAAAGGGTCATGATTGCTGCGGCACTGGCAGGAAATCCGAAGCTTTTGATCGCTGACGAACCGACTACAGCCCTGGATGTTACCGTCCAGGCGCAAATTTTGCGGCTGCTGTGCGAAAAGCGCCGCGAGTACAACCTGGCGATTCTTTTGATCACCCATGATTTCTCCGTCGTCTCGGCTTTTGCTGACCGGGTGGTGGTGATGTATGGCGGTCGCGTAATGGAAGAAGGCCCAACCGCCGAGGTGATGAGCAATCCATGCCATCCTTACACTAAAGCACTGATCCGATGCTCACTTCTGCAGCCGGATGAAGAGGGGCTGCTTCCTGTGATCCCCGGGTCGAGTACCAGTGCAATTGATGTTGCTCAGGGATGTTGTTTTGCACCACGTTGTGTGCACGCTAATGATACCACGCTGCACAACAAATGCTGCGACAAAGAACCTGCTCTTGTGTCCGCTTTCGTCGGACGAAAAACACGCTGCCATGCCTGTGAACAACAGCAGCAGCATGCACAGGCTGAGGCTATGATATGACTGAACAAACACTGCGACGCCAGTCTCCGCGATATGTTGACGACTCGAATAATACCCAGGGCTTCCTCGAAGTCGCGGGATTGTCCAAACACTACAAGATAGGCGCTTTCCCCAGAACTCGAATTGTGCGCTCCGCCCATGATATCTCGCTCAAGGTAATGCCTGGTGAGGTCATGGGGATTGTCGGAGAAAGCGGTTCAGGTAAATCTACCTTCGCCAAGCTGATCACGCGTCAAATCGAACCCACCAGTGGTAGCGTCACAATAGATGGTGAGGACTGGTTAGCGCATCGAGGCGAAGATCTGCGTCAACGACGCTGTGATGTACAGATGGTCTTCCAGGACCCGTTTTCTGCACTCGACCCACGCATGAAAATTGGCACGTCAATGGGTGCTCCATTGGCCTACCATGGTGTGACTGACGAGAATGAACGAATGAATCGGGTTCGTTCGATGCTTTACGAAGTGGGCTTAGATGCCTCATTCGCCAACCGTTACCCAAAGGAATGTTCAGGCGGACAGTTGCAACGTGTTGTTGTGGGCAGGGCGCTATTGTTAGAACCCAAATTGTTGATTTGCGATGAACCGACATCAGCGCTGGATGCGTCAATGAAAACGCAAATACTGAATCTGTTCCTTGATTTGAAGCAGCGACGCGGCATCACCATGATCATGATTTCGCATGATCTGCGCGTAGTGCGTCATATCTGCGACAGGATAGCCGTGATGTATCTTGGCCGATTAATTGAAATCGCGGATACCGAAGCTCTGTTCGAAAACCCTTGCCATCCCTATACGCAGGCTTTGATGGCTTCCTCACAGCTCGAGGTGACCGGGCTTGAAGGTGCAGGGCTACTGAAGGGCGAATTACCCAGCCCGATTAATCCACCCTCTGGTTGTGGTTTCCACCCTCGTTGTCCTTCGGTGCGGCAAGACTGCAAAGAACTGGCTCCTATGCTTAAGCTATGCCGCAACGGTCATTATGCCCGCTGTCGATACTGGTTAGACAGGTCACCATGCTCAGATCAGATGGCAGAACATACTGCTGAAATAGTGAGTACTTCGAAATGATCGATTGTTCCAGGTATCAAGGCAGCATCATCTGCGTTGATCGCGGTGCTAAATTTAAGCCGTAATTGGAACAATAGATTTAAAACAAAAAACTAATCAGAACAGAGGAAATTATGAGACTATTAACTGCACTCGGGCTTGCATCGGCCCTTACATTCACATCAGCATTGGCGGGTGAGGCTCGTCTTACCGTCACTGGCGCATTCGACATTGTAGCTAATTGGGCTATGTATTCATCCGGCAGCTATATTGGAACCCGTGCTGGCTGTTACGAAGGGTTGACTCAGATCACAAATGATCTGCGAGTTGAGCCTCTTCTTGCAACCTCATGGGAACAGACCGACCCTAATACCTGGGTGTTTCAACTGCGCAAAGGTGTGAAGTTTCAGGATGGAACGCCGTTTAATGCAAAGGCCGTGGCTGCTGCATTGACCAATCTGCTAAATGCTTCGGTACCGGCACGTGCGTTCTCCAAAAAGGTCGCCAGCAGTGTTGAAGCCACTGGAGAAATGGAAGTCACTATCAAGACGCCAAGTCCACAGGTGTCGATACCTGGCCGTATGGGTGCTCCAGACACTTCAATTCTTTCACCCGCTGCCTATATTGGCAATGATGCTATCGACCCGGTCGGGCACTGTACAGGCCCCTTTGAGATTGTCGAAGTCGATCCAAAACAGTTTGTCAAGGTCAAGCGTTTTGACGGCTATTGGGGCGAGAAGGCCAAACTGGATGGAGCGGATTTTCTGTTTGTTCCCGATGGAAATACCCGAACCACAATGGCTCGCAGTGGCGAAGCACATGTCTCAACTGCAATCCCACAAACATCTGCATCCCAGATTGAGGCTGAAAAAGGCGTTTCTGTCGTCAAGGTTTTGGCACCACGTGTGGCTGAAGTCCTGATCAACAATTCCAGGCCTCCTTTCGATAATGTCTATGCCCGCCGAGCCCTGCGCTCAGTGCTTGATGTTGCAGGTGTTTCCGCAGCTGTCTACGAAGGCCTTGCAACACCTGCTAATGATCCATTCCGCGATGGTGAGCCATGGAATGCGCCCAACGCGCCAACTGTGACACCTGATCTTTCGGAAGCTGCTGCACTTTTTAAGAAAGCAGGGATCTCGCCCAAGGGACTTGAGCTGGAAATGCTGGTGTTCAATGGCAAACCAGCACTCGGTATGACGGCGGAAATTCTGCAGGCTTCACTTGCCGAAATTGGTGTCAAAGTGAAGATCCGTACCTCTAACTATTCAGCGCTCGAAGCAGACCTTCTTTCCGGTAATCACAATTTGGCAATGATGTCACGGGGATATCTGACTGATGTGCCGGAACCGATTGGTTTTTTCACCGCTGATTACAGTTGCAACGGCAGTTACAATATTTCACAGCATTGTAATCCCGATATTGATGCAAAGATCACAGCTGCAGCAGCTGAAGTCGATGCTGGAGCGCGTTACGCAGCTTATTCAGATCTGGCGCAGTATCTTTATGATCAGGCGGTGACGATCTTTATCATTAACGAAACGTTGATAGATGGGGTATCGGATAAGGTTCAAGGTTACAAACCGCATCCACTTAACTATCGCGTGTTGACTAATAAAGTCTGGTTAAAGGACTAAAATCAATGTCCCCCCAGCTACAAAAAGTCATGGCTGGGGGGGCATGACCATCGAAACACAAAATAGAGATATGTCATGGATTCGCAGGCACCTTATTTTCATCTCCGCGAAAGCTACTGGACACAGCTGGAGCAGTTAAAAAGCTCGAACGTAGCAGATCTGCACCAGCTTTCTGTCGCAGTTAGCTGGCCGCATCGCTTGCAGGATTTAGAGATTTTACTCTCTCTGGGCCAGGGGTTGATCGCTCCGGATGCGATAGGGAGACCACTTGGTTCAGGCATGTCTTTTAGTTATGGCAACGACGCGGCGATGATTGGCATGATGATGACCCATCCCAAGCTACAGGCTGGTGGTCTTGGGCGGCATATTCTCGCTGAAATCGAATCTGGCCTTGAGGGTCGCCGCTTACGGCTGAATTCAACTCGGTCAGGCCTGAGGCTCTATATGTCCGCCGGGTTTCGAGAAACTGGAAGTGTCGTCGTGCTGTATCAAGGGATAACGAAACCTCAACAAGGTTCTATTTCGGGGAGAAACATCCGTGCGGCAGGGCTCGAAGACTCAGCGTCTATTTTTGCGCTGGATCGCAGGGTGTTCGGTGCTGATCGTGCAGCAGTATTGTCTCGGTTGCTGGAAGTCTCTGAAGCTCGCGTAATTTTTGAGGGCGAAGAGATTACCGGGTTTGCCCTGTGTCGACCTTTTGGTCGAGGCTACGTGGTTGGGCCCATGGTTGCTGGTTCTGAAGTCGATGCAAAATCGCTTGTTAGCAGTTTTGCTGCCGATTACGCGGATCAATTTCTGCGTGTGGACGTGGACGAGCGCCATAAAGATTTGGGCAAGTTGCTAAACGCAATGGGCCTTGAGAAATACGATACGGTCATTCCTATGACCAAAGGGCAAGCCTATGGCCCCGAAAATTCGCCTGATCACGTCTATGCCCTGGCAAGTCATACACTGGGTTAGTCAATATTCAGGTGATTAAGTTAGAAGTAGGTTTTTTTTAATTCTAAACGAATGAGCGAATTAATATGTCAACAGAACAACAAGCATTAACCGAACGTTATAAGGCTACCACACGCGTGACCGTCGTTGGTGCCGTAGTGAATTTTATCCTGGCTATTTTTAAAATCATTATCGGTACTACGGGTCATTCTCACGCATTGATTGTGGATGGCATTCATTCATTTTCCGATTTGCTGAGTGATGGTCTGGTTGTTTTCGCGGCCAAACACGGCAATCAAACTCCGGATGATGATCACCCTTATGGTCACGCGCGTATTGAAACCGCATTCGCTGCAGTTTTAGGCGGAATATTAATTGCCGTTGGCATAGGCATAGTTATCGATGCGGTGGAACGCCTAACCTCTGGCCATGTTTTGACTCCTGAGAGTATAACCATCTGGGTCGCACTACTCTCTGTGTTGTCGAAAGAGGTTTTATATCGCTATACCATGATTTACGCCAATCGCTTTAACTCTTCTCTACTTAAAGCTAATGCCTGGCACCATCGTAGCGATGCGGTATCGTCCATTGTTGTCCTGGTGGGTATTGCTGGCAGTATAGCGGGATTCCCGTATCTGGATGCAGCGGCCGCAGTTATAGTCTCTATGATGGTTGCAAAAATAGGCTGGGAGATTGCTAAAGAGAGCATTGAACAACTGGTCGATAAAGGTCTTGATCCTGATAAAGTAGAAAGCATTAGTGCTCACATTGCCGAGATTCCAGGAGTTAAACGTTTGCATATGCTACGTACAAGACAAATGGGCGCAGAGGCACTGTTAGACGTGCATGTTGAAGTGGCTCCACATCTCAGTGTTTCAGAAGGGCACCGAATTGGGGACGAAGTGAGTAAAGAGCTTACCAGAGAATTTTCAGATATTAGTCAGGTGCTCATTCATATTGACCCTGAGGATGATGAAGATAGTCCAAAAAGTTCAGATTTGCCACTTAGGAATGAGATAATGTCTGATTTAAAGCAATGCTGGGACCAGGTTATGGAACCCCGGAAAATCGAAGATGTGGTTTTTCATTACCTTGATGGCAAGGTGCGCATTCAGGTGATTTTATCCTTAAGCATTTTATCCGCGTTTGATGATGCTATCGCTATTTCGAAAAAACTTTCCGACTCAGTTCGTGGGCTGGCCTATATTGAAAATCTGGAAGTGTTTTATCGTTAATGATGACTTTTTGCTATGTTTCTCCTGGTACTGCCAGGAGTAAACGTAGTGGCGATATGTCGGAATACTTTGCTGTGCGTTTTGATGCAGGTTTTCTGCTATGTGTGAAAACGACTTCCAGTTATAGTACAGGATTTATAAAAGGGGGCAAAGTTAATAGGTGGGGATAGAGCGGCTAGCTCCTTCAATCACCCGATTTCAGATGGATATAAATTGCTGCTGGAATTCGTCACCAGCAGCATTGCTGACTATCAATATCTCTTGGGTTGACTGACTGGCTCGGAAATTAGTATCGAAAATTGCTTCAGCTTCATTGTGATGAAATTTTATTCTGTTAAACACCATCTCCTGCGGGACCCATGTTTGGCGACTGATCAACGATTATTAAGCAGTTGATTAATACAGTCTTTGACAATTTTCCATCCAATTTTGGCGGCATATCCCTATGCCGCAGGAACCTCTGAATTAATCAAAGGTTCCTCAGTTATTGCCGAAAGTGCAACGAAGCATACCCGACTGTTTATCATCCTGGAAGTGCGATATCGAATCACACTGCTACCATTTATTGGCAAATCAAATTAGAAACCGCCATACAATAATTACTTCCTGCCTAAATAAGCAGAGGTTCCACGATTCTCTTCCTTTGTTATACATGCTGCATCAGTGCTTCTTGAAAAACTAATCGCGTTCTACGCGCGTAGCTGATCAAGAATGTGTCTTATTGATACAGTCGTTTTTCCTCAATTATCCCATACGGCGATAAGTTATTAAATTTGGCCTGAATTCCAAATATAAAATTTTATATAGGGGGTAAAACGAAAAATTATTCTTCGAGAGGAGACATAACATGATACCTCCTGACAGCTTCAGGTAACCAGGAAACAACAGTTGCAACGCAATCCTCTGGAGGTATTGAAACTGGCCTGGTTTTTTTAAAGTTTCAGGTTCGGCCGAAGCTCTGGTTTCAGTCGCGAAGATTATAGATATGCGACAAATATCTAAAACAGGAGGGTCTCATTGTTTTACAGGTAAGCCTGAAAAGCAATGCAACTTCTTAAATTATTACAACGACCACATAAACACACGAGAGGTATGCGTTTAATGAAAAAATCAGCAATAGCACTATCAGTCGCGACGATACTTGCGGCCCCATTCGCCATGGCCGGCGAAATCACCGGTTCACTACGCTACGGCCTGGTTCATACCACCGAAGGCGACGGTGACACCTCCCTGCAAGACCAGGCTTCCCGCATTAAAGCCAAAGGCGATATCGACCTGGGTAACGGTTTGACCGGGCTGGCTTCCTATGAGCTGCGTTTTTCGGATAGCAGGAACGGAAATATTGTGAATCGACTTTACTCTGTCGGTTTAAAAGGTGATTTCGGTTCATTTGAAATGGGTGTCATCGATACGGCTTACGACCTATCCACTTCTGAAGATAGCTGGTGGGATGGTTACCACGGCCTGCTGGGCAACCGTAATGAAAAGAACGGAGCTTTTGTTTATAAGAAAACTACTGACAGTCTTACTTTCGCCATCGGCGGCCAAATGAATGCTAATGATGCCGGCAATGACGCACTGGATCTCGTTGATCTGGCGGTTAGATACTCAGACAGTGGATTGACCCTGGCTGGCGGCGTACAGACGTTGACCGGTTCTGATGGCACTGCCACTAACCTGACTGTCGGTTACGATACCGGTGCCTGGAATGCACGAATCACCCTGGGTACCGAAGATGAGGATTACGCTGGTGGAGCCAAAAAAACCGGCATCAACATACAGGCTTTCATGGACAATATGTACGCCTGGTACGGTTCCGTAGATGTCGATGGCGGCAGCACTCCTACCAGTATTGGTGTTGGTTACAGTCATTCGCTTGGTCCCAAGACTCTAGTTTGGGCTGAAGCTTTCTCATTTGACCCGGACAGCAGCACCGATGACTCTTACGCAAGTATCCGCATCGCTCTCAAGCGCGACTTTTAGTCGCGGAGATAAATAGCGATTACTCGCGATTACAATTTTTTCTTTCAGGCACCTTCCCTCAGGTGCCTTTTTTTATTTGTGGATATCTGGTGTAGCCGATATTGGCATTACCTATATGGTAATCACTTCTCCCCAGCTTAAGACTCGCGCAGCTGCACACCGGTTGATGGCAAGGATTTTTGCGAGATGGGTGACCGCTGTAAACACTGATCGCAATGTGTCAGGCCCCATGTTTCAAAACAGCGGCATTATGACATCAGCGCCTGTTAGTCTGGCCAGCGCGAGAGATAAACGCGGATGATTTTGCTGCTTGTAGCTGAGACTATTCCGGTGGCTTCCTTACGACTCGGTGACCACGCAGACGGATAGTTGATTAGTCGCGAAACATTCTGGTCAGGGGGAGATGGTGTTTGACGAAAGGTGATTTCATTACAATGAAACTGAAGTACTTGTCGATACCGATGTCCGAGTCGCTCAGTTGCTCCATGAGCTGTTGATAATCACTAATACTGCCGGTGACGAATTTCAGCAGGTAGTCATATCCACCCGAAATCAGGTGGCATTCGATGATTTCGTCTATCTTGGCAGCCGCGCGTTGAAAGCGGTCGAAATCTGCCAAACGATGATTACGCAAAGTCACTTCGGTAAATACGGTGATCGAAGGGCCCAGTCTTTCAATATCAATTTGTGCACCGTAGCCGGTTATATAGCCAGCCTTTTGTAGTTTTTTCACACGCATTAAGCAGGGACTGGGCGACAAATGCACTAGTTCCGATAACTCGACATTGGTAATGCGGCCGTTCTTCTGTAGTTCATCGAGAATATGTATATCGATACGATCGAGCTTCATTTCGAGTTCTTCGGCTGTGGACCAGGGGCCCGTTAATAGGTTCTGGCATTATAGGTGGAATATGCTGCGAAAAACAATGAAAATCAACCGACTGATATTTTTTCCAATGATTAAGGGGGTTTGAGGCCAAATGGGTAAAGAATAATATTTTGCAGAAAGCAAAAGGGCGCACTTTTCTGGAGCTTTGCACTAAATTTGTGATGACTGAAAAAGAAAAATTATGAGTCGACCATTGTGCGTAAAAACATAGTTGGCGGTCTTCCTGGAGAGGTCTTTCGACAGCACAGCCAGTGCTAGCCCGACGAATTGTGCAGCATCGATTCGGGCTAACAGCAGGGACAAATGGATACTGTTCTGGTGTAGATTCTAGCCAAAAGTCTGACTGACGATGGCAAAAGCTTTCTGCGGACCATTAGGGTGGGGTAAGTCACCAATCTTCATCTTGGTAACAGTATCAAAGTGGGTTAAGCCGCAAGCAGTAAGGTAGTCGCGCAGGGCGCCTTCATAAGGAGTATCCAGGCGTAAAAAGCGCCCTTGATGGTCCTCAACAATTGGAGCAATTAGCGCAATCGCATCCTGTTGATCCAGTGCAACCAGCGGCCCGATGACGTGTCCACGTCCAAACTGTCGACACAGGGCAAATCCCGTCACCTCACCGTTTTGTGTGAGCACGGTACCATGGCCCAATTGCAATATGTGTGTCAGAAGGCTGGATCGGTCCAGTCCTGTAGCCGCCTTATCCAGTGCCGCAATCGCAGCGAAATCATCCGCGTTGATCTGACGCGCGTGGTCAGGGCTCACAGGTGCTGATTTTACGAAGCCGTCGTGGTGATAGATGGGGTAAACTGTTTGAAAACCCATGGAGATATACAGTCGGTAGGCCTCACGCGTAGAGATCAGCGATTTGTTGCGGTTTCCCATTTCGGAAAAAATATTTTGCATTAACCAGAGCGCAGCTCCCTGAGTCTGAAGCCGGGGAGAGGTGATTACCATACCGATATTGCCGCTGTCGGGCGCTGTGGGCAGCCACATCGCTGAGGCCACCAATCGACCAATTTCATCTTTGGCGGTAATCCCGTGTCCATACTGGAGCAAAAAAGACCAGTCCTCGGGGCGATGGGGCCATTGAACGGCGATCGACAATGCATGCAGTTGGTCGATATCGCTGGGGCTCATCTCCTGCAGCGTCAGATTGTAGCTTTCTATGATTTTAGTTTGGATATCTTGCATTAATGACTATTTTTTATCACTTCCGATTAATCCTAAGGATATACGAAATGCGCCTCAAAGGCACTGGGTATGTGTGCTATCACGATGTGCATCGGCATCTGACAGGGCCTGGCTCCTGCAAACCGATACGTTGACCACATAGATGGAAAAATAGTGAAAGCCCAGGCCCAGACAGTGGGCCGGTGCTACCAACTCCGCAGAAAATATCACGAAGGTTCATGATCAAAAAGGAAAATGCTTGTGAGTTACAGGAATAAAGCATCTATGCGGTGCTGATACGTATAAACTTTTTTCTGTGTAAAGCCACTGACTGTCGGAGATAAGTAATATGAGTTACAAACCTAAATATATCAGTTTTGACTGCTACGGAACCCTGATCAATTTTGAAATGGGGCCAACAGCAGAAAAGCTTTTTGCTGACCGCGTTACAGCGGAAAAAATGCCAGCCTTTTTAGCGAGTTTTCGCTTTTATCGCCTCGACGAAGTGCTAGGTGACTTTAAACCCTTTTTTGATGTCGTTGCCAATTCCATACAGCGCACCTGTAAAGCACACAACGTTGAATATCGTGAATCAGATGCAATTGCTGTGTACGATGCCGTGCCTACCTGGCAGCCGCATCCGAACGTGGTTGAGACTCTGGAAGCCATCGCACCGCACATACCACTGGTGATTCTGTCAAACTCAATGAAGGATTTGATTCCACACAGTGTAGCTCATCTTAAGGCGCCATTCCACGCAGTATACACTGCCGAGGAAGCCCAGGCCTACAAACCACGGGCCCAGGCATTCGAATATATGTTCGACCAGCTTGGCTGTGGGCCAGAAGAGATGCTGCATGTATCATCTAGCTTTCAATACGACCTGGCCACAGCATCAGCCCTCGGCTTCAAGGCCAAAGCCTTTATCGATCGTAACCATGAACCCAGGGTCGATGGCTACGACGTTAACCGTCTGACCGATGTTCGCCAACTTGTTACTTTAGTTGGACTGGATCCTCTACCTCAAACTCCAGACATGCAATGAGTCAACTGATGGAGGAGAAATCCCCTGTTTCAGCGACAGCGTCGAGCTCGGCCGTGCCCGATCTGGTTCTCGACAAAGTTGCTGAGCTTGTTGACCGCCTGTACGGTATTAGCGGCAAGATCACCCCGCTGGCAGGTGAGCGTGATCAGAACTGTCGCATAGAAACTGCTGACAACCGCCGCTACGTTTTCAAGATCAGTAATCCGTCAGAGCCGGTGTCGGTGGTGGATTTTCAGATTGAAGCGCTTGAGCATATTGCCAGCGTTTCGCCGGAGCAGCCGGTGCCTCAGGTGGTACGCACGCTGGACGGGCGCACACGCGATAATGTAACGCTGGCCAGTGGGGTAAACACCAGCGTGCGTATGCTGAGCTATCTTGATGGTGTTCAGGTTCGCGACACGGAGTGCACAGCCGCCCAGCAGCGTGCCATGGGTACCGTGCTCGCCAGGCTGGACCTGGCTTTACGCGACTTCAACCATCCTGCAGCGGCGCACGAAGATTTGCTGTGGAATGTCTCTGCCGCACACCGCCTGGTAGACAAGCTTGATGCCATTACAGACCCCTCACAGCGTGCGCTTGCTGAATCTTTTATGAACAGTTTCAACGAGCATGTGTTGCCGCGCCTGGCATCGATGCGGGCACAGGTAATTCACAACGATTATCACCGCTACAACGTGCTGGTCGCGCCTGAAGATCATGAACGCATCGTGGGCATCATCGACTTTGGTGACATGCTGCATGCGCCGTTGGTGGGAGAAGTGGCGACCGCTGCAGCTTTCCAGATGCTGGACAACGACGATCCCTTCGAGAGGGCGGCACAGTTCATTGGTGCTTATCACCGGACACTGCCGTTAACCGACGCAGAACTGGAGATTGTTACTGATCTGGTGGCAACTCGCCATCTTATTACTGTTTTGATCACGGAGTGGCGCGCAGCGCGTTACCCCGAAAACCGCGCCTACATCATGAAGCACAACCCGGGAGCATGGAAAGTTTTGTCCCAGCTGGCCGAGATTTCCCACGATGAAGCACGCGACCGCTTACTGACCGAAATATAAAGAGAAAAAGACAATGAAGAGTACAACTGACCTCAATATGGTCAACGCCTATATTCCCGGCCGGGCCAACGTAGACCCTGCAACTGCCGCCATGATTAAGCGACGCGATGCGCTACTTGGGCCGGCTTATCGCCTGATGTACGAGCACCCGCTGCACATTGTGCGCGGCGAGGGTGTCTGGTTGATCGATCCAGAAGGCCGCCGCTATCTCGACATTTACAATAATGTTGCGTCGCTGGGGCACTGCCATCCAGCGGTCACAGAGGCGATTTGTACACAAGTAAAAACGCTCGCCACCAACACTCGTTACCTGCATGACACTATTCTGGAACTGGCTGAGCGCATGCTCGCAACCGTACCAGAAACCGATCTGGCGCACCTTATGCTGACCTGTACTGGCAGTGAGGCGAACGACGTTGCCTACCGTATTGCGCAGGTTCGCACTGGTGGCACAGGCGTTATCGTAACCGAAACCGCCTACCACGGTTTTACCGATGCGGTCGCGAAATTTTCGCCGTCGCTCGGCCCCACCGTTGATCTCGGTGCTCACGTTCGCCTGGTTCCTGCACCGCGTCTATACCATGCCGAGGGTGCCGACCTGGCGGAGCGTTTTACGCGCGATGTTGAAGCAGCTATTGCGGATCTCAAGCGCCACGGTATTAAGCCTGCGATGCTTCTGGTCGATTCAGTCTTTACCAGTGACGGCATCCTGCCGGAGCCCGCTGGCTTTTTGAAGGGTGCGGTCGATGCTATCAAGCGCGCTGGTGGCCTGTTCATTGCCGACGAAGTGCAACCTGGCTTCGGGCGTACAGGTGAACATATGTGGGGCTTTCAGCGTCACGGTCTAAAGCCGGATATTGTTACCGTGGGCAAACCCATGGGCAATGGCCAGCCGATTGCGGGCCTGATGGCAACCAACGACGCGGTGGCGGAGTTCGGGCAAAATTCACGCTATTTCAACACCTTTGCCGGCAATACCGTATCCTGTGCGGCTGCGGTGGCAGTACTGAATACCATTGAAAAAGAAGGCCTGATACAACATGCGGCCAATGTGGGCAAGATCCTGCGCGACGGTATCACGGGTCTTGCCGAACGACATGAGGCCATTGGTGATGTACGCGGCGTAGGTATGTTTGTCGGCGTGGAACTGGTGTCTGATCGCGCAACACGCGCACCTGATCGCGAATTCACCAGCCGGGTAGTCAATCGCATGCGTGAAAAAGGCGTCTTACTGAGTGCCTGTGCCATGGGCCACAATGTACTCAAGATTCGTCCACCACTGGTGTTGTCTGCCGAACAGGCAGGCATGGTGATAGAGACTCTCGATGAGGCGCTAACGTTCGCACAAACTAAATAGCCTGGAAAACAACGGGAATGATGATGCAAAAGACAGTAGTGACCTTAGATGATATAAAAAAAGCGGCACAGCGTATTCAGCCGTATATTCGTCATACGCCGCTTTTACGCGAAAGCAAAATGGATAAGGCACTGGACTGTCAGGTTTATGTGAAACCTGAAATGCTCCAGATTACCGGGGCATTCAAGCTGAGAGGGGCGCTAAGTAAGATCCTCTCTCTGTCGCAAGAAGAGCTGAGCCGAGGGATTATCACCAGTTCATCCGGTAACCATGGTCAGGCTTTAGCCTATGCTGGGCAGTTGCTGGGTATTCCGGCTACGGTCATCGTGCCGGAAGATACCCCGGCGGTTAAGGTCGACAATGCTCGCTCCATGGGTGCTAACGTCATTCTATGGGATCGCAACTACATCGAACGCTGGAACAAAGTGCATGCCGAGGTGGAAGCCCATGGCTACACCATCGTTCACAACTACGAAGACTTTGATGTGATGGCAGGGCAAGGCACCATCGCTCTTGAAGTAATGGAAGATCTCCCCGATCTGGATACCATTCTGGTACCTATTGGTGGCGGTGGTCTGATTTCCGGTATTTCTACTGCCATAAAACAATCCAAACCCCATATTAGAGTGGTGGGTGTTCAGGCCGAAGCCTGTTGCCCCTACTACATGAGCCGACAAAACGGTGAGCGAACCCGGGTAACGGTTAAGCAAACCCTGGCCGATGGGCTGGCCTGTGACTGGCCGGGTAATAACCCGTACCCGATTATCGAAAAGTATGTCGACGAGATTGTTGCTGTTTCCGAGCAAGCGATTGAACACGCATTACGCATGGTCGCCAACGATGCAAAACTGATTGCCGAGCCTTCCTCCTGTGTGGGTATTGCTGCTTTACAGACCGGCCTGGTGAAGACTCACCCGGATGAGAAGGTTTGTGTCGTGCTGACTTCTGGTAACTGGGATATTGACCGTATTGGCAGCCTGCTTAAGGGTGAGCACGTACAGGGCATTTTCTAAGCTACGGCAAAACAGGAGACAGACTATGCAAACATTACTGTTAAATAAGGATGAAGTGGGCGAGCTCATCGACCTGGATGAAGTATTAACAGCCGTTGAAAGCGGCTACCGCGCATTTAACAGCGGCAAGGTAGTGCAGCCAGATTTTATGGGTGTGGAATTGCCGGATTCTCATGCTTGTATCGATTTTAAGGGTGGCCTCGACCTGGACGGAGGTTATATCTCGCTAAAATCCTCCGCTGGTGGATACAAAAATAATCCTGCCTTAGGTTTGCCCACGGGTATGAATACGGTGATGTTGTTTGAAGCCAATACGGGTGCGCTTAAGTGTGTAATGGATGGCACCTGGATTACGGGCTGTCGTACCGCAGCAGCGGGCGCTATATCGGTCAAATACCTGGCACGAGAAGATGCCAAAACCCTGTGTATTATGGGAGCGGGAAATCAGGCGCGCAGGCAGCTGCGGGCCATCATACGGGTAAGAGATTTTACCCGAGTGCTGGTGTGGAATGCCTCATCGGAAGCGCTGCAGAGCTATGTGAGCGAAATGTCGGTTGAAACCGGGCTTGATATTCAGGCCTGTGAGAACGCAGAAGAGGCTGTGCGTGCCGCCGATGTGGTGGTAACGACAACGCGTGCTCACCGTGGCCCCATTGTGCAAAAAGCCTGGGTGCAACCCGGTACCCATATTGTGGCTATCGGCTCTGATATGCAGGGTAAGCAGGAGCTGAGCGCAGACCTGTTTAAAGACGCAAAAGTGGTAAACGACTCGGTTGAGCTTTGCATCAAATACGGTGATACCCAGCATGCTGTGGGGCAGGGCATCATTAAAGCTGAGGATATTCACGCCGAAATAGGTGAAGTCTTGCTGGGCACAAAGGCTGGTCGTGAAAACGCACAAGAGATAACCTTGTTTGACACAGTAGGTATGGCCATTCAAGATACTGTTACTGTAGCCATGTTGTATAAGGCGGCGTTGAAAAAAGGATTGGGCAGCTACTACGAGTTTTTCAAATCATGAGTTTTTTCGGAAGCCTATCAATAATTCTGCGTAACAGCCTCGGTTAAATCTAGTCAGTTAAACAGTCTTCAAACGCGCCGTTGTTGCGGCAATGCAGTTTTTTTACGATTTCTTTCGCAGTATTTGACGGGTATCATAGGCAGGTATTTTGGCCAGGTGAATTGTGCTGAACACTCATAGGACTGGAATCGCTATTACCCGACCAAACAGGCTTCTGTGCTCCGCATCTCTAGTTGGACAGTTGAAAAAATGAAACTTTTTGAAGAACAACTGAGCATGGTATTTTTCATGGTATTTCGATATAGCAGAGATATAAGCGATTGAATATAAAAAATAAAAAAGGATTGTTTACAATAGCGTGGGAGTAGAATTAAGCGATCAACACTGGATGGAACTTGCTCTACAGCAGGCTAGACAGGCGGCAGAACTGGGTGAGGTCCCCGTAGGGGCGGTACTGGTGGACGAGGCTGATAGGCTGATTTCAGCTGGACATAATCAACCTATATCTGCGCATGACCCAACTGCACACGCCGAAATCGTAGTGCTGCGCAATGCTGCACAAAAAATGGGTAATTATCGGCTTGTCAATACAACGCTCTATGTGACGCTGGAACCCTGTGTTATGTGCGTAGGTGCAATGATTCATGCGCGAGTAAAACGACTGGTGTACGGTGCTCTGGAACCTAAAACAGGTGCTATCGTAAGTAGTTGCGAGTTGCTTGACACTGCTACCTTTAATCATCAAATTGAGGTAACAGGCGGCATACTGGAGCAGCCCTGTGCGACTATACTTAGTGATTTTTTTGCACAGCGCAGAGCTGCCAAACGAGCCATTCGGGATGCTAATGGCCAAACCTGATAACGAATTATTGATTGTCTTGAAAATTTAACAGATTGCTACGAATAAGCTGATCATCAACAATCAAAAACTGGGGGGTAATGAAAGTCTGTCGTTTGTTGGGGTATCTTTTTTCAAGGTTTCTTCTCCATTTTCCCTGATTTCCATCCACTCCAGTAGATCCGTATATTTACGGATATTTTCAACATATTTAACCGGCTCATGGCCGCGCGCATAGCCATGCACGGTTTGCTTGTACCATTTTTTTCGGCTGAGCAGAGGCAGGCTTTCCTTTACATCTATCCATTTATCAGGATCACCATTATTCATCTGGGTGATTTTTCGGGCATCTTCCAGGTGCCCAAAGCCTACATTGTAGGAGGCCAGCGCTAACCAGGTCCGATCTGGCTGAGGTATACGTTCTGGGATTTTAGCTAGTACCCGCTTGAAGTATTTCGCTCCCCCCATAATGCTTTGCTCGGCATTGAGTCGATTTTTTACCTTCATCATTTCGGCTGTGCTCTGAGTAAGCATCATCAACCCACGCACACCAGTGGGTGATTTGGCTTTAGGGTTCCAAAGCGACTCCTGGTAGCCAATCGCGGCAAGTAAATGCCAGTCTATACCCTGGGCTTTTGCGGCGCGCTCAAATAGGTCACGGTATTCAGGCAGCCGATCTCGTACATGTTGTGAAAAGGTCTGAATATCTGAGTAGTTAAATTTTTCTACGTGGCTATAGTAACGATGGATCAACTGATCCAGGCGGCCATCTTTTTTTATCGTGTTAAAAAATTTCTGCAGAGTCATCTGTAAGCTATTGTCATCAGATTCCCTGTATGCCCACTGCAAAATCTTGGGAGGGGGAATTTCAAATGCGATGCGTAGTTCAGGAAAAAAACGTCTCTGCAGCGCAATTTCATGCGAGTCCGCCAGCACATAATCTACCAGACCTTCATCCACCAGTTCTATGAGTTCCTCGGTCGCGATATCTGTATTGCTGCGCCAGCTGAGTTCCGGGTTCTTTTTATGTAATTCAGTCAATACGGTTTGATGGCTACTTCCCTGAACGACCTCGATAATGCCATTCTTTAAATCATTTATAGTGACTGGCCGTTTATGCAGGCCTTTTTTGTACAGAATTTGTTGGTGGACTTCATGATACGCGGGTCCAAAGCGGATTTTGGGGGAGATGTTTGCATCCTGTCGGGATAAACCGGCTGCAGCCAGGTCATAATTACCAAACAGCAGTTCCTGGTAAATCGCCGAGTAATCAACAGCCTGCATATGCAGTTGGACACCGATGAAATCTGCGAACAGAAGTGCCAGCTGGTATTCAAAACCATCCGCACCATCAGATTCCTGATAATAGGTGGAAGCGCCGTTTATGGTGAGTACCTTAAGGACACCGACCGACTGAATACGCTGCAGGTGGGTTAATGGCTTTACCGAATAGATCGGGACCGCGACCAGCAAGGCAAAGACGATCATGGCAACCAGCAGGCCAGCCATAACATGCAATCGATGCGCTCGTGGAGAAAGGTCGACCATAAATCCTGTCAAATACTGAAAATCAGCAGGCAGGATACGATAAATGAGGTTGCGATTCTTCGTTTCTGATCACAACATCGGTTTTTGAGATTATTGGCGGCGTGTAAAAACCCAGTTATTGCCTTCACTGGCTGCCGAATTAAACTGGTAACCCTCTATATCAAACTGCTTAAGCTGCTCAGCATCGGAAATGTTGTTCTGAATAATATAGCGTGTCATCAAACCGCGCGCCTTCTTGGCATAGAAGCCAATCATTTTGTATTCACCGTTCTTATAATCCTTAAACGCTGGAGTAATAAGGCGAGCTTTTAATTTACTGGCCTTGACGGCTTTGAAGTATTCATTGGAGGCGAGGTTAATGAGTGTATCCGATCCTAGCGATTTGAGTTGTTTATTGAGTGTGTCAGTGATCTTAAGGTCCCAGAACTCGTACAGGTTTTTACCTTCAGTGGTGTTTAGTTTAGTGCCCATCTCAAGCCGGTAGGGTTGCATCAGGTCGAGTGGTCTTAACACACCATACAGACCGGATAAAATACGTAAATGCTGTTGCGCAAAATCCAGTTCTTTCTGGTTCAGGCTGTATGCATCCAGACCGGTGTAAACATCACCTTTAAAAGCAAAAACTGCCTGACGTGAGTTTTTTGGGGTGAATGGTGTTTTCCATGTGCGGTTACGCTCAAAATTAACTTCAGCGATGTTATTGCTTACATGTTGCAGTTCAATCAGGTCCAGAACTGACAGGTCCTGCAGACGATTGATTAATAACTGCGACTGCTTGAGGTGGTCTGGCCGGGTAAAGCTATCGGTAGGCAGGGCGGACTCGTAATCAAGAGTTTTGGCAGGTGAGATAACAGTTAGCATGGCATATTGGTTCGTACAAAAGGGCAGATTCTAGCAAATCTGGCGCCCGCGAAACTGAAATTCTGGCTATCTATTCAATAGCCAATATTAATCATACAAATTCGCTATAAAAACACAGCTAAACCATTGATCCCAATCTAAGCATGAGGTAGGCTTCGCAACCTGTTTGCAGCACGCCCGACTCAACGAGCACGACGTGCTGATAGCTGAAGAGATTTCAGTTATTGAACGGAGTCTGACAATTTAAAGAAATGGAGAGGTGTCCGAGTGGTTGAAGGAGCACGCCTGGAAAGTGTGTATACGGCAACGTATCGAGGGTTCGAATCCCTCTCTCTCCGCCAAAACCAAACCTGATCAAAGGCGACGATGATCGGGTTTTTTTATACCTGAAGATAAAATAAAGAGGGGTTCGAACCCGATAAGAGGGTCGATAAATTCGACTGGATCGAATTTGCATGAGCGCAGCGAACCTGAAAGGAGAGGCACAGGGATGTGCCGAATAATCCCTCTCTCCACCATAACCACATCCAGAAATTCCGCTTAATGCAGGATTGCTATTTTACTTTTCCTAAACTTTAAAGTTCGCGACGCTGCGACTTCTCCAGGTACATCGCATTATCGGCCCGTGATAATAGCTGTTTCAGTGTTTCACCTTTGCGTAAGGTTACGATGCCCGCGGAAAACCCGGCTTCATTCAGGCTCTCGCGCAACCGCGTCACCAGAAACTGGGCCTGATTTCTATTAGTATTTGGCATTGCGATCGCAAATTCGTCTCCACCCCAACGCGCGAGCAGGTCAGCTTTTCGGCATACCTTTTCCAGCTGCCTGGCAACTGTTTGTAGCAGAAGATCTCCAGCATTATGTCCGAGGGTGTCGTTCACCCTCTTGAAGTTGTCAAGATCAAGAAAAACCAGGCTAACCGGTTGTTCGTCCCCGTGAGCAAGACTAACCAGATGATCAACACGTTCCTCCCAATAACGCCGGTTGATCAGACTGGTTAGCGAATCGCGATTCGCCAGGTCCTGTACCCGTTGTGAGGCGAGGTCCACGACCCGTCCAATAATTAACGTTGAGCCGAAGGTTGTGACCATGTATGCCTGCCAGTAAGGCAATTCGCGTATCGCGATGATTATGGCGGTTGCTAGTACTGCACTTGCCAAAGTCCATCGGATGTAGCCCGGATGATGGAATTCGTAGGCGAATATGAACACGATCGGGTAGAGAAATGCAGTCAGGTACACCATGTCAAGCGGCATGATTGCCTGCAGCGATACAATCATTGCCAGGCCACCCGGAATCTGCATAAATGCTAATCCTAATGATAAACCTGGTGGGTGAAATTTGATCACTGTCGGGATCAGGAAACAGTAGGCCGTGTATCCATAGACTAGGCCCTTGAGGGGGAAGTGGGGTATCAATAGCAGTGCGATCAGAGCTACTACACCCACGCCGAGGAACAGCACGGCGCCGAGTTCGTTATAGCGATAACGCGCAACATCGGGATCACGACGATAGTTGCTCTTAAGTGTGCGGAGGAACGCTTTTTCAAACGCGGAAAGCATAAAACTCAAAAATCATAAGACTACGAATGCCAAAAAAACACCTGGACTACTCAATATGGCGAGATGTTGTCTCGAGATATTTTACCTACCTTGAATAAGCTTAGGTGGCAAACCTGTATTTGGCTATGGGCCAGGTATGCTCCAGATTAAAAATTTAATCGGGATGTGATGTTGCACAAGGTTTGAGGGTGCACGAGAGCTAGTTAAAAACATCCATAATTATTTTATGGTTGTTCCGAGATACGTTGATGCTGATGGCCGATAAACCAGATGTTTATTCCTGTGTTTTCTTCAAGCCTTTGTGGAAAGTGATTTATTAACGACAAGGAATAGGGCAGTCACTGTTCGACTGCCCTTAAGTTACCGCTACCTCGTGTTGTTATTCTGACTTATTTGATATTCATGCAATTAGCATAGTAAGTAACGGTTGCTGGCCAGTCGGAGAAAACGCCGATAACGCCGATATCTTTGGCCAGCAAATCTAGCACTTCCATTTTCTGCCCATCGCTATTAATCGCAGAATTCACCGTCTGGTAATACCAGCCACCGTGATCTTTAAGCAGCCCCGAACGTTCCAGGGTCCAGGTGATGATTTTCAGCCCTGCATCTTTGGCACGTTTTGCATAGGTAGAAGGGACGATCTCACCGTGGCTATTCAGTTCCAGCAGCATCCATAGCGGTGGTGCAATTACCTGAACACCGTCAGCAATCAGTTGTTCCATAGAGGGCTTCCAGCTGACTGGGTCGGTAACATCAAAGCTGGCATCGTCATATCGACCGTCCAGGTAAACTGCCTGCATAGCAAAGGCTGGCTCGTTTTTAATCCAGTAATAGATATCTTCGATGTTGAAAGACTGGGCCCATACCTGGTCAGGTCGCACACCAGCCTGTTTGTACTCATTAATCATCTGCTGGGCATAATCCTGTTGTGTGTAATCACCTTCGAATGGCATGGAGACACTGGGAGACTTTAGTTCTGGTGTCATTTTCACGCCGAGCTTTTTGAATAACTCGATACTCTCCTTATGCGTCATCAGGGTGCCGATTCCACTGTATAAATCGGTACGCCAGGAAGGTGTGGCATTCAGGTATTCGGCAACTGTGGTTGCGGCGCTATTGCTTGCATCCATTTTGCCACGTAATGATTTGAATTCAGCAACAGTGATGTCACTGGTACAACAGGTTGCAGAGGCCGGAGTTAACAACTTGCCGGTTGCATCGTAGGTCGCGGGGGTAAAAGGTTTGCTGCATTTCGCCGCTAGCTCGGTTTGCAGGATATTGGTGGTGGTGGCGAGGTCACATTGAGAATGACGGCATACCAGTTCACGATCCTTAGTAAAGGTGACATCGCATTCGACGATACCTGCACCCATACGTGCAGCGGCCTCGTATGATTCTCTGGTATGCTCCGGAAACTGTAAGGATGCGCCACGATGGCCGATGGAAAATTCGGTTTTGTAAAACGGCCCTTTTGCGCACTGTTGTAGCTTACGTTTCAGTTTGCTGTCCTGCATGTCGTTGATCAGGTAGGAAGGACGAGGACCTAACTGAATGCTCTGATTGATTTTATTTTCGTGTTTCTCGTGTTTTTCCTGGTGCTTCCAGTTGTCAGCTGTGGCAGAGAAGCTGGTGATGAATAACAGAGCGCTGAGCGAAGCCCTGACGGTGTTTGGTTTCATGTGTATCTCCCGTTTAGGTGTTGGTTTTCCGAACAGACGATGTTGATCAATCGATGTAACAGCCGTGTGAAGCTAAGGTAGTGATCTGGTTAAGAACTGGTGACAGTAATATGACGGAATCTGGAATCTAACGCACCGGGCCGGAGCAGCCAGGGTTTATGCTGGCTGCGATTTAGCACTGCAGTTTATTTCTCAGCTAGATTTTGATCATGTCTGACCGCTTTTTGTGCTAATGCGAGAAACTGGCTGTACTCATTCTCGTTTAGCCCATTGAGTATCTGATGTTGCAGCGCTTCGACAATTGGTGAGACTTCTTGTATCACCTTTTCCCCCAATTGGGTTAATCGGCATTCTCTTGCCCGTTTATCCCGACTACTGATTGTTCGGGAGATATAGCCTTTCTGTTCAAGGCGATCTATAACACCACCTATCGTTGCCCGGTCATAGGCAATCAGGGCAGAAATCTGTGCCTGTTCGATGTCCGGGTTTGTGCGAAGAGCCTGCATTGCAGCGAACTGAACCGGTGTCATATCGTAGCCAGCTTCTTTCACATGTTGATGGAACACGGTGGTTGAAATCTGGTTCAAGCGTCTAATTAAATGTCCTGCCATGTCAAATAAAGCCACTTCTAACTCCTTACGATTGAAACGTCATGCTTTGGTTAGCGGTATCTTATCCTTTAATTTGCACCACATTGTTTGGGCTAAGCGAAAAGTACAATAAAAAATATAATATGTACACTTATTAAATATTGAGGCGATTCAAAACCGGCTATATGATAAGTATACATACTAATTTAGTGTCGTTGACACTTTATGTAGATATGATCATTTTTTGACATGAGAGTGGAGGAGTAACGATGAAATATTATGTAGACGGTTTTCGCCCGGGTAACCCGGATATTAAAGATGCAGCGCTGTGTCGACGTGAGATTGGAGTTTCCTATCGCCCATTGCCTGAAAAAGTCGATGTACTGATTGTAGGTACCGGGCCAGCCGGGCTGTGTTTAGCCGCGCAATTGTCCCAGTTTCCAGAGATTAGCACCATGATTGTGGAAGCCAGCCCCTGCAATATTCAAAAGGGTAAAGCAGATGGTATCAACACGCGTACTATGGAAATGTTTCAGGCTTTCGGTTTTGCTGACACCGTTAAGCGCGAAGCCTACTGGGTAAACCAGACCAACTTCTGGATGCCAGATCCAGAGAACCCTGCGCATATTAAGCGCATTGGCAGGGTACAGGATGTTGCTGACGATTCGTCGGAAATGCCACATATCCTGATCAATCAGGCGCGTATGCATCAGCTATTTCTTGATGTGATGATGAATTCGCCTACCCGACTGGAACCTGATTATAACTGGGCGGTTAAGGATCTGGAGATTGACAGCGCTAGTGATGATTATCCGGTAACGGTCACGCTGGAAGACACAGGTGTGAACTGGGGTGAGACGACGACAGTACGTGCCAACTATGTCGTCGGTTGCGATGGGGCTCGTTCAAATGTACGCGAAGCTATCGGCGGCAAGCTGGAGGGCGATGCAGCGCACCAGGCCTGGGGCGTTATGGATATACTGGCGAATACTGATTTCCCGGATGTGCGCCAGAAATGCCTGATTACTTCATCACATGAAGGCAATGTGCTCATCCTTCCACGCGAAGGTGGAAACCTGTTCCGTATGTATGTTGAGCTGGACAAGCTAAATGAAGACGAGCGAGTGACAAACCGCAAGTTTACCCAGCAGGATATGATTGCTGCGGCTAATCGGATTATGCAACCCTATTCGATTGATGTGAAAGAGATAGTCTGGTGGTCAATCTATGAAATCGGACATCGTATGACGGATCGATTTGACGATGTACCGGCAGAACAAAGGGCAACACGTAATCCGCGCGTGTTTACTGCCGGTGATGCCTGCCATACTCACAGCCCCAAGGCTGGTCAGGGTATGAATGTTTCGATGCAGGATACCTTTAATCTGGGCTGGAAACTCGCACATGTTTTCCAGGGTCGCGCAGATGCCAGCCTGCTGCACAGCTATTCGGCAGAACGTTGGGCAGAAGCCAAACGTCTGGTCGATACCGACCACGAATGGGCGCGCATTATGTCTGCACCTGCAGGTCAATCTGAGCTTGATCAGGGGGATGAACCCCGCTTTGTACGTCAGTTTAAGGAAAACCTGGAGTTTACCGGTGGACTCGCAGTGAAGTATCACCAATCCGCCCTGATCGCTGCACCTACCCATCAAGCCCTGGCAACGGGAGAAGAAATTGGACGTCGATTTCATTCGGCTCCTGTGGTGCGTCTGGCCGATGCCATGCAGATGCAACTTGGTCATGCTGCCGAGGCCGATGGTCGCTGGCGTATCTATGCCTTTGCTGGTGAAAATGACAGTTCAGCTGCGGGTTCTGCGATTCATCGCCTGGCTGACTGGCTGGAGAGCGACCCTCAATCACCAGTGGTGAAATATACCGCTAAGGGTGAAGACATCGATGCTTTAATTGATCTACGCGCAATATTCCAGCAGACATTTGATCAACTGGCTTATGAAGACATGCCGTCATTACTGAAGCCCCGCACCGGAAAGCTCGGCCTGCAGGATCACGAAAAGATTTTCTGTGTTGATCATAAGGGCAGGGGTGACATCTATGATATGCGTGGGATAGATCGCGCTCAGGGTTGTATGATCGTGGTGCGTCCGGACCAGTATATAGCGCATGTTCTGCCACTGGACGCGTATGCTGAATTAAGCAGCTTTTTTGCTGGCTTTTTGCTGGAAAAGTAATAGCCACAAACTGGCAGTAGTATTTTTACAGGTAAAACACGCTAGCTGAGCAGCCAGTCTTGCTCAGCTAGTTTTGTATCTTAAGGAATACGCCATTCGACTTTTTATCTTTTTAAGGTTGATTCCCGCATACTGACCAATGTGTACTCCTGAAGCAGGCACTTTAAAAATTCGAAAATTTAACATTTGTTCACGGTCTTTTCACATTTCGTTCCTTGATTTGTCTTAATATTTGGCATAGCCTGATAACCTCAACAGGAAAGGAGAGGCAAGATGCCCAACGAGTTGATTGATAACGACCCTTCTGATTTTAATTTGGCCCTGGAAAATCTGGAGTTTGTTAGCCATAAAGCCAGATTGATCCACAAAATTGAAGTTATATCGCGAGATATCCCTTTGGCGGGTGACCTGCAGAAAATTCGCCTGCAGCAGGAAATTATAATACTTCAGCAGAAAATCAAGGAACTGGAAACCAGTCAGATTGAAAAGCAGGCAAGAGGCGCTTAAGCACTTTTAATCTACCCGTCTTCAGTAAAATTTTTCCGGCATACTCCCATATATAGCCTGCAGGTTATAGACATTTTTCGATACTGCTTCTATTCTTTCTCCAACAATAATTACAAATAGAGCCTTATTATGCTGTCTTATCAACTGAGCCCGGAAGAAGCTCGTGTCGTTGGTTGCCTGATGGAAAAGTCCATCGTTACCCCTGATCTGTATCCGTTGACGCTAAACTCATTAACCAATGCCTGTAATCAGAAATCCAGTCGCCATCCCGTGATGAATATGACCCAGGGAGAAGTGCAGCATACAGTGCGAAAGCTGGCCGAAAATAACCTGGTACATATTGAGGAAAATTTTAAGCGCGGTGTCGAAAAATACAGTCATCGATTCTGCAATACGCGTTATAGCGAACTGCAACTCAATGAAGCCCAGTTTTCTATTATCTGCCTGATGCTTTTGAGAGGGCCACAGACGCCAGGAGAATTAAGGGCGCATAGTGGTCGCCTGCATAACTTCGAAGACAATTCAGAAGTCGTTATGGCTTTAGAAGGGCTGATGGATTATCACGGTAATGAACTGGTCGTGAAGCTGCCTCGCACACCTGGACGTAAAGATTCGGAGTATATGCACCAGCTTAGCGGCCTAATTGATCTGGAGGCCTATGAGGCTGAAGCGGGGAATGCCGATTCCAGTCGAACATCCCAGCGGGTGAGTGTCTCTGAACTGGCTCAACGCGTCAGCGAGCTGGAAGCAGAGTTATCCGAACTGAAAAAATTCCTCGAGATTGATAAGCTCTAAATGCAACTTTAATCTAATTCGCAGCTAGCTATCTTCGGCGGCGAGGCTGGACTCTTCCGCTTCAAGCGCTACAGCCTCCATCGCCACCATAGTCGCCTTGGGCGGAACATTTTGATAGGGCACCTGGTCTTCCTCGACTATGATTGGATTGGTTCGCATATGGTAGGCCGCAATAATCGCTATAAGTAAGTGGGTAACGCCCAGATGCACAAAAAAGCCCTGATGGCCAAGGGTTTGCAGAATGATTCCGGTGGTTGTCGGCCCCAGGATGGATCCAAACCCAAAAATTAAAACCATGGTACTACTTGCCTCGACCATCTTCTCAGGAAGAAGTCGATCATTGGTCAGGGCAATAGCGAGAGAGTAGATTACCAGCGACATCGCCCCAAGCACACCAAAAATCAGGATCATGCTGCCCGCCGATAGTGTATTCATCCCGGCTACAGCACTGAGCACCACAGCGGTCATTGCAGTACCAATGATAGAAATCCTTCTGTCCATCTTGTCCGACAACCAGCCAATCGGCCACTGGACCAGTGCACCAAGCAGTATGAATGTACTCATAAATAAGACGGTTTCAGCGATGTTCATCCCGGCTTGCTTAGCATATACCGCCCCCATACTGAACATGGCGCCATGAGCCATCGCAACGAAAAATAGTGACAAGGTGCCGGTAGGCGCATGTTTATAGAGCTCGAGTAAGCTTATTTTCTCATGTAATTCAATTTCGGGCGCTTTTATTCTGCTGATTAAAACCGGTACCAGAGACAGGGAAAGTAAGATTGAGGAAATCATGAACAGGTCATAGTCTACCGGGTCGGCCAGCTTCATCAGCCATTGTCCGCCAGCCATGCTCAGGTAGGTAATAATCATGTAAATCGATAGCACCCGCCCCCGAGTGTTATTATCCGATCGCGCATTCAGCCAGCTTTCAACAATGACATAGGTGCCAGCAAAACAGGCGCCGGTAATGAGACGCATAAAAAACCAGGTTGGGGGGGTGATGATCATAATCTGTATCAGAACAGCTGTAGAAGCCATCGAAGCGAGTGCAGCAAATACGCGAATATGGCCGACACGCCGAACCAGAATAGGTGCCACAATAGAACCAACCAGAAAGCCGATATAGTACCCCGTCATAATGATACCGGTGGTGGTTGCATTAAAGCCTTCGTAAGTGGCCCTCCAACCGGTGATGGTGCCCTGGAGACCGTTGCCGAGCATCAGAAATGACAGGCCGAGAAAAATTGACCAGGTGTTCTGGACGATACTACCGATCATGAATTTCCCCCGGTTTTTGAATCGCTTATGGTTAAAAACTGGCAATGCTATCACTTAATGGCAGGATCATCATTTTGATTATTGACGGTATCCCGGATAAATCGTGGTGAGCAATTCGCAGCAGCGGATTAATTGCATCGCGCGGAGAGCGCATTTTTATTGATCTAGATAAAAAATACATCATAAAAATAAGGATTTAAGACAACTAAATAGAATTTTTCGAGACTTTTCGCATTTTTGTTCGATAATTACGTGACCGGTTTGATGTTCCAGAGTAAATTACGGTGAAAAATACAGTGTACATAATGGACCTGTACTCGAATAATCAAAGGAGGCGTAAGCTTTGAAAGTTCATAGAGATAATCCAGACCATTATAAAAGTTCAAACGTTGAGCCCTACGAAAATGCGCGCCGTTTAAGTGTATTGCGTAGACGTCGTCATGTTTTGATCGTAGATGACGAATCTACTGGCCGGACTATTTTACAGAAAGTTATCCAGAGAATTGATAGTGATCTTCAGGTAACTGGTTTCGACTCCGCAGTGGATGCGCTGGAATGGTTAAGGTTTAACCGGGTTGATTTAATTATTACGGATTATCGTATGCCTCAGATCAATGGGGTTGAGTTTATAAAGAAAGTTCGGACATTTCCTGACTGCGAAAGTGTGCCTGTCATGATGATCACAGTGGTGAGTGAAAAGTCGGTACGCTACGAAGCGCTTGAAGCTGGTGCAACCGCGTTTCTTACGCGCCCGATAGACCAGATTGAGTGCCGAACCAGTTGCAGAAACCTGCTTAAAATTCAGGAACAGCAGTCAATTATCCAGGATAAGGCCGACTGGCTCGCGCGTCAGGTAGATGTGGCAACTCAGCAAATCGTTGCCCGGGAGCGTGAAACTTTATTACGACTCGGCAGGGCGGGTGAATATCGTGATGAAGATACCGGAAATCATGTGCTGCGCATGGCTAAATACTCCAGAATCATTGCCGAAGAGCTGGGACTGGCTGAGATTGAATGCGAAGATATCGAGTATGCCGCACCCATGCATGATATTGGCAAGATAGGTATACCTGATCAGATACTACTTAAGCCGGGCAAATTAAACAAAAGCGAGTGGGAGATCATGCAAAGGCACACAGTGATGGGCCACAATATATTGACCAATAGTCAGTCGCGTTATATCCAGCTGGGTTCGGTTATTGCACTCAATCATCACGAGAAATTTGATGGAAGTGGTTATCCTAGCGGACTAAAAGGTCGGGAAATACCGCTAGTAGCAAGAATCGTTGCCGTGGCGGATGTGTTCGATGCATTGGTAACGGAGCGACCCTATAAAAAGGCCTGGGCTACCGAAGAGGCCTTAAACCTGTTGAAGCAACAGTCAGGTAAACATTTCGATCCACAATGTGTCGATGCTTTTTTTGATCGTCTGGATGATATCAAGCAGGTGAAACTGGAACTGAAAGATGGTTAAAGCTTACAGGCATTGAATAAATGGATCAGCGGCATATTATTCCCTCATTTAAAATAATTGAAGAAATCAGAAGGCGCATTGTTAAGTCCGGTGATTCTGAGTCTGAGCAAGCTTTATTCCGCCTGATCATAGGCGTTGCGATTATTCTTTACTTTATTGTCCCCTGGGGCGCGGACAGTACTTTTCAGCAGGCATTTTCTTTACCAGCCAATATCGTCATTCTGGGGTCTTACCTGATCGCAGTTGGCCTTTTCGCCAGTATATTGATCGATCCTTCGCCGTCTCCAGTTCGTAGAGTTATCGGCATTTTACTGGATATGTCCTCGCTTTCTGCCCTGTTGTTTCTGACTAGCGAAGAACACACCCCGCTGTTTGTGTTTTATCTGTGGGTGGTACTGGGTAACGGATTTCGTTACGGCATCAAATACCTGTACATTTCTCATGCCGTGAGTATTGTCGGATTTTCGACGGTTTTGATCTGGGGCGATTACTGGAGACAGAATCAATCGGTTGCCTTAAGTCTGTTAATCATACTGATCGCCATACCTTTATATTCTTCATTCCTGTTAAAAAAATTACATACTGCAATAGCGTCCGCAAAACAGGCTAACGAAGCCAAAAGTCGTTTTCTGGCAAACATGTCGCATGAATTAAGAACCCCATTAAACGGTGTTATAGGAATGGGCGAGCTACTACGTGAAACCAGCCTTTCGTTTGAACAGCATGAACTGGTCAACAGCATGCATACTTCAGCCAATACCTTATTAGAGCTGATCGAAAATGTGCTGGATATTTCCAAAATAGAAGCCGGTAAGTTGATCATAGATTCGAAGCCTTTTGACCTGCATGCGCTGGTTAACTCCGTGGTCTATATGCTTGCACCCATGGGTGAGATTAAAGGGCTTACCGTTTCCTGCAACATTGATGCGGAGACACCCTATTCCCTTAACGGTGATCAACCACATCTGCGCCAGGTTTTAATCAACCTGATCAGTAATGCAATCAAGTTTACCGACCACGGAAATGTCACATTAAAGGTTTTTAAATGTTCAGGCACTGAAAACAAACCACGTGTTCGGTTTGAGGTTACTGATACCGGTATTGGCATATCAGAGAGTGCGCAGGATAAGATATTTGAGAACTTCACTCAGGCTGACGCCAGTTCAAGTCGTAGTTATGGTGGAACAGGTTTAGGAACCACGATATCGCGCAATCTCGTCGAGTTGATGGGCGGAGAAATCGGTCTGGTCAGCCAGCTGGGCAAGGGTTCAACATTCTGGTTTGAATTGCCCTTCGAGGTTATCCATCGCGCTAGTGACCGCCTGTCTGGTGAACATATTTTGCTACTTGCAGGGGAGGAGACAGCAGCCAAGATTCGACCTTCGCTGAAAAACTGGTCGATTAAATACGAGTGGGTTCGTTCGGCGGCCAGGGCTTTTTCAAATCTGGTTAATGCAGAAGAAGACAATAATGGCTTTGATATTGTGATTGTCGATCAGGCCTGTATGGAAGATGTAAATCCTATCCAGTTTGCTCAAATGGTGAAAGCTGAAAGAAGTTTAAAACAGGCGTCATTGATATTATTGAACTCTTCTGATTCAGTCATCGAGTCTAATCTGATCAATCAGTATTATGTTTCCACGCTGGAAGAACCTTTAGAGAAAAGGCTTTTATTTAACGCGATCCACTCTGCTCAGAGCGTCAAGTTTCATGATTCAAATGTCGTGACGCTGGCGGAGCATTATGCGCGTCAGGGTAATGCAAAGTCACTGAATGTGCTGGTAGCCGAAGATAATCTGGTTAATCAGCAGGTACTGGAAGGTATTTTGGTACACGTGGGGCATCGGGTGATCCTCTCGCGTAGCGGAGAAGATACGCTGGAGATTCTATCCAAACAGCTGCAGGATATAGATCTGTTGATTCTGGATATGAATATGCCCGAAAAAACAGGTATAGAGGTCGTTAAGGAGCTCCGCTTTCTGGAATCGAAGAAAAATATTCCGGTCATTATGTTAACGGCTGATGCGACGCCCGAAGCTAGAGAGGCCAGTTTAGATGCTGGCGCTAACTGTTTCCTTACCAAGCCTGTCGACGCACGGGTGTTGCTGGAGAAGGTTGCGGTGCTCACCCGTCATCTGGGTAAAAAACGCAAGGCCAAACGAAAAGACTTTGCTACGCTGGCGACATTAAATAGTCCCGTTCAATTTAAAAGTTCTCAATGGTTTGACGAAAACGTATTGAGGGATTTATCAAGTCTGGGTGAAGGCCTGGGATTCATCCAGGGATTAATCAAGGGGTTTATCAAGGACGGTGAACGACATATTGAGAAAATATTCGCCTCTGAGGAGGACGACTATCCTGCATACCGAGAAAGTCTGCATGCATTGAAAGGTTCCGCAACAGAATTAGGTGCGACTTCACTGGTCGATGTATGTCTGAAGGGTGAAAAAATGAAACCCTACGATATCGGGACCGAGAAGATGAGAAGGAATAACCGTGAGGTTGAAAAAATCTTCAACCTCACGGTAGCGGCCTTTCAGGAAACAGTATCAGCAGAAACTCAGCATTCGCCCAATTCGGCTGACTGAAGAAGTGATAACCCTGAACCGAACGAATTGCTGATCATTTCAGTTTACCTGCATTTCAGGCAAGCGAATTTTGTCTTCTGATCAAACGATTCATCATTTTTAAGTCCCGATCGGTCAGATTAAAAGCTGCGTCGACCCAAATTTTGGTGATATCAACCAGCTCTTTATATGTAATCGGGTTGCAGACATCTTTTACCTTGCGTAGCGCCTGGTAGCTGTTTGACTGTCTTGAAACAGATTTAATGTAATCGTATACAGCGCTTTCACCTTCATTTTTTTCTGCCAGTATGTCCACTACACCCATTCCGTATAGCTCATCCGAGGTGTACATTTTACCGCTTAATATGATTTTTTCAGCGAGTGATGGGCCAACTTTACGTGACAGGAAAGAATAGGCACCCATACCTGGAAACAGGTTGAATAAGACTTCAGGTAACCCCATTTTGACTCCTTTTTCAGCAACCAGCACGTTGCTGGCCAACGCTGCTTCAAACCCACCGCCCAGAGCATCACCCTGAACCAGCGAGATGGTTGACAGGTCCTGTTCCAGATGTGTCATGTTGGCATATAAAACGTCGATGCAGCTGATGGCGTAAGTGAGTAACTCCTGTTTGTGGCCTTCTTCTATGCTTTGCTTAAATAATGCTAAATCACCGCCCAGATTGAAGATACCCTCAACATCAGAGGCGACGACGATAAAGTCATATTTTTCGCCATTGGTTTCCTGCATTTCCCGAGTGATGGTCCTGATATATTGTTGAAATCCTTTTAATAACCCGGGAGTAAAACAGGGTCTGGGCAAACCTTGCATGTAGCACCAGCTGGTGCGGTATTTCTCGTCAAAGTGAGTGTGCAATTGCTGCAATTGCCCTGATTTATCATTTTGTGGTAGTTGAACTGAATTATCTAAAATAGCGATGTTGTTCATTTAATGTTACTCCTGAAAGGTATTAATGTTTGTGTATAACGATTTAACAGAATGATTTTATTAATAATTTTAATTTAGCTACGGTTTACTTAATTTAGATTAAAAAAGTAAATATCACATCAAAATCTGGATCAATGGTTCTGAAATACGTAATATTTATCCCTGAATTTAATCTAAATTTCAGTCTTTGCAATAAGCTTCAGGTCAAGAAGTAACGACTTCTGGGAGGAATTGTACTGTTTATCCGATAAAGTCCGGATTAATGGTGGTTTTTCAGTAATTCGGTAGTTTCCTGGTGGGGGACAGGTCGACCGAACAGGAATCCCTGCACCATTTTGCAGCCGATTTGACGTATATATTCCAGTTGCTGACTGGTTTCTACGCCCTCAATGATGACTTCCAGTTTGAGTTCACGCGCCATCGCGACTATGGCTTTGATGACACATACCTTGTCGATGTCTGCAGAAGCACAGTTCAGGAAGGAGCGGTCTATTTTTAGAATCTGGATGGGGAGTTTCTGTAGGTAGGATAAGGAAGAATATCCAACACCAAAATCATCGATACAGATACCTACGCCACATTTCACCAGGTTTTTCAGCCTGGGGAGCACGTTCTCCATTTCTAGCATCAATGTGGTTTCCGTGATTTCGACCATGATCAGGTTGGGTGGGATTTGATATTTTCTGATCAGGTTGCAGACCATAATGTCAAACTGGCTTTCGGCCAGCTGAAAAGCGGAAACATTTACGGAAAGTTTGAAGGGGGCACAGCCGTCATCTAACCATTCCCTGAGGTATTGACAGCCAGCATTCAACATGAATAAACCAATCTCATTGATCAGTCCAATTTCTTCGGCAACCGGAATAAAGTTATCTGGATAAATCAATCCTTTCTCCGGGTGATTCCACCGAATCAGGGCTTCGAGGCCAAATATTTCCGAAGTTTCAATATTATATTGGGGCTGGAAGTAGGGCTCGAACTGATTTTGATCCAGTGCTTTTCGAATATCCTGTTCTATTGTATGCCGATGTTCGTAGATGCTTTTCATGTGGTCAGAAAAGTACTCGTATCCATTCTTGCCACGTCCTTTGATGTGGTACATCGCCATATCAGCATTCTTGATCAGCTGGTCAGTGCTGGAGGCATCATCGGGGTAAATCGAGATGCCGATGCTAAAGCTGATAGTGATTTCATGGCTGTCCAGTTTGATTGGCTGGTAAAATCCATCAATTAGCTTTTGCGCCACCAGACTTGCTTCCTCACGGTTCTGTAATTCTGGAATCAATATACTGAATTCATCACCACCGATCCTGGAAACGGTATCGCTATCACGCAGAATTTTCTTGAGCCGGTTAGAAACCTGTTGCAGCAGATGGTCACCAACAGCATGCCCCAGAGAGTCATTAATAAATTTAAATCCATCCATATCCAGAAACATCACCGCCAGCTTGCTGTTGTTGCGGTCGGCATGAGACATGGAATGTTTTAAACGATCTAAAAACAGCTCGCGATTTGGCAGTTTCGTGAGCAAATCGTGATACGCCTGAAAATGAATCAACTCCTGCGCCTTTTTACGTTCGCTGATATCGCGAGCTACGCCATAGGTACCGAGAAAGGGGATACCTTTATCGTCATTTTGATAGACCCCCATAGAGCTCAATTCAATGACGATAGAATTGGATTCGAATGATTTATGCGGGGTGTCGCGATCGAGGCATTTGAGCCTGAATTCAATATTGTGGCTGGCTCGATCACCGGTGCGACGCTCATTAAACACATGATTTGCCAGCTCGATATCATCATCGTGGATCAGAGCAGAAAAATGCTCGCCAATCAGGTCTTCTGGTTTATACCCGAGCAGGTCATAGGCTCGGTCATTCACAAAGGTAAAAAAGCCTTTATGATCGATCATATAAATGATGTCAGGTGAATTGCTAACGATAAAACGATAGCGTTTTTCTGACGCCTCAAGTGTCTGGCTTACCTTAGCCAGGTGTCGCTTGAGGTTGATTTTATAGGTGACATTATCAATAACGCTGATCAGCCGTGCTGGATTGTAGGGCTTATTCAGGAAGTCCAGCGCTCCGCCGCGAAATACACGGGTCGCGTTATCAAAGGTGGCTTCGCCGCTTACGATAATAACTTCACAGGAGAAGCCTTCTTTCTGGATGGTTTCGAGCACTTCGTAGCCATCAATATCCGGCATGGCCAGGTCAAGTAAAACGATATCGATGTGGGTATTGCGCAGGATGCTTAAACCAGATTCCCCGCCATCAGCTATCTGGCAGCGGTATCCCTTTGCTTCAATAATCGCCTGGGTGCTGTGCAATAGATTGGCATTATCATCAATAAGTAAAATTTTAAATTCAGACTTCTCGATATTTTCAACCTGAACAGGTCTGCTGCTCATCAGGGATGTGAGCTTTTCGTAACTGTCTCTTTCCTGAATGAATGGCTTGATGCCGGTCATAAGTTATACCTCTACTACCTGGGTAACAGGATAATAAATGATGCACCGCCACGATCCGATGTTGTATAACTGATATGTCCTTTGAGTTCTGCAATCAGTTTATTGACGATTGTCAGCCCGAGGCCTGAGTGTTCCGGCCCTTTTGTTGTCTGTACTGGTGTAAACAGATGCTCAATAATGTTTGCTGGAAGTCCTTCCCCGTCATCCGAAATGCTAATTTCTATATACTGAGTTTTATTTACCACCACTAAAGACCTTGTTCTTATTGTAACTGTGCCTTTTTGCGGCAATGCTTCTGCGGCATTTTTTACCAGGTTTGTAATCACCTGTTTTAGCTTGTTTGCATCAGTCTGAATGCTGGGCAGCTTTGAGTCCAGCTGTAATTCGCTATTAATCTGGTTGATTTTGTAAAGTGTGGGTTTGAGCACATCCAGCATGTTTGTAATCAGGCTATTCACATTTACCTGAGTGTGGTTTTCGTCAAGGGTTTGATCATCTTTTAACTGAAGTAGTATCTTACTGACTCGGTTTACCTCCGACTTTATAGTTTCAAGATGTTCCTTATTATTAGATTCAGGATCCATTCCCATGGAGAGCAATTCGAGATAGTTATTGATGATGCTAAGAGGATTGTTTATCTCATGTATGACTTTCCTGGTATGTATATCTCTCTCTGTTTTTTCGTCAAGCATTTGTTGCTGATATTTGTTATTCACTTCGTTCTGTCTGGCAAAAGCATCAGAAACAATGGTGCCGAAGTGCAGTAATAACTCATCGTCATGGTGAAACTTTTCTGCCATTTCAGCATTGCAGCCGATTGAAATGACCGCCAGCAGGTTCTGGTTATGCAGCAGGGGCAGGCAAATCATCTCTTTACAAAGCAGAGTTGAGAGTATCTGCACATCGATGATCGGCAGTTCGGTAAAATCACTTTGATGGCCAGTTACTTTTATCTGTCTCTGTAACGCGGCTTCAGCTACCAGGCTGCGCTTCGGCTTTAATTTAATGCTATATGAACCGCCAGCAGGGATGTTCTTACTGTGACTGGCAAAGCCATTTAATACTGTATTTTCCGCATCTGGAAAAAAGAACATGGCAGATGAAAAACCGAACAGGAGCAACAGTTGATCACTTATCAGCTGGATCATTTCGGTTAAATCTTCAACGTCATCAAAGGTTTTCTGTACACCCTCCAGTAATGCAATCTGCCGCATTTTCCTGGCCAGTTGAATACGTATGGATTCGTGGTCTACATTAGCACGCGGAATGGTGTGATCTTCATCGACTTCTATACCAAAACCACGCGCATCAGACACTGCAAGCTGGGTAGCTTCCAGTACCAGGTTTTCGATCATTGACTGGTTCAGACCGAAGAACTGATCCTCTGCCAGGTATTTGCGGTTGTTATGATTCAGTCGATTACACAACTGCGAAGCAAGGCTGGTTAATTTGACCAGAGGGTGGGTATCCAGGAGTAATTCTGCAGGTTTGTGCTGATACCTGATGGCATCACTTAATACGGAATCAACCTCCCATTGCGCAACCATATCAGCTGCCAGGTCAGCGCTATTCTGGCCATAACGCTCCTGCTCCTTGAACAGCAGAGCGTTCTGATCAGGCACCGATGCCATCATTTGCTGGTATTTGACGGGGTCATTGGTGAACAGGATCAACTGTCCCATTTGATGCAGTAAGCCTGCCAGGTGTGCTTCGTCAGGGTGGGGGTAACCCGTTAGATTAGCCAGCTTTCTGGCCAGGTGTGCACAAATGAGTGCATCGAGCCATGAACTGCCCAGTGTTTCGCCCATCTCCTGACTAAACTGTGAAAAAAACTGGTGTACCGCGGAGGTTAAAGCTATCGATTTGATCGTTTTAGTGCCAAGAACAACCAGAATTCGCTTTAATTCACGCGATTCATTCCACTGACTGTATGCCGCCGAGTTTGATATAGTTATAACCTTGGCACACAGAGCAGTATCTTTTTCGATAATTGCTTCCAGTTCCTCAAAACTGACATCGGTTCTATGACATAAATCGATTAATTTGATCAGTACATGGGGTGCTGGTGGCAGTCTGGTGTAATCAAGATCAGTAATGCTTTTTACTGAATTTGCCATAATGTTTAACATATTGCATTAAGTATATTAATTAAGTCAATGATTAAATTAGGAATATATGAGCTTGTTCATATTGTTTTATTTTCCGGAAAATCTCAGTATTAAAACTGGCCCAATGCAATGACGTTACCCTTGCAGTCTGATTACGATCAAATCGAGAAAGTGGGTGCTCGCCTGGTTGCGGTTAACAATCAATATGCAAAAAATACTGACTCATCTTTGTTAGTTAATCTGGCTGTATGTCTGCGCAAGCTGGGTAATTCGGCATGCGTATTCGAATCAGCACACGCTTCTCATAGGTTAGAATATATTGAAAATCAAATAGATGGAGTCTCTACCTCTGATTTAATCAATGGCGATATTTTAATCGATGAATTAATGGTTAAAGGACCAGTTGGGGTGGATATTATCCCTTATAGTGATGGCATCGCCGAATTTGCCCATCTGGGTGCTGAACAAAAGCAAAATCTGTTCCTGGCATTTACACAGTTGCAGAACAACTATGATTTCATCCTGATCGATACGGCGGCCGGGATAAGCCTGTCCACAATCAGTGAGCTTCTTGGGGCTGGTGCGCTGGTCATTACCATAACACCTGCTGCTGAATCGCTTTCTGCTGCTTTCAACTTACTCAGGGAAATCAAACAACGCGTGTTTCAGCATCCGGTGAAAGTGATCGTGAACCTGGTGGCAGGGGAAAATGAGGCTAAACGGATTATTGCTCGCCTCAGTGTTGCTGTTAGAACCTATCTGGGTACTCAGTGCGGCAGCATGAGTTTCTTTATCTTTGATATGCCCATGCTGGAAATTATGTCCACCACGCCACTGGTCAGCGTTGAGTATCCCGAGAGTGCCCCCAGTCAATGCATGACTAATATGGTGTTGCGCTTAACTGAGGAAGACTACGCAGGGCAGAGGCCGCAGGCCAGATCTTTGCAGCGCTACGCTCCATTTAGGGTAGATTATGAGCTGAACGCAGAAAATGACTGGGTCTCTCAAGCCTTGAATTCCCTGAAATCCGAGCCTGCTACTGTGATAGACCCGATTATGCAGCGTCTGAACTCCGTATGGAATGAACGTAAGCTGTTGCAGGCTGATCGCCAGCAAGAGCATCAAATCTCGACCATAGAGCTGGATTTGTTGAATCTCCGAACAGCGATACATTTTGCCGGTATGGTAGATGCTGGTAATCAGAATGAAGCCGGTACACAGCCTGAACTGGAATTTGATCATCAGTAATTACGCACACAACGCGACACTTGAATACGAGATCTATCCGCTCCGAATAAATAACTAACCTTTGATCTGATAAGATTAATAAAACCGGAATTTCGTGGTATTTTTAACAGGACGAAGCAGGGAATTTTGACTGGGTAGATGTTTTGCTTAGAGTACTTTTTACACAGATTCACACTTGCCGATTGATTGCGCTCATCCCTGCAGGTTTCCTGATATTCTTGCTTTTAAGTGTTTTCTCGCGCACATCATTCAGTCAGGAAACTATCCCCGCACCCTCCGTAGACGAACCGGTGGTGCTGCTTGCTTCCAGTATTCCTCCCTATACCTCATTAAATGCATTACAAATTCCGCAAGGACTGGTTGTTGATGTCTTTAATGTGATCGCAGAACGTGCAGGAATTCGTTTTGAGTATCAGGTTTTGCAGGATCGCGAACAGATACTGCAGACTCTTGATGAAGGTACTGGAGACATCCTGCTCAATATAGGAGATACGCAGGATGTAGCGCAGTGGCTGGATTTTACTGCCGCTGTCACTGAGATTCCGGTGTCAGTATTTGTACGTGAAAATGCTTCCTCGGTATCCAGCGTCAGTGACCTGAAAGATCGTAAGGTTGCACTGGTTAGCAACCATCAACTGATGCAGAAAAACCTCTCGCTGGCCTCGCTCTCGCAACTCAATATTGTCAACTACGAGCAGGTAGAGCTAGCTTTCTATGCCTTGATGAGCAAGCAGGTCGATGCCCTGATCTATCTCGAGCCCGTGGTCTGGAATGTGGCGATAAACCTCCAGCTTTCTGACCAGGTGAAAACGCTTTCAACCCCCTTATCTGTCATACCATTTAATATCGGTGTACGTAAACAGCAGCAGCAATTGCTCGAAAAACTCGAACTAGCAAGACAATCCATAAACCGGTCTGATCAATACCAGAAGATTTACAATCACTGGTTTAAACACGATATACCTTTCTGGAATACCAGAACCGTATTCTGGAGTATGTCTGCAGTGGTTGTGCTGATCCTGTTAATTACCCAGTGGTTGCGTAGCCGGGAACTGCAGGTGCTCAACGAATCGCTGCAGCAACAGATTGACGATGCCACTGTCCAGCTAAGTGAAAGTAATGCCTATCTGATGGATTTAACTGTCACTGACTCGTTGACGGGTATCAACAATCGTCGTGCATTCGAAAACAGCCTGAGTGAGTTGATACTACGCTCAAACCGCTACAACGAAGTTTTTTCCATGCTGATTTTTGATATCGATGACTTTAAAAAATTAAACGATCATTTCGGTCATGCGGTGGGGGATAGCGTGCTTATTGAACTGGTAGAAAGGGTAAACAGCGTAGTACGTGATGTTGACACGCTTTGTCGCTGGGGAGGAGAAGAGTTCACCATTCTGATGCCACAAACCGGTCAGGAGGGCGCGCTGAAAATGGCCGAACGTTGTCGTAGTGCGGTCGCCAACGAAGACTTCGAAGAAGTGGGGCAGGTTACTATCAGTCTTGGCGTTACCTGCTATATGCCACTGGATAATGAACGAAAGTTGTTTAAACGTGCAGATGATGCTTTGTATGAAGCCAAATCGCAGGGTAAAAACTGTGTGGTATGGAATAATTCAATTTCTGGAAAAATTTAACCCCTTTTAGATACCTGCTGCGTTTTCCTGATATTAACAACAAATATGGAGACGCAGATGAACCTCAGATTCTATTCCTTTATCTTTTCTTTTTTACTAGGCATAACAGCTTGCAGCCCAGAAAATTCGCTGCGTACCCAGGCAGAAGTGGGGACGGTTAGTACCGCCAGTCAGCTTGCAGATTCAGCGTTAACACCAAAACAAGAGTCAGAACAACTGAAACCGGATGTAAACAGGCAGCAACAATTACCGCTTCAACCTGTGCCCAGGGCTTTGCTATCCGAGAGTTCAGGCATGTTTACTGAAAAGCACAAACTCGCGCTCAATTCAGCGATTCCTTTAGCCAATCGGGATCAGTTTGCTGAGCTGATCGAAAATGGGGTCAAACTGGTTAGCGAGAACCCGCTATCTACCTTTAGTATTGATGTAGATACAGGGTCGTACTCGCTGGTTCGAAAATACCTGTCACAGGGGCAGCTACCGCCTGCCAATGCCGTACGCAGTGAGGAATTGATCAACTATTTCAGATATCACTTCGCCAGGCCTGAGCAGGCCGATCAGCCCTTCGCTATTACTACCGAAATTACCCAGACTCCGTGGAATCAGCACACCCAACTGCTACAGATTGGTGTACAGGGATACCAGCAACAAGACCGGCCCAGGCCGGCTGCGAATCTGGTATTCCTGATTGATGTCTCCGGCTCCATGCAGGCTGAGGATAAGCTACCGCTGCTGAAGAATGCATTTCGTTTACTGGTGAAACAGTTGACTGCAGCAGATCGAATTACCCTGGTAGTGTATGCCGGTGCCTCGGGTGTCGTACTGGAACCCACTGCAGGAAATCAGCAGGCTGACATCCTGAACGCATTAGCTCAGCTGTCTGCGGGTGGCTCGACGCATGGTTCGGCAGGCATCGAACAGGCATACGCGATGGCAAAGCAGAGTTATATCAAAAACGGCATTAATCGTGTCATTCTCGCTACGGATGGTGACTTTAATGTAGGTACAGTAAGCCACGAAGCCTTATTAAACCTGATAGAAAGGCAAAAACGCGATGGTATCTCATTGACCACTTTAGGATTTGGCAGTGGTAATTATAATGATAAGCTGATGGAGCAACTGGCAGATCATGGAGATGGGAACTACGCCTATATTGATAATCTGGCTGAAGCGCGAAAGGTTCTGGTAGAGCAAATGAATGCTACGCTTGAAATCATTGCTCGTGATGTCAAGATACAGATCGAATGGAACCCGCAACTGGTGTATGAATATCGCCTGATTGGTTATGAAAATCGATTACTGAAGCGTGAGGATTTTAACAATGATAAAGTGGACGCTGGCGACATTGGTGCGGGACATACAGTGACAGCTTTGTATGAAATAACCCTGAATCAGGATGCAGTAAAGCGCATCCCGCAATTGCGCTATCAAACCACTACTGCATCTTTGGATAAAGCTGATGAACTTGCCATGATCAACTTTCGATATAAAAAACCAGGGCAGGAGAAATCGCAGCTAATCAGTCAAGTCATTCAGCGCAGCCAGATCCAGCCGGAATTATCAAAGGCATCGGATGATTTACGCTTTGCGGCTGCAGTTGCTGCGTATGCTGAGCAATTAAGGGGAGGTGATCATTTGCATGAGTTTGGCTATGAAAATATCCTGCAACTTGCGCGTTCAGCACGAGGTGCTGATGAAGCAGGTTATCGTTCGGCATTTCTATCTCTGGTAGCCCTGGCGCAGTCGCTGGATTCCTGATATGGGTGGCGAGGAAGATTCAGACGAGTCATTGTATGCGGCCTATCGCGCGGGCGATATGGCTGCATTCGACACGCTGTATGCACGCTATCGCCAGACGCTGTATCTATTCCTGCTGCGCAGGGGACTGTCTGAAGCTCAGGCTCAGGATGCTTTCCATGATTGCTGGATAAAACTGATCGGTGAGCAGCAAATGTTTGATGGCGAACAGTTCAGGGCCTGGATTTTCCGAGTGGCGAGAAATATGAGTATCGATTATTTCAGACGAGCCAGTGTTCGTCATGCGGTGGCGCAGGATACGCCTTCGGAGTATGAGCCTTATTCCCTGTCCAGCGAAACCATTTTGCAGGACAGGGACTGTGTACAATTATTGAAGCGCAGTATCGGGCTATTACCGATGGAACAGCGCGATGCTTTCCTGCTCAAGCAGGAAGCAGGGCTGAGTCTTTATCAAATTGCAGAGCTCATGTCGGTGGGGCGGGAAACGATAAAAAGTCGATTGCGCTATGCCATGCAGCAATTAAAAGAGATGCTGGAGGACTGCTTATGAAATCCCAATGGCAGAATGATCTGGTTTCACTGTATCAGCGAACACGTCTGGAAATGCCGCCTGCTGAGCTAGACCAGCAAATACGCAATGCCGCAAAGAGATCCGTGCAGAAGAAACACCCTAATTTTAAATGGTACCTGTCGACTGCAGCTGTTGTGCTGCTGTCACTGAATATTGTTTTATATACAGTGGATCAGGCGCCTGAGATGGATGAAATTCGACCACAGCCGGTTTCCCCACCAGCTTATAGATCTGAAGCGGATCCGAACAATCAGCCGGAGAGGGCTGGTGAATATATGCCTCAATTTGAGCTGGAAGAGGAAAAGGCTTCTGCAAGTGATAGCTCTATTGCGCCTAACGAGTTCCCTTTGAAGTTAAAACGCCAGCTACAACAGCCCATAGCTATACAGGAGCTGGCCTCACCGGCAGCGAGGCTGGATGATGAACCGACACAGATGAGTCTTCAACAAAGAAAGTCAGCGCCAGAGCTACAGGTACCAGATCATCTTCCTTTTGATATCGAACAATTGATAGCCGGGCATCGTGGTTTAAGCGCACAAAAAGCTGAGAATAAGCTGAGTATTTACCAATCGGGCAAACTGCTCCTTCGCATGACCAGGCAAGCGCAGGGTATCCTGATTCAGGCTTACCAGGGCGCCGAGTTGTGGGGTATACAGGCTAATTGGGGACAAAGTACAGGACTCAATCAGCAATGTGAAAAAGCTGAATTTTTAATTTGTGATTTAAACAGTAAGGTTCAGGGTGGCTATCAGGATAAGCAACTGCTATTTCTTCGCTGGGTACAGGCTGATGGATCCTGAGCATACCGGGCAGGAAAGACTGTTCTTCGCGTTATGGCCTCGCGAAAAGGTACGAAAGCAAATGACTGAGTGTATAAAAACTCTGTCCAGGGTGCAGGAGCCAGGCCGTCTGGTTAATCCGGAGAATCTGCATCTTACGCTTCATTTCCTGGGCAATATTGATATACATCGTATCGAGTGTTTTATTCAACAGGCTCAAAAGTTGAGTTTGCCACCTTTTGAGTTAACGCTGAGCCGGAGTGGGTACTTTCAAAAACCCAAAGTGCTGTGGCTGGGTTGTGATGACATCCCCGACGCATTACTCCGGCTACACCGTGAGCTGGGTAGCAGGATCGAGCGCTGTGGCTTTACAGTGGAAAGTCGCGCCTACAGTCCCCATGTGACTGTGTCCCGTAAAATGCCACTTCCAGCTGCAAATCAACCGATTGAACCAATCTGCTGGCCAGTTGACAGTTTTGTACTGGTAAAATCGCTCACTCACTGTAGCGGGGTTGAATATCAGGTGCGACAAAGGTTTATGCTTTAAACTGGTGAAATTCAGCCTATAACTAGCGCGAGACAAGATTTCGTAGACCGTTTATGCATATTAACCAGCAATTTTCAAACTACCTGTTATAAATATCAGGGGTGGATTCGCCCTGGATGTGGTGATATGTTCTGACGTCCGATAAAAATTAATACACATAATAATAATAGAATCCGCATAACATCTAGTTAACCTGATCGAGAGGAATATCAAATGTTCTCAAAAGTATTGCTGTGTACGCTATTTATAGCGCTACTGCCCATGCGTAGCTATGCGATAGATTTTCAGCTGTCGATTCAACCCATTTTGCCAAAAGCTGAAATCTTAAAAGCTTATCAACCGCTGGCAGATTATCTGAGCAGCAAGATCGGGCATACGGTCAAAATTAAGGCCTATAGTAATTTCCTGACCTACTGGACACAGATGCGCAGGAATGACGGTTTTGACCTGGTGCTGGATGCGGCTCATTTTACCGATTACCGTGCACAGAAAAACCATTTTGACGTACTGGCAAAGATCCCGGAAACAGTCAGCTTTTCAGTGGTTACGCATGAAGATAACCTGGTGTTCGATACGGAAGAGCTGGTTGCCCAAAAAATAGCAACCCTGATAAGTCCCAGTGTGGGTGCGCTGCGCATGCTGGATCTGTTTCATGACCCGATGCGCCAGCCACAGATTGTGTATGCGAAGGATTCCACTGAAGCCGCAAGGATGGTGATGGATAAACGGGTTTTCGCCGCGATTATTCCAACCGCTCTGGTCTCGCAATACGAAGGCTTGAATACCGTTGTTACTACCGAATCGTTACCGCATATGGGGTTTTCTGCTTCTTCACACATTCCCCAGGCGATCAGGTCGCGTATCCAGAATGCCCTGCTAACGGCCAGCGAAACTGAAGAAGGGAAAGCCATGCTGGCAAAACTGAATTTCCCCGCGTTTGAGAAAGCTAATCCAGAAATCTACAGTGGTTACAACAAATTACTCAAGAATGTACTGGGGTATTAGGGATTCGCATTGCCTGCTTTATCCCCCTGATTTGATATATCCCTAAGCAATTGACTACCTCTAATTTTTAAGGGTCTATTCAGCCTGAAACTGGTAAAATCGGCGCACTTTTTTATGTTTGGAGAATAGTATGTCAACAGAGTTACTCGATCAGGTCATTGAATTAATCGATCAGGCGAATAGTCAGGACCCTAATAAAGTCGTTGATGAGAATGGAAAAGAGTGGCCCAAGGAATTGCTGTATTCACATCGCATGACAGAAATGCTGCACAGGTTCGTAAGCGAACCCGATGAAGTCGCCAGGATAGCGATGAGAGGGCAGCACATTCAGCGCTGGACCTCGCCGCGTAGTGACTATCCCATGGATCGTCAGGGCTATCTGCAATGGCGTACCCAGCTTTATAAATTCCATTCGGAAACCACCGCAGGCCTGATGCAGCAGGTTGGTTATGATGAAGAATCGATTGAACGGGTAAAGAAAGCAGTAGGCAAAAAGGGCATCAAGGTTAACCCTGATACCCAGTTGCTGGAAGATGTTACTGACCTGGTTTTTATCGAATACTACATGCTCGAGTTTGCGGGTAAGCATGACGAATATGATGAGAGTAAGTGGATAGATATCGTGCGTAAGACCTGGAATAAAATGTCTGAGCGTGCTCAGAAATTTGCGCTGGAAGGCAATATCAAACTGCCTGAACCTCTGATACCGTTAATACAGAAAGCAATTTCCTGATTTCTGTCCGGACACAGAAAAGCCCTGTATCTGTCAATCAGTCACAGGGCTTTTTTATTGCTACTTTATTACTGTAGGGTAGTCAGATAGGAAGTGACCGCTTCAATATCATCGTGGCTCAGGGTTCTGGCTACGGCGCTCATCTGTGTTTCCGCTCGTTTGACTACAGAAGAGGTATAGCTAGCCAGGGTTCTTTTCAGAAATTCAGCAGGTTGTCCGGCTACGCGAGGTAATTCTTCCTTACCATGTCCGTCGTGACCATGGCAGACAAAGCACCGGGTCTCAAATATTCTTTTGCCTGTTTCATATAACTCAGGTCGATAATGATCCTGCTTTTTGACTTTCTGGCTGGAATAGAACATTGCAATATTTACGCGGTCTTCCGGCGACAGGATTTGAGCTATCTGATTCATGGTTTTGTTATTGCGCTTACCGCTTGCAAAATATTCAAACTGGCGGATGAGGTAGGTTGTATTTTGGCCAGCAAGATTTGGAATCGTGTCTTTTTTGCTGTTCCCATCGTCACCGTGACAGTATTTACATAAAAGCGCTCGAACATTGCCTGCCTCGATTGACGATGCAGTTTTGGCACGACTCGAAGTTATTTGTTCAAGGGTTTGTAAGAGTTGCAGCTCATCTGCCTGAAGAGGCGTTGTAAGCAACAGAAGGGCTAAAGGGATAAGGTACTTCATAATTTCCTTGCTTAATTTTTACTGGGTTGTATAGACTAAAATTCTAACACAGCCAGAGTTTAATGGCTTTCTTAACGAATGTTTAATGAAAACTGTGCTAGACATCTCACATTAGCGTCTAAACACGCTCATCCAGCGCCAGAAATTTAACAGTGAAGCCAGCGCGCCCGCAACATAGGTCCAGGCTGCTGCTTTCAGGATTTGCTGAGCGGCCGGTATTTGATTCGACTGCAGGTAGCCTGATTTAAGCATTGGCATTGCCTTGTTAAAGCTGGCATCCAGCTCCACCGGTAATGTAATAAGCTGAACGATAACACCGAAGCCGATAATCAGAAAAGCTCCAGTAAAATTGATGAGTGCGACTGAAGGCGCTTTGGTAAGTACAACCAGAATTGGCGCGCTAAATAATAGAAAAGACCCAATCCGACTGGCCCATACCGAGCTGTAGGCGAGCCGACTGCGCCATTCGAATAAAGGTTCCTTAGCCGCGTGCTGCAGGGCGTGCCCACACTCATGCGCGGCTACGGTGATTGCCGTCAGTGTTTTAGCACCGAATTTGTCTTTGCTGAGTCGAACGCATTGGGCTTCTGGATCGTAATGATCACCCATCTCGGTCGCTTCGACCTTAATGTGAGCAAGGTCGAAACGATCTAACAGGTGTCTTGCGAACTCACCACCCGTACCCGGAAAATTTTTTTCATCGCTACGGTTATAGCGTGCCAGCACGGATTTCACCCAGTACTGGGGCAGGAAGACCAGGGCGAGTAACAACAGCACAAGCAGGATATAAATCATGCCGCATTTTAACCTGATTTATTTCAGGTTGACAGGAGACAGTAGCCAGCCTGAGTAGGACAGGGTGTGGATTATTTCTTCACCTGTCGAATTCAGGCATAATCGCCTTTTTTGCATTGACTGGAGCATTACTTGAAATTTTCGCTTGAAGAATTCCGCGCCTGGGAACATAAAAAGGTCACTCTGGTCGGCATGTCGGGTGTCGGTAAATCTTATCTCTCCACCATGTTACGCGATGGCAGTAACTGGTTCCATTATTCCGGAGATTACCGCATCGGTACACGATATCTGGATGAGCCGATTATGGATATGATCAAGCAGCAGGCGATGCAGGTTCCCTTTCTGAAGGAGTTGCTGCGTAAGGACTGGATATATATCCGCAATAATATCAAGGTGCATGATCTGGGGCCGGTACTTAGCTTTGTGGGCAAGCTGGGCAACCCGGAACTGGGCGGGGTAGAACTGGAAGATTTTATCAAGCGACAGGCGCAATATCGTCAGGCCGAGATTGATACCATGTACGATGTGCCAGAGTTTATCCGCAAGGCACAGGAAATCTACGGCTATCCACATTTTGTCAATGATGTAGGCGGGAGCCTGTGCGAGCTGGAAGAGCCAGCTGTGATGGAAATGCTGACCCAATGTTCGCTTATTCTTTACATCAAGGTGACCAATCAGGAAGAGGAAAACAAGCTGATTGAAAGAGCTGTCAGTTCACCCAAACCGCTGTATTATCGACCGGAATTTTTGCAGCAGCATCTGGCTATGTACTTAGAGGAAAGCGGGCTTAGCTATGCAGCCGAGATGGATCCTGATGATTTCGCACGCTGGGTATTTCCACGTCTGTTCCGTTCACGTTTACCACGCTATGAAGAGATAGCCCGCCAGGGTTATACGGTAACCTCAGAAGAGGTGGCCCTGGTCAAAAACGAGTCTGACTTTATGCGCCTTCTAGAAATCGCGATAGAGAGGCAAAGCTGATGCCTATTGTCGCGCACAATAATTTACCCGCATTTGAACGCCTGCGGGAAGAAGGCATTAACATCCTGGATTCAGCGCGCGCTTTTAACCAGGACATCCGGGAGTTGCATATCGGGCTATTAAATATGATGCCCGACGCTGCATTGAAAGCGACCGAGATGCAGTTTTTTCGCCTGATCGGGGATAGCAACCCGATTGCCCAGTTTTATGTGTATCCCTTTACGCTGGATGCGTTACCACGTAGTGCAGAAGCTAAGGCCCATATCGATGCCTATTATGAAAAGTTTGAAGATATTAAACAGCAGGGACTGGATGCGCTCATCATTACCGGCGCGAATGTGACCGGGCCGGAATTATCGACTCAGCCTTTCTGGGGGCCGCTGATTGAAGTGGTCGACTGGGCGCATGAGAACGTGACCTCCACACTTTGCTCCTGCCTGGCGACGCATGCGGTGCTGGAATTCCGCTATGCACAGAAGCGCCATCCACAGAAGGCCAAGAAATGGGGCGTTTTCAGGCATCAGCTGACGCGCCAGAAGCACCCATTGACGGTCGATATCAATACCAGTTTTGATGTCCCACATTCGCGCTGGAATGAGGTATATCCGGAACAGTTCAGAGCAGCCGGACTACATATACTCGCAACCGAAGAGGATGATGGTTGTGTGCATCTGGCAACCAGTGAAGATGGTATACGTACCGTGTTTTTTCAGGGGCATCCGGAATACGATACGATTTCATTAATCAAGGAATTCAAGCGAGAAGTCATGCGTTTTATCGCGGGTGAGCTGGCAGAGTTCCCCCCCTTTCCAGAAAACTATTTCAGTCTTTTTGAGCAGGCTGTGTTCAGGGAGTATCGCTATAACCTGTTGCAGGCAATGGCTGCGGACAGGGAGCTGCCCGAGTTCCCGGAAGCGATGATTATTCCGAATTTAAGCAATAGCTGGTGCGATACCGCGGATGCAGTGATGGGTAACTGGATGGGACTGATTTACCAACTGACGCACAAGGACCGTAAAATTCCGTTCATGGATCATATCGATATCAATAATCCATTAAACCTGAATAGTTAACGGAAACCCTGCGGCAGCTTCGAATACCATTCGCTGCGGCTGTGAGGAAATTTCGCCCTCGCGCTGAGATTCCAAACTCTGCTAGAGTAGTCCATATGACTTCAATTTTAGCCGAGTTTGCAACTCATGATTGAAACAGAGATAGGTTTTCACGCCTGGTTTGTGATGCTGCTGGTGGTGCTGGCACTGTTTCTGTTTGCCAACGAAAAGCTACCTATTGCCAGTTCCAGTCTGTTTATCCTGATTCTGTTGTTACTGGTATTCCAGATTTTCCCTTATCAGACAGCACAGGGGGCCTACCCACCTGAACAGTTTTTAACCGGTTTCGGACACAAGGCATTGATTGCTGTGTGCGCCCTGATGATTGCAGGGCAGGGGCTGGTACGTACAGGAGCACTGGAGCCGGTTGGGCGCGTACTGGCCAGATACTGGTCCAGGAGTCCGCTGTTTATTTTTTTATTGACGCTACTGAGTGCGGCCTTACTGAGTGCCTTTGTCAACAACACACCGATAGTCATTTTACTGTTACCCATTCTGATCAGTGTCTCGTTAAAAACGGCATCCTCTGCGTCTTCCTTACTCATGCCGGTAGGGTTTGCTACGCTGATGGGTGGTATGGCAACTACCATTGGTACCTCGACCAATTTACTGGTTGTTTCGTTTGCCAGTGAACTGGGTTTACGCGATTTCGGTATGTTTGATTTTGTGGTGCCGGCACTGATCGCTGGCGGAGTGGGCATACTGTACCTCTGGATCGTGGCGCCGCGCATCGTACCGCACCGTGACCCGATCATGCCTTCAACCTCTGCACGCATATTTACTGCGCAATTACGTATTATTGAGGGCGGTTTTGCTGATGGTGCGACGCTGGCGGAAGTCATTGAGAAAACCGAAGGCAAGCTACAGGTACATGAAATTTATCGCGGTAAGGAAGGCGTACGCCTGACGCCGCTACCCGACATTAGCCTGCGTGCAGAAGACTATATTGTGGCCAGGGATACCCCGGAGAATCTCAAATCTTTTGAAGCGCTGATAGGGGCAAGATTATACGCACAGGATGAACCGGTTGATGAAGATCATCCGCTTATGGATAACAATCAGCAAATTGCTGAAGTGGTAGTCGTGCCCGGCTCAAGTCTGGAGGGAAGATCGTTGAAGGCTGCGCGATTTACCAGTCGTTACCAGATGCTGGTGCTGGCATTACACCGAGCCAAGCGCTGGAAACGCCAGAAAGATACGCGTCATCCCGAGGAGGTCGAGCTGGATGCTGGTGACGTGGTTCTGGTTCAGGGCTCACGCGATAGCCTGACCCGAATGAAAGCCAGTCGTAACCTGCTGGTGCTGGACGCAAGTACCGATCTTGCCCGTTCTAACAAGGCCTATGTTGCGTTATCTATAATGCTGTTTATTGTCGCCACTGCCGCTGGCGGTGTGCTGTCAATCGAGATCAGCGCTCTGGTTGGCGTGTTCCTGATGTTACTAACCGGTTGTCTGCGCTGGCGAGATGCGCGTAGTGCGTTAAGTGTTCCGGTTATTCTCATTATCGTGACTTCGCTGGCGATGGGTAACGCCCTGTTACAGACTGGTGCGGCAGATTTTCTGGCACAGCAATATGTGCAGCTGACTCATGGCTGGTCCGCGACCTGGGTATTGAGCGGTCTGATGTTATTGATGGCGCTGCTCACTAACGTGGTCTCTAATAATGCGGCAGCGGTTATTGGTACCCCGATTGCAATGGGTATTGCGCAACAGCTAGGTTTGAATGCTGAACCATTTGTCCTGGCGGTATTGTTCGGGGCCAATATGAGTTTTGCAACACCGATGGCGTATCAAACTAATTTGCTGGTGATGAATGCAGGTAATTATCGTTTCAATGACTTTGTTAAAGTCGGTATACCGCTAACCCTGCTGATCTGGATAACGCTCACACTGGTGTTGCCCTGGTGGTACCAGCTGTAACTGACCGATTACATCTCTGTTAATAGCGTAATCTTTTTCACCATGTCATCAGAGTCCCAGTCGATCGCACCAAAAAGGGTAAATATAATATTGCCCTGTTTATCCAGAATGAAATTTGCCGGTGCAGCGAATACCTTCCACTGACCTACTGTAGCACCGTCGGCATCCAGCAGTACCGGAAAATCGACCGGCACCTGCTGTAAAAAGTCAGCAACTTCTTCCCGGCTTTCAGCCATATTTACCGTCACAATCTTAAAAGGCTTGCCCTGCATTTTCTTTATCAGGCTATTCATGGTCGGCATTTCCTTACGGCAGGGGGTGCAGTAGGTCGCCCAGAACTGGACCAGCACTATGTTCCCTTTATAGTCTTTTAAGGAATGCATGTTGCCCTGCAGATCGGGCAGGGTAATTTCAGTCTGGCTCAGGTTTCCTGTATAAGGCTTTAACTGACCACTGGCGGCGAATGCCTGGTATCCATACACACTTAAACAGATTGTTAATATCAGGGTGCTAATTTTTTTCATTAATTCGCTGGTCTCAGAAGTTTAATATTGCTATCGATTATATGATGCAGATCGAGGGTGGATTGCTCCTCCGTCGGGGTTTTATCATTACGCAGGTAAAAGAAGCCTCTTACCCCCTTGATCAGATCAGTGCTAACCTGACTACCGGACTCGGACAGTCGTTGTGTTAAGTAAGGCAGTCCCCAACGATTAGGTGTTCTTTCTCCCTCCAGCACCCTGATTGGATGCCTGGAGTGTCCGATCGCATCAATGTAAACGGGCTCGGAGCCCGGTACTGGTGTGGATTTGTTAATTCTGGGGGTTATCAACAGTGCGCCCTTGAGTGGTGTCATTGCAATAACATCAGGTTCAGCCAGCCCTTTTAGCACAGGGACGGCTGCTCTTGCGCCACCGACCAGATAGACCTGGCTGGCCTGAGATTCTTCGATAATGTGCTGGATAACCCTGGCCACTTCCTGAGATGGTACTTTACCAATATTGGAAGCGGTAGGGGAAAGGAAATGTGCACTCAGCATATCCGGGAAGAAGGTTTGATACCCCAGCTCGACCAGATTGCGCGCAGTGCTAAATTCAGCAGTTTCTTCGCCCTGATTACAGGCAAACCAGATCAGTGCAGTCTGTCCAAATTCACCGATATGTAGAATATCAATCTCGGCATCTTCGCTAACCACCAGTGACTCTATTTCTTCAGCCCTGAGCGGTGAGATAGCCATCATCAATACATAACAGAGCAGCAAAAGCAGACGATGAACAGTGGGAGATTGGGTCATAGATAAAATTCGCTGTATTTGCCTGGTTAAAACGCATTCTAGTACAGTTCCTATAGCATAGTCCGATCTGTCGGGTAGCTGCAATGATATGTATCATCTGTTGCTAATATTCAGATTTCACTTGCACAGAAAATGTTCTCGCTTTATTCTCAGTGCCTACCGAGAAGATAATGAGAAAACATTATGCTGACTACTCAAGAACAAAATACACTTCAATTTATTCGTAACTATATCGCTCAGTTTGGTTATGCCCCCAAGTTTAAGGAGATTGGCACCGCGATCGGGGTGAACTCTCAGGGCACTATCCATCGCTATGTCCAGTCACTGGAGGATAAGGGTTACATCAATCGTGCCAAGGGTAATTCCCGGGGTATGAGCCTGGTGGAATTGCCGCTGGTGAGTCCGCCAGTGATTCCTCTGGTAGGCAAGATAGCGGCAGGCTTACCGATAGAGGCCATAGAAGATCATCAGGAACTCAACCTGTCAGAGATGTTTATGGGGCCAGACCTGTTTGCTCTGCGAGTGACAGGGGACTCCATGATGGATGTCGGCATACTGGATAATGATTATGTCATTATCAAGAAACAGCCCATCGCGCATGATGGCGATATTGTCGTCGCCATGATTGATAAGGTAGAAGCAACCTTAAAGCGATTCCGCAGAAGGAGTAACTCCGAAGTTGCATTAATTCCCGAGAACTCATCAATGGAGACTATGGTTTATTCAGCCGACAGAGTGACTATTCATGGTGTGCTGGTTGGCCAGATGCGCAATTACCGCTAGTTAAGGGCTACCTTCTACCCCTTGGGGATAGCTCATATAGGTAAGTGTTGATGATAAAATTCGCAGCCGTTTAAACCCTGTCAATGGTTTCAATATGCTGCGTATTTATCTACTCATACTGCTTTTTACCGTTTTCCCTGCTCATGCTTACCAGAACCTGGAAATTGAACTCGATACAGGCAGCAGTTTAACGATTAGTGAGTTTCAGGGAGAAGGGGATACTTTGCTTGTCTGGCTGCCGTCCGAACGGGGGCTGGGGCAGGGCTATTTCCAGGTGTCACTGGATCTTGCGGCAATGGATACCAGTGTATGGGCGGTCAATCTGCATGAGAGCTACATCATTCCAACAGGTAGGGGCAGTTTCCAGGATATCGATATGGAGGACCTGCTGGCTCTGATCAAGGTCGCTGAAGCGCACGGTTTTAAACAGGTTTACCTGCTCAGTACCGATCGAGGCGCTCAATTGACGCTGGATATCGCTTATCTGTGGCAACAACAACATCCTCAGTCCAGCCTGTTACGCGGGCAGATTCTATTTTCACCTCAGTTGGTTAAAGGTAGAACAGAGATGGGGATGGATGCCCAGTACATTGATGTTTCATCCTACAGTAACCTGCCGGTTTACCTGATTGTACCCCAGTACTCGACCAAGTTTGCCCGCGCCAGGGAGATTTCGCAACAGCTTGCGAAAGGTGGAAGTCAGGTTTTTATCCATCGCTTGAAGGATACCCAGGGAGGCTTTCATATGCGTCCTGAAGAGGACCTGAAACCAGCAGACATTGCATCGCGCGAGAATTTAGCGCAACTTCTTCAATCAGCGATCAGGCTAATGCGATCCTCCCCGGTAGCCTCCATCCAGCCGGGATATCAGTTCAGTGAATATAGCAAGGTCGATAAATCACCTTTGAAAGTACCCGAGTTGCATGCCTATAAGGGCAATGTCAAACCACAGGGCCTGAAACTTAAAGATGTGAATGGAAACTGGTTTGATCTAGGGGACTCGAAAGGCGAAGTTGTGCTGGTCAATTTCTGGGCTACCTGGTGTGGGCCCTGCGTCGAAGAGGTACCTTCGCTTTCGAGGCTGGTTACTCGTATGAAAGGCCGCCCTTTCAGGGTGGCAGCGGTGAATATTGGTGAGTCTGCAGAAACCATCAGACAATTTACCCGTGAAATCCCGGTGAACTTCGATATTTTGCTGGATTCTGATGGTGCCGCAGTACGCGACTGGAAAGTGTATGCCTATCCTTCAAATTACCTGATTGACCGTGAAGGAAATATCCGATATGCCTATCGTGGTGCACTTGAATGGGATGCCCCTGGTATCATACAGACCATTCAGTCACTGTTTTGATTAGCTACCGACCGCCTGCTCTGAATAGCTCAAGTTTAGTGTGAACTACGTCAAATAACTTAAGCGCATCAAGTGCTTAAGCGCTGAAAAGGGAATATATTCCCAATTGTGTATAAGTCTGCTTGCCGTTGGGTGTATCCTGCTGATGCGTCTTATCTATCGTTAAGTAATTGATTTTTTGATTTTTTTTGAGCTATATTTGATTTATTTTATCTTTGTCGATTTGACTAAGTGATAGTATATTTATTCATTTTTAACAGATTACACAAGCTTAACTGCATTTCGCTTCTTGATAAATCTATGCACAGCTATTGCGGGTTACCAAACAAATGAGTTTAGTACCAGAAGTCATTCAAACAGCTACCATTCGTATTCTGAAACCACTGATCAGAATTCTGTTACGCAATGGCATTGCGTATGGCACTTTTGCAGATATTGCGCGTAAAATCTATGTCGATGCTGGCTATGAGGAAGCGCAACGACGTGAGCAAAAGCAAACCGTTTCTAATGTTTCAATCCTCACCGGAATCAACCGCAAGGAGGTTAAACGTCTTAAGGAATCGCTTTCATTTGATTCTGATAACTCTTTGAAGAAATTTAATCGAATCGTAAGGGTGCTGGCTGGATGGCAGCATGATGAAGATTTCCTGGATTCAGACCATGAACCGAAAGACCTGCAGCTGGAAGGCAAGAAGTCGTCCTTCACCAGTCTGGTGAAAAAATATAGCGGGGATATGCCGGTGGTCGCGATGCTAAATGCGTTAATCGACAGTGGGAATATCAAGATTATTGACAATGGTAATATTCAGCTTGTTGAGCCTAATTACCTGCCGTCAGGAGACTCGGATCAAAAGTTGAATATACTGGGTATAGATACTGCGGAATTTATCGAAACCATTGATCATAATATCAATATCGAACATCAGGAAGATGCCTGGTACCAACGCAAGGCGTCGAATACCCATATCAAAAGGAAAGCCGTGAAAAAACTTAGAAATCGCATCAACAAAAAAGCCCAGCTTTTGCTGGAGGATATAGACGCAGATCTGTCAGCAAATGAAGTTGAGGCAGATGAAGAGTCCTGTGCGGTTAGTATTGGCATTTATTTTTATCAAAATCCTGATGCACAGGGTGAGGCCTAAGCACCATGACTCAACTGATGCATTTTTTCGCACGATTCAGACGTTTATTTATTACCGCGTTACTGAGCGTATCGATACTGTCCTGCGGTGGCGAAAGTATCATATCGGCAGGAATTAGTGGTACGGGTATTGTTCTGGGCGTGATTACTGGATTTGGTAGTATATACGTCAATGGGGTCGAATATGACGTTACTGGCGCTGATTTCGATATCAACGACAATATGAATACTGATGATAGTGCGCTGCAGGTTGGCATGGTTGTTCGTTTAGTGGCTACCGATAATGGCGATGGCACAGGGGTCGCTACCCAGGTTGTGTATGATGAGTTAATTACGGGTCCGGTTGTTGCAGCCCCCGTTTCTCCGGTAAATGGTGATACCAGCAAAAAGAGTCTCGAAATTCTTGGAAAAACGGTCATTATCGATAGCACTGCTACATCGTTCGGGGGCGGGGCTGGATTTGACACCGTAGCTGCCGGTGATGTGCTGGAGGTGTCTGGTTTTGCTGATGGCAACTTCATCTATGCAACCAGAATTGAACAGAAAGGGACGTTAACCCCGAATGTTACTCCTGTTGAAATTCATGGACAGGTGATCAATCTCGATTCGCCAACGTCCGGAAGCTTCGAGATTGCTGGCATATCGGTCGATTATTCCGCTGCTTCTTTCAAAGATCTCGCTGCAGGATTGTCTAATGGACAGTTTGTCGAGGTTCAGGGGACCTTTAGTAGTTCAACCTCGATTCTGGCAACTGTTATTGAGGGTGAGGATGACAATCATCAACAGGTTATTCAGAGTGCAACGGGGCAGATCAGCCTGCAGGGCTATATTACGAGCTTTACCAGTACATCCGAGTTTGCGGTCAATGGCATCAATGTCGTTGTGGATACATCCACGCTATCAGCAGAGGTATTGAATGCACTGGATTTGGGTGTGGAGGTTGAAGTTAGAGGTGCAATAGAGTCAGGAATTTTGATGGCTGATTCTATACAACTCAGGCAAGGTGACTTCGAATTTGAAGCAAAGCTGAAGTCTGTGTCTGTTGCCAGCTCAAGTCTCGGCGTAGGGTTCAACAATATCATTGGTGAAATCACTTTGAATGTCGATAGCTTTAGCCAGATGGTCGATGATTCGACTGGTCTCTCGCTTAGCCTCGCAGAATTATCTTCCAGAATTGGGCAGGAAGTCAGGATTAAAGCACGTGCGTCACAAGGAGTACTTTATATAACTACATTGAAACGTAGGGATGTTCATGAGTATGAAATTGAAAGTACCTTGAGTGCTGTAAATCAGGGCAGTGATGTCACGGTTTTTGGATTGACCATTCCTCTGGAGGGAAGCGCTGCTGCCGCTGATTTGTCGGCTTTTGTATTAAATGAAACGATGGTGGAACTGGAAGACAAAGATAAAAATGGACTTTTTGAGTCGATTGAAATAGAAGATTAACAGCCAACACCAGAGTAAATGATTATTTAATCAGGCTGCAGATGCCGCTTGTGCAGCCTGATCAATATCCTGAAATCTATAGCTCTCAATTTTCCACAGCGATTCACTGGCCTCTAGCACCAGGCAGGAAGCACCACCGCGCGTGCGGGTGGCGCCTGCAGCGCCGGGATTCACCACCCAGGGCATTTTAAAATCATCAATAACCTTGCGATGGGTATGTCCGTACACAACCATTCTGGCATCAGGGTGTGCCTGGCGCAGATCTTCATGATCCGGGCTACTCATATCGTGGATATGCCCATGTTCAATAGCAATACGGCCGCCAGGTAAATCCAGGCTGGCAATCTGTGGCAATGCATTCACCTGCTCGCGCTGTTGTGCTGGCCAGGCTGCCGCATAGTCGTTATTTCCCGCTACCGCGATGACCTGTCCTGAAAGGGGCTGTAACTCATCCAGAATACTGGCACTACAGATATCACCGGCATGGATAGCAATATCGCATTGCTTAACCAGTGCCCTGATTTCAGGATGCAGGTAAGCATGCGTATCGGATAAAATTGCGACCTTAACTGGTTCCGCCATATTTAATTATCCGAACACTGATCAGGGTCGCCCAGTACCGCTGCTGCGAGTTCCGCTTCTTTCCTTTTTTCGTGCTCCATAACTTCAATTTCCTTACGCATCTTCAATATTTCTGCACGTTCCTGCAGGCGTTTGTCCCAGGCACCTTCAACTTCTGGAATACTTAATTCACCATAAAGTACCTGGCGCATCAGTTTGAAACCAAACTGCATCAGGGCAACATCATCAGATGCCACCGCGTTATAAAATTCATCAGATAAGTTGTAGGTTTTGCGGAAACTATCGCTGGTTACGAAGCGGCGAAAACGATCCATATCGTAACTCGCCATAAAAAACAGTTGCAGGCTCATTTCTGAGGGTTTGCCGATAGCCGGTCCTGTCGAGCGCTTTTTCAGGATGATGATGAACCACTCGCGGTTATAGTCGTCGTACTCAACAACGCCCTGTGATTCGCGGTATTCCTGAACCGTTTGTTTCTGGTCTTCATCATGCCCTTTACAATGATCTTCCCTTATTAACAGGAAAGAGCGCTCATCAACATTCTTGTCGATCGCTCGCATTGAGAGCAATCCCGAAGGGTAGTAGCGGCAGGCTGTTGGACGATTTTCATAAACAGAGCATCCTGCATCGGTCATAAACAGACAGGCACCTTCATCATCGGTGCGTAACTTGATGCCGGGTAAACCGCCAGAATCCAGTTCAAAAGGTACGGTATGTTTGGCCAGAACATCGGTCGTAGATAAGCCGGTTTGTTTTTTCAGGCGGATGATGTCGTAAGGTGTCAAAGTCACGTTGGCCTTTGAACAGCAGGCATTCCAGCAGGAAACGCCCTTGTGACAACGGAATTTAAGCTGATCATTGGCTTCCAGGCGAATCGGTTCCACCGGGCTGTCATAAGGTAAATCGAAATTAAATTTGTCGTCGCTCATTCTGGACTCTTGTTCAGGTTAATAAGCGAATCATTATATAGTATTTGAGCGCATTCAGCCATTGGGGATGCTGATTGCCGGATAATCAGTTTGAATGAGCTGTACCTGAGACATTCTGGTTGTCGCCCATACTGTCTAGATAGTGCAGGCTGGTGTGGATCTGATGGGGTAGTGTAATTTTGATGTATCGATAGGCAGCAAAAGAATGATCCAGGCAGAGGAAATTTTCTGATTGAGCCTTGAACTGATGACAGGTTGAAGGTGTTGCCAATAGTCTGAGCTGATTCATTTGCAGATCAAGCGGCTGATGTATATGTCCACTTAATAGCAGCGATGGCGTATCAGATTGCTGAATCAGACTGAGCAACTGGTGCTGATTTTTCAGGCCAAGATCGTCCAGCCAGCGGCTGTTGACCGCTGCGGGTGTGTGGTGGATAGCAAAAATATGGAAGCGGCTGCGAGAGGTTCGCAGAAAATGCTGCAGCTGGTTCAGGCAGTTATCGTCCAGTTCTCCATGATGTGCCTGATCAACCCAGCTATTCATTAACACAATCGAAAAGTTATTTTGCTGAAACAGAACAGGCGAGTCTAGTGGACTCTGAGGAATGATTTGCTTTAATTGTTTTGGCTCATCGTGGTTACCGGGAACGCAAAGTACCGGGTAGCTAAGGTCATCAATAATCGTATGGAATAGTTGATAGCTTGACGCGCTACCAGTCTGCGAGATATCACCAGTAAATAGAATTAAATCGACGTCAGGGAAATCGTTGAGCGCCTGGCTGAGTACTTTTTGCAGGTTGTTAAAGGTATTCAGCCCGTAAAGTAACTCATCAGCTGAGTCGAGTATATGGGTATCTGTAATATGAAGAATCCTTAGCTCGGTTAGCGCTTCAGCAGGGAAAGGGAAAGTCATCGATGAAGTGTACAGTCGTTTAATCGATAGCAGTTTAAATCTTGCTGCGGTTTAATCGAAGTGAAAAATCAGCATTTATCCCTGCGCTTTATCAAATAGGTGTAGTAGTTACAGGAAGCAAAAAAATGCCCTTTATCAATATATTCCAGTTGATTCTTCAACCAGCTGTCTACCTGTTCGGCACCAATTAACCCAGCATGTTTGACATAAGGGGCATAGGCTTCGATAAACGATTTGAAATAACTCCCGCGTCCTATCTCAATAATCGCATCGCCCCAGGCTTTACAGATTTCCAGATTAAAGCCTGGCAGCAATCTAGGTAAATCCTGCATGATAATCGTATTGTTGAAAGTTGCCTGAGCCAGTGCAGTATTCATTTGCTTACCCAGATCATGATCTGGGTAAGCGAAGGTCAGGGATGAATAGTCGCCATCAAAAATGACCAGCGTGCCTCCGGGTTTTACAACCCGAGCCATTTCCTGTACCACGGTTTCAGGGCTGGTTACATGGCTAATTACGGTATGTGCGATGACGACATCAAACATAGCGTCAGGGAAATCGAGTTGATGCGCATCGCCGACTGAGAACTCGATACGGTCACTGATATTTTCCGACTGGGCAAAACGCCTGGCCACTTCAATGAAGTCAGGGCTCTGGTCTACTGCATAAGCTTTACCCGAAAAATTATCGCGTTGTGCGAGGAATCGCGTCGTCGCACCTGTACCGCAACCAATCTCCAGCGCAAGGGCTGATTCGGGTAGTGAAAGCTGGGCGGCATATTTTAGAATCAGGTTAGAGAAAGCCTTATCGCGGGCGCGGCTCTCCAGTCGCATAATCAGGCTTTGTATAGCCGGTTTGTCCAGCTCATTGATAAAGCGGTGCGGGTCCTTAGCTAACAACGTCATTTGTATGCTCCGACCAGACTAAGGTGTAAGTGGATTTATCTACATTGCGCTGGTTATCTGTAATGGTAACTCTGGCACCATAATTCGTTATGATCTGCTGAACAGGGCAGTTATACAGGGCTTTTCTAAATTTCGGGTAGCTCATTGTTGAGAAAATACGATCATATTTAGCCAGGTGCCGGTACAGATCAGGCAGGTTAAAATGCCAGCAACAGGCATCAAGCTGAAACCTCGAGTCCAGTGACAGAAGTTGAAGCTGCTGCCTGTCCCTGCTGGCGATCTTTAGAAAAAAATCCAGCAGGGATTGTTGCATAGCAGATATTGTTGCCATTCGATAAATCTATTACCAGCTGGTGTACTTAAGAAATTTACCATTCATGGTGATGACCACTCGGTCACCTTTAGGATTTTCTTCCTTATCAATATGCATGGAAAAATCAATCGCACTCATAATGCCATCACCAAATTTTTCGGCGATAGTTTCCTTAATGGTGTCGCCATAGACACCAACAATCTCGTACAGGCGGTAGATCACGGGGTCCTGAGGAATTGTTTTGTCCCATGCTTTATGCGGGAACGCCTGCAGTGCTTCACTGACTTCCTGATCTAGCCCCAGTAAATCACACAATGCATCTGCTGACTCTGCGGGCATGCTATTCATACCAAAGCAGGCAGAAGTAACCCAGGTAGCCCCCAGGTTGAGACTGTTTCCAATTTCTTCCCAGGTTAGGCCTTTGGCTTTTTTTGCAGCAAAAATCGTATCGGTCATTTGTTCTTTATTCATTTTTCTCTTAGCTCAGGTTGTGGTTAAAAAAGTTATTCACTACGCTCTTACGGCATTGGAACGGGAATCTAGTAAATGTGTCAGACTTTCTGGCGCTGGCCCACCGGTCGCCCAGTCCAGCAATTCAACTGAATGCACAACAGGTATTTTTGTGCCAGAGCCGATTTGCTTCATGCAGCCTATGTTACCTGCTGCGATAACATCGGGATCGATTCGCTCGATTGAGTTAATTTTTCGAGACTTTAGCTGATCAGATAATTCAGGCTGCAGTAGATGATAGGTTCCAGCTGAGCCACAACAGGTGTGCTGTTCCTTCGGTTCCAGCACTTTAAACCCCGCCGCTTTTAGTAATTTTTTGGGTACATATCGAATTCGCTGACCAAACTGCAAGGAGCAGGAAGCGTGGTACGCAACTTTGAGGTCAGACTTATGTTGATATTGAAGATTGATATCCAGTAGCCACTCGGTAATGTCCTTACTAATGGATGAGATGGTTTTCGCCTGTTCGGCAAGCTCAGTGTCCTGAAACATGTTGACATAGTCTTTAACGACAGTGCCGCAACCGCTGGTATTAATAATGATTGCATCCAGTCCATTGTGTTTGATCTCTTCCATCCAGACGCGGATATTGTTGCTGGCTTTTTCGCGCGCATCCTGCACCTTTCCCATATGGTAGGTTAATGCACCACAGCATCCCATATCTTTTGAAATGATGACCTCGCAGCCATGTCTGCGTAAAATTCGTACGGTGGCTTCATTGATATTGTTGTTCAGTGTTTTCTGTACGCATCCCGTTAGCAATGCAACTCGATACCGTCGCTTGCCCTGTGCGGGAAATACCTGGGGTTCATTAACTGAACTGGCGCGGTTGAGTTTGTCTGGCGCTGCCTGTATTAGTCGCGCCAGCTTAGCCGGGAATTTTTTGGCAAATGGTTTAACCAGCTTTGCTGATCGCAACGCAAATTTCAATCGTCGTGGATGGGGCAGAATGCTGGCCAGTGCCCAGCGCATCAAACGATCACTCGCAGGGCGTACATAATGCTGCTCTATGTGATCCCTTGCGTGATCCATCAGGTGCATGTAGTTAACAAACGAGGGGCAGCTGGACAGGCAGGTCAGGCAGTTCAGGCATCTATCCAGGTGGTGGACTGTCTTCGCACTGGGCTCATTATCGCTTTCCAGCATTTCCTTGATCAGTAATACACGTCCGCGTGGGCTGTCATATTCATGATGCGTTTCCTGGTAGGTTGGGCAATTATCCAGGCAATACCCACATTGCAGGCACCTGACCAGGATTTCATTTGATCGGGCAATGCCAGGGTTTTTAAGTTGTTCAAGCGTAAATTCTGTATGCATTGAGATTTGTCATTGAGCCTCTGACCACTGTGCTAGCCTGGAAACTCTGGTTGAGACTCGCTATTTAACAGAACAGTCACTGTATGAGCTGAAATTGCAAGATTCCAATATTTTGTCGTTATCGACACTATAGGCGGTACCTATAGTTGTACGTATAACTCATAGGAATTCGATATTTAACTCGATTCACTTTCGATAAAAACATTGGGTTCAACGTAGGGGCAGGGCCGTTGATACTTGGTCGGTATAGAGAGGTGACGGGTTTCAGACCATTTCTGGGCGAGTATGGAGAACGCCATGCTGGCCGGGTTTTTATAACCGGACGTTCGACTGATAACGGTGATATCCTGCAGTGGCAGGCTGGGTGCAAGGCGGATCTGGTGCATGCCGCATTGGGTACGAACGATACCTGAGGGTAGAATGGTTGTTAAAGGGCCCATTTTTACCATTTCAATCAAAACACTTAATGAATCGGTTTCCATCGATATCTGTGGCACTACGCCGTGATCATTAAAATGCTGATCTATAGTCTGGCGTAAGGCAAAATCCCGGTTTAGCAGGATGAGTTTTTCGCGCCCTAATTCCTGCACCGACATTCTTTCCAGCTGACCTGCACGCGAATGATCGTTGCCCAGTGCAACACATAGCGGTTCCCTGAACAATGTGTGTACGTCAATTTCATGGGTTCTGGAAGCGTTCTTTAATACGGGTTTATTAAATGCGATACCATAATCGATGCGGTCTTCTGAGATAGCGATTGCGATCTGGTCTGCGGGCATTTCCAGAGTGGTTAGTTTGATGCCAGGGTATTCAAGGTGAAATCTTTCAATCAGCGTGCAGGTCATGTAGTCGGTTATGGGGGTCCAGCCGATACGCAGGGAACCGCGCGATAAATTCTGCACATCCTGTACTGCGCGCGTACCTGCTTCAAGTTCTGAGCAGGCTCGACGCGCATGGTAAATGTAGGTCTCACCAGCATCGGTGAGGCGTACCTGCTTGGAGGTTCTGTCCAGCAGGGGTTGCTGTAGCGATTCTTCCAGTAATTTGATCTGCTGCGAAAGTGTCGGTTGCGACACGTTAAGCGCATCTGCAGCACGGGTGAAGTTACCGTATTCCGCAATCGCAATTAGATATTGCAGCGTGCGTGGAAAAATGTCGCGCGCATTCATCTACTTCCCTCTCGGTTAAGTGATCTGGACCTGTGTTACATTCAGGAACAATCCATTGGTTATGAGAGAAAATGTATGCGAGTGGCTGCAAATTTACCAATATATGGTTGTTATCTATTCCATAGGCTGCAGCTATAGTTATGCGATGTCGCCTTTTTAAGGGAGCGGGGTGAAATATAAATTATTTAAATTGTCGTCTGATCAAACCTACGCTTGATTGATGCGCTGTGTTGGTTAACAGTCAAAAACCAGGATCCTCTGCGGTATCAGGTTTCTACTTCATATTTCCTGGGCAGGTTTTTATAAAGTTGACTTTGCGAGTCTCCAGGCTCGCTGAGTGGGCAGGGGCGTTGCTTACGCAGTGGTGCTTTGAGTTTCCGGTTTTCAGACCATTCCATAGCGAGTTTGGAAAATGCTTCACAGGCTGGGCTTTTATATCCCTTATTGCGGCAGATGATGGTAATGATCTGGTCCGGTAAGCGTGGGGCTGCAATGATTGCGTGTAAACCGCATTGTGAATCTGCGATGTCCTCGGGAAGAATGGTGGCCAGCGTGCCTGCCTGTACCATTTCAATGATCACACTGAGCGAATCGGTTTCTATCGCGATGTTGGGAGAAATTTTGTTATCCAGGCAATAAGAGTCTATCTTACGTCGCAGTACAAAATCGGTATTCAGCATGATCAGGTTCTCGCGGCTGAGCTCTGCAGCGCTAATACGTTCCTTTTGATAAGCGCGAGGGTGCGAATTGCCGACGGCAAGACAAAGCTTTTCTTCGAACAGCACACAGGATTTTATATCGTAGGAACGGGACTGATCAGCTGTAATCGGTTTGCTGAATACAATACCGAAATCAATCAGGTCATCGTGTACCGCGACCTCAATTTCATCAGCGGGCATTTCGAGCGTGGTTAGCGAAATTCCAGGAAACTGACGGTTGAACTGGTCCAGCAGGGAACAGGTCAGGTAATCGGTGATAGGAGTCCAGCCAATACGCAGGCTGCCGCGACTGAGGTTCTGCACATCCTGCACCGCGCGGGTGCCAGCCTCCAGTTCTGACCAGGCGCGTCGCGCATGGTAGACATAGGTTTCGCCGGCATCGGTGAGCCGAACTACCTTACCAGATCGGTCCAGCAGGGGTAAATCCAGCGAATCTTCCAGTTGTTTAATCTGTTGGGAAAGCGTGGGTTGGGAGACATATAACGCTTCGGCTGCGCGGGTGAAGCTACCATGCTCCGCAACAGCAATCAGGTATTGCAGCGGGCGTGGGAAGATATGCTTTGGGTTCATGGAATATGCCTCTCATTTTATCGAACTACTGATATAGAACCTGCGACTCTTTATATCCGTATTCAGCTGATTCAGCAATTACCCCCTGTCATTTAGAGGTGGTTAAGGTATTTAACAATTGTTAATTGCCGCTACCGTAAGTCTTTTTTGTTGCCGTAAAGCAAAGCTTGCCTGTGTAGTCACGCGATCCAGCAACAGGGGGGATTAAGTTCCTGCAGCCTAACCCTAACAGGTTTTCCTGACTTCATCATGGTGAAACTTGCCAGCTTGATCATCTGGGTTCATCACTAAGACGACTTAAAACCCTAGATTATTCAATATATTTTAGCTGATTTCGAATAACTATAGGGAAAGCCTATAGGCTCGATAATGACAAAGTATTGGATCAGATATCACGGCTCACCATAGACTGGCTGCAGGTTAAGTGATGAGCTTATAAGAATTGTTTATTAGTGAGTCGAGTTTAACCCTCTTAAAGCGATTGTTACAGCACAATCAAAATTAAAAAAGTTAGGAGTCCATAATTATGACAGTGTCAACCAGAGATAAAGTAATGCGGCATCTCGATATTGTCGGCCAGTTACAGCCGTCGCTGCACCAGGAAACTCACGCTCCCTCTCCAGATATGATCGATAACAGCCATTTCAGGGCCTATACCCGATCTCCACACGATGTGGGTGGCGAGCCTGATGTTCCAATCACCTATGAGGAAAAAGAAGAAGAGGTTTGGGAACACAACACCTTCGTTACCTGTGAGGTACTCGCCTGGCGTGGCGTCTGGAACGCCGAAGAAAGACGTCGTCGCCAAAACGTCGAAGTAGGACAAACCACCTATCTGGGATTGCCTTATTACGGTCGTTGGCTGCTGACAGCCGCGAAGATTCTGGTTGATAAGCAATATGTGACGGCTACCGAGTTACAGGAAAAAGTTTTAGAGGTGAGAAAACGTTATGAGTAAACCACATTACGATCGAGAGCATCACGTCAAGAAAGCGACTGGTATTGGTGATCCACAATGTTTTCGAGGTGAGGCGCCTGCAGCTAAGTTCAAAGTTGGCGACAAGGTGCGCATCAGAGACCTGCCGGATCTGTTTTACACCCGCACACAGGGATATACCCGAGGCGCAACTGCAACGATTACCAGGCTGGTCTACGAAAGCCCTCCGGCTGAAGATGAATCCTGGGATAACACAGAAAATGTCGAGTGGTTTTACAGCGTACTGTTTTCAATGACAGAACTCTGGCCCGACTATTCTGGCACCTTCGGTAAAGACACGGTCGAAACCGAGATCCCCGAGCATTATTTAGAGGCGATCTAACTCGCTTCGGGTTTGAACATTTACAGATCAATCATTATTAAAGAGGAATAAGACATGTCAGAAGAACACGAGCATTTGCACCCACCCGCACCAATGGTGGATGAAGTGAGTGAATTTGAAGTGCTGGAAATCGCAGTGCGCGAACTGGCTATCGAAAAAGGGCTGTTTACTCAGGAAGACCATAACCAGTGGACAGCATATATGCATACTCTGGGTCCAGCACCTGCAGCGCGTCTGGTCGCCAAAGCCTGGCTTGATCCTGAATACAAAAAGATGTGCGTTGAAGACGGTGTCAAGGCCAGTCTGGACGTGGGTGTTGACTGGGTGAACTCGATGCCGACCAAGTTTGGAACCCCCAGTGACTACTGTAACCTGCGCGTTATGGAAGATACCCCCAAGCTGAAGCATGTGGTGGTGTGTACCTTGTGCTCCTGTTACCCAAGACCTATCCTTGGACAGTCTCCCGAGTGGTATCGTACGCCGAATTATCGTCGCCGCATTGTACGCTGGCCGCGTCAGGTACTGGCAGAATTTGGCCTGCAGTTACCCGAAGACGTTGAAATTCGCGTAGTCGATTCTAATCAGAAATCTCGCATGATCGTTCTGCCGGTAAGACCGGAAGGTACCGAAGGCTGGACCGAAGATCAGCTGGCTGAGATTGTAACCCGTGATTGCCTGATTGGTGTGGCTGTCCCTAAACCCGGTGTTACTGCAAACGGTAAACGTCCTGTCCGTCCTGCAGTGAATCCGTACAAGCACTAGGAAGATTACTATGGCTGAAATTAACCCGGATTATATTGAGCTCGATCAGCAGATGTCCGCCAGGGAGTGGGATACTTCTCCGATCTCTTTACTGGAGAAAATCAAGCATGAGGGTAGAGTGTGGGATGAGCTAAGCGAAGAGTATGGCGTAGACAACCCGGATCCACCATGGCGAATCAGTCTGGAAGCGACCTGCGATGGACTGGCAGGTGGCTACTGGGCACCTTTTAACATCTGTTTACCGGAAGATGAACGTAAACCGGTGATGGCAGATGATACAAAGATTGATTCCAACGAGCGTCGCTGGGAAGAGGACAAACTGGTTGATCAGCATTACTCGGATGTGCCGTTTCCTGAAAGACAGTTACTGGCACTGGCACATACCATGATCCGACGCGGTATGATCAGCGAGGAGGAGCTGGCGCGACATATGAAGGCAGTTGATGAACGTCTACATATGGCTGATGGATTAGACGACTAAAAGGCCCATTTAAAAGTTTTTCAGGGCCGCATAAAAGCAATGTACAGGCGCGTTAGTTTTCATCTACTAGCGCGTCTGTAAAAACAATAAACAATAAAAGAAGAGGAGTTGAATAATGTCAATCCGTGGTGTTCAAATGAAGGTCGAGAACCTGACTCATCGCTATACCGAGAAGAGTCCTCTGACCTTCGATGGTGTGAACATAGACGCAAAACAGGGGGAGGCTTTAATTATCATTGGCCGCTCAGGCTGTGGTAAATCAACGTTGCTCCATATCATTGCTGGTCTGCTCGACAAAACAAGTGGTTCGCTAACGCTTGATGATATTGAAGTGACCGGCCCATCTCCCCGTTGGGTAATGATGTTTCAGGCTCCTCATCTCTTCCCCTGGTTAACCGTTGAATCCAATGTGGGGCTGGGGCTGAGGTTTTCAAACTGGCCGAAAGACAAGATTCAGGCAAAGGTTGCTGAAGCCATAAGTCTGGTTGAACTTGACGAATACGCTAAGAAAAACACCCAGGATTTATCGGGGGGGCAGCAACAGCGTGTGGCTCTGGCTCGATCACTGGTTATGGAACCAGAGCTTCTTTTACTGGATGAGCCTTTTTCTGCACTGGATGCTTTCACGCGTACCGCATTGCAACGAGATGTCAGGGCGATTGCCAAAAAGCTCGGTATTAACCTGCTCATGGTGACACATGATATTGATGAAGCTGTTGTGATGGCAGATCGAGCATTAATCATGGCGGGTTCACCAGGAAAAATCCTGCATGACATCGCAATAGATCTGGACGACCCCAGAGATCGCAATGATCCTGATGCTCAGGAAATGCGTTCCTATTTATTACAGGCTTTTCACGATGCGTCGATCACGGCCTCCGATGAATAAACGAAGTTTCAGATTGATAGTTTTTAATAATTTCAAAAAGGTTAAGCAACAGTTAGGTAGAGATTAGAAAAAAAGCGTCGCTACTATTCACCCAGAAGCAAACCATTGAGGAAAACGAAATGACTGATATGAAAAAAATCTACAAGTTGCATAGTGATGGAATACAGGATTCAGATCTAATAATGGACTACGATCCACGTTTTAAAGACGTACTCGGTTCAGGTATAAGCCGCCGCGACCTGTTAAAATTTGGCGCCGCAGCGGCTTTGGGAAGTGCGTTACCATTCCCCAGTTATGCCCAGGAAAAGAAATGGGATCCCGTAGTTAGATTGGGCTATATACCGATTACTGATGCGGCAGCGCTACTCACTGCGCATGAAATGGGATTTTTCAAGAAGCAGGGACTTGATTCAGCACCACCGACATTAATACGCGGCTGGTCACCTCTGGTAGAAGCGTTTTCTTCACATCGTTTTAACCTGACTCATTTACTGGCGCCGATCCCTGTTGCCATGCGTTACAACACAAACTTCCCGGTAAAAATTACCGCCTGGGATCATACAAATGGTTCCGCAGTGGTGGTTGGTAAACATACAGGCATCACCAAAGTAGAAGATCTGGGCGGGAAACAGTTCGCCGTACCTTACTGGTATTCGAACCATAATATTATTTCCCAGAAAATGATGCGCGCCGCAGGTATAACACCAGTTATACGCCCACAGGATGCAAAGCTGGCTCCTAACGAGTGTAATATCATCGTGCTGGAACCACCTTCAATGCCGCCTGCGCTTGCCGCTAAATCAATTGATGCCTATTGCGTGGCCGAACCATTTGCCGCTCTGGGTGAATTAAAAGCAGGCGGTAAAATTCTCAGGTTCACCGGAGATATCTGGAAAGGTCACCCCTGTTGCGTAGTGGTCATGCATGAAGCAGATACGATGGATCCGGATCGTGCTGAATGGGCCCAGGGTGTGCATAACGCGATTATCGAAGCCCAGATATATCTCAGCGAAAACCGCGAAGAAATGGCGCAAATACTCTCCAGAGATGGCAAGAAGTATTACCCCTTCCCTAAAAAAGTGGTGCAACGCGCGATGATGCATTACGACCCTGCTTACTACAAGAATCCTCATGCAATCCAGCATACAGCCTGGGGACAGGACCGTATCAATTTCCAGGCCTGGCCTTATCCGTCAGCGACCAAGCTAAATGTACAGTACCTGCAGGATTCGGTACTCACTGGTGATGTGGATTATGTAGCCAGGCTCGATCCTGATCATATTGCAAAAGATCTGGTTAATTATGACTTTGTGAAAAAGGCCCTGGAGGCAAATCCAAAATGGAAAAATGATTCCAGTGTGCCGCAGTCGGGTGATCCCTATACCAGAGAAGAGTTGTTCGTAATTTAGAGAGTAAAAAGAATCATGTTAAGAGATGAAGGTAGAATGAAGATGTTAGGAAAGCCGCTTTTTAACTGGGTTGCCGGTCTCGCCATCCTGTTCGCTTTATGGTGGCTCGGCGGTTATTTTCTAGCGATAAACCCGGATACTGAAAACTTCGCTGACTTTGGCCCAATTCCTACCTTCAAAGCTTACCCTGAGCTGTGGAGTGATGGAACGATCCAGAATGCGGTTATGTCCAGTGGCTATCGTTTAGGCATTGCACTAGCGATTGCCATATCCCTGGGGATTCCGATTGGGATATTACTCGGCCGTAGTAAAACATTTAAAGAGCTGAGTAACTCCCCATTCCAGTTATTGCGTATGATCAGCCCATTATCATGGGAGCCGATAGCGGTAATTGTGTTCCTGTCCTGGGATCAGGCGATTGTTTTTCTACTCTCTATCGCTTCAGTATGGCCGGTTGCGTTTGCTACTGCGGCAGGACTCGCCAAGGTGGATCCAAACTGGTTTAAGGTGGCACGTAATCTCGGTGCAAGTCGCTGGCAGACACTTAAGGAGATCATCCTGCCAGCGATTGCCTTTGACATTATGACGGGCATCAGGGCCGCTCTGGGTGTGGCCTGGATTGTACTGGTCCCGGCAGAATTTCTGGGTGTTACCTCAGGCCTGGGATACTCGATAGCTGATGCCAGGGAGACCCTGTCGTATGACCACCTAACCGCGATGGTGCTGGTAATAGGTGTCATTGGTTACATCCTGGACAGCTCCTGTGCATTTATTATCAAAAACTATTGCTGGCACCGCGGCTAACGCGAGAGGAGATTTCAAAGATGCAAAATTCATCAATGCCTCAGGTTTCAAATTCTGTAAACCTCGTCTCTGTGCTGAGCTCGAGCGCTTTACAAATGGCATCAGCCTTGATGCTGGCTGTTGTGGTGATTTATGGCGCAGGATTTTTACAAACGTCAGTTGCCCATAATGCTGCTCACGACATGCGACATGCCTCAGGCTTTCCCTGTCATTAATGTAGCGTAGCGAGGTTAATAGGCATGTTATTTAGAAAGATCGTAGTTCACGCATTGCTGATAGGGTTCGTTGCAGGGCTGACATTGACTGCGGCACAATTATGGAAAGTGATACCGATTATTCAGGTTGCAGAAACCTACGAAGTTCAGCCAGCATTAACGGCGACGGGCAGTTTAACGGTATATGACCATAGTCACGCAGATCATGATCACGATGTCAATGCCTGGGCACCGCAGGATGGATTGGAGCGAACCGCATACACTTTATTGTCCAATCTTTTAATTGCTTTTGGTTTTGGGATCTTTGTATTAGTTGCAATGATCGCTAGCGGCAAGGTGGACGCATCCTCAAGGTTTAACTGGAAATCGGGGTTAATGTGGAGTGCTGCAGGCTACGCTATCTTCTTTGTCGCGCCATCACTGGGGATGCCGCCTGAAATCCCGGGTTCTGCGTCTGCTCCGCTTGAGATGCGACAAATGTGGTGGTTAATCACGGTGCTATGTACTGCTGCTGGACTTGCAGGCTTTGCCTTTGGTAAAGGCATGTGGAAGTGGACCTTACCGGGGCTGTTGTTAGTACCGCATCTGTTAGGTGCGCCTGAGCCGCTGAAGGATCAATTTTCCAGTCAACCGGCAGATGCTGCTGCTGAGCTGGTTGCCTTAAGCCATCAATTTATTACTTCGACTGCCTTTGCGAATGCCGTGTTCTGGATTGCGCTGGGGATGGTCGCTGTGTGGTCAGCAGCGAACATTAAGGCGAAGACCGATGCAACATTCTGACCACAGTGCGTATGTTGTGAGTACCCGCAAAACATTGAGGAGAGATTAAATGAACAATCATGTAGTAAACGATATTAAGCATCATGATGAAGTGGTAGTGAGCAGTCTTTCAAAACCTCTTCAACTGATCGCAGCATTTATTTTAGGTGGCATAGTCATGTATGGAGCAGCTTTCCTGCAAACCTCGGTAGCGCATAATGCTGCCCATGATATGCGTCATTCACAGGGTTTTCCCTGCCATTAGTGAGTAATAATGAGTCATCATTTGCAATCGACTTTAATGGTTAACTTTAAGCTTTGTTTTTAAACGGGCTGAAATATCTTGAATTGGAGTAAAAAATAATGCCCAGGAAAATAGACATTCTGTGCGTCTCAGGTAGTCACGAAAAATTACAGATGGCGGCTATGGTTGCCTCAGTTGGTGCAGCCAGCGGTGATGAGGTTACCGTGTTCTTTTCTATGAATGCGCTGACCTATTTTGTCAAAGGTAATACCACAAAGGCGCCCGCTGAGGGAGAGTTCGGAGGGTTACTCGATAAAAATGGGGTGCCTCCATTTAAACAACTATTTGAACAGGCTGCGGAACTAGGTGATGCAAAATTATTGCCCTGTTCGATGGCGCTTGATTTACTGGAAATCACCGATGAAGACCTGGAGGAGGGATTTGGTGATGCGACGGGATTAACCAAGTTTCTAATGGATGCCGAAGGCTCTCAACTTTTTACTTTTTAATAAAGATAGTAAACCCAATAGATTAATAGATTCGAGGAATTTTAACATGAGTGAACATAAAGTAGTCGATGCATGCAATACCTATTGCCCAGGGCCGCTGATGGAATTAATTACCTATATGAAGCAGGCAGCTGTAGGGGATAGCATTGAACTGTTATCTACCGACAATGGCACAGCGAAAGACGTGCCAGAGTGGGTAAACAAGATTGGCCACGAAATGGTCAATAGTGAAAAGGTTGGCGATGTATGGCACATCACTGTACGTAAAGCTAAATAGGTAACACCTGGCGGTTACCTGATTAGTTAATTAATGTTCTGCCATTGCTGCAGAAAAATCAGAAAATTATTCAGAGGAATATGCGATGAGAATCTTAGTCGTTGGTGGTGGCACTGGTGGAACCATTGTTGCAAATAATCTGGCCAGGCGCCTGGCTCCGGAGATTCGTAAAGGCAAGGTACAGATAACCATGCTTTCTGCTTCGGATCAGCATATGTATCAACCAGGCTTACTGTATGTGGCATTTGGTCAGATGATGCCTGATGAACTGTATCGAGACCAGGCAAGTCTGCTTGAAGCCAGTATCCAGTTCCATGTTGATCCCGTTGAAAAATTCGACCTGGACAAGAAAAAAGTCAGAACCGAAAGTGGCAAGGAATACCTTTATGATGTTCTGGTTATCGCGACTGGTTCTCGTATCATGCCTAAAAAGGTTCCGGGCCTGGATGAAGGTTCAGAAACCTGCTACACCGAGAAGGGCGCGATTAGTATGTTTAAAAAGTTGCGTGAATTCCAGGGTGGAAACGTGGGTATCGTTGTTGGTGTTCCGCATAAATGCCCAATAGCTCCCGTCGAATTGACATTTGCCCTGCACGATTATTTCACTGCCAGAGGCATCAGGGATAAAGTGAATATTAAATATCACTATCCGATTAACAGGATTCACAGTATCGAGAATGTGGCGATCTGGGCCAAGCCAGAGTTTGATCGCATGGGTATTGAGTATGAAACCCTGTTCAATGTCGAAGAGGTGGATGTCGAAAATAAAATTGTTAAAAGTATGGAAGGATCCGAGTACAAATATGACTTGCTGATTTCGGTGCCGGAACATCACGGTATGGGTGTTATCGAGAGAAACGGACTGGGGCAGGATGGCTGGATTCCTACCGATAGACATACACTGACTATGGAAGGCTATGAAAATGTTTATGTGGTTGGTGATACGACGAATTTACCGGTGAGTAAAACCGGCTCTGCGGCACATTTTGAGGCAGAGGTTATTTCAGAAAACATCGCATCCGTAATCAAGATTGGTACACCAGTGACTGAATACGATGGCAAGGTTTATTGCTTTATCGAAGCCGGTCACGATAAAGCAACCTATGCAATGTTTAATTATCAGAATCCGCCCGACCTTAAACCTGCAAACCAGCCGATGCACTGGTTCAAAACTTCGTATAACAAAATGTACTGGACCAGTGTACGCGGATTACTGTGAGGAACGAAATCATGACTGAACAAAATAATTCATCCTCTGATACTACAACTATCAGTACTTCAGATCTTCAGCGATTAAGTGAGTTTGCTTCTATCGTAGCCGCGACACAGGATGCTTTGACCGATGATATGATTTCGCGTCTGGCTTCGGCCTTCAGTGAAGGTATGGTGCTGCTGGATCGGGTGACGCGTAACGAAGGTTTAATAAAGCTGTTGCAGGAACTGGATCACCCCGAAAATCAGGCATTGCTATTGGGGTTATCAACCGCCTTAGCCAAAACCAGTCGGGACATTGCGATTGCGCCACCAGCCAAAGGTGGCCTCGGTGGTTTGCTAAAAATGATATCAGAACCAGGCACCCAGGAAGGGCTGCGTATGATGTCATTAATAGGCGAACACCTGAGCGAAAGCTTACGTGAAATACATAAACGTGGTGGCTAGAAGCGCCGGGTGATGCAACGATCTTTGTAAAAAAACCGCTTCCTATTAGAAGTCTCCAGAGTGCTTGAAGTGGAGTTTTGATCGAGACTCAATGTTGAATCTCGATCTTTTTTTGCGATGGATTTACACCGTCACACCCACCTGGCAGGGCTGGAAGAACGCGCTATCGCGTTAGACTTCCTAATGAATATCGGTATCTTCCAGACGTTCTCCGGGATCATCCACCGTCTGGTCGGACAGTGCCCGATCGATCAGTTCCTGCTGTTGAATATGATGCAGGCGAGCGTTACCGCAGGCTGGGGATGCCGATGGCGCACGTCCCGCATAGCCGAGAGAAACGTAATAGGGCTTACTTACCCGCAGGTGATGCTGGATCTGATACCAGGCGCCCTGATTACGCGGTTCTTCCTGACACCAGACAAGCTCAGTCATAGAGCGGTATTGTTCTAACAGCCTTTTCAGGGTACGGCGGGGAAATGGATAGAGCTGCTCAAGTCGAAGAATTGCAATATTTTCTATACCTCTTTCCTGCCTGGTTTTAAGCAGGTCGTAATACACCTTGCCACTGCATAGCACGACTCGCGTTACCTGACGGTTGTCGAGTTGTTCCGCTTCTTCGATGATGAGTTTGAGGTTACCTGCCGACAGCTCCTGCATATCTGAAACAGCCATGGGGTGACGTAACAGGCTTTTCGGCGTCATTACAATCAGCGGACGACGAAAATCACGGTGATACTGATCGCGCAATAGGTGGAACAATTGTGCCGGAGTGGTTGGATTCCATACGCGCATATTCAATTCCGCACAAAGTTGCAGGAATCGCTCAAGACGTGCCGACGAGTGTTCCGGACCCTGACCTTCAAAACCATGGGGTAAAAACAGCGTAAGCTGGCATAAGCGTCCCCATTTCAGGTAGCCACTGGAAATAAACTGATCGATAACGGGTTGCGCGCAATTTGCAAAGTCACCGAATTGGGCTTCCCAGATAACCAGTGTTTTTGGACTGGAAGTCGCGTAACCATATTCAAATGCAACCACCGCCAGTTCAGAGAGCATGGAGTTGATCAGGTCAAAGCGAGGCCCCCCGGGATTTACCTGGGTGAGGGGAATCAGTCGCTGCTCGCTTACCTGATCATGCAGGATGCCATGACGATGCGCAAAGGTTCCTCTACCGGCATCCTGTCCGGTTAATCGAATAGCGACACCCTCATGTAGCAGGGTGGCATACGCCAGCATCTCTGCCATACCCCAGTCCATGGGTTGTTGCTGCTCTAGCATTTTAATGCGTGATTGAAATACCTTATTAACACGGGCATGCACATTAAAGTCTTCCGGTAAGGTTAATGCGCGCTTACCTACCAGTTGAAGGGTTTCAGCATCAACCGTGGTGTCGGGCACATCACCCGGACGTGCATCCATAAAACGCTGCCAGTCTGCTGATTTATAACCGCTAGTGGATCCATCCAGAAATTCACTAACCATTACATTGCCCATTTCCAGCGAATGCTGGTAATCGGCGACCATCTGGTCGGCCAGGTTTTCCTCCAGTAGCTTCTGCTCAAACAGACGTTTGGCGTATAGCGCTCGAGTGGTGTCCATGACTCGTATCTTCTGATACATGCTGGGTTGCGTGACCATTGGCTCATCGGCTTCGTTATGTCCCTGTCGACGATAGCAAACGAGGTCGATGACGACATCGTTGTTGAAGGTATTACGATATTCCAGCGCGAGACGGGTCACAAATACCACTGCGTCAGGATCGTTACCATTAACGTGGAAAACCGGTGCCTGAATCAGTTTGGCAACCTCGGTACAGTAACGCGTTGAGCGTGCTTCTATCGGACTGGTGGTAAACCCGATCTGGTTATTCACAACGATATGCAAGGTACCCCCGGTATCGTAACCTTCGGTCTTGGCAAAGTTCAGCGTTTCTGTCGTGACCCCCTGACCGATGAACGAGGCATCGCCATGTATTAATACGGGCATTACCTGCGTTGCTCCGCTGTCGCCAAGTCGATCCTGTCGTGCACGAACACCGCCTTCGACCACGGGTGAAACTATTTCCAGATGTGAGGGGTTAAAAGCCAGTGCTACATGCACCGGACCTGCGGCGGTCTGAATATCGGAATAAAAGCCCTGGTGATATTTGACGTCGCCAGAGCCACTCTGGGTATCTGGCTCAAGATTACCTTCGAATTCGTCGAATAACTCCTGTGGGGCTTTTCCCATCAGGTTGACCAGCACATTCAGTCGGCCACGATGCGCCATACCTATGACAATATCGGTAATGCCCAACTGCCCACCACCCTGGACCACCTCATCAAGAAGGGGGATGAGCGAGTCACCCCCTTCAAGCGAAAAGCGTTTCTGGCCGATGTATTTACGATGCAGATATTGCTCCAGACCCTCAGCGGCCGTCAGGTCGCGTAGGATCTCGATTCGAGTTTTAGCATCATGTTGTCCCTGCCAGTCACCGTGAGTGGATTCCAGTCGTTGTTCAATCCAGCGATGTTGTTCAGCGGCTGTAATATGCATGTATTCGCTGGCGAGCGTCCCGCAGTAAACCCGGTTTAATACGTCAATAATTTGTGCGAGTGGAAGGTTCTGGTTGGGGTCAACACTGACCAGTGGAAGTTCGCGCTGTAAATCTTTTTCATTCAGTCCGTAATAGTAGGGATCGAGCTCGGTAGGTCGACTCTGGGCTTCCAGATTTAAAGGGTCAATCTGTGCACATAGATGCCCCATCATCCTGTAGGCCTGGATCAGGCGCTCCGCAGAACGAGAAAAATTGATCTCAGGAGTACATACATCGCCTGCAGCCATCTGAAACCCTGTGCCGGGTGTATTGTGTTCCGAAAGCGAGTGTTCAAATCCGTAAAAGTAATTTTTCCATTCATCTGGGACGCTTTCCGGGTCATGCTTAAACGCTTCGTATAGCTGGTCGATATATTCGGCGTTAATCGCATTCAGGCCGGTTCCTCTTTGCTTACGTGTAAAATCTGTGCTCATGAATCGTGGTTGTCCAGTGTTGAAAAATATAAGGCTGACTTCGGTACTCTTGTGGTAGACAGTTACATAATGTTTGAATTGAGATGAATTAAGAACTCGACTCCATCAGCTGAATAAACTTGTTAAACAGATAGGGATCAAATTTTCCCTGTTGCGCCTCTTCTACCATAATGCGCAAAGCGCGTTGTTTGTCAGATGCTCTATGGTAGGGGCGAGTTTCAGTTAAAGCATCGTAGCAGTCTGCGATAGAAATAATGCGGGAAAGGTAGGGAATGTCTTCACCTTTCAGGCGACCGGGGTATCCATCACCTGCATAGTTTTCGTGATGATGCCGAATGGCTTGTGCAACCTTGGCAGATTCCTCGGAAGCATCTAAATCAGAGATGATATCTGCACCGATCTCGGCATGCATTTGCATTCTGTTCCACTCTTGGTCAGTGAGGGGGCCAGGTTTACAGAGTATAGGATCATCGACTCCAATTTTGCCCAGATCATGTAAGGAAGCGCTGATTTTCAGTAACTCAAGATCATGCAGGCACAACTGGCAAAGTTTACCAATCTCCAGAGACAATTCGATTACGCGAGTTGAATGCAATTGGGTAAATAGATCTTTATGTCTAAGAGCGTTGGAAAGTGCATGCGCAACGATGTTTAACGTCCCAAATGAATTTTGCTCGTATGGGGAAGACCCTTTTCGCATTGATATAAAGTAATAAACTAGAGAACCGGAAGAATACCATAGGGGCCGCATGTGTGTTGAAAGATGTAGCGGGATTAAGCTTACAATTTAATCTTATAAATGAAGCGTCCTGTTCAGTTTAACATTAACCTTTACTGCTATAATTTATAGGGTCTTTGGTAACTTGCAGAAATTTGAATCATAGTTCTTTGTGCAGCCATTTCTTTGCGGCATAAATCCAGTTTGCTGGTTTCAGCTGTGATGGATTAGCGATTTGTGGTAGCAGGCGGTTAATTTTTTGACCTGCGTCAAGTGCACATAGAATAGATATCAATCTGTGATGAGACTTAAATATATAGTGTTAACCAATTTGAATTAGATGCCAAGGCATGAAGTACTTGATTAATATGTATATAACATTAAGTGAGTCTCTAGGAATTTATACGGCAGATCAGCTTTACGAGTTATTGGACAACAGAACACACGGTCTGCCGATATCGCGACATCGGGCCACTATCATGCAGAGCAGAGTGTATTTCTTTTGCGTGCTATTTGCCATTCTGGTACCCACCTGGTCGCTGGTTGACCTGCTATTTTTACCTAATGGCTTATGGGCCGAATTGGTATCGATACGTGTGATTTCTGCGCTGGCTTTCGCGCTGCTGGCCTGGCAGGCACGTAAGGAGCCGGATTTAAAACGGGCACGATTATTATTGGCTGGCATGCTGGCGATAACACCGCTTTTTTACATCGCCTCAGATCACTGGTTAAGCGCCTATGAATTAAACGGGGCAGAGCAGGTTATTGCCGAACTGTATGCTTTGTTGCCATTTGTTATGGTCGCTGGCCTGACCCTGTTTCCACTCACGCTTGTGGAATTCCTGACGTTTGCAATACCTATGCTGACGGTAACAATCTATACTAGTTATCCTGAGAGTCGAGCAGAAATACCCCAAGCGGTATCCACCATTTGGCTATTTGTACTGATTCTAGGTGTAGCGCTTTTTTCATCCCTGACCCAGTTGCGCTATATGCTCTCGCAGGCAAGTCGGGCCAGCTATGATGTACTTACCGGAATGTTGACACGCAGAGCTGGGATCGAAATGCTCGATCTGCAATTCCGCCTTGCCTCCATGAGCGAAAGCTCATTATCGATTCTGTACCTGGACCTTGACCACTTTAAATCGGTTAACGACACCTTTGGACATGAAGCTGGAGATGTCGTACTAAAGAATGCTGCCAAACAGATGGTTACTACAGTACGTAAGGGTGATAGCGTAATTCGCTGGGGTGGTGAAGAATTTATCATTATTCTTCCGACGGCAGATTGTAATGAAGCCAATGATGTGGTGAAACGTCTGATGCAGGCAGGGCTGGGTGTCAGGCCAGATGATGAAGGTGTAACCGCCAGTATCGGTGTAGCTGAAGTCCAGGAAGACATGCTGAAGGACTGGAAGGCTCAGGTAGAGTTAGCAGATCAGCGTATGTATGAAGCGAAATCGACCGGGCGCGCACGGAGTATAGGTGTCCATGGGCAGGTAATTCATTGGGCTGACTCAGGTTCCATGGATCATGCCGCATTGAACGACGGATAAGCCAGAGTTTTAGAGTCCATGCTAGCGGATCCGTAAACCCATCGCCTTGCTTTTTTGATCAATCGTAATTATGTGTATCTGCTGATGGGTATACCACCCCAGTTTGTGGTATTGAGAGTAGTACAGTACCTGAAAGGTTACGCCGACACAGGTCGGTGCCGAAATACAGGCGATTGGGGACTCAGTCACAACTCTTGAACGTCATCCCACCTGACGAGACGAAAGTACAATCCTGCCCATTTAAACGACCTTGTACCGCGCTGCGACCGGGATCGGGGTCATAGTAGATTTCTTCACGCTCTGGACCTCGTGGTGCAGGCTGTTGTCGCTGCTGTGAGGCCTGGTAATCGACGAAGGCCTGTAACACGCCTTGCGCCTGAAAATCGTCTTCATAGCCCCACTCCCCAGTCTCGGTATTAAGCCAGTAATAATTGTTGGGTACGGTATAGCCAAACAGTTGATCCATCAACAGGATATCCTGGTCGCTAAGGTGGTCGCCATTAACATGGATATGGCGCGCCTCCTGAGCTTGTAAGTTTGCACTGAAAATGGTTAACAATATGCCGGTAAAAAAGTGTCTTAATCTGATCATAGTAAACACAATAGCCGTAGGTGATGCCTGTGGCGTTGACCTGTAGCGTTTCGCAGGTTATCGCTCGAACCGTATCCGGGTAGTGCGCAGATCGATATCAGCGCGATTGTCAGACTGAGCAGATGGTGAATGAGCTCCGCTTTCATGACAGAGCGCTCGTAACCATGGCTTATTCAATATTCGCATCGCAGCGTAACTCGATACTTCCCTGGCCGCTGAAACTGCCTGCCTGCTGGTCGAGGTTCGAAAGCCGCGGTCGAAAAGAGATACCATTGATTTGATCGGGTTGCAAAATAACCTGGTTGCCCTGTAAGGTATTGACCGTATCGTTGGCTCCGCCGTTATTCTGGATGTTGCCGGACGGTGTAACCAGATCATAGCCTGGCCCGTTGATAAACTCGTCAGCGTTATAGGTGATTTCACAAATGACCGCTTTATCAACCCGGAATTGAAAACCATTGAAGATATTCCCCCAGTCTCCCTCATAGCCATAGGTGATTTCGTTAACCCAGAAGCCGGTCACTGAAACGTCCAGCGAAAACACAGCCTGTGCCCCACTGTTGGTGATATGGGGTGAGACATCGAGGGTCAGCGAGCCACCGGTTACGCTAGTTTTGCTTGCATTCACTTCATCAATGGTAGTCATCTCGACGTAATGCTGTCCGGTTATACTTGCGCAACCACTAAGACCACCCTCGCGGGGACAAGAGATATCTAAGTTTACCCAGCCAAGGTTAAACTTGATCTTGCCGTTGGTGACGACGAACTTACCCAGCTCCAGCACACCGATTTGTTGTGTTGGCAACAGCTTGGTGGAGACGAAGGCGAAGAACTGATCTCTGGCATCACCATCAGCGTCGGCGATCCACTTCAGTGTGAATTTCAATTGACCTTCCTCAGCGGGCATACTGGCGATCAGTTTAGCCGCTTCACCTGAACCGTCTGGCGCCTTTTTGTAGATCAGGATATCGGCGACATTGTAGAACAGGCCGGGAACCGGGAACGGATCGATGGTGGTTTCATCCAGTTCGATATCGAATTCGAGTTCATCGCCCTGCTGGTAATTACTATCGGCGCGAAACAGGGTCAGTGACTTCGCTTTGGGTGACGTTGACCAGGGCTGGTCGAGTTTGATTTGAACATTGGCAGCGTTCAGTGTCCCGCCAAGCAGCTTCATCGCGGCAGCGACGGTCGAGCCGGGCTTAAGCACGCCTTCACCACCCAGCCCATAGCTGGATTGATAGCCGTCATTCACGATCTGGCCATTGGCTGTGGCCAGGTTCGCAGATAGATAGGGGCCGACTCGTAGCTCGAGGAATTCGGTACTAAAGACGCTAAAGTATTTGTTACCGAAGCCAAGGATGGCATAGCCGAAAACCATTGCCCTGGGCTCCAGTGTGACGTCATTGGCCAGTGTGTCCAGCGAATTCCCGGTTGTCGGGCGGTCGAAATTGAGTTTGAAGTCAGTATCCAGGTCGAAACTGATATCGAAGCCGCAAACACCCTCTTTGTTTGCCGTTCGGGCAGCCGTATTGGAAACGGCCGGACGGTCAGTGGTACCGGGATCAGGGACAGGATCGGGGCTGGGAGCACTGTCACAAGCCGGTGGGTTATAGTAGCCAGCTTCGGCAGTGGCCTTGACCACCACCTCGGGTTCAACACCGACATCGGCGACCTTGATCTTGGCTGACAATTCACCGCCAATTCCGATGGGTACCTGCACCCCGACCAGGAAACCGAGTGCGCCCGGTAAAGGGATATCGATCTGGTAAACCTCCATCATGCAGGTGACCTTGGCTTCAAAAGCTGCGGTAACCGCGAACTTGAACTTGCGGCTCAAGCTGATCTCACCGCGCAGGGCGGCTTTCTCCACGCCGCGGGTCGGGCTGATGATCAACGGCAGCGACAGGTCCTGCTTGATGGTTGAGGTTTGATTGCCCAGGTCGATCTTGATGGGTAGTAGATCGGCAGCACTGCTGGGGCTGTAAGAGCATTTATACGGATAATAGGGATTGGCTACGGTACCCAGCGGTTTTGCGGCTTTGCCTGCGGCCGATTCGGGAACCGCGTAGGTGCGCAGGCTTTGCTGACGCGGTGTTAGCAATACTTCACCGTTGGCTTTTTGATCGACAACGAAATATTCCTCCAACTGCGGGTTTATCGTCACTGGCGCATGGGCGAGATTGATCTCTTCATCCATGTTGAAATCGGCGAATATTTCGTTGATCGCGACGATTTCAAGCGTCACCAGGCGATTTCCCTGCGTATCCTGGCTAATCGCAGTGACACGGCCAGCAAAGGGTGTATTGCCATTCGCGGCCAGCAGATCGCCCACCTGGGGCAAGCTGATGGATTGATCGAGAATAACGGTAAACGGATAACCGACGCCATAAGTGTCGGGAGCGTTGGCGGCCGCTATCGGTCCCTGGACTATCGCATCATCGCTGATCGCCTGTACGCTGCTTTGCAGCGTGGTAACCACGGCGGTGAGGGGATTGGATTCGACGCCATCCGCAGTCGCGGTAATGACTGCGGCACCATTGGCGATTGAGGTAACCACGCCGCTGCTGGCATCGATGTGCACCTGATCGCTGCGGCTGCTTTGCCAGGTAACCGCAACGTCCATTTCATTGCCGTTATTGTCGTAGCCCCTGGCTTGCAGGCTGCGAGTCACGCCGGTTTCGGTGAACATCAGGCTATCGCCCTCGATGGAGAGGCGTGCTAATACCGGCTCATCGCCTGACCCGGAGTCAGCGCAACCGGCAAGCAGCAGTAGCGTTAACAGGGCGAGCATCCCATGCAGGGTTTGTCGGTCGATGCGAAAAATCATGGCAGAGTCCTTAGATTCACAGTTTTTGCCATTTTGTATCAGTCAACCCAGGAGCAAAATACCAAGGTCTTGGTATGGGAAAAGGTCAGAGAAGCCTTAAGTATTTAAATCGAGCCCTGGTGATGCTACCTTTTGAAGATTAAGTCAACGGGGTATCCCGTAGAACCCATTAATATGACCCTATGAACCCAACTTCTACAAATAACCCATCATATCGCCTGGTGTTGGTCGAGGATGATAGCGAGGCACTGAGTTATCTGGTCTCGGTATTCGAGGGTGATGAGCGTTTCACGATAGTTGCCGCCTGCGATCTCTTTCAGAGCGGCCTCGAAGCTTTATGCGAGCATCGTCCGGATATCCTGCTGACCGATCTGGGCCTGCCGGATGGTAGCGGCGAAGACCTGATCCGCTACATCACCCAGCAGGAATTGGCAACCCAGGCTATGGTCATCAGCGGCTTTCAGGATGAGCACCGGGTGTTCGCTGCGCTAGAGGCGGGTGCCTGCGGCTATATCCACAAGCAGGACAGGCAACAGGATGTTGCCGATGCGGTACAGTTAATGATGCAGGGTGGTTCACCGATCAGCCCGGTGATCGCGCGTCTGATGCTCAAACGCTTCCCACCCGCACAAGCGCAAACTACACCACTGCCTGAAACTTTGACCGAACGCCAGGTCAACATCCTGCGCTTTGTTTCACAGGGCTTTTCGTCACGTGAAATCGGCGAGAAACTTGGCATCAGCTACTACACCGTCACCACCCACATCAAAAACATCTACTCCAAGCTTCAGGTGAACTGCCGTGCCGAGGCGATCAACGAAGCCTACAAAATGGGGTTGATGGATTAACCGACCGCCTTAGATCATAGTGTCGCAGCGCGAGCATTCTGGCGTGATCCAGTTTATCGGCTTTTCGATCTTCATCGCAGGGTTGAGTGATTTGTCACAAAGCTGTGAAGTTATCGATGCAGTTGCTTCACTCAGCGCTCTATAATCCTGTGTCATGAAGTTGTCATTGCAGTCAAAGACCAATAGGAAAGTACTCAAGTTGCTCCCTTTGCTGGGGGTTTGGCTGCTTCTTTATGTATTCGTCGTTCATTCGCCACCGCGCATTTTTCCGTTGCCGCGAAGCGCGCCGTTGGAGCATGCACGAATCGTTTTGTCCGAAGCCACCAATCCACAGCATTTACCACAAACGGGTTGGCAGGATGTGCAGCTACCGGATGACTGGTCACAGCGTGAAGGCGTCGGCAGGCAATACTGGTATCGCTTAAATATCGAGCAGGAAGCGCAGGCTGTTTCGATCTGGGCGGTATACCTACCTCTGGTGGTGCACAACGCAGAGATTTATATCAACAATATCCAGGCCGGCCGGGCAGGTGAATTCGCGGATCCTGTATCAAGACATCACAATGACCCGTTATTATTAAGCTTTCCCGCTATTATGCTCAAACCGGGCCACAATACTATCGATATACGGGTCAAAGCCGCTGATCATCGGCAGGGGTTCCTGAGCCAGGTCTATGTCGCTCCACAGCATGAGTTGAAACCATATTGGCGTTTCAAACATTTTGTCCGGGTTCAGTTTATTGAATGGGTGAGCGTGGTGATGTTCGTGTTCAGCATCGTTATCCTGATGTTCTGGGTCGCCCGGCCACAGGACAGTATTTATGGCATTTTCGCACTGGAACTGGCTTTTTGGGGCATGCACAACCTGAACCTGTTCGTGCACGAGATTCCGTTTTCGTCACGCTTATGGGAAGCCCTGATCATGAGTACCCTGGGGTGGACGGTGATTACCATGATCTTCTTCAATCATCGCTTCGTCGGCGAAGGCTGGCGCGTCGTGGAGCGCATCTGTCAGTTGTTTGCAGTGGTGGGTGTGGGGATGCTTTTCCTGCCGGATATCGCGATGATTCTGGAGTTCGGATACCGGGTTTGGGATGCTTTTCTACTGATTATTGGGGGCTATGCACTGGTTCATCTGCTCCGGGTCTATTGGCATCGGGAGGAAACCGATGTTTATCTGATGATGTTGGCAGGGATTCCGATTCTGGTGTTCGGGCTGCACGATATTCTGCTGGTCAATCACTTAATTGATCGCCAACAGGGACTGGTGATTCAATACAGCGTAATTCCTGCGGTATTGTTGTTCAGCTGGTTTCTGCTACGCCGTTTTGTGCGCTCGATCAATCAGGCTGAAGACCTGACCAGGACGCTGGAACAACGGGTTGACGATAACCGGCGCAAGATCCATCAGCAGTATGAACAGCTCAAGGTACTCGAGCACCAAAAGCTCCTGTCCGAAGAGCGAGAACGTATTATGCGCGATATGCACGATGGTGTGGGTGGGCAATTGGTAACCGTGTTGAATCTGTTGCAGACACAAACTGGTGAGGTGTTTAATCGTGCTGCACAGCGGGTCAGCCGTAGCCTGATCGATCTGCATTTTGTCATCGATTCACTGGACCCGGAACAGTCTGACCTGCCAACGCTGCTTGGCACCATGCGTATGCGCCTGGCTGAGCAAATAGAAAGCGCTGGTATTCAACTGGAATGGGCGGTGACTGATTTACCCGAGGTCAGTCAGATGACACCAGGCCGTTGCCTGCATGTGATGCGCATCGTGCAGGAAGCGATTACTAACGCGATCAAACATTCTGGTGGACAGTCCTTGTGCGTAGCTACCGGTGAAACCGGTCGCAAAGTGTTTATCGATATCATCGATAATGGTACTGGCATTGGTCACCCTGATATACAGGGGCACGGCCTCAGCAATATGCAATATCGGGCAAGTATGCTGGGGGCAGAGCTGGAGTTGATTTCATCCGATAAAGGAACCAGAGTCAGACTGTTGATTCCCGTTTGAATCGCCCGGTTAACTCGATCAATTACCCTGGCGGCCTTCTGCTACGCGCAGACAGATCGCTGTCTCCTGTCAACAGTTTTCCATAGACATAAAAAAAGCCGGTCAGCTTGCGCCGACCGGCTTTAACTCATACTGCTTTAGTAACGAATTACTTGAACAGCTTAGACTTGTCTACCAGATCAACGTGAGCACGCTTGAAGCATGTCCATTGTTTGGTGTTCTTGTCGTAGATAGAGTTTACAAAGCACTTCCAGTTTTCTTCGTCAACGAAGTTCTTATCCATGCGGTAGTAGAAACCAGGATAACGAGATTCTTCGCGGAACTCGATGTGCTTCATATGAGCTTCAGCAGTCAGGATGCGGTGATAGTTTTCCCAGGCACGTAGTAATTCGTGCAGGTCTTTAGCACGCATCTTAAGAGCGTCTTCTTTCAGCATGTCCAGCTTCTCACCAGCAATCTTCAGCATTTCTGAGTTGGTGGTGTAGTAAGTGGCAACACCCGCTACGTATTCATCCATGATCTTCTGTAAACGGAACTGAAGCATCTTAGGAGTGATGTAGTTAGGGTTAACGTCGATTGCTGTGGTGTAGTCTTTGAACTCAAGGAAAGTTCTAACCGGACGGTAGATATCTTCAACCAGCTCTTCAACTGTAGTATCCAGTTCAGGAGTGAAGTCAGCATTGTCCAGGCAGTACTTAACCATTGCTTTAGCAGCCATACGGCCTTCAGCGTGTGAACCAGAAGAGAACTTGTGGCCAGAAGCACCAACACCGTCACCAGCAGTGAACAGGCCTTTAACCGTAGTCATACCACGGTAGCCCCAGTTCCAGCCAGATGGCAGGTGAGAAGGTACGCCTTCCATAGTTTCTTCAGTAGGTGCACCTACGTCAGTTGGACCAGAAGTCCAGATACCGCAACAACCTGAGTGAGAACCCAGCAGGTAGGGTTCGGTAGGCATCAGTTCTGAGTTTTTCTTCTCAGGTTCGATGTTTTCACCAACCCAGATACCACATTGGCCTACACACATATCCAGGAAGTCTTCCCATGCTTCTGCTTCCAGATGCTTAACTTCGCGAGGAGACAGAGTTTCACGCAGGTTAGCCAGTGCAGTCACAGTGTCCATGTAGATAGGACCACGACCTTCACGCATTTCTTTCAGCATCAGGTGGTTACGCAGACAAGATGCAGGAACAGCAGCCTGACCATAAGGAGGATAGTCATTCAGCAGTTCTTTGTTCTTTTCCATGTAAACTTCGCCGAAAGCGTTAGTGGCTTTCGCTTTGAATAACAGGAACCATGCACCTACAGGGCCGTAACCGTCTTTAAAACGAGTCGGTACGAAACGATTTTCCATCATGGTCAGCTCGGCGCCAGCTTCAGCAGCCATCGCGTAAGTTGAACCTGCGTTCCATACTGGGTACCAGGCACGACCAGTACCTTCACCCACTGAACGAGGACGGAAGATGTTCACACAACCACCAGCAGCTAACAGGATAGCTTTAGCAGTGTAGATAACGATTTTGTTTTCACGAACTGAGAAACCAACGGCACCAGCGATACGGCTAGGATCGTTTTTGTCGTTAATCAGTTTTACAACGAAGATACGCTCTTCAATGTTTTCGATGCCCAGAGCTTTTTTGGCTGCTTCAGCAACAATCCACTTGTAAGATTCACCGTTGATCATGATCTGCCATTTACCAGAACGTACGGGCTTGCCGCCGTCTGCCAGAGGAGTCAGACCTTTAGATCCGTCAAAACGCTCACCGTTTTCATCAGTTTTCCAGATGGGCAGACCCCATTCTTCGAACAGATGTACAGATTCGTCAACGTGACGGCCAAGATCGTAGGCCAGATCGTCACGGGTAATACCCATCAGATCGTTTGAAACCATACGAGCGTAGTCCGCTGGATCCTGCTCATTACCGATATAAGTGTTGATCGCAGACAGACCCTGTGCAACCGCACCAGAACGATCCATAGCTGCTTTATCAACCAGTTTGATTTTCAGATCAGTTCCTTTTGCCCACTGCATGATTTCAAATGCAGCACCACAGTTGGCCATACCGCCACCGATCATTAAGATGTCGACCGTTTCCTGGACGACTTCGGGATTTCCAAATTCACCTGCCATAATTAGTTTCCTCAGGTTTTAAAGTTTGATTAATTCGCTTGGATCACCAGCACGGTAACCATTGTTCTGACAGAAGAAGCCGTTATCAGCAATCTTGGACATGTCAGCATCTGGCTTGCCAGCGTAAGGATCGATAGAACCTTCAGCAGTAGTACGAATTGGGAATTTGAAACGCTTCATAGTTCCGTTACGGAACTTGATGGTCCACATGATTGAATCTGTACCACGTAGAGGCTGTACAGAGCCGCCCAGAGGAACAACGTCAGCATAGTGACGACATTCGATAGCGTTTTGAGGGCAAATTTTAACGCAGGAATAGCATTCCCAGCATTGCTCAGGTTCCTGATTATAAGCTTTCATGGCATGGCCGGTATCAGAACCGTCCTTATCCAGCTTCATCAGGTCGTGAGGGCAGATGTACATGCAAGCGGTCTTATCTTGACCCTTACAGCCATCGCATTTTTCGGTACGAACAAATGTAGGCATTATTTTCTCCTAGTTTTTAATTACTGCAGTAATATATCGATTCCTGAAACAGGATGTCTCAACCATCAATAAACTGATGTAAGAAAGATCAAAGTCGAAGCTTCGGCCAAATTTTGATCTATCTTAGAACGCTGGGTAGGGTATTCCTTTCAACGCAGAATACAATTCGATTTATCTTGTGGCGCTATAAGCTGGACTTATTTATATCGCTAATGGGATATAAGGTTGCTGGGAGGCTTATTCCACTTGAACTAGGCATTCGTCGAAGATGCCTGAAATAGCCAGTATTTGGGTGATATTCCGGCGATTCGCGATAAAAATAATTTGGGTTTGACATAAGTCAAACCCACCCGATATTAAGCCTTAAGGTCGTCGGTAAGATGGGGTTGTAGCTTGCGCACGATATCGGCAAAGATTTTAGGGTTACCTGCAACGATATTGCCGCTTTCAAGATAGTTTTCATTGCCCATAAAATCTGACACCAGTCCACCGGCTTCCCGAATAATCAGAGCGCCAGCGGCCATATCCCAGGGCTGTAGACCAATCTCCCAGAAGCCATCCAGTCGTCCAGCTGCGACGTAGGCCAGGTCCAGTGCGGCAGAGCCTGCGCGTCGAATGTCGCCCGCCTGGTTGAAGAAATCCACAAACATGGATTGATAGGCAGGAAAATGATGCTTCAGTCTAAACGGAAATCCGGTCCCCAGTAGTGCGCCCTGGATGCTGAGCGCTTTAGTGACTCGGATTCTACGATTGTTGAGTTCTGCCCCGTCCCCCTTGCTGGCAGTAAACAGTTCCTGCTTCATAGGGTCGTATATCACAGCCTGCTGCAATCGACCTTTATGGGCTAATGCAATCGATACTGCAAAATGGGGGATGCCGTGTAAAAAATTGGTGGTGCCATCCAGTGGGTCAATGATCCACTGAAACTCACTGCTCCCGCTCAGCCCGGATTCTTCTGCCAGGATGCTATGATCTGGATAAGCTTTTAATAAGGTGTCAATGATGCGCGCTTCAGCCTGACGATCTACCTGGGTGACGAAATCGTTAGGGGATTTAGATTCGATGTCCAGATTTGGAATATTGTTTACCTGACGGGATATATAGTCGCCAGCAGCGCGCGCAGCTCTGATGGCTATGTTCAACATGGGTTGCATAAGTTAAATCTGAAGTAGAGGGTTGCAAAGAGCCGGGCAGTTTATCAAAACTCGCTGTAAAATGCTGGGGTTTTATATCCAAATTAATGCATTTGATGCAATGAGTATTTATTTAACGTTGCTAAACAAATCTATCTAGGAAATATTGCTGATGGTGTACTATTAAAAGGTGTTTACGGAAAATACGTAAGAATCTAATCACAGAGAGTGAACTAGGTAGATTTGTGAAATCGGGCGCTACAACTTTTAATACACTGATATTTCTCCTCATTTCCTGGGGTATCATTAGCGGCAGTCTTTATTTTGTTTATCAGACTCGTACAGCTGACTTTTTTACCAACCAGAGGGAAATCAGTGAGCATGGCCTGAAAGTGACTGCGAGCGAGATTGAAGTTTATATCGAGCGTAGTCGTCATCTGCTAAGCCTGTTGGTGAGTAATCAACAGGCTAATATTCAGCAGCTAGCACTAAAACCGGATAACAGCGATTTATCCCGGAAAATATATGATGCAGTCGTCAATCACTTTCCCGAAGCCATTAATTTTACCCTGGCTGATCATACGGGTCGCGTTTTACTAGATGACCCACTGGAGTTCATTGGCAATAGCTGCCAGAGCGATATCAATCACTTCTCAAGCAGTGGTCAACTGAATGATATCGTAATTCATAGTAATAAGAATTCAGAAGCCTACCATATCGATATCCTGCAAAAGATCCCCAATCTAAAAAATGATCAGGAGGGTATCTTCTTTGTGAGTCTGGATACCCGGGTGTTAAAACGACTGGTTACTAATGGGCAACCTTTTCATCATCATTTTTTTATAGTGCGTCCCGACCAGAATGGCAGCTTGCTTATCGAAATTTCCCAGCACGGAAGCCGCGCTGATAGCGCACGTGAACACGTTCTAACACCAACGGAAGTTTCATCGATCTTTGCCCGGATCAAGATCCCCGCCACAAAATGGGAAATTATAGACCTGGTTGATCCGGAGTACCTGCAGAGTGAGAGTAGCAGCTACATTAGCTATTCTGTCTCGCTGATGATGATTTACCTGATCCTGAGTTCGATATTTTTCTATCTGTTCAGGCGCGGGGAGTTAAAAAGAATAAGTCAGGATGAAAAAATAAGGTCTTTAAATGCCTCGCTTTCCCAAACGATCAGGCAGCGCACAACACAGCTTGAACAGAGCAAACAGCTGCTCACCTACCAGGCAACCCACGATGCACTTACCGGTCTGAAAAACCGCAAGGAATTTGAAATCCAGATTGCGCAGGCTTTGGGGGAGGTCAAGCACAACCCCGAAATACATGCTGTGGTCCTCTATATCGACATTGATCACTTCAAAATCATCAATGAAACCTGTGGCCTGTCGGCAGGTGATGAAATGATCAAGCAAATTGCGATTTCGCTGAGCGGAATTCTGCGCCGCAACGATTTGCTGGCGCGTATCGGTGGTGATGAATTTGGTATTTTGCTCAGGGATTGCGATCTGGTGCAGGCGGAGTTAATTGCATTAACCATACGCACCCAGATCAGTACCCATGCTTTTATGTGGGACAACAGAAAGTTTGATATCTCTGCCAGTATCGGTGTGGCGGAAGTGTCAGACGAGGTAGCGGATGCCTATGAATTATTGCGTGAGGTCGACTCTGCCTGCTCAGCGGCTAAGGATATGGGGCGCAATCAGGTACATTTTTACCACCCCGACGACACCATGTTCAGGAATCGCAGAAACGAAATGTACTGGTCAGGTGAAACCATACGCCTGATAGAATCGGGCAGGATGGAACTTTTTGGCCAGAAGATTCAGGCGATCTGCGGAGAGGCGGTCACGGACTGGTTTGAAGTACTGGTGCGTCTGAGAGACCAGGAAGATAACCTGATATTTCCGGACGTTTTTATCCCTGCTCTGGAACAATATGGTGGTATTGATAAGCTGGATCAGCAGGTTGTTACCCAGGCCATACAATTCCTGGCGGAAAATCCAGGTATTCGCCTGAATATCAATCTTTCCGGTAAATCGGTAGAGAGCTCGGAAATGTTGCAGCTTGTTAGTAATCTGATCTCTGAATATCAGGTGTCACCCGAGAGCCTGGTATTTGAGGTTACAGAAACCGTTGCCATGACCAATGTGTCGCAGGCGCGGAAATTTATCGAAGCCACCAAAGAGCTAGGTTGTCAGCTGGCGCTGGATGACTTTGGCTCGGGTATGTCCTCATTCAGCTACCTGAAAAACCTGGACGTAGATTACGTCAAGCTGGATGGCAGCTTCGTACGCAACCTGCACACCGAACCGGTACATTACGCCATGGTTGAAGCCATTAATAAGGTGGTACAGGTTATGGGTAAGCAATGTATCGCCGAGTATATCGAGAATGAAGAAATCATCAGAAAGTTAGAGGATATCGGGATGGCTTACGGGCAGGGTTATCATATCCATAAACCCCAGAACCTGAAGTTAATACCATTAGAAAGTAAACCTCCCGGTACCGCTGTTGATTTTGATGTATCCTGACGGGCTTTTAACCCAACATCAATCAACATTACCTCTGTGAAATTAGACAATATAAAAATCGTCATGGTGGAAACCACCCACCCGGGCAATATTGGTGCCGCTGCCAGAGCGATGAAAAACATGCAGTTAAGCAATCTGGCGCTGGTAAACCCAAAATGTCCAATCGGCCAGCGTGCTTACTCCCGTGCATCTGGAGCCAATAGTGTACTCGATGATCTGGTCAGGTTTGACACCCTGCGCGAAGCCGTAGCCGACTGCCATCTGGTGATAGGCACCAGTGCCAGAATACGTTCACTTAGCTGGCCGCAGCTGGATCCTGGCGAGCTGGGTGCCCGGGCAGTGTCCCTTTCCGATGACCAGAAGCTGGCAATCGTGTTTGGTAGAGAACACGCTGGTCTGACCAATGAAGAGCTACAGCATTGTCATTACACAGTAAATATTCCCACTAACCCTGAATTTAGCTCGCTTAATGTTGCTGCTGCGATTCAGGTCATCAGTTTCGAGATTTACCGGCAATACTGTCAATCAATTGATGCGCCACAGGAGTCATCAGGTGACTCAGGAGACGCGACGCAAGAGATCGCTACCAGTGCAGAACTGGAAGGCTATTTCGAGCATCTGCAACAGGTATTAATCACTATTGGGTTTATTGATCCAGAGAATCCACGCCAGATGATGAAACGCCTGCGCCGACTGTACCAGCGCTCGCAGCCGACTCAAAACGAAGTCAATATTCTGCGCGGCATTCTAAGCTCGGTGGAAAAATATAAAAAATAATCCGCTGTTACTTGTTATCCAGATAACGTTTGTCGTCGAAGGTAGAAATCCATTCTGGTTTATAAATAACAAAGATGGAGATGATTGCGCCGGTTAAAAAGGCCTCGGGGTACATGATTGGGATGAATATCATCAGGTATTCACTGAGCATTTCGTGCGACAGATTATTGGCCAGCGAGTCCAGCAGTAGATAGGAAGTCAGTCCGCTACTCAGGATGGACAACCCAGCCGCAAGAAACGCTGCGATAAAGATGTAAACAAAATAATTTGCCGGTAGATACCATTCACTCAGGCGCCAGATCGAATAGCTAAGAAGTATCGGCAATACCCCGGTCAGCAATGCATTGGTCGCAAATGCCGGGAAATCAGCTGTTGTTACCAGCGTAACACCGAGCACCACCATTGCATTCGCCAGTACCGCTACCTGCCAGCGAAACATCAGGGTTAACACGGTTGAACCCAGCAAATGAATTGAAATTCCAGTCTCTATATTGACCTTTAAAACCCACATCATAAAAACAGCTGCGCAGGCAGCAAACAGGATATTGCTGGAATCCTTCTGCAAAATTATTTGCCAGGGTGCACGAACCAGTGCCCAGAAAAAAACTGGCCAGTAAATAAAGTGTGCCCAGATCCAGGCAGTCGAGAGATGTGTCGAATTGAGATCCAAAACTTGATACAGCGTTATGCCAAATGCGTATTGTAACCAGGTATCGATTTTGCAGCCGTTGACATAAATCATCGCAAGCAGGCTTTTAACGGACTTCGGACTGCCGGCTGTTACACATCGATACAATTCGTTACGCCATAGAGAATACTGTTACGCCTACTGGGCATAGGATTCAACTGTCACCAACAAATGAGAAAGACATGAAAAAATCAAGCAAAATTATTCTGGTCAGTGTCCTGGTTCTGGGTGTCAGTGGAACCGTACTGGCTTTTGGAGCGAAACACCATTACGAAAATATGAGCATGCAGGAGAGAGCAGATATGTTTAATTACCACATCAGTCGTAAACTGGATCTGAATACAGAACAGGAAATCAAGCTGGAATCCTTGACTTCGCGCTTCAGTGAAATTGCGCAGCAGCTCAGACAACAGCGCTCAGACAGGGCGCAGTTTATCGAAGACCTGCTGGATGATGGTCCGTTGGATCAGGCTGCACTGCTACAGAAGATTACCCAGAAAACCGATTTGGTAAATCAAAATGCACCCGAGATGGTGGCGCTGATCGCGCAATTTGTTGACTCGCTGGATTCAGATCAGAAATCTGAACTGAAGCAAATGATACAGAAACGTTCCAGTCATCATGGATTTGGTCGACATTTCGGGCAGGAGCGCGACTACAACCAGTGGATAGATGGATAATTCCCATAGCCGCACTGAAGCCTTTCCCAGGGGAAGGCTTCAGGCTCTATCGATAGTGAGAGATAAAACATACAATAGCGGCATGAAAAAACTGCTACTTATTGATGATGATGAAAAATTAGCAGCGCCGCTCAAGGCGTATTTATCACAGTTTGAATTCGAGTTAAGCAGTGAAACGCACCCGCTCAAAGCCCTGCAGATGCTACAGCAGCAGAAATTCGAATTAATTATCCTGGATGTGATGCTGCCTGAGATTGATGGTTTTGAAACCTGCAAACGTATCCGTCAGTTTTCCCAGACACCTGTGCTGATGCTGACCGCAAGAGGAGATGTTATGGACCGGGTGGTCGGCCTGGAAATTGGGGCCGATGATTATTTACCCAAACCTTTTGAGCCTCGAGAGCTGGTAGCCAGGATAAAAAACATACTCAAGCGCTCATCTTCGAGCAAAGCTGAGGCGGGTGTTAGCGAACTGGCTTTTGAAGGTTTGACCTTAAACACCCGTACCCAGCAGGTGTTCATTGCACGCGCACAGCTCGAGCTTACCTCAAACGAATACCGCCTTCTGCTGTTACTTGCGCAGCAGCCAGAGAAAGTGTTCTCGCGTGACGACATCATGCATCAGCTAAATGGTATCGACGCAGATATTTACAGCCGCGCGATAGATATTCAGATTAGTCGTTTACGCCAGAAACTGGCACCTTTAAACGCGATTCGGACCATAAGAGCACGCGGCTACCAGTTTGTGCTACCACCAGCGACGACTGGAAGCTAATTAATGTTGAAACGATTGCGGCAATCCCTGATTACCCGGCTGATGCTTTATTTTGTAGCTACCGGGCTTTTTATCATCGTGATTTTTGGATTTCGTCTGGCGGGCAACCTCAAGCAACACTTCAAGCAGGAAGTATTACCCAACGTCGTACAGTACATGGACTATATCGTGCAGGATATCGGCAGTCCGCCGGATATCGGCAAAGCCCAGCGACTCAGTGATGGACTGGCCTTCGAGCTGTCGATTCAGGGGCCGGGAGTGAACTGGCGTTCAAATGCAAAAATACCGGATGTTGCGCAACTGGAATTCGAAACAGTAGACGCACCCTACCAGCGCTACCAGGTAGCTTTCGAGCAAGGTAATAATTATCTTTTGCTGCATAAAGACGGATATACCTACCTGTATGTGGTAGGGCGACTGTTTAAATCCAGTTCGCATAGTGGAGATTTCCCCATACTGGGTTTCATGATTTTGATCCTGCTGGTCCTTTTCCTGCTGATTCGACACAGTTTAAAGCCGTTAAAACCGATAAATGAGGCCGTGCTGCGCATTGGCAGCGGTGATCTGCTACAGCCGCTACAGCCATCGGGCAGTATCGAGTTTAAAAAACTGGGGCAGGGCATTAACGAAATGGCTCAGCAGATCCAGTCGATGCTGCAGGCCAAGCAGGAACTACTACTCGCGATCAGTCATGAACTGCGCTCCCCGCTGACCCGTGCCCGGGTGAACCTGGAACTCATTGCTAACGATGATATTCGCCAGGCGCTGATAGATGACATTCGAGAAATGGAAAGCCTGATCGCACTGATACTGGAATCTGAGCGCCTGAATCAACCGCATGCTGTGCTGAATAAAACTCAGTTTGAACTGGACAAAATGATTCGGCATTTACTGCAGGAGTTTTTCAGCGATAAACCCATTACGCTAAAACTGACTGCGCTAACCGTTAATGCAGATCGAGCGCGCCTGGAATTGCTAGTCAAAAACCTGTTAGACAATGCATTCAAATATACTGCCGAAACCGACCGCGCCCCGCAATTGCTGATTAAGCGTATCGATCAGCACATCCTGATTGAAGTTACCGACTATGGCTGTGGTATGGCTGCACCGGACCTGCAACAGGCGACGCAGGCTTTTTACCGTGCAGACCGCGCGCGCCAGCGCGCTACCGGAGGATATGGTCTGGGCTTATATCTGTGCCAGAAAATCGTCGATGCTCACCACGCCAGCATGCATATTCACAGTGTTTTAGGTGAGGGAACCCGTGTTCAGGTAACTCTGCCAGTCGACTGATAGCCTGTTCTGGGCGCTACAGAATAATTCCGAGTAAATTAGTAGGGATTAATACTTGACCAAAATAGTCAGGATTGTATACTGCATTGAAATCGACCACACAAAGGTACTCCTATGCGTCTATCAACTAAAAGCAGATATGCCGTTACATCACTACTCGATATGGTCATGCACTCTGATAAGGGTCCCGTATCGCTGGCAGATATTTCTCAACGTCAGGGTATTTCTCTGTCCTATCTAGAGCAGCTATTCGCCAAGATGCGGCGCAATAATCTGGTCGTCAGTACGCGTGGCCCAGGCGGCGGATACCGACTCAGTGCGGCTCCTGATCAGGTGAGTGTCTCTGATATCATCCTGTCGGTCGACGATAAAGTTGAAGTCACCAATAAAGATGCCTTACCTGGTGCGAATAACTATGAACCCTGCCTGACAGAACAGCTCTGGGATGAATTGAGTCAGCAGATTTCTAATTATCTGACCGGAATTAGCCTGGCCGATATGATACAAAACCAGAAAGACGATCAGGAGTTTGACGACCAGCAAGTCTTTCAGGAATACGAACAACCGGAATATCGGCATAAAATTGCTGCAGGCCAATCCTGACCAAATTACCCGATGTCTGTTTATCTTGATCACAATGCTTCTGCGCCTTTGCACCCTGAAGTGCTGGACGCTATGCTGCCGTTTCTGCGTAATGCACATGGTAATGCTTCCAGCTTACACAAAAGCGGTCGTTTCCTGCGCTCAGCCCTGGAAACCGCACGCCAGCAGGTAGCTGCTTTAGTGAATGCTGATCCGGGCCAGGTGGTTTTTACCAGTGGCGGTACAGAAGCCAATAATCTGGCCATCAAGGGTTTCGTCGAGTCCGCTCAGAACAGTCGAATTCTGTGCAGTGCGATCGAACATCCCAGTGTGCTGGAGCCTGTGAAACAAATGGCTGCTGAGGGTTGCTCGATTGACTATTTAACTGTCGATGGGCAGGGCAGACTCGACATCGATCATTCCCTGGCTTTAATACAGCGGCAACCAACTCATCTGGTCTCATTGCAACTGGCGAACAATGAAACGGGAGCCATTCAGCCTGTTCAGCAACTGTTTGGACAGCTATCCGCAGAGCAACTGCTGTTACATACCGATGCGACTCAGGCGGTTGGTAAGATCACGGTCGACATGAAAGCACTCAACGCCGATTTACTGACACTCTCTGGACATAAATTGCAGGGGCCACAGGGCTGTGGTGCGCTGGTGCTGAGCAACCGGACAGCTGTCAAACGTGCGCTGCTTAGCGGTGGCCCTCAGGAGTCCAGGCGTCGCGCTGGTACCGAGAATGTGGCGGTTATCGTGGGCCTGGGTAAAGCGGCCCAGCTGGCACAAATAAATTTGCAAGAGCGGCGTGCATATCTGTTAGAATTGCGCGCCTATTTTGAACAGCAACTGATGGCAATCGATGGGGTTCATGTGTTTTCAGAGAAAGCCGAACGCCTGCCTAATACCAGTTACTTTTCAATTCCTTACTACCACGGTGAAACCTTGCTGATGCAACTGGATCAGGGCGGTTTCGAGCTGGCCAGCGGATCAGCATGCCACAGTGAGGTGACCCAGCCCAGCCATGTGCTGAAGGCGATGGGGGTTGATGATACCCTTGCTCTCAATGCCGTCAGGGTGAGTTTTGGTAGTGACAATACCTTTCAACAAATCGATCAATTGATTGCTTTGTTACACAGTTTAATCAATCAGGTGCCGGTCAGTTTTAAACGAGCGGCTAGCTGAGGAGATACACATGACTATTAGTTTGACTGAAAATGCTGCGCAACGCGTGAAAAGCTTTCTGGATAATCGCGGTAAGGGAATAGGTTTAAGAATTGGTATTAAAACTACCGGTTGTTCTGGAATGGCCTATGTACTCGAATTCGTTGATGAATTGAATGACGAGGACCAGGTATTTGAAAGCCAGGGCGTGAAGGTAATTATCGATCCAAAAAGTCTGGTGTACCTGGACGGAACCCAGGTTGATTTTGCTCGTGAAGGGCTCAATGAAGGCTTTAAATTTACCAACCCCAATGCCAAGGATGAGTGCGGTTGCGGCGAAAGCTTTACCGTTTAATCCACTTCAAATATGCAACTCGATTTCAATCAAAACTATTTTGAGCTGTTTGGCCTGCCAGTTGATTTTCAGCTGGATAAAAAACTGCTGCACGACAATCACCAGAAATTACAGTCAGCCTTCCACCCGGATCGTTTTGTTAACGCCAGCGACCAGGAAAAACGCATGGCGGTGCAGAAAGCTGCCTGGATCAACGAAGCCTATGAGATATTGCATAACTCGGTAAAGCGTGCGCGCTATATGCTTGAGATCGCGGGTCTGGATATGGAAAACGATCATGAGACCACCTCTGACACCGCTTTTTTGATGGAACAGATCGAATTACGCGAAGAGATGGATCAATGCAGAAGCTGTCAGGACCCCATGCGCTGCTGTGATCATGTTACTGGCAAGCTAGACCAGCGTTCACGCGAGTATTCCAGTCAGTTTGAAACCCTTTATCAACAGCAGAAACTGGAAGAAGCGCGACAGGTGAGTAAAAAAATGCAGTTTGTAGAACGTATCCTGGAACAGGTCGACGACTATCAGTTAGAGCTGGAAGATCAGCTTTTTTAAAGCAATAAACCATGGCATTACTTCAAATTACAGAACCCGGGCAAGCGTCCGCCCCGCATCATCGTAATTATGCGGCCGGTATTGATCTGGGCACGACGAATTCTCTGGTCGCGGTAAAGCGCAGCGGAAAAATAGAAACCCTGCCTGATGAAGAGGGGCGCCATTTACTGCCGTCTATCGTTCATTACGCGGCCGAGCAGACACTGGTCGGTTATCCCGCCCAGGCCCTGCAGGCTTCAGATCCCCTCAATACCCTGTCATCGGTCAAGCGCATTATGGGAAGGGGCATAGAAGACCTGAAAGGACTGGCCAATGTTTTACCCTATGAGTTTGATGGTAACAGCGATTCAACCGTGCCGCGTATCATTACGCGGCAGAAAAAGGTCAGTGCCATCGAGGTATCAGCTGAAATCCTGAAATCCCTCGCTGAACGCGCTGAACAGACGCTGGGTGAGAAACTCTCTGGCGTGGTGATTACGGTGCCAGCGTATTTTGACGATGCGCAGCGTCAGGCTACACGTGATGCAGCCAGACTGGCAGGATTAAATGTCTACCGCCTGTTGGGCGAGCCTACCGCCGCTGCTGTCGCCTATGGGCTGGATCAGCAGCCTGACGGTGTTATCGCGATCTATGATCTGGGCGGTGGCACCTTTGATATCTCCATTTTGCATCTGAATAAAGGTGTATTCGAGGTATTGGCAACGGGTGGCAATAGCTCGCTGGGTGGTGATGATATGGATAATGACATTGGTGAATGGATCATCAAGCAGGCCGGTATCACCCAGATGGACTCCATTCTTTCGCGCCAGATCCTGATTGCAGCGTGTAAGGCGAAGGAAGCGTTAACCACTGAAGAATCTACTGAGATTACCATCCAGCACGAAAGCGTCAATTTCACGACGACGTTAACCCGTGACACTATGAATACCCTGATACAGGACCTGGTTAAAAAGACCCTGATGTCCTGCAGAAGAGTATTGCGCGATGCCAAGCTGGATAAAAGCGACATCACCAACGTAGTTATGGTGGGGGGTTCAACGCGAGTACCGCTGGTAGTAGAGCAGGTGGGCAAGTTTTTCGAGCGTGAACCTTTAACTGAACTCGATCCTGATAAAGTGGTTGCAATAGGCGCTGCCCTGCAGGCCGATGTGCTGGCAGGCAACAAGTCCGATCAGGATATGCTGCTGCTGGATGTGCTACCACTGTCCCTGTGTATAGAAACCATGGGTGGGCTGAGTGAAAAGATTATTGATCGTAACAGCCCGATTCCAGTTGCACGCGCGCAGGAATTTACCACCTTCAAAGATGGCCAGACAGCCATGGCTTTCCATGTGGTGCAGGGTGAACGTGAGCTGGTTTCAGACTGTCGCTCTCTGGCACATTTTGAACTGCGTGGAATTCCACCAATGGCAGCGGGCGCGGCGCGTATCCGTGTGACCTACCAGGTTGACGCTGATGGCCTGCTTTCGGTGATGGCAGAAGAAAAAAGTAGCGGAGTGCGCGCCGATATCGTGATCAAGCCTTCCTATGGTTTGACGGATAGTGAAATTGAAAAAATGCTGCGCGATTCCATGTCGCATGCTCAGGAAGATATCGATGCGCGTATGCTGGCCGAACAGCAGGTTGAAGCCAGACGCGTGATAGAGGCGGTGGACTCCGCGCTGCAACAGGATGGTCACGAACTGTTATCTGACGAGGAATACCAGCAGATTCAGGATGTGCGCGATGAGCTGGAGCGGTTAATCGAGAGCGGTTGTAGCGATACCTTAAAACGCGCAATCAAAAAGGTTGAAGCAGCTAGCGAAGAATATGTCGCCAGAAGAATGAACGCGAGTGTGCAGAAAGTACTCTCAGGAAAAACTATAGAACAGGTAGATTTGTAATGCCCCAGATTATCGTACTCCCCCATGAAGAAATCTGCCCCGATGGTGCGGTATTCAACGCCGAGACCGGGGTGAGTATCTGCGACGCCCTGTTGCAGAACGGCATAGAGATCGAGCACGCCTGTGAAAAATCCTGTGCCTGTACCACCTGTCATGTGTATATCCGAGAGGGTTTTGAAACTCTGCAGGAATCAGATGAAAATGAAGATGATTTTCTGGACAAGGCCTGGGGACTGGAACCTGATTCTCGCCTCAGCTGCCAGGCTAAGGTCAATAACGAAGATCTGGTGATAGAGATTCCCAAATACACCATCAACATGGTTTCGGAAAATCACTGATCATCGGCGAGTCAGTGAAAATTAACGGTCGAGCATCGTGCGGTAAAATTGCTGTAATTCGTTAAATGGCATCGGTTTAGCGTATAAATATCCCTGTTGGACATCACAGCCGTATTCAATTAAAAGATCTGCCTGCTGCTGATTTTCAATCCCTTCTGCGATGACGTTTAATCCCAGGTTTTTGGAGATATTAATGATATTCAACACCATCACCTTGTTTTGCTCACAATCAAATACCTGATCGATAAAGCTTTTATCAATCTTGAGTTCATCGATGGGAAGGTTCCTGAGCATGCTTAAGGATGAGTACCCGGTACCAAAATCATCCAGTGAAAACTGGCACCCCATCTGACGTATCTCGTTAAGAACCGGCATCAGGTAGTCGTAATCCTCGATAAATATACTCTCAGTGATTTCAAGTGTGACATTGCGGGGAGAGAAGTGATGTTGATTGAGTATTTTATCGATGATTTGTGGAAAGCTTTCTTCCTGTAACTGGCGTACCGAAACATTGATTGACAGCTGGAAGTCGAGAGTTCGCTGTTCCATTTTTGCCAGCTGTGACAGGTCAGATATCGCGCGCTCCAGAATAAAGTGACCCAGTGGAATAATGTAACCACTTTCCTCCGCGATTTTTATGAACTGGTTGGGCGCGATATAGCCAAGTTCCGGGTTGTGCCAGCGGATGAGCGCTTCAATGCCGTATAGCTTGCCCAAGCGATTAATCTGCGGTTGATAAGCCAGGCTGAACTCGTCGTTTTTCAGTGCATTATGCATAGCCTGCTCGATACGTGAAATCAACAGGCTTTGTTGATGTAATTCTTTGGTAAAGACCGAGTAATTATTGCGCCTGGATTTCGCCTGATACATCGCACTGTCTGCTGCGCTGAATAACGATTCAAAGTTATTTCCATCTTGCGGGTAGCGGCTGATACCAATACTGGCGCCAATGATGAAATGAAAATGATCGACCCGGTAAGGCCGAGATAATTCCTTTAGCAGATCCTGCGCAGTCTTTTCAATCTGAAGCATATCAGTCTCGTGGGTGAGAATGATAAATTCATCCCCTCCCTGCCGGCAGATGATCTGCTTGCTGGAAAAAAACTCGCGTAAACGTTCTGCGACTTTCTTTAGAATGATATCTCCGTAACTATGCCCGTAGCTATCGTTGATATTTTTAAAACGATCTAGATCGGTGAAAAATACACTGAATGGTTGTTTACGGGGTCCAATCCAGTCAGCTTCTGCGTGACTTAAAAACTGACGGTTATGTAATCCGGTAAGAAAATCATGATTTGCCTGTTCACGCAGTTCTTCGCGTTTTTTAAGATCAGCTTTATCGATGGCTTTGAATAAAAAATACAGAATAATTAAAACGGCAACTGATGAATAAACATAAGGCTCTGAAGAATTAATTAATTGCTGGGTAAGCTCATCACGCGCGACCGCTGTCATTGACCAGAGCTGGTATTTGGGTATATACAACAGTGAGAAAAGCTTAGTCGTACCGCTAGTACTTTGTGCAAAATACTCTGCAGAATAGGGCTTTTCCCTCAGTATGGCGAAGCTACTACCCAGTTTTTGCATCGCCAGATCATGTTGTTCAATGACCGGTAGTGGTACAGCGTTGTCGATTATCTGTTTCATCTGCGCGACATCTATCTGGGCATTGATGTAGGAATAATTAAAGGTTTTGTCCTGTATCAGAACCGATTCGTATTTGAAGTTAAATTCGGAATTTTTATAACCGTTCAACATCGGCAACAGGTTGCTTGGCCGCGTGCCCGCTATCATTACCCCCATTAATTGGCCGTTGCGGTCGCGTATCGCTTTACGCATAGGGATTACCCAGCTTTTTGCCGGTTCATAAAAATAGGTTTTGCCCAGTACCATCTGTTCACTTTGTAATGCGTGTATAAAAGTCTCGCGACTGTTTTTACTGGATTTCAGGTTCGGTAAACGACGCAGATCCAGATTTGAACTAGAGGCAATAATGTTGCCGTCAAGGTCCGACAGTGCGGTCGCAACCAGCGAGCGGTTTTGTTGCAGTAATTCGTCCAGAATGGTGGAGGCGTAAGGCTGGTCTCTATACAGCCCAGCATTGATCAACTGTTGGCCGAGCAGGTTAAGCATGATTTCCTGCTGGTCAAAATTAGACGATACAGAGGATGAGAATACGCGGTTTATATAAGACAGTTCAGCATTGCTAAATCGCTTGATGTCCTGCCAGGTATAATAGATAGAGCTAAGCAGATAAATGCTTCCCAGCACGACCAGCAGATAAAAGATGGACCAGATGTTTTTCGAGATGAACATTCACGCTCTAGTTATTTTATCCTTGTACTTCAATTGTAGTTGATATTCGATTAAAAAATCAGTATTCGTGTTCCGCACCGTTTTAATACAGCTATCTGTCGCATTATTGGATAGCTGTAACTAAAGTGTGGTTAAGTGATAAAGCGGTGCTTTATACTGCGGACTCTGATAATCAAGAGGTGAATTATGGCGCTTAAATGGACCGATACCCTGGATATCGCAATCGAACTCGAAGACAACCATGCCGATGTAGATCCGCAGTATGTGCGATTTACTGACCTGCATAGCTGGGTTTGTGGACTGGAAGATTTTGATGATGATCCTGAAGCTTCCAATGAAAAGATTCTGGAAGCGATCCAGATGGCCTGGATAGAAGAGCACGACTAAAGCCATGAACAAACTCTGCTGGCCTATAAAAACCTGAATACGCCGGTATGAAAGCAAGCGTTATTAGCAGTTGCTTTGTCGTCCTGCTATGGCTGACCACAGCTGTTCAACCCCAACAGCTCTCGTTTGAGGTTATCTCGATCAACATGAATGAGCAACATTACCAGCTGCAGATTGCAGATAACAATCAACGACGTATGCAGGGTTTAATGTTCAGACCGACGCTAGCAGAAGATAAAGGTATGCTGTTTGTGTATCCACAGTCTGGCAACTATCGGATCTGGATGAAAAACACGCTCATTCCATTAACCGTAATCTGGATGAATGAAGAGACAGAGATCGTTGATATAAAGCTGTTGCTGCCCTGTAAACAGCGATCCTGTCCAATTTATTCGGCGCCTGAACCGGCTCGATATATCATCGAATTAAACCAGTCCCAGTATCATCTGTATCACAGAGGTGACAGATTTCCTGAACTAAAGGGAGTCCTCAGCAGCCTGTCGGCGCTTCCGTAAATCAACCCAGGCGATAGACACCAGACAGATAAACACGCAGGGTAGCACGCTGATATTGACGATCTGCCAGCCCACCAGGTACTGCAATGCGCCCGCGCCCAGTGAAGACAGGGTCACAGCCGTGAATACGATGAAATCGTTGAAAGCCTGAGCCTTGGCTTTTTCGGCTTCATTATAGGTTCGGGTGAGTAGCGCGGTGCCACCGATGAACATGAAATTCCATCCTACCCCCAGTAACATCAGCGCGAGCCAGAAATGCCACAGGCTATTGCCTGTTAAATTGATACTGATGCAGGAGAAGATTAACAATGTACCGGTAAAAATAATGCGCTCTATGCCAAATCGGTTCATCAGATGACCGGTAAAAAATGAAGGCACAAACATGCCCAGTACATGCCACTGGATTACAAAAGCGACATCGCTGAACCCCATATGATGATGTTTCATAGCCAATGGCGTTGCCGTCATCAGCAACGTCATCATACTGTATCCCAAAGCGGCGGAAAGCAGGGCGACCAGGTAAACGGGTTGGGTAATAAGGGTTCGCAATGGTCGTGCGTAATCCCTGATTGCCTGATTCAAGGGGCGCGGCAGGTCCATGAATAGAAAGTTAATCAGGTTCAGGCCGTACAGGATAAACACCGCAATGAAGCTGCCAAGGTAAAGGGTAGGGAACATTTCACGGGTGTAGTTGGCCAGATTGGGACCGATGACAGCTGCGATCACACCGCCAGCAAGTACATACGATATCGCGCTGTTACGTTTATCTGGCGGGGAGACCTCAGCCGCTACAAAGCGAAAATAATTACCGAAACCGGTATACACGCCAAACATTGCGGTAGCCATGCAGTAAATTACGAATGAATGCTGGTTAACCGCATAGATGGCGAACAGGGTACCGGTAAAACCGACGCAGGAACTCAGAATGAAACCCGTCTTGCGCCCGTAATAGCTCATCAACATGGAAGCCGGGATGCTGGTTAACATCGTCACGCAATACTGAATCGCCATCGGCAGTGTGGCAAGCGACTTGGTTTCCGTCAGTTCGAAGCCAAGGATCGCAGACAGGGTGAATAACAGGGTATTCACCGACATCATCAGGGCCTGGGCTAGCGCCAGCAGCCACACATTCTTTAGCATTGTGTTTTTTATCACAGGTTTTGCGCTTTTGTTCTGAAGTTATTCCAGGCCTGCAGCAGTTGCTGATTAATTTCATGCGCATGCGGTTTTTCCAGATCTGCGGGAATTGACGCTGGATGAATCACCCGTTTGGGATGCCCCTTGGGGAACTCTGCATTGTGGTCAAAAAACAGATAGCCATTAATGTCAACGTCAGGCAGGCAGGTTTCCAGAGCCTTAATCTGATAATCCAGTTCGAACAGCGGGTTTTTAAAGTTATAGCTCTTTTGCCCTAGCATCTGGGTCCAGTGATCAATGTGGTCGGCACAGAATATCTTACCGGGGTATTTTTTTTGCATCAGGATTGAGATTCCGTTCTGGCGCAGGATCAGGCGGTCTATACTGAATTCATGACCCAGGCCATCCGGGCACTTGATGTTAGTAATTTGCTCCAGCCCCAGATTATTCAGACAACGACTTGTTTTGACATCCTTCCAGTAGCTGAGCAAGCCTTGTCGATTGATAAACAGGATTAAAATCAGGCCTAAAAAGACCGCGATATAACCGATGTAATCGTAATTTAATAGTTGAGGAACAACATTAGAAGTATTATTCATGATAATGAAATTAATGAAAAAAAACTGTTTTTACTTTAATCTAGGGCCTGATGCTACATGACCTAGTCCTAATAAATCGCCAGGAATCAAAATGTCTTTAAACCCGTCCCAGGAAGATTTAACAGAAAATGTTCAATCGGTTGAACTCGAAACCGTAGAACCCGCATTTGATTTTGATTTGACGGATCCGCAATTCTATCTCAATCGAGAGTTTTCGTGGCTGGAATTTAACCGTCGAGTGTTATTTGAAGCTGAGAATGAAAATAATCCCCTGCTAGAAAGGTTGAAGTTCATTGCGATTGTAAATTCAAATCTGGATGAATTCTTCATGAAGCGTATCGGCGGCCTGAAACAGCAAATGGGTTCCAATGTGCATCAGTTATCGGTTGATGGCAGAACGCCTGCGGAACAGATTACACAGTCCTACGTGATCGTGAAAGAGCTGGAAGACCGCATCCGGGAAATTTTCCCACAGCTGGTCCGTTTACTCGCCGAGTATGATATCCATATCTGCCACTATGCGGACCTGACACTGGAAGAGCAGGCTGAGTTACGCGAATTTTATCTGAAAAATATTTTCCCGCTGGTAACACCTCAGTCCGTGGACCCAGCGCACCCGTTCCCCTTTATTTCAAACCTGTCGCTGAATTTGCTGGTTACCTTGCGTTATCCAGAGGGTGAAGACACCTTCCTGGCCCGGGTTAAGGTGCCCAGTGGTTCCTCTGGTGTGGACAGGTTTATCAAGTTAGGTGAGCAGCATAAGTACGTCATGCTGGAAGATGTCATGTCTAATAACCTCGACCTGCTGTTTCCCAAGATGAAAATTGAAGCCTGCGAGCTGTTTCGTGTGGTGAGAAATATCAATGTCGGTACATCCCGTGAAAAAGCGGACGATTTACTGGCTTCAATAGAGTCCGAGGTACGTAATCGAAAGTTTGCCACCGTGGTACGTTTATCAGTCAACGACACAATGGATGACGGTCGCAGGGGCATGTTATCCGCCGAGCTTGGTCTGGCCGGTGAACAGGATACCTTTCCTGCCCCGGGTATGATGGCAATGCGCGACCTGATGCAACTGGTTTCTATCAACAATCCTGAATTGCATGACAAACCACACCGGCCCATTGACCATGTCAAACTGCGTGCAGCGCGCAGTGTATTTTACGCAATTCGTGATGCTGGATCGCTATTTCTGTCGCACCCCTATGAATCATTCGCCACTAGCGTGATTCGTTTTCTGAAGGAAGCCAGTCAGGACCCCAAGGTACACGCGATAAAAATGACGCTGTATCGTACCTCGGAAGACAGCAAGATTATTGACTACCTGATCACTGCGGCACGTAATGGAAAACAGGTTGCTGTGGTGGTTGAACTACAGGCGCGTTTCGATGAAGCCGCGAATATTGTCTGGGCCAGCCGACTGGAAGAGGCCGGCATACACGTTACCTATGGTGTGGTCGGGCTTAAGACTCACTGTAAGGTGATCCTGGTGGTACGTAAGGATTACTCGGGTTTGCGGCGTTATGCGCATCTGGGAACCGGTAACTACCATGCCGGTACTGCACGTCTGTATAGTGATGTCGGTATCCTGACCTGTAACGATGAAATTGGTCGAGACCTGACTGAGCTGTTTAACTACCTGACTACCGGCTTCACCCCCAAGCGCAATTACCTGAAGATACTGCCTGCGCCCAAACTGCTCAAGGATGCCCTGATCCGCAAGATCCAGCGCGAAATCAATCACCATAAAAGCAAATCGCAGGGGCTGATAAGATTCAAGGCAAATGCGCTGGAAGATATGGATATCTGTCGCGAGCTGTATATGGCCTCCATGCAGGGGGTCAAAGTGGAATTGATCATCCGCGATACCTGCCGCATTCGACCTGGAATCGCCGGCCTGTCCGACAATATATCGGTGGTGAGTATCGTGGGGCGTTTTCTGGAACACAGTCGAATCTACTATTTCAGGAATGGCGGCGACGAAGAGTTTTATATCGGCTCCGCCGATCTAATGACGCGCAACCTTGAGCATCGCGTCGAAGTCATCACCCCGGTGGAAGAGGATATACATCGTGAAGAATGCCGTAGCATTCTCAATGCCTGCCTGAACGATCCGATCTCAGCCTGGGATATGCAGTCAAACGGGAGTTATATGCGCAGGACTGGTAGCGTGGAAGATGGTCTGAATACACAGGATAAAATGATTCAGCTGGCAGAACAGCGCAGCAAATCGGCTAAGGCACATAAAAAAATGAATTATCGCAGTAGCCTGCGCAAAAACAGAAACCGTTAACCCATGATCAATACCAAACGCCAGCTGGCGGCTATTGACCTGGGCTCAAACAGCTTTCACATGGTGGTGGCGCGACTGCAGAATAATCAACCGCAAACTATTGATGCCATCAAGGAAATGGTGCGCCTGGCAGCCGGGCTGAACGCTAAAAATGTACTGTCAGAAGAAAAAATGGAAGAGGCCTTACAGTGCCTGAGTCGTTTTGGGCAACGCATCAAGGACATCCCTAAAGAGAATGTGATGGCGGTGGGCACCAATACATTGCGCAGGGCGCGTAACTCTGCCGCCTTTCTGGCTCGTGCAGAGCAGGCGCTGGGTTTTCCGATCAACATTGTGGCCGGTCGTGAGGAAGCTCGCCTGGTTTACCAGGGGGTTGCGCATAGCCTGGCACAAACAGAGGACTATCGACTGGTCATCGATATTGGTGGTGGTAGTACTGAATTTATTATCGGTCAGGCTTATCAACCTATCATGATGGAAAGCCTGAACATGGGTTGCGTTAACACTACCAATAAATGGTTTGCCGATGGCATCATCAGTGAAGAACTCATTCAGTGTGCCATCATCGACTGTCGTCGAAAACTGGAATGGATTAGCGATGAGTACATGGAGCATGGCTGGCAGGAATGTATTGGTTCCTCAGGCACCATAAAAACCATTGCGCGCATCCTGACAGAAAACTATGGCACGCAGGGTGTGATTGATTACCCGCACCTAAAACAGCTCAGTGAGCTGTGGGCCACAGCGGGTCATATCGATCATGTTATCTTACCGGGGCTCTCTGAAAATCGTGCACCCGTTATCATCGGTGGCTTATGTGTACTGATTGCGGCATTCGAAGAATTGCAGATTGAGTCCATGCTGGCATCGGAAGGGGCACTGCGTGAAGGCCTGTTAAATGACATGATCGAGACAGCGAGTGGCCATGATATCCGTATTGATACGGTTCGCGACTTTGAGTTGCGCTACCATATTGATGTCGCTCAATCCGGGCGGATTACGAGCAGTGCGATGCACCTTTACGACCAGCTCGAATTACCCGCTGATGACCCGCAGCGATCACTGCTGGCCTGGAGCTGTAAACTACATGAGGTTGGTTTATCGATCTCTCATACCAATTACCCGGACCACAGTGGCTATATTATTGAACAGTCGGATATGCCGGGCTTTTCGCGTGAAATGCAAAACACCCTGGGCCTGCTATTGCGCTTACAGCGCGGCAAGATAAAGGTGAATCTGATTGAGGATTTTCCCCGACTGGACAAAAAGATCCTGTTGATCCTGGTACTTTTACGTATCGCAATTATTCTCGAACGCAGTCGAGACTTTAATAGCGCACGCACAGTTAAAATTAAGCTGAAAAAGGGTACGTTTAAATTACGCTTCGAAAAAGGTTATCTGGAAAATCATCCACTAACGCAGGCAGACATGACCTCTGAAATCATAGAGATTCAAAAATTAGGTTACAAGCTTAAATTCAAGTAATCACTTTTCGCTGATATAACCGATGCGGAAGCCACCCCAGTGTTTGCCGTGGATATAAATAGGGACAGAGAGGTCATGCATCACTTCACCGGTATCGCGTTTGTAAGTCTGCAGTAACAGCTTTTGGGTATGGCTGCCGCAGCGAGAACCGGTTTTATCATCAAAGATTCGCTTGGTTCGATTTCCGACCAGGTCTTTTTCAGGGTTACCTGTTAATGGCTGGCAAAACTTGTTGTTGTGGGTAGGCACATAAGCCTTATCATCGGTGGCAATCGCATAGGCAAGGCTATGATGCTGGTGCAGCACGTTTTCCTGAATTTTAGGCAGCACCTTATCGCAGTAACGGTCATAGCGAGTTTCATATTTCTGCGGATTGGTATCGGGTATTTTCTGATGGTTTCGATCAAACAGATCCGATTCGCTGATTTCACCCTGTTTAATCGAGGCTTCGAAGCGCTGCTGTATCGCTTCGGCTGCTTCGCAGGCAATATTAAAGACATCCTGATGCAGACCATGTATGTTTAATTCAGACAGGGCTGAGTTAGCCTGTTCGGCGAGACCGGTAAATTTATCAGCTTCCTGATCCAGTTGCTGGATGTGATCACGACTCTGGTGCAATTCTGTATCCAGTGTGCTGATTGCCTGCGTGATATCCTGCATATGCTGATGGTTTTCAGCTGCACCCGATGACATTTCGCTTATATGGTTTTCAACCTGCAATACCTTTTCTGAAACGCTTCCCAGTATCTCTTCAATATCCTTGATATAGTCCGTACCCTGTTTAAGTTCCTGCGCCAGGTCCTTAAAAAGGGTAACCACTTCAGTGGTTTCCTTATGGTTGTTTTCGATAATCTTACCGACTTCACTGGTTGCTTCGGAGGTTCTTGCTGCCAGGTTGCGCACCTCGTCTGCAACAACAGCAAAGCCGCGTCCCATGTCGCCTGCACGCGCAGCTTCAATGGCGGCGTTGAGTGCCAGTAGATTAGTTTGATCGGCTATGTCTTCAATGACCTGGGTGACATCCTTGATCTGGTCAGAGTTATGCCCCAGCGCTTCAATCAGCTCATATACTTTTTCTGTATTATTGAGTATCACGCTAATTTTGTCGTGCGTAGCGTGCAGCACATCTTTGCTCTCAGTACTGTCGGTATAGGCCTGGCGAGAAAATTCACTGGCAGAGGTACAGCGTTCCGCAACCTGTTGACCATTTTCGGTAATCTGCTTGAACGACTCTACCAGGTCACTGATGGCGTTTGCCTGGATTTCTATCTTTTTGCGTAATTCACTCACAGAGAAAGAAACTTCCGCAGCGGAAATGGCGCTACGGCTGGAAGTGTCTGAGAGTTTCTGGGCGGTGTGATCAAAATTATTCAGTGCCTGATCCAGCAGGCTAACATCCGACAGTAAATCCGAATGTCTCTGGAGCAATTGCTTTAACTGTTGCCGTAACTTGCTGTTATCTTTTTCCGAACCTTTAAAACGTGCAGTAACCAGTTGCAAAGCGAGGTTGACTGGTTTGTTGCTCTTTAAATGAAAGTACATTGCACCCAGAAAAGTGGCAGCAAATGCACTTAAAAGGTACAGCAGCCAGCTGGTAAAATCGCCTTTAATGACCCACAGCACCAACAGGCTAGCAGCAAGCTGGGCAACCACTGTGAGTATTAATGGACCAAGAAAAGTCTTATAGGCCTGCATTGGTAATTCTCCCCGACGATAATCTACCTATGACGGCAAGGTAGAGTGAATCTTTAACAGTATAGGGGGTTGAGAAAAATTTTTTAAAATTTTTGGGAAACCTGTTGAAGTTGTTGCAGTATCAATTGGGCCATATGTTTTGAGCCTTCACCCATACCCAGATTGATCTTAACCTCATTTAGCCCCGCTTTAACCTGCTCGCGATACGGCGCATCGTTTAGCAGGCGAAACAGTTCGTTACTGACATTCTGGCTATTGGCATCATCCTGTAGAAATTCTTTGACGATATGTTTATTCGCAACAATATTGGCCAGGCCAATGTGGGGGATGGTGATCAATCGGCTCATGATCTGGTAAGACAGCCAGGACATTTTATACACAATACACAGTGGGATACCGAGCAGGGCAATCTCCAGGGTAACCGTACCAGAGCAGGAAACAATGGCATCACATACCGAGATGACATCGTAGATATTTTCACGCGTGAGTCGGATATCAACGCCGGATGCCTCACAGGCTGTACGGATGGCATCGTAATCTAAAGACGCGGCGACTGGCATCACAAACGCCAGACTCTGATCCTGTCGCTGCATGCGGGCAGCAGTTTCCAGCATCAACGGCAGCAGGCGTGCGATCTCGCTTCTACGACTGCCGGGAAACAGACCAATGATTTTCCGGTCCGCATCGATTTTTAATAGCGCTTTTTGATGATCCGCCTGCGCACTGGTTTTAACCTTATCGACCAGCGGGTGGCCGACAAAGGTAACCGGGATCTGGGCGCGCTCATAATATTCGGTTTCAAACTTAAATAGCACAGCCATATGGTCGATAGACTGGCCAATCTTGTGGATCCGTTTTGGCCGCCAGGCCCACACCTGTGGGCTGATATAAAACAACACCCTGATGCCCAGGGATTTGGCATGACGTGCCATCTTGAGGTTGAATTCAGGATAATCGATCAGTACCAGCAGGTCAGGGCGGGTGGTTTCGAGCTGGTTTTTGACCAGCTCCATGGCGCGTTTGATCTCGCCCCAGTGCTTTAACACTTCAACAATACCTACCACGGCGATGCTGGCGGAATCATAAAAAACATCAACCCCGGCACGTTTTAATTCGCTACTCCCCATAGCGGAAAAATAAACGTCCGGGTTGAGTGCTTTCATGGCTTCAACCACTTCGGCACCATGTGCATCGCCCGAAGCTTCTCCGGCGAGCATCATCACATGAGGTGGTTTTTGCTGAGTCATTGATTGAGGATCACTGAGCAACTTCAAGAATCGCCTGGCACACGGTTTCAACCTGTTGCTGGGTCATTTCAGGGAATACCGGGAAAGAAACACAACGCGTAGAGACATCTTCGGTCACCGGTAAGGATACTGTAGGAGCATCAGCAAAAGCTTTTTGCTGATGTAAGGGGACAGGGTAGTAAACAGCACTGGCGATCTGCTTTGAAATCACATGGTCCTTGATCTGGTCGCGGTTGTCGGCCAGTACGGTGTACTGGTGGAAGATATGGTCGCTATGCTCGGGAATACTCGGGGTGATAATCGCCGAGTCGGCCAGCAGGCGATTGTAGGTTTTGGCTACATTCAAACGGTTAGTATTGTATTCATCAATATGCTTGAGCTTGATGCGCAGAATAACCGCCTGCAGCTCATCCAGTCGACTGTTGTAACCGATGACATCATGATGGTATTGCTTGCTGCTGCCATGGTTACGATAAATCTTTAACTGTTCAGCATAGGCATCCGAACTGGTGGTGACCAGGCCGCCATCGCCATAGCAACCCAGGTTCTTACTGGGGAAAAAGCTGAAAGATCCCAGATCACCTATGGTCCCGGTCATGTTGCCACGGTAACGGCTGCCAAAGGATTGCGCACAATCTTCTACGACTTTCAGGTTATGCTCTTTGGCAATCGCCATAATTTCATCCATATCAGCAGGTTGGCCGAAGATATGCACGGGAATGATAGCCGTGGTTTTTGGCGTAATCGCTTCACGAATTTTCTGCGGATCGATATTCAATGTGTCGGGAAGGATGTCGACAAACACGGGCGTCGCACCGACATAGCGGATGGCTTCCGCAGTCGCAATGAAGGTGAAAGCCGTGGTAATCACTTCATCACCGGCCTTGATACCTGCGGCAAGTAATGCGAGGTGCAGGGCATCGGTACCGGAGGCACAGCTGATTGCGTGTTTTACGCCCAGGTAATCGGCCGCTTCCTGTTCAAAAGCCTGTACGTTGGGGCCCAGAATATAACGTGTCTCTCCCAGCGCCTGGATGATGGCAGCATCGATTTCTGGTTTCAGGGTTTCGTATTGACCTTTCAGGTCGACCATAGGTATTTGCATAATTGCACCTTTAAAATTAAATCGTTTAGGAATGTCTTAATGAACAGTTAGTTAAGCGTTCACGGAAGCGCGAATCAGCTGAGTGATCTGTATCGCCGCCTGTAGTGCACGCAGCCCATCTTCGCCAGTAACCTTGGGCGGGTTACCGGTTTTTATAGCCTGAATAAAATCCAGCACTTCCAGATTCAGCGCATCGGTATCTTCGTAGGTCTTCTCGCTATGGGTAATATCGTGGAAGCCATTCTCGGTTTTTTCATCGCCCTTGCGATTTACTGCGAGAATTTTTTCCTGAAAGTCGGCTGAGATGTAGGCATCCTTCTGGAAGATACGTAACTTACGCTCACGCTTGCGACTGATACGACTGGCTGTGACATTCGCCACACAACCGCTGGCGAATTCCAGCCGTGCATTGGCAATGTCAATCTCATCCGATAGCACCGAAATACCGCTGGCCGAGACATGCTGTATCGGGCTGTCAATCAAATCCAGAATGATATCGATATCATGAATCATCAAATCCAGGATCACGCTGACATCGGTCGCGCGTGGTGTAAACGGCGCCAGGCGGGTAGATTCGATAAACTGTGGCTTATCCAGAATATCGTCTATATCCATCATCACCGAGTTAAAGCGCTCGATATGCCCAACCTGCAAGGTCAGGTTTTTCGCTTTGGCGATATCGATCAGGGTTTGAGCCTGTTCTACCGTTTCAGTGATTGGCTTTTCGATCAGGCAGTGTAATCCAGCCTCCAGACAATCCCTGGCAATCAGGTAATGAGCGCTGGTGGGCACCACCAGACTGACGGCATCGATATGCGGTAAAACTTCTTGATAATCGGTGTGTGCTTGGGCACCATGCTTGTCGGCTACGGCACGGGCGGCGCTTAGATCAGTATCCACCACGGCAACCAGATTACAGTCTTCCGAGGCGGCATATTTATCTGCATGCCATTTACCCAGATGGCCGACACCGATTACAGCAACATTGATTTTCTGTGACATAGAAACACCGATTTCTGATTAAAAAACCGCTGCATTATAGTCATGCAGCCGCGATAACACTAATGAATAACAACACTAAACATATTCCGATTCTTCTGGCCGGCGTTGATGAAGCAGGGCGCGGCCCACTCGCGGGCTCGGTAGTCGCTGCCGCCGTGATACTGGATGTGAATAATCCGATTGAAGGTTTGACTGACTCCAAAAAGTTAAGCGAAAAAAAGCGCATCATTCTGGAGCAGCAGATTAAACAGCGTGCGCTATGCTATGCAATCGCTGAAGCCAGCGTCGAAGAGATTGATGAAATCAATATCCTGCATGCCAGCATGCTAGCGATGCAGCGCGCGGTGCAGGCACTGGACGTGCGGCCTGAACACGTTCAGGTTGACGGCAACCGTGAGCCTGATTTACCGGGTTACTCGGTGGAAGCCATCGTTAAGGGAGACCTGACCGAAGCCTGTATCAGCGCTGCGTCAATCCTCGCCAAACAGCACCGAGACCGCCAGATGCTGGAACTGGACCAGCAATATCCCCAGTACCAGTTCGCCAAACACAAGGGCTACCCCACCCAGTTGCATCGTGACCTATTGATTGAACATGGGGTTTCGCCAGTGCATAGACGCAGCTTCAAACCGGTGCGGGATATTTTGTGATTTTATTTCAACCTTCAGGCTCACGGAGTAGTGATGATGAGGTTATACTAATACCTCTCTGTGTTCTCCGTGTTCTCTGTGGTTCAAAGCTTTTAAATCCATGACAACAAAATTCGTCCATCTTCATCTGCATTCTGAGTTTTCGCTGGTTGATTCCACCGTTCGCATCAAACCCATGATCGAAAAGGTAGTTGAACGTGGCATGGGTGCGGTTGCGATGACCGATATGTCCAACCTGTTCGGGTTGGTAAAGCTATTTAAAATGGCCACAGCCGCCGGGGTTAAACCGATCTTTGGCGCTGATGTATGGATCCGTTTTGAGGATCGTCCGCAGAACCTGTGCCGTCTGGTGCTGTTATGCCAGAACGATGTCGGCTACCTGAACCTGAAACGCCTGATCTCGCGTTCGTTCCAGCAAGGGCAGGTGGCTGATCGGCCAACCATCCTGATCGACTGGCTTGAAGGTAACTGTGACGGCCTGATTGCACTGTCGGCTGCACTGGAGGGCGATATCGGTCAAGCCATTAAAGCCGGTAATCCAGAGTTTGCTGAATCTTACCTGGATGCCTGGCAGGACCTGTTTCCCGGCCGTTTCTTTCTCGAACTGCAACGCACTGGACGCCCCTACGAAGAGATGTATATCCAGCAGGCGCTGCAGTTTTCCAGCACTAAAAAAATCCCGCTGGTGGCAACCAACGATGTACGTTTTATCGATGCCAGCGATTTTGATGCACACGAAGTCAGGGTGTGTATCTGTAGCGGCTTTACGCTGGAGGATAACCGTCGTCCAAAGCATTACAGTCCTCAGCAGTATCTACGCTCCAGCGACGAGATGATTGAGCTATTCCGCGATATCCCTCAGGCCATCGAGAACTCCGTGCGTATTGCGCAGGCCTGTAATGTTCAGCTATCGCTGGGCAAGAATTACCTGCCGGCTTTTCCCATCCCGGAAGAGCATACCGAGGACAGTTACTTCCGCAAGGTATCTGAAGAAGGTCTGGAGGAGCGCCTGCAATTTCTGCAGGAACAGTTACCCGAAGGCGAGGTGCTGGATCGTGCGCCTTACGATGAACGCCTGAAGATCGAACTCGACGTTATCATCCAGATGGGTTTCCCCGGTTACTTCCTGATCGTGGCGGACTTTATCCGCTGGGCCAAGGAAAACGATATTCCAGTGGGCCCAGGACGTGGTTCGGGCGCGGGCTCGCTGGTGGCCTATGCCCTGAAGATTACCGATCTCGATCCGCTGGAATATGAATTACTGTTCGAACGCTTCCTGAATCCAGAGCGGGTATCCATGCCCGACTTTGATATCGACTTCTGTATGGAAAAGCGCGACCGCGTCATCGATTATGTGGCCGAGCGTTACGGCCGTAATCAGGTTTCGCAGATTATCACCTACGGCACCATGGCGGCCAAGGCGGTGGTGCGCGATGTGGGTCGTGTACTGGGGCAGCCTTATGGCTTTGTGGATCGCATTGCCAAGCTAATCCCATTCGAAATCGGCATGACGCTGAACAAGGCGCTGGAGCAGGAAGAAGACCTGCGCACGCTGTATCAGGAAGACGAAGAAGTCACCGCGATACTGGATATGGCGCGCTCGCTGGAAGGCCTGACGCGAAACGTCGGCAAACACGCGGGTGGTGTGGTGATCTCGCCCAGCGATCTGAATGACTTTTCCCCCATCTACTGCGAATCTGGTGGCACAGGCCTGGTTTCCCAGTTCGACAAAGGCGATGTGGAAGATGTCGGGCTGGTCAAGTTTGACTTTCTGGGACTGCGTACCCTGACCATTATCGACTGGGCGGTGAAAGCGATTAATAGCAATCGGGATGAGCATCTGGAGATTGAGCGCATCCCGCTGGATGACAAGGCCGCATTTGACCTGCTGCAATCCTGCCAGACCACGGCCGTTTTCCAGCTTGAATCGCGTGGTATGAAAGACCTGATCCGGCGTCTGCAACCGGACTGCTTTGAAGACATCATCGCACTGGTGGCTCTGTTTCGACCTGGTCCGCTGCAGTCAGGCATGGTGGATAACTTCATCAATCGTAAGCATGGCCGTGAAGCGGTGTCCTACCCGGATGAAAACTACCAGCATGAATGCCTGAAAGAAACGCTGGAACCGACCTATGGCATCATCCTGTATCAGGAGCAGGTCATGCAGATTGCGCAGCGTATGTCAGGATACTCGCTGGGTGGTGCGGATCTGCTGCGTCGTGCGATGGGTAAGAAAAAGCCCGAAGAGATGGAAAAACAGCGCTCGGTATTTGCCGAAGGCGCCAAAGAAAACAATATCGATCCAGACCTGGCGATGAAGATCTTCGACCTGGTAGAAAAATTCGCCGGTTACGGATTCAACAAATCGCACTCTGCCGCCTATGCTCTGGTGTCATACCAGACCGCCTGGCTGAAGGCACATTATCCACCCGAATTTATGGCCGCGGTTTTATCGTCGGATATGGATAACACCGACAAGGTGGTCACCCTGATCGAAGAATGCCGCAGTATGAAGCTCACCGTATTGCCACCCGATGTGAACCGCTCCGATTACCAGTTCCGCGCCAGCCCCAAAGGCGAGATCATCTATGGCCTGGGCGCGATCAAAGGGGTAGGCCTGGCCGCCATCGATGTCATTATTAATGAGCGACAGAATGGAGAATATCGCTCGCTGGATGATTTCTGTAACCGTGTGGATATGTCCAAGGCCAATAAAAAGGTTATGGAAGCCCTGGTCAGTGCGGGTGCGCTGGACTGCTTCTCACAAAATCGCGCAGCGATACAGGCGCATCTACCCTATGCGCTACAGGCCGCAGAACAGGCACAGAAGAATGCCGATGCCGGTATGGTTGATATGTTTGCCATGGCCGAACCGGAAGCGCAGGAAAGACCCTTACCCGATGTTCCACCCTGGGATGAAAAGACCCGCCTGATGCATGAAAAAGAAAGCCTGGGATTATTCCTGACCGGGCATCCGATTGATATGTATGCAGAGGAAATCAAACAAATCGCCCCCACCAACCTCGGGCAATGGCATGAAAAGCTGGATAACCCCGGCGCGACCCCCGGCAATAGTTTTCGACGCAAAGATGAAGACGCCATCGTAGCTGGATTAGTCGTCGGCATCCGTACCCGCAATGCCTTCAATGGTCGAGAAGCCTTTGTTACGCTGGATGATCGCAGTGGACGCATCGATGTGCGCGTGTTCCCCGACATGCTCAGTGAGATAGAAGATATCCTGCAAAAGGACCAGATCTGGGTGGTTGAAGGCGGCATATCATACGACGACTTCAACAATGGCATCCGCATAAAAGCACGTAAGGTCGAACTACTGGAGACCTGGCGACTGAACCATGCGCAGGCCTTACATATCAACCTGAATAATGGGGCCGGAGACAAAATAGACCAGCTCGCAGAAGCCTTACGCCCGTTTCATATTAATGACTGCATCCCGGTAATCTTCAAACGCCAGGAAAAGGGCTACGAGTACCGCCTGAAGACCGATACATGGACACTCTCAGCCAGCGAAGAATGCATGCTGACACTGGAACAGCATCTGGGCAAAGAAAGTTTTTATGTCGATTACTCACGTTCGATGTAGTTAACCTCATAAACATATTCCCTCGCTCGGTAACTGCTCTGCCATCCTGCTTCGCCCTACCTCCTCCCTCCCTGGAGTCGTGCTTTGCCCTCGACAATAGCTCCTGCATTGCCCTATCTTCGCTCATCCTTGAGCTCGTACCACCTACGTAAATGTAGGCGTCCGCGAGGGAATGCATACCAATCGAAGTGACCTCACTGTGGTTGAGTTTCTTGCTCCCACCTGCTAAATGAGAATGCATACAATACAAGGATGGAATGGATGAAAAAAATATTTTTGAGTTTCGTCGCTTTCGGTCTATTTCTCATAAGCCTGTATTTTGGAGTTACTTATCTGGGCTCTTTCCTAAGATCAGTGGTATCCGAGGAACCCGTTGCCTTTACGGTTTCGGTAAGTACCTATGACTGCGCAGATGGAAACTGCATTGGCTTTACGGTTGCATCGTCGAATGTTGATGTATCCTCCAGTTACGTAGGAAAGCTCATTATTCCTTACTCTGAAACATTCACAAAAGATCAGCTTCAGAGTCAATGGTCTCATTTGTTGAAGACACCTGGTCAGGTTGTGTGTATCAAAGGCTATGTACATGAGTACCCCGTGAATACACTAAGGCTTTTTCAATCCGGATATGGTGGGTACAGGTTTCGGCTAACAGATTACTCTGAAGGGTCATGTGGTTGAAGAATTGTTAAACCTATACCACTGAACCGTAGGTTATAAAAAGAGGGACGACGCCTTCCAACATCGGCCAGCTTTTAAATTTGGCTGTTTGCCGATGGTGTTTATTTCATTCGTGTTGTTTATCTCCAGATGTCAGCACCTACATAAACCCATCAGTCAGGGTTTTCATGAAATTTTCCAGATCTATATATTCTTCCTCTGTCAGACCCAGTGGCGTGTAAAGGCCGTAATTTAATTCTGAAGCAATGTTCTCAGTTACTTCAGGCTCGGTAGAGACATTCAATCCGTCGGCGTTGGTAACGGTAATATCATAGTGAGTGATTGTTTCCTTTAGTGTTTCATAAACACCATTATGCATATAGGGCGAGGTCAGCTCGATATTGCGCAAGGTTGGGGTACGAAATTTACCTTTTTCTGTAGCTATGTCTAAAGTGTCGATATTGCTATTACTAGCCAGACCCTGGTCTACGAAGGTGCTGTCAGTTGCATACACAGGATTATCCGGATTAGCGGGTGTACCGATATTGTAGTATTTAAAATCGCTGAATATTGATGGTGCTCCTCCAGCTGGATTAACTGTATGACAATTCGCACATTTGGCCTTGGTACCTTTAAACAGGTCGAAACCGCGTTGTTCTGAAGCTGTGAACGATGCCTGGGACGCCATTACAGCATCAAATTTAGAACTGAAAGGATTCATTTCAGAAGATGACTCAAAGGCACCTATCGCGGTTGCAATATTGTTATACGCAGTGGGTATATCATCAAAAGCATTAGCGCCAAATAATTCGATAAATTCGTTTGCGTATGTGGCATTTCGAACCTTGTTAACAACATCGGCTGCATCAGTGTTATTCATTTCAACAGGATTCAGAAAAGGATCTTTTGCCTGAGCAACAAGATTTTCTCTTCGACCATCGAGGAACTGCCCGCCCTGATATTTTGATGCTGTCTCAACAGTCGGTGTGGTAGAAAGACCAAACTGGGTTATAGCGGAAGCATATGCTGATGTAGGAGCGTTGCGATTGCCAAAAGCCCCGCTAACTGATCCTTCAGAAACAGGCGCTGATTTAGATACTCGAGGGTCGGCAAATCCATGAGCTGGATCGTGACAGGTAGAACAGGACTGGTTTGCGTTACTGGAAAGGTTGGTATCAAAAAATATTTTCTTCCCTACTGAAACCTGACTTACTGTCGATCCTTCAGGGGTAGTAGAGCTACCTCCGCCACAACCTGTCAGGGGTAAAGAGGAAAGAGTAATCGAAAAGAGAGTGAATAATAGTTGCTTTAGCATAGACCTGGTACCTTGTTCCCTGCATGGATCGGCGATTATAGACTCAACGCTTTGTTCCTGAATTGCCCCAGATCATTATTAGCTTAGCAAAGTATGCCTTACTACCACGCCGCACGTGGTAATGCATACCAACCCGTAATTCGGAATCGTAGGTTAGAAAAGGAGGAACGACGCCTTCTAACATTGACCGGTTTTTGAGTTTGGCAGTTGATAATGTCGGATGGCGCCTGTGGCTTATCCGATCTGGTCATTTCTTTAAATCACTTCGATATTTCGCCATATCCAAAACATTATCAGCGTGCTCGATGGTTGGCGTAGTGGTTGGAAACCGCGATAACAACTCAAGCATAGCTTTAATAGGCCATATACAGTCTTTGATACCTTTTACTGTACAGGGTCTGTCTGCCCGCCAGGCACCCGTGCGATAACTACTGTAGTCTTCGAGTTTCGCATTGTCGTACCACAACCGGTATTCAAGATCACCCTTCATCTGGTTCATGGTGCCCTGTACCGAGCGATTACAGTCGGTATCAAACTGACAGGGCGCGAGTAGCTCAGCGGCAGCATCCAGTTGTTGCTGGCTGGCATTGACCTTGAGCAGAGTGTTCATCAGGGTGTCCTCAAAAAGCCAGTTGAACCGAGCAAAGTCGGCTTTTACCAGACCTTTCATAAACAATGGAAACCTGGTGGCATCGTGTACCAGTAAAATGCAGTTACGGCGTTGCAGCGTTATCAGGTTTGCATGCCAGCCGCTTAAGGGGTTGATGGTAATGCGATTTGATTCTGGCTGCGAGTCTGTATCTTTCGATACGATGAGACCCTGATCATTTAGAGGGAGTTTGGTGTGTAGCTTTTTGGTGGCGTGGATGGTGATCATGATCTTCTATTTTTTAAGAGGAAATCCTCTGAGTCCTGTTCTAGCCAACGTCTCTGAATGTGACTCATAGTATGAGTTGGATTGTAATGGACTTTACTGTACATTAACTCCAACTAATAGAATTAATATCCGTAAGGACTAAGTGGATCCAGTAGCAGTAGGATGCAAGACTCAGCCAATTTCAATTTCCTGAAAGAATATGATCCGATATTTCTGCAGCTATTATCTGCAGCGGAACGGGCATTCTCGAGCGATCCCAATACCACGTTGATTAAACTCCGCCAGTTTGGCGAGGCCTTAGCACAGGATCTGGCGGCTCGATCCGGTGTTAAGTTCGATGAAGCCACCTCTCAGTCTGACCTGCTGTGGAAACTCAACCGTGAAATAAGACTGGATACCACGGTAAAAGAGTTATTTCATACGTTGAGAATCGAAGGTAACAAAGCGACCCACCATTTCCGCACACAACATCGAGAGGCAATGGATGGTCTGAAACTGGCCAGAGCCCTGGCTGTCTGGTTCCACCAGAGTTTTGGTAAAGATGGGGTCAGCTTTAAGCCTGGGAGATTTGTTCCTCCTCAAGATCCAAGCCAGCAGCTTCGTGTCCTGCAGACTGAAATTGATCAACTCAAAGCTGAACTGGCAGACTCCAGTCAACAGTTAGAATCTAATAAGCAGCTTGCTGATCTGATCAAGCGTGAAAAAGAAGAATATGAGCAGCTCGCAGAACAGATGAGTGACGAAGCACGTACCTTCGAACAATTGGCATCAGAAACCGAAATAGAACTTAACCGACAAAGAGAAGAGTTTGAAAGGCGTCTACTAGAACTTCAAACAGCGCAACAAGCAACCCCAGTCGATACCAGTGGTATCATCAAGAAAACACAACAAGCCACTAACTCATTCACCTTAAATGAAGAGCTAACGCGTATTCTGATCGACCAGCAACTGATCAATGCTGGATGGCAGGCTGATAGCCAGCAACTTACTTATAAAAATGGTGCCCGCCCGGAAAAGGGCAAGAACCTCGCTATCGCCGAATGGCCAACTGTGGGTCGTCAATCAGCTGACTATGTACTTTTTGCTGGTCTTACCCCAATAGCAGTTGTCGAAGCCAAACGCGAAAACACCAATGTGGCGGGCAAGATTCAACAGGCTGAACGTTACGCCGCAGGGTTTACACAGACTGCACTAATGCAACCGGCCTGGATCAGGGAAGGGCGCACGATTGCCTGGCCACAAGGTGATGAAGGGCATTTTCAAATTCCTTTTGCCTACTCCTGCAATGGTCGTGAATATATCAAGCAACTGGCTGAGCAATCCGGTACCTGGTTTAGAGATCTAAGAGAACCTGCAAATCTGGCGAAGCCACTGGCACAGTTTCACTCGCCGTCAGGTCTTCTCGATCTTCTCACCAGAAGCAGAGCCCTTGCAGAGGAAAAGCTGAAGTCGGAAGGTTTCGGCTATCTCAAACTTAGAGATTACCAGGTCAAAGCTATCCAAAGCGTCGAAAATGCCTTAGCCAATAATCAAACCAACTGTTTGCTGGCAATGGCTACAGGTACCGGTAAAACGCGAACCATCATTGGCCTGATGTACCGATTTCTCAAGGCCGAACGATTCAAGCGTATTCTCTTTCTGGTCGATCGCACCGCTCTGGGACAACAAGCGATGGATGCCTTCAAAGAGGCCCCGCTTGAACAGAACCAGACCCTTTCCAAAATCTACAACATAGCTGAATTAGGAGACATGGCGGCAGAAGCTGAAACCCGCATTCAGGTCGCCACTGTGCAGGCGATGGTGCGCCGCATATTCCAGTCTGATGAACCACCATTGGTGGATGCGTTTGATTGCATCATTGTTGACGAAGCCCACCGGGGCTATACGCTGGATCAGGATATGACAGAGGGCGAGATGGAGATTCGCGATCAAAGCCAGTATCTGTCCAGTTATCGTCGAGCGCTGGATTATTTCGATGCCATCAAGATCGGCATGACCGCCACACCGGCCAAACACACCACCGAAATATTCGGAAAGCCCATTTATACATACTCCTACCGCGAAGCCGTTGCGGACGACTGGCTGATTGACCATGAGCCCCCCATACGTTACGAAACGTTGCTTAACCAGCAAGGGATCAAGTTTGAGAAAGGTACACAAGTCAGTACTGTTGATATTCGTACCGGTGAAGTCGATACAGCTGAACTTGAAGATGAACTTAACTTTGAGGTCGAGGCGTTTAATCGCAGGGTAATTACAGAAGGTTTTAATGAAGTCATTTGCGAACAACTGGCGCAGGAACTTGATCCGTCTGGTGATGAAAAAACTATGATCTTCTGCGCCACCGACCTGCACGCAGATATGGTCAAACGTCTTCTTGATATAGCCTTTAAAGATCTTTATGGCGACGAATATAACGAGGCAGCTGTGCGCAAGATCACTGGAGCCAGCGACAAGGTTGACCAGCTCATACGTCGATATAAAAACGAACGCTATCCCTCTATTGCTATCACTGTCGATCTGCTTACCACAGGCATTGACGTTCCACCTATCTGCCATCTGGTATTCCTGCGTCGTATACGCTCTCGCATCCTTTATGAACAGATGATCGGTCGTGCCACAAGACGTTGTGATGAAATCGGCAAGACCGTTTTCAAAATCTACGATCCGGTGGACATCTATGCAGCACTGCAAGAAGTTAGCACCATGAAACCGCTGGTTAAAGATCCCAACATAACTACCGAACAATTGATTCGGGAACTCATCGACCCCAGAAGTTTCGAGGCTCCCGGTAGTCAGGCTGATACCAGCCATGCAGATGACGTACTCGACGCCCTTAGCCAACGCGTGATGCAAGTTATGCGCAAAGCCGCCCACCGGGCTGAAAAGCGTCCTGATATCAAACAGAAACTCGATGAGCTGGAACAGATCTGGGGAGTCGAACCGGACAAACTACATAAGCACCTACATGAGATGGGCGCAAAGAACGCTCAGGTCTTTGTAACAACGCATCAAAACCTGATTAATCAGCTCGATGAGGTTAAACAGCTGATAGGCTCAGAGCGTAACCCGGTCATCTACGAGGGTGACGATGAGTTCCAGAAACGCACCCAGAGCTATGGCGTCAATGAAAAACCTGCAGATTATATAGACAGCTTCACCGACTTTATCCGCAACCAACTGAATCAGTCAGTAGCTCTTAGCGTTGTAGTTAATCGCCCCAAAGAACTCACTCGCGAACAACTCAAAGAGGTTCGCTTACTACTCGATCAAAATGGTTACAGCGAAGCCAATCTACGATCTGCCTGGCGCAACCAGACCAATCAGGAGATCGCAGCCAGTATTATCGGTTATATTCGTCAGGCAGCTCTAGGTGAAGCCCTGATACCCTTTGAACAACGGGTCCAAAACGCTATGACCAGAATCTATAACCTACACAACTGGACACCGGTGCAACGCAAATGGCTCAAACGATTATCTAAGCAACTGGTACACGAAGTCATCCTGGATAAACAATTTATAAATGACTTACCGGCATTCCAGGGCGGAGCAAAACAATTAAATAAGTTGCTGGGCAGTCAGCTAGATACCGTGCTGGATGAATTACGAGAGCATCTGTGGGACGCTGGATAAGCGATAATCCTGCGGCCTGAAACTAAAATAAGAATTTCTTTAATTTAATTAAGCGTCTAAAATAAAATAACAAGAAGGCTTATTTCAACTTAATCTGGGAAAAACAGCAATGAAACGGGGAGTAACTGGGCATTACACAGCAGCAATAGCAGGTGGCATCGCCTGTGAAGCGTTTGTGCCTGCGCCTTTACCTCCTGATCCGCCACTGGTAATAGACGACAAGCTTCAAGGGCGAATCAATCAGGCCATGCTTGCATTGGGGCGTCTGGATGCCATAAGCACCTTATTACCCGACTCACATCTTTTCCTTTACAGCTATGTTCGCAAAGAAGCGGTAATGTCATCGCAAATCGAAGGCACACAATCTTCACTAAACGACTTAATGCTGTATGAAATGGACGCTATTCCCGGAGTTCCAATGGATGATGTGCAAGAGGTATCTTGCTATGTGAGTGCATTAAATCTGGGTGTAAAGCGTATACGAGAGGGACAGCCCATCAGTTACCGGTTGCTGGTTGAATTACATCAGGCTCTGATGACCTCTGGCCGAGGCGTTAACCGTAGCCCCGGAGAATTTCGTAAATCTCAGGTATGGATTGGTGGGCATAGACCCGATGAAGCAGCCTTTGTCCCATCACCGGCAAATGAGATTGCAGATAGTTGGGCGAGTCTCGAACGATTCATTAATGATATACCTGAGGCAACAGATCCCCTGATCAAGGCCGCTTTAACTCATGTACAGTTTGAAACCATCCATCCCTTCATGGATGGCAATGGCAGAATTGGCCGACTGTTAATTCCGCTGATTCTGCTACAGGCAAATATTATTCACGAGCCATTACTCTACCTGTCAGTTTTTTTTAAAAAACATCGGCAGGTCTATTATGAACGGCTCAATCAGGTACGCATAACAGGCGACTGGGAAGCCTGGTTATTGTTTTTTGTAGATGCAGTGGCAGAAACCGCCAATAAGGCAGTAGAAATGGCACAGAAATTAAATGCCATCAGAACAGTAGACAAGGCAAGGCTGACCCATTTAGGCCGTCAGTCTGGTTCAGCCAGCCTGATACTGGATGCGCTATTTGAACACCCGGTAGCCAGTGTTAATAAACTCATTGAGCAAACTGGCCTGACCGCTGCAACCATTGGTAAAGCACTAGAAGCCTTGCAACAACAGGATGGTTTGGTCAGAGAAATCACCGGCCAGAAACGTAATCGCGTATTTGCCTATACCGCCTATATCGAAATTTTAAATCAGGATTAATCCCTGAATGGAAGTTAAATGACCAACAATAGCATCGTACAAAAACTCTGGAATCTGTGTGACGTATTACGTGACGATGGCATCAACTACAGCGAATACGTCACCGAACTGGTGCTGCTGCTGTTCATCAAAATGGTGCACGAAAACACCGAGTCAGGCCTGTTAAAAACGCATCCTCTACCCGATAGTTGTCGCTGGACAGACCTCAACGACAAAGATGGACTGGAACTGCTCACTGAATACAAACGTATTCTGTATGTGCTCTCCAATGGTAAGGATACAGAAGGCAATGTCATTCACGAAGACCCATTGATACAGGCCATTTACACCGATGCCCACACCCGGCTACGTGAACCACGACATTTAAAACAAATCATCAAAACTCTGGATCAAATTGACTGGTTTGATGCGCAACGTGATGGGTTGGGCGATCTATATGAAGGGCTGCTTGAAAAAAATGCCAACGAAACAAAATCCGGTGCAGGTCAGTATTTCACCCCACGCGCCTTGATTAACAGTATGGTGCGATGCATACAACCACAAGCAGGTGAGACCATACAGGATCCAGCAGCAGGCACGGCAGGTTTTTTAATTGCAGCAGATACCTACATCAAAGAACAAACCGATGACCTCGCTGACCTCACTGCCAAACAACAGAAATTCCAGCGTAACAAAGCCTTTATTGGTATCGAACTGGTACCCAATACCCGGCGTCTTGCCCTGATGAACTGTCTGCTGCATGGCATGGAAGGAGATGAAGAAGGCGTAGTGCACCTGGGTAATGCTCTGGGTCAGAAAGGGGCTGGACAGGAAAAGGCCGATATTATTTTAGCCAACCCGCCTTTCGGCACCTCCAAAGGGGGTGATGCCAGTATCACTCGTGATGACCTGACTTATCCCACCAGCAATAAACAACTGGCCTTTTTACAACATATCTATCGCGGCCTGAAGCCCGGTGGTAGGGCGGCAATCATATTACCGGATAATGTGCTGTTTGAAGCCGGTGCAGGGGCAGACATCCGTCGCGATCTGATGGATAAATGTAACCTGCACACCATCTTACGCCTACCCACAGGTATTTTTTATGCAGCGGGTGTAAAAACCAACGTGCTGTTCTTTACCAGAGGTACAGAAAAGAACCCCGGACAGGAAGAAGACTGTACCAAGAAGGTCTGGGTCTACGACCTGCGTAGCAATATGCCCAACTTCGGAAAGCGAACTCCGTTTGGTGAAGAGCATCTTAAACCGTTTGAAAAGCTGTACGGCAGAAAGGCGGATGGCACCAGCAAAAGGACTGAGGGTGACTGGCACTTTACTGGCGAAGGGGTAGAACAGACAGAGGAGAATAGTCGTTGGCGCGTCTTTACTCGCGACTACATTCGAGACCAGAAAGGCGACTCGCTGGATATCAGCTGGATTAAGGACCAAGACAGCGTTGATGCATCTAGCCTACCTGATCCCGATGTGCTGGCCGCCGAAGCGATGGCAGAGCTGACCGAGGCAATGCGGGAGTTGGATGGCCTGATGCAAGCGTTGGGTGCTGGGGATGAGGCTCAGGCTCAACGCATTATGCTTGTTGAAGCACTGGGGTTGGGGGAGAAGAGTGAGTAACACGCCATCAATACCAGATAGCTGGGGGTTGGTAATGCTCGAAGAATGTACTCAGATACTCGATTCGATGCGGATACCTATCAATAATATAGAGCGGCAGGCCCGTATAGATGGTAAGCCAGAGTCTGAGCTGTATCCATACTTTGGGGCGACCGGCGAAGTTGGGAAAATCGACGCCTTTCTTTTCGAAGAGGAGCTAGTAGCGCTGGGTGAAGATGGAGTTCCATTCTTTGATGGGACTAAACCAAAAGCTTACATGCTCAATGGAAAAACGTGGGTAAATAACCATGCTCACGTTCTGAAAGCGATAGATGGAATTACAATAAACAAGTTTTTACTCTACTATCTCAATCAGTTTGATTATCAGGGATACGTAAATGGTGGAACGCGTCTGAAGCTGACCCAAGCGAATATGCGCCGGATACCACTGCCTCTACCCCCCCTGGCCGAACAAAAACATATCGCCGCCAAACTGGACGAACTGCTGGCGCAGGTAGACACCATCAAAACCCGCCTCGATGCGATCCCCGCCATACTAAAACGCTTCCGCCAATCCGTCCTCGCCGCCGCCGTCAGTGGGCGTTTGACGGAGGATTGGCGTGGTAATAATCAATATCAAAGAACTAAATTTGGTTGGTCAATTCCAGAAACATGGCACCTTGTGGAAATCGATGAAATAGCAGAAGTTAAAGGTGGGAAGAGGCTGCCGAAAGGTGAGAAGCTGGTTGAGGAGAATACGGGGTTTCCGTATATCAGAGCAGGACAATTGAAAAATGGAACAATCAATTCTCTTGATCAACTTTACCTGATAAAAAATGTGCAGGAAAAAATAGCTCGGTATATCGTTAGTGCTGGTGATGTATATATTACGATAGTAGGTGCATGTATAGGTGATGCTGGAGTGATTCCTGAAGCTTATGACGGAGCTAACCTGACAGAAAATGCTGCAAAACTTTGTTCTTTCAAAACGCCTGTTTCCAGCGACTTTTTATCCTCATGGCTTCGTAGTCAGTATCTACAAGACATAATTCAGCATGAGATAAAATCCGGCGCTCAAGGGAAACTTGCCCTGAAACGTATTAAGACACTACCTTACCCGCTAACTAGCATTGATGAACAAGCTGAAATTGTCCGTCGCATGAAAATACTTTTTAATTTCTCTGATGAAATTGAACAACGGGTCAAAGAAGCCCAATCCCGCGTCAACCACCTCAGCCAATCCATCCTCGCCAAGGCCTTCCGTGGAGAACTCACCGCCGAATGGCGCGAGCAGAATCCTGATTTAATCAGTGGTGAAAACTCCGCTGAGGCTTTGTTAGCGCGAATTAAAGCTGAAAAAGTCGTTCTACAAACTACAAAACCAAGGCGGACTGCACTTGCTTAAAAAAACCCGGGTCAGAGAGCAATACTTTCTAATATTAGCGGATATTGTCCTCTGATCCGGATTTTTCTTTTGGTAAATAAATGTTAACCCTTTCTAACAATGTCCGCAGTTGGCTCTGCCGGGACTATTAACCTCAGAATCAGATGGCGGGGTTCTGGCATAAGTTTAGATTAATTTGGTCAGGCCAGGTTTATTCCTTGATTCTCTGAGACCGGCTGTATTTAATCAGATGCTCCCTGTTGCGGCAGAATTCGATGTCTTCCGGATTTAGCTCGGGTATTCTTAATTTTTCATTGCATTGAGCAACTGTTGTACAGTTTTCACAGTTTTTAATGCATTCAGCAACAGTGTCGATGGATCTCCGGTAAAGAAAGGTTGAACTTCCTATTCCCAGGGCTTGCAACATCCTTGGGAGGGGAGTGTCTGCCATTTTATGGGCAAAATATCTTCTTAAGTCTCGTTTTTCTCCATCCTTTTTATAGGATCTGAGAACAAAAAAAACGCCTCCTGCAGCAAATAAAAAAGCAAGACCAATTATAAAAACAAAACTTAATGAACTCATGACACCTCAAGTTAGTAACTGAGGGGGTTTGAAAAAATCCTCCAAAAACCTCTCTATTTTATGTTGACTGAAACAGCTATCAGAACAGGATATCAGGTTAAAAATTCTGAAACCTCGTTTAACTTCACTTCATAGGCAGCTGTTTCAGTTCAGCCCTTAATTTTTTTGCACCCGCGTATTCTATATTAGTATTTGCTTATATTTGATGATCAAGATCATCAACCCGTTAAATAAAGAAAATATTAGTAATACTTTATGCATGTACCCCATTTTTCAGGAAGGGCGTTATTTAAACGAGTATACCGGGTCAGGACTGCGTAAGCTTTTGATTATACTGAAATATCGTTAGCTGCGAATTTTTTTATAAAACTGGCCCTTTAAGTCGCTGGAAAATGAATAGAGTCAGGTGCAGCTGATGCATCACTCAACGGCTGGTTTGCCTTTACTTTCTCAGGCAAACAGGTCCCTGAAGATGTGGTCGTTTACCTTTAATGTTTTTATAAAAATCTGCAATTATTTTCATGTCTTCGTCAATGTTTCCAGTCGGGTAAAGAACTTGTTCAAACCCGAGTGTATGGTTGCTGAAATCAATATACGCTAAGCAGATGGGCACTTTTGCGCTGACCGCAAGATGATAAAATCCACTTTTCCAGTTGTCTGTTTTTGAGCGGGTGCCTTCTGGAGCAATAGCAACTGCAATTTCATGGGTTTGTTCAATTTTATTAGCAATTTGCTGAATAAGACCCTTTGAACTACTTCTGTCTACCGGTATCCCTCCAAGATAGGTAAACAGATAGTGCAATGGCCCCCAGAATATCTGTTTTTTGCCAACCCAGTAAAATTTAAGATCAATGGTCCAGAAGGCCAGTAGTGCCAGTGGGAAATCCCAGTTGCTGGTATGCGGAGCACCAATCAAAACAAACTTTCTTTCTTCAGGTAAAACAATATTTAGCTTCCAGCCCGCCAGTTGTAATATTTTTTTCGATAAATATTTTCGCATTTCATTTTTTATGGTTGTGTTGCTGGAGGCAAATAGCTGGAGCTTATGATTAGCATTAACGTGGCAGACATGATTGATATTCAATATTGCGGGCAAAGCTAAATTAAAGCTACAGGACTAATGACTTATTAATTACCACTATTATCTTTGACTTTATTGTCATTGGAGATGAGCCGAATAATGTCAGTTATTCGGCTCAAAAGCGAGTTTGCCAGGCTAATAGAGAATGGCTCAAAAACCCGTAATCAGGAATTGTTGGTTGCAATGAGGAGGAATGACACAGTTCAGTGATTACCTCTACGCTCTCTGTGTAATTCGTGGTTAAACGGTTTTTAAGGCGTAAAACAAACACCACACTGATTGAGTTCGTTACTCATCAGATAAATGAGCAGGTCTTTATGATCGCGCGGTTCGGGTAATGAGTCATTCTCCATAGAGGCTGGAAACGCGCGAATGTGCAGCGCGGTTTTTGATGGGCCAGGGTTAAAACAGTTAACGTATAGATTGGAGCCTTCGTATTCAGCTGCCAGGTTTTGCATCAGGCCTTCGACCGCCTTTTTGCTTACGCTGTAGGCATCCCAATAGGCGCCTTTTTTATCATCGATCATGAAAACCAGCGAGGCATGCGCCGATTTTTTGAGTAGTCCGACCAGGTGCTTGGTCATCATGTAGGGGCCATTCAGGTTGATCTGCATGACTTTATACCAGCCTTCGGTTTCACTATGCTGGAACGGGGTGGGATCTCCCAGTATGCCTGCCGCATGCACCAGTCCATCCAGGCGACCGAATTCACTATCGATGTTCTGCGCCATGTCGTAGTAGTCTTTTTCGGTGGCACCTTCGAGATTAAGCGGGTAGATCGCAGGCGTGGGGTAGCCGGCCTGTTCGATTTCGTCGTACAGGTTTTCCAGCAGGCGGACATTTTTACCGAGCAGGATCACTGTGGCACCTTGACTGGCATAGCTTAATGACATGGCTTTGCCATAAGCGCCAGTGGCACCGGTAATCAGGATGACCTTGTCCTTCAGGCAATCGGCTGCGGGTTGATAATCTGTGGGTAGGGATGCTGTGTTCATAATATTTTCAAACTGTGTCAATTGTTAAGCGTTAGATCAGGTCCAGGATCTGCAGCGGATGTTCAATGTGATGCTGTGCCTGCCATTGTTCCAGATCGCTATTCTCGCTGATATAACCGTATTTTGCGATCACTGTAATCATTTTTGCCGCATTACCGGCCTCAACGTCCCTGGGGTCGTCACCTACGTACAGGCATTTATCGCAATCGACCTTGATGTGTTCAGCCGCAGTGGTTAACGGCAACGGGTGCGGTTTTTTATGGGCAGTGGTGTCGGCTGAGATGGTTACCGCTGAGCGTTTGTCCAGGTTAAGTTTTTGTAGCAGGGGTTCGGTGAGCCAGGCGGGTTTGTTGGTTACGATACCCCAGTGAATGGATTTACGCTCCAGGGTTTCAAGCACCTCTTCAAAACCCTCGAACAGGCGCGAGTGATCAGCTATGTGCTGACTGTAGTACTCCAGAAAACGCAGACGTAAGGGTTCGATCTCCTGTTCCTGACGCACCTGATCAAAGGCCAGTTTGATCAATGCCAGGCCACCTTGCGAAACATATGGTCGAATCGATTCATAGGGCAGGGGTGGCATATTTTCTTCCCGCACGATCTGGTTCAGGGCCGCGGCAAGATCAGGTGCAGTGTCGACCAGCGTACCGTCCAGGTCGAATAAAACAGCTTGTATGGTCATCCCGGTTTAGCGATGACTGCAGGACATCAGGTAATTAATATCGACATCACTGCTCAGGCTGTATTGTCGGGTTAGCGGGTGATAGCTCATACCGCTGACATCATCGACTTGCAGCTCGGCTGCGCGTACATGGCGTGCAAGCTCTGAAGGCTTAATAAACTTACTGTATTCGTGGGTGCCTTTGGGCAGCATCTTCATAATGTATTCGGCGCCCACGATGGCCAGCAAGTATGATTTTGGGTTACGGTTCAGGGTGGACAGGATCAGCTGTCCATCAGGTTTTAATGCCTGTGCCGCTGCCTGGACAATGGACCCGGGTTGGGGCACATGTTCGAGTAATTCCATGCAGGTAATGACATCGAACTGTTGTTTGTGTTCGGTACAGAACTGTTCGGCTGTGATTTGTTGATAGTCAACCGTCAGGCCGGATTCCATCAGGTGCATGCGGGCCACATCCAGCGACAGTTCAGCCATGTCTATACCGGTTACCGTTGCACCTTTTGCTGCCATGGCCTCGGACAGAATGCCGCCACCGCAGCCGATATCGAGAACTTTTTTTCCAGCCAGACCACCACATTGCTGTTCTATGTAGCCCACACGCAATGGGTTGATATCGTGCAGGGTTTTGAACTCGCTTTCGGTATCCCACCAGCGACTGGCTATAGACTGAAACTTTTCGATTTCAGCGGCATCGACGTTTTGTGTATTCATGGCTTATCTATGATCTGAGATTTTTTGAGCCCACAACTGGGCTTTTGAAATTATTTCCACTGCATCAATGTCGGTCAGCAGGTAGTTGTTGAGTTTGGTTTTTCCATCGATCCAGACGTGTGACACCTGCAAACTGTTACAGGCGTACACCAGCTGAGCAATCGGGTCATACACGGGCTGACTGTTGATCTGTGAAAAATCGACCGCAATCATATCGGCTTTTTTGCCTATTTCAAGTGATCCGATTTTGGAGTCCAGTCCGAGCGCCCTGGCGCCGTTAATGGTCGCCATGCGAATACTTTGCTCGGCGTTACAGCTACTGGCGTCGCCGGAAACACCCTTGGCCAGTAGTGCTGCAGTGCGCATTTCGCCAAACATATCCAGGTCGTTGTTGCTGGCGGCACCATCAGTGCCGAGGCTGACATTATTTTGTTGTTGCAACTGGCTTACCGGGCAGAACCCGCTTGCAAGCTTCAGGTTGGATTCGGGGCAGTGCACAATGTTGACACCCGTTTCGGCCAGGCGCTCCAGTTCCATTTCATTCAGGCTGGTCATATGCACCGCCATCAGATTGGGGTTGAGCAGGCCCAGCTGATCCAGCCGCTGTAGTGGGCGCATGCCGGTATTTTTCACCGCTTCGTCGACCTCAAACTGGGTCTCGTGTATATGCATATGCACGGGCAGGTCGAGTTCGTTGCTGTACATGGCGATCTGCTGCAATGGCTCATCTGATACCGTATAAGGTGCATGCGGCGCCAGCGCAGAAGAAATCAGCGGATACTCGCGGATTTCGTCGTGTACAGAAATGGCCTTGTTGAGGTATTCGTCCGCACTTTGTGCCCACATGGTTGGAAAGTCGAGCACGATGAGTCCAGTAGTGGCGCGCATGCCCATTTGCTGACAGGTTTTGGCCATCACATCCGGGAAGAAGTACATATCGTTGAAACAGGTTACGCCGCCACGTAGCATCTCTGCCACAGCAAGTCTGGTTCCGGCTGCCACGAACTCCTCATTCACCCACTTATGTTCAGCCGGCCAGATGTGATCGTTCAGCCAGCTCATCAGTGGCAGATCATCGGCCAGGCCGCGTAGCAGATTCATGCTGGCATGGGTGTGGGTGTTGATCAAACCAGGCATCAACACATGGTTATCGAGTTCGAAAACCTCAGCCTGTTGCAGTAGTTCTGGCGCTAACTCCTGGCTTGGCAAGATGCGCTGTATTTTGTCATCGACGATCTCAATAGCCGCGTGTTCCAGCAGTTCAAACTGAGGGTTAACGGTCAGTATCCAGCGAGCTTTGATGAGGGTTATAGATTTCATGCGCGAACCTTAAGGTGAAAATGAAGATAGTGCAACGATGTGTCTTATTTTAAACGTATAATAACGGTTTTTTAACGCGCTTCTATTATGTCAACACAAGCTTCTAAAATCTCGCCCATCAGCTGGAACAATGACCGCCTGGTGCTTATCGATCAACGTAAACTCCCTCAGCAGAATGTAGACCTTGTCTGCGATACGCTGGAGCAGGCTGCGCAGGCTATCAGGGATCTGGTGGTCAGGGGAGCGCCTGCCATCGGCATAACAGCTGCCTATGCGGTTTGTCTGGGCTATCGGCAATGGCAGCAGGATGCCAGTTACGACTTCGAGCAAGCGCTGGTGCATTTAAACGAAGCGCGTCCCACCGCAGTTAACCTGAGCTGGGCGGTGCAGCAACAGCGAGCGGTGCTCAACAGTGAGCAGGATGATATGCAACAGGCGCTGCTGGCGAATGCCAGGCGCATTCATCAACAGGACCTGGACGATAACCTCGCGATGGGGCAGCTCGGTGCCAGCCTGATTCAACCGGGTAGCCGGGTGTTAACCCATTGCAATGCGGGTGCGCTGGCAACCGCGGGCTACGGTACCGCACTCGGGGTGATTCGCAGTGCCTGGCATGAAAACCGCCTGGATCGGGTGTTTGCATCCGAAACCCGTCCCTGGTTGCAGGGTTTACGCTTAACGGCATGGGAACTGGCAGAAGATGGTATCCCGGTGTCGGTCATCGTTGAGGGCGCGGCTTCTTCGCTATTCGCACAAATGAAAATAGACTGGGTAATTGTCGGAGCGGATCGCATCTGCGCTAATGGTGATGTGATAAACAAGGTCGGTACCAATAACCTTGCGGTGATGGCAAAGCATTACGGCGTTTCGATGATGGTGGTTGCCCCTATGACAACGCTGGATATTGCGACTGAAAGCGGTGACCTGGTCGAGATTGAACAGCGTGGTGAGGATGAAATTCTGGGCCAGTACTACGCCGATCATGAGCGCGTAAATGCCTGGAATCCGGTGTTTGATATGACCCCTGCCAGCCTGGTGACCGCGATTGTTACCGAGCGGGGGATTGTTATGCAGCCAGACAAAAACAAAATAGCGGGATTATTTAGTTAAAATAAATGCAAATCACTCCCAAATGAGCTGTAAGCGCCGTTTTTTTAACTAGTGGTTTTTGGAGGGGTTGTGTTAAAATCGCTCAAATCAAAAATATGGAGCTGCTGGCGCTTTAACGTGTCTGGCAATTGAGCAATAAATATAATCAAATCCAATCTTTTTTATTACGTCAAATTCATTACATTTGATGATCAGCACGGCCCGGTTCGCGGGTCGCTGCACCGCTCACACTGCAAACTGGCTTAGGCTGAAACCCCCACATGAGAATCTGTTTGAATGGCTGATATAGCAAAGGAAATCTTTCCAGTAAATCTTGAAGACGAGATGCGCCAGTCGTATCTGGAATACGCCATGAGTGTCATCGTTGGTCGTGCGCTTCCGGATGTGCGCGATGGCTTGAAACCGGTGCACCGAAGAGTGTTGTTCGCCATGAGTGAGTTGGGCAACGACTGGAATAAGCCCTATAAGAAATCAGCCCGCGTGGTGGGTGATGTTATCGGTAAATACCACCCGCATGGTGATACTGCCGTGTATGACACGATTGTTCGTATGGCGCAGCCTTTTTCATTGCGTCATATGCTGATCGACGGGCAGGGTAACTTTGGTTCGGTGGATGGTGATTCACCTGCGGCGATGCGTTATACCGAAGTTCGGATGTCCAAGATCGCGCACGAACTGCTGGCTGATCTGGAAAAGGAAACGGTTGATTTCATACCCAACTATGATGAATCCGAATCCGAGCCATCGGTTTTACCTACCAAGATCCCCAACCTGCTGGTGAATGGTTCTTCCGGTATTGCTGTGGGTATGGCTACCAATATCCCGCCGCATAATCTGGGTGAGGTCATCGATGCCTGCGTGCTTCTGGTGGATCAGCCGGATGCCACGGTGGAACAGTTGATGGAGTGTATTCCAGGGCCCGACTTCCCAACTGCAGCTTACATCAATGGCGCCAGAGGGATTCGTGAAGCTTATCGCACCGGGCGTGGTCGTATCTATCTACGCGCGCGCACTGAGATAGAAGAAGATAAGTCAGGCAAGCAAAGCATCATTGTGCACGAGCTGCCCTATCAGGTGAACAAGGCCCGCTTGCTGGAAAAAATAGCCGAGCTGGTGAAGGAAAAGAAAATCGAAGGTATTACCGGCCTGCGTGATGAATCCGATAAGGATGGTATGCGCATGGTAATTGAATTACGTCGCGGTGAAATCGCGGATGTGATCCTGAATAACCTGTATCAGCAAACCCAGCTGCAAAATGTTTTCGGTATCAATATGGTGGCGCTGGTTGATGGCCAGCCTAAGCTTTTGAATCTGAGCCAGATTCTGCACGCGTTTATCCGTCATCGCCGGGAGATCGTCACCCGTCGTACCATCTTCGATTTACGCAAGGCGCGCGAACGCGCCCATCTGTTAGAGGGTCTGGCGGTCGCGCTATCCAATATCGATGAAATTATTGAACTAATCAAACAGTCTCCCAGCCCTGCAGTTGCTAAGGCGGCATTACTGGAACGCGCCTGGTCACCCGGCCTGGTGAATGACATGCTCAAACGCGCAGGCGCTGAAGCTTCGCGTCCCGATGGACTGGGTATGGAGTTCGGGCTGAATGAAGATAGCTACCGCCTGACAGAGAAACAGGCTCAATCTATACTGGATTTAAGACTGCATAAGCTGACCGGACTTGAGCAGGAAAAAATTATTAGTGAGTATCGCGAGATTCTGGAAAAGATTGAAGACTTTCTAGATATCCTGAATCGCGAAGAGCGCCTGATGTCTGAGATTCGCATCGAATTACTGTCGGCCAAAGAGCAGTTTGCCAACCCACGTCGTACCGAGATTGTTATCGATCAGCAGGATCTGACGGTGGAAGATCTGATCAACGATGAAGAAGTCGTGGTCACCTTAAGTCATGCCGGATATGCCAAGGCGCAACCACTGGAAGCCTATACAGCCCAGCGCAGGGGCGGTAGAGGTAAGGCGGCTACCAAGGTTAAGGATGAAGATTTTATTGAAAAGATGTTTATCGCATCTACCCACGATACGCTGCTTTGCTTCTCGACTCGAGGCAAGGTGTACTGGTTGAAGGTTTATCAGCTACCGATAGGCTCCAGAGCTGCACGCGGTAGACCCATGGTTAACCTGTTGCCGCTGGAAGAGAATGAGCGTATTACCGCGATATTGCCGGTTCGTGATTATCCCGAGAGTGATTTTATATTTTTTGCAACCGCCGCTGGTACCGTAAAACGTACTCCGTTGTCGAGTTTCTCTCGCCCCAGAGCAAATGGCATTATCGCCATAGATTTGCGCGATGATGATAATCTGATTGGCGTTCAGCTTACCCAGGGTAACAAGGATCTGATGATGTTTACCGCTTCCGGTAAGGGCATCCGTTTTCCTGAGCAGGATGTCAGGGCGATGGGTCGTACCGCAGCCGGTGTGCGTGGTATTCGTATTAAGGAAGAAGACCAGGTCATTTCTCTGATTGCGGTAAACGGCGACGAAGATAACATTATTCTGTTTGCCACCGAAAATGGATTCGGTAAACGTACCAGAGTGGCAGATTTCTCCCGTCAGGGACGGGGTGGCCAGGGTGTAATCTCAATTCAGACCAGCAACAGAAACGGACAGGTAGTTGGTGCAATTCTGGCAAGCGATGATGATGAAGTCATGCTGATCAGTAATGCTGGAACCCTGGTGCGTACACCGGTGGCTGATATTTCGGTAATGTCGAGGAATACTCAGGGTGTGACCCTGATCCGCCTCAGCAAGGGCGAGAAACTGGTACAGATTGAACCGGTTGCAGCCGATGAAGAAGGCGACGAGGATGAATAAATATAGTACTCCACTGTTGGTCGGCGGGATCAGGTCAATAGTGGGGTCAATTCTTTAATATTAAATCAACAGGAAAAGAGAATGGCACAAGTGTTTAATTTCAGTGCAGGTCCGGCTATGTTGCCGGCAGAAGTATTGCAGCAGGCACAACAGGAGCTGGTCGACTGGCAGGGAAGTGGTATGTCGGTGATGGAAATGAGTCATAGAGGCAAGGAGTTCATGAGCATCGCGAATGCTGCAGAACAGGACCTCAGAGAACTGATGTCTATCCCCGATAACTATAAGGTGCTTTTTCTCCAGGGTGGCGCAAGTACTCAATTTGCTATGGTACCTTTGAATCTTATAGGAAGAACAGGCAAGGCAGATTACTCAAATACTGGTGCCTGGTCCAAGAAGGCTATTTCCGAAGCCAAACGTTACGGTGAAGTGAATGTCTGTGCCAGTTCTGAAGCGGATGGTTTTAATTCGGTTCCTGATTATGCGCAATGGTCACTGTCTAACGATGCTTCCTATGTTCATATCACACCAAATGAAACCATTGGTGGTGTCGAATTTGATGGTTTGCCAGATACCGGGGATGTACCCATTATTGCGGATATGTCTTCAACACTGCTATCGCGCCCTGTCGATGTTTCTCAGTTCGGAATTATCTATGCCGGGGCACAGAAAAATATTGGTCCAGCCGGCTTAACGATTGCAATTGTTCGTGATGATTTGATTGGGGGGGCTGCAGATAGTTGTCCAGCTATGTTGAATTATGCAACCTATGCTGAAAATGAATCTATGTACAACACGCCGCCGACCTATGCATGGTATCTGTCCGGTCTAGTGTTCCAGTGGTTGAAACGTAATGGTGGACTTTCTGCGATGGCTGAAGTTAATCAGCGTAAAGCGCAAAAACTGTATGCCGCTATCGATGGAAACGATTTCTATACGAATCCCGTGAAACTGGAAAATCGTTCCTGGATGAATGTCCCCTTCGTGCTGAAAAATTCTGAGCTTGATGCCACTTTTCTGGCAGAAGCCAAAGAGGCCGGCCTGGTTACGCTCAAAGGACATCGATCAGTCGGAGGTATGCGAGCCAGTATTTATAACGCGATGCCTGAGGAAGGGGTTGATACACTGATTGCTTTTATGAATGATTTCGCGAATAGAAATGGCTAGGGATAAGTCCTATGAGAAAAATATTAACTCTGAATAATATCTCCGCGCAGGGGCTGGAACGCTTACCGCGCGAAGATTATGAGATTTCTTCTGAATGCTCTGAACCGGAAGCAATTCTGCTCAGGTCGTATAAGATGCATGATATGGAGATACCCTCATCCCTGGTCGCCGTAGGGCGGGCAGGCGCAGGAGTTAATAATATTCCACTGGATAAAATGAGCCGCCACGGCATCGCTGTTTTTAATGCGCCAGGCGCTAATGCGAATGCCGTTAAAGAGCTGGTCGTGGCGGGGATGTTACTCGCCTGCCGTAACTTGTGTCAGGCCTGGGAGTATACCAACCAGCTGGAAGGGGATGATGCAGCCATTTCCAGGCAGGTTGAGGAAGGCAAGAAAAAATACGTTGGCTATGAACTGCCCGGTCGTACGCTGGGTGTGATTGGTCTAGGCGCAATAGGGGTCAAAGTTGCTAACGTGGCTCGTGCACTGGGTATGAAAGTCATCGGTTATGATCCGGGGATTAGTGTAAAAAGTGCCTGGAATCTGTCGTCTGATGTCAAGTCAACCGCCAGTGTAGATAATATGATGGGCAAGGTTGATTTTATCTCGCTGCACGTGCCATTGATTGCGGCGACCAAGAACATTATCAATGCCGAGCGTCTGGCTATGATGAAAAAGGGTGGCGTGATACTTAATTTTTCACGCGATGGTATTGTTGATGATCAGGCGGTATTGCAATCGCTGGATGCCGGTCACCTGCATGCTTATGTGAGTGATTTCCCCTCCAGTCTGTTAAAAGGTAAAAAGGGTGTTATCTCGTTACCGCATCTGGGTGCTTCAACGTATGAGGCAGAGCAAAACTGTGCCATTATGGTCGCGGAGCAGGTTAAGGATTTTCTGGAAAACGGGAATGTAACTAATTCGGTCAATTTTCCCGAAGTTCAGCTGGCTAGAGCGACTGATTTTCGACTCACTGTGGTGAATGAGAATACACCGGATATGGTCGGACAGATCTCACATATTTTGGGTGCAAATAGCATCAATATTCATCACATGGTGAATGAATCTCGCCAGGATATTGCATATACTGTGATGGATCTAGACAAGGCCATTGATGCTTCTGTGGCCGACAAAATAAAACAAATTAAAGGTGTACTGGCAGTACGTGTTATCTGATGACCGATAAAGGCAAACCGAATCCTGATTTACTCAGTTTAAGACAGCACATCGATGACATCGATGAGCAACTATTGAAGCTGTTCAACCAGCGCGCGCAGTATGCTATTCAGGTAGCCGAGGCCAAAAAAGCTGAATTAAAAGAGGGGGAGGCGCTGGATTTTTTCCGCCCCGATCGCGAAGTTCAGGTCATTAACCGGATAAAACAAATGAACCAGGGGCCTTTGAGCGATAAGGAAGTCGCGCGCCTGATTCGCGAAGTGATGTCTGCCTGCCTGGCACTGGAGCAACCATTACGTATTGCCTATCTTGGACCAGCAGGCACCTTCACCCAGGCCGCAGCACTGAAACATTTTGGTCATTCGGTTGATACCGTGGCGATGAGCTGTATTCCGGATGTGTTTACTGCCATAGAAGCTGGTCATGCTGATTTCGGGCTGGTGCCGGTAGAGAATTCAACCGAAGGTGTTATCAGTCATACTCTGGATATGTTTTTACACAGTGACCTGAAGGTGTGTGGTGAGGTTGAGATACGTATCCATCATCAGCTTGCTAACCTGACACAGAACCCTGCTGACATTAAAAAGATTTACTCGCATCAGCAATCCTTTGCGCAGTGCAGAAACTGGCTGGACCAGAATTATCCCGGTATCGAACGAATTCCCGTTAGCAGTAATGCAGAGGCGGCTCATCTGGCGAGTGAAGATGAAACGGCTGCGGCTATTTGTGGCATCCAGGCTGTTGAGATCGTTGGACTTAAGGTGTGTGCCAAAAATATCGAAGACATGGCAAATAATACGACGCGATTCATGGTCATTGGTGATATGGAAGTCGCTGCCAGCGGGCATGACAAGACTTCGTTATTACTGTCTACGCGTAACAGGCCTGGCTCCTTGCTTTCACTACTATCCCCACTGGCTGACAATGGCATCAGCATGAATAAGATTGAGTCTCGACCTTCGCCGGATCGTTTATGGGATTATGTCTTTTTTATCGATATTGATGGTCATCAAAATGATGAACATGTTGCCAGGGCGCTGGAAGGATTGCAGAAGCAGGCGGCATTATTCAAGATTCTTGGCTCCTACCCTAAAATTGCGCTCTAGTCGCATGCGCTTTGTATCTATTATATTTGGTATCAACCAGTGATTAATCATTTAACCATTATCGGCGTCGGTTTGATGGGAAGCTCACTGGCGCTGGCATTAAAACAGGCGGGCTACGTCAAGCGCGTAACCGGGTTTGGACGTAATATCGATAATCTCAAACTGGGCGTCGAACTCGGTGTGCTGGATGACTACCAGACGACGATCCATGATGCGGTAAAGCATGCTGATGTAGTTGTTATCGCAGTCCCGCTGGGTGCTATGGATGAAGTGTTTGAAGCGCTCTCAGGTTCAATTTCAAAAGATGCGGTACTGACCGACGTGGGTAGCGCAAAAGCGACCGTGATAGAGAGTGCCCGCAAGCGCCTGGGTGAAAAAATTTCCCAGTTTGTACCAGGGCATCCGATTGCGGGTACTGAACGTAGCGGGGTAGAAGCGGGCTTTGCTACCTTATACCAGGACAGGAAAATCATCCTGACCCCAATTGCTGAAACCTCAGATCGAGCTTTAGCGGTGATACAGCAGATGTGGCTTGCCTGCTCTGCCGAAGTCGAATCTATGGATGTGGTACATCACGATAAGGTACTAGCTGCTACCTCACATTTGCCACATATGCTGGCTTTTTCACTGGTTTCACATTTATCCAAGATGAGTGATCAGGACGAGATTTTCAGTTATGCAGCCGGGGGGTTTAGAGATTTTACGCGCATTGCTTCTAGCGATCCGGTGATGTGGAGAGATATCTGTCTTGCCAATAGCGAAGCATTGCTGGAATTGATTGAAGGTTATCAGCATGAGCTGGATATCATCGCCAAAGCGATTAGTACGCATGATGCCGAGGCGCTGTATGAATCATTCAGGGATGCCAAACACACTCGGGATCAGCTGCGCAAGCTTTAATATGAAGTGCCTGTATCGTTAACGAGCCGTAACCTTTTACCCTTACCATGATCAACATCAGGTACAATCTGCCTCACATTTCAACCAACTATCACAGACAATGACAACTTATATCTGCAACCCCGCTGGCCCTGTTTTTGGATATATCCGCGTTCCTGGGGATAAATCAATTTCGCATCGATCCATTATGCTGGCTTCAATCGCAACGGGCACCAGTGAGATTACCGGATTTTTGAAAGGCGAAGATAGCATGAATACGCTGAAGGCGTTTCGGGCTATGGGGGTAGATATCCAGCAAACCGAGTCAGAGATCATCGTGCATGGTGTTGGTCTGCATGGCCTGCAAAAGCCAGCGACGCCGCTGGATATGGGCAATTCCGGAACCGCGATGCGACTGTTGGTCGGATTGCTGAGTGGACAGGCTTTTGATTCCGTTCTGGTGGGGGATGCCTCGCTGTCTTCGCGCCCAATGAAGCGGGTGATCGACCCGGTACAGCTGATGGGTGCATCGATTGATAGCGAATCGGGTGGTACCGCGCCACTGACCATCCATGGACGAACAACACCTTTGCAGTCTATTCGTTATCCATTGCCGGTTGCTTCTGCTCAGGTTAAATCCTGCGTGTTACTGGCGGGGCTGTATGCAGAGGGCGTTACTGAAGTCATTGAGCCCGCGCCAACCCGGGATCATAGCGAGAGAATGCTGCGCGGCTTTGGCTGTGAAGTGATCACGCAGGGTAATCAGATTAGCATCAGGGGCGGGCAGCAATTAACTGCAAATAATATTGAAGTACCGGCAGATATTTCATCTGCTGCCTTTTTCATGGTTGCGGCCAGCATCACCCCCGACAGTGAATTGACGCTGACCCATGTCGGCATCAATCCTACACGTACCGGGGTTATCGATATCCTGCTGTTGATGGGGGCTGATATATCCCTGATCAATGAACGCGAAGTGGGTGGAGAGCCCGTTGCCGACATCGTAATCAGGAGCGCGCCTTTAAAAGGAATCCAGATTCCTGAGCATCTGGTTCCACTGGCTATAGATGAATTCCCCGTGCTGTTCGTAGCGGCCAGTTGCGCAAGCGGTACTACTGTACTCACCGGTGCTGAAGAGCTCAGGGTGAAGGAAAGTGATCGTATCCAGGTAATGGCTGATGGGCTGCAGACACTAGGTGTACAGGCAGATGCGACTCCTGATGGTATCGTGATAAAAGGCGGCCCAATTGGCTCAGGCCGTGTGGAATCGCATGGCGACCACCGTATCGCAATGGCTTTCGCGGTGGCATCGCTGCGCGCGCAGGGCACGATTACGATTAATGATTGTGATAACGTAAATACCTCGTTTCCCGGATTCAGTGAACTGGCCTGCCATGCAGGCTTTAACATCCGGCAGGAGGGGGATGCATGAATCCTTATGTGATCACGATTGATGGCCCCAGTGGATCCGGTAAGGGGAGTTTAGCCCTGCTGGTTGCCAGAGAGCTGGGCTTTCATATTCTGGATAGTGGCGCAATCTATCGCCTGGCAGCATTAAAGGCACTCAGGCAGCAGGTGGATCTAAACAATGAGTCTGATGTAGTGGCGGCGATCAGTGATATGCAGATTCGGTTCGAGTCAGGTGATGAATTGACCACACCTTATCTGGATGATGAAGAGGTATCGACCCAGATACGGGAAGAAAAAACTGCAGCATCGGCCTCTATTATTGCCGCTTATGCGTCCGTTAGAACGCATTTATTGCAATTACAGCGCGATTTTTTTCAACCGCCTGGCCTGGTCGCTGATGGACGCGATATGGGTACCGTGGTGTTCCCGCAGGCCAAAATTAAGCTTTATTTGTATGCTAGCGCCGAACAACGGGCAAAAAGGCGTTATAAGCAGTTGATTGATATGGGTTTATCCGCTAATATCGCCGATCTGCAAAAAGAAATTGAAATCAGAGATGAGCGCGATCAAAATCGCTCGGTTTCCCCACTGGTTCCAGCTACTGATGCAGTGGTTGTTGACTCAAGTATTATGAATCTGAATCAGGTGTTTGATCTGGTGATGGATCATATTCGCAGCGTCAATAGCGAAGGCGCCGAGGCTTAGACACTTAAGCGTTGGTTTTTTTGAGGTGTGGTGACAGGCACTCTGCCGCCATGTTGTTTAACTAGACTGTAATCCGGGCTCTCCTTATCCGGTTACTTAATTTATTCTTTTAGGAAAATCTTCCATGTCAGAAAGTTTTGCAGAAATGTTTGAGGCAAGTATTGCTCAGACAAATATGAATGTTGGTGAAATAATTACCGGTGAAGTTGTTGGTATCAACCGTGATGTTGTTATCGTTAATGCCGGACTGAAATCTGAGGGTGTTATACCCGTAGAACAGTTTTACAATGAAAAAGGTGAACTCAGCGTAGAGATCGGTGATCAGGTTGAAGTTGCACTGGATTCATTCGAAGATGGTTATGGTGAATCCAGACTATCTCGTGAAAAAGCTAAGCGTGCTCGTGCCTGGAAACGTCTTGAACAGGCGCTTGAAGCCGACGAAATCGTTACCGGTCGTTTTACCGGAAAGGTCAAAGGCGGATTTACTGTTGATATCGGTGAAATTCGTGCATTCCTGCCAGGTTCTCTGGTAGATGTAAGACCTGTTCGAGATACAGCATATCTCGAAGAAAAAGATCTTGAATTCAAAATCATCAAACTGGACCAGAAACGCAACAACGTTGTGGTCTCTCGTCGTGCAGTAGTTGAGCAGGAATTCAGTGAAGAACGCGAAAAGATGCTGGAATCACTGAAAGAAGGCGAAAAGGTTACGGCTATCGTCAAGAACCTGACCGACTACGGTGCATTCCTGGATCTGGGTGGTATCGATGGTCTGTTACACATTACCGATATGGCCTGGAAGCGTGTTAAGCATCCTTCTGAAGTTGTTGAAATCGGTCAGGAAATCGATGTTGTGGTTCTCAAGTTCGACCGTGAAAAGAATCGCGTATCTCTGGGTCTGAAACAAATGGGTGATGATCCATGGGTTAACATCATGCGTCGTTATCCTGAAGGTTCACGTCTGTTTGGTAAGGTCAGCAATATCACCGATTACGGTTGTTTTGTTGAGATCGAAGATGGTGTTGAAGGTCTGGTTCACGTTTCTGAAATGGATTGGACCAACAAGAACGTTAATCCTAACAAGGTTGTAAACCTGGGTGACGAAACTGAAGTTATGATCCTGGAAATCGACGAAGAACGTCGTCGTATTTCACTGGGTATGAAACAGTGTCAGCCTAATCCATGGGATGAGTTCTCAGCGACTCATAACAAGGGTGACCTGATCAGCGGCAAGATCAAGTCAATCACTGACTTCGGTATCTTTATCGGACTGGATGGCAACATCGATGGTTTGATCCACCTGACTGATCTGTCCTGGCACAAAACTGGTGATGAAGCGGTTCGCGATTACCAGAAGGGTCAGGAAGTTGAAGCTATGGTATTGTCGATTGATCCAGAGCGTGAGCGTATCTCGCTGGGCATCAAGCAACTCGACAAAGACCCGTTTGCTAATTTCATTGGCACTTATCCTAAAGGCAGTATCGTTAAAGGCACTGTTATCTCAGTTGACGCGAAAGCAGCAATTGTTGATCTGGGTGATGGCCTGGAAGGTATTCTGCGTGCTTCTGAAATGGCTAAAGACCGTGTTGAAGATGCCAGAACTTTCCTTAGCGAAGGGGACGAAGTTGAAGCTAAACTAACCGGTATGGATCGTAAAAACCGTAGTGTATTCCTGTCAATCAAGGCGAAAGACGCTGATGAGGAACAGGAAGCGTTACAGGATTACGCTGCCAGCAGTGATAGTGGCGCAGCCACTACCAGTCTGGGAGATCTGTTGAAGGAGCAGTTAGGTTCAGACGAGTAAAAACTTGTTAAAGGGCGGGTTAATTCCCGCCCTTTTTAAATTAGGGGCGTTGTTATGAAAGAACAAGAATATATACCTTCATTAACAAAATCAGATTTAATCGATAACCTTTCGCGCAGTCAGAGTCATCTTGCTTATAAAGATGTAGAGCTGGCAGTAAAAAGTTTGATCGAAATGATGAGCAACGCGTTATCTATGGGTGAAAGAATAGAAATACGTGGATTTGGTAGTTTTAGCCTGCATTTCCGACCACCGCGCGTTGGTCGTAATCCCAAGTCAGGTGACAAGGTTGAATTGCCGGGAAAGTATGTTCCGCATTTTAAGCCGGGTAAAGAATTGCGAGATCGCGCAAATAACCAGAAATAAGCAGATCATCCGACAACTCAAATCATTGATGCTGACACCCGGGTAGAATACCATCTACCGTATGGATATCTGGTTACCCGTCATCATTTTTCTGGCTTTGTTTAGCGGCTGGCTATTAGGGCGTAGCTCTAAATCGAAGTCGCCAGGCAGCACCCAAAATGACTTTAACAATTGCTCTGAATACTATATTCAGGGCCTCAATTATCTATTGGCTAATAAATCGGATAAAGCCATTGAACTGTTTGTAGACCTGGTCAAGGTCGATCGAGACACCATAGAAACCCATCTGGCACTAGGCAATCTTTTCCGCAGCAAGGGTGAGGTGGATCGTGCGATTAAAATTCATCAAAACCTGATAGCGAGACCCAATCTAGACCAGTCTCAGCGGGTAATGGCATTGTCTGAGCTGGCCGAAGATTATCAAAAGGCAGGCCTGCTGGACCGAGCAGAGAATCTGTATAAAGAGCTGGTACAGATCAATCCGCAAAATGCCGACGCCCATCGCCAGTTGCTTGATCTCTACTGTATGGAAAAATCGTGGCATGAAGCGCGCGATGTAGCCAGGGTGCTGGTTGAGCTTAATGATCCGGATGCTCGCTTAATCTTGAGTCATTGTTATTGTGAGCTAGCTCAGCAGCTTCTCAATAGCGGAAACCTGAGGATGGCGCGAGAGCAACTGGACCTGGCATTGCAGACCGACAGTCGATGTACGCGAGCTTCTTTATTGCTGATCGAAGTACATATTAAAAATAATGAATTGAACCGGGCAGGGAAGCTGTTCGATCAATTGATCGAGCCCAATGCGCAGCAGATTGAATTGCTGATTCCCGCTGCTCGTGAATTATTATTAAACCATGGTTCTACGAAGCGATATCAGGAGTTTTTGCTGAACCAATATCAGAAGCTGGCCGTGAGTCCACTGGCCGTTGAATTGTTAGAGAGTTATCTGGCTGGTGATCAGCACGAGCAACTAATTGGTTTTATCAAACAGGCACTTAAACAATCTGCTTCGCTGGATGTTTTCGAATTTGCGATGCGTTATTTCAAGGCGTATCCGCAGTATCTGGATGACACCTGGCCCGACCTGACCAGTCAGTTCAAGGAAATTAAAAATAAAAGGGTAGCTTATACCTGTAATATCTGTGGTTACGGCAGTCAAAGCCTGTTCTGGAACTGTCCAAGCTGTAAGTCCTGGGCAAGTCTTAAACCCATTCATTAATTCAAAGGTCAAATATGCAAAAAACCGACTCCCGGATAATCGTAGCGCTGGATTACCCTGATGCCAGGCAGGCATTGCAGTTTGTTGATCAGATCTCCCCCTCCCTGTGCAGGGTGAAGATCGGTAAGGAATTGTTTACCTCTGCAGGCCCCGAACTGGTAAAAAATCTGGTCGCGAGGGGATACGATGTATTTCTGGATTTAAAATTCCACGATATTCCAAATACCGTGAATAAGGCAATCAGCGCCGCAACGCAGCTTGGTGTGTGGATGGTCAATGTTCATGCGCTGGGCGGGCGAGATATGATGATTGCCGCAAAACAGGCTGTGCAGGCGATAGATGAACGCCCGCCTTATTTGATTGCAGTTTCAGTTTTGACCAGTACCAACCAGCAGGGGCTGAATGAAATCGGTATTCAAAAAACACCTGCCCAGACAGTCATGGACCTCACCGCGTTAGCACTTGACTGTGGTTTAGATGGTATGGTTTGTTCCGCGCAGGAGGCTGCGTCAATAAGAGATAAGTTTGGTGAGCAACCGTTACTGGTGACACCCGGCATAAGACCACAGGGCTCGGAAAGCAATGACCAGCAGCGAATTATGACACCACAGCAGGCGATCGCTGCCGGATCCAGCTACCTGGTAATTGGTCGCCCGATTACTGCACATGCGGACCCCGTCGCGCAGCTGGAAGATATTAATCGTTCTTTAAGTGAATAAATGTTGAGGTTAAATTGTCGGTTATTACTGACAGTTTATGCTTAAATCGATACAATTCTTTTTTCTGACCCGCAGCGAATCCAGTGAGAATAATCTGGTATAAAACCAGAAACCACATCCGGTCCGCATATGATTTATAAAATGATGATTTCAAAAACAAAACTGAATAACAGGCAGGCATAACGCTATGGATCCTAATTTTCTAGATTTCGAACAACCCATAGCGGAACTGCAGGCCAAGATTGAAGAGCTTCGCTATGTTACCGATGACTCGGAAATCAATATCACTGAAGAAATTTCAACGTTGGAAAAAAAGGCCGAAAACCTGACCAATTCCATTTTTTCCAAACTTTCTTCCTGGCAAATCTCCCAAATTGCGCGTCATCCAAACCGCCCCTATGCGGTTGATTATATTGAGCGCATGTTCGTGGATTTCGAGTATCTGCATGGTGATCGGGTTTTCGCTGAAGACAGCCCCATGGTTGGGGGTATTGGCCGTCTGAATGGAAAACCTGTGATGGTTTTGGGACAGCAGAAAGGCCGTGATACGCGTGAAAAGATCAAACGTAACTTTGGTATGCCTCGACCCGAAGGCTACCGCAAAGCAATGCGATTGATGAAGATGGCAGAGAAGTTCAAGATGCCACTGATTACGCTGGTGGATACTCCCGGAGCCTATCCTGGCATAGGTGCTGAAGAACGGGGACAAAGCGAAGCTATAGCCCGTAACCTGTATGTAATGGCTGATTTAAAAACACCAATCATCTGCACCGTTATCGGTGAAGGCGGGTCTGGTGGTGCTTTAGCCATCGCAGTGGGAGATCGTGTCAACATGTTGCAGTATGCTACCTATTCGGTTATTTCTCCTGAAGGCTGTGCCTCTATACTCTGGAAAAGTGCGGATAAGGCCGCCCAGGCTGCAGATGCAATGGGTATTACCGCTGAGCGCTTACTGGATCTGGGGCTTATTGACCAGATTATTGGTGAGCCTCTAGGCGGCGCACATCGCGATCATGACCAGATGGCGAGTAGCCTGCGCGAAAACCTGTCTGAGAATATCGAAATTCTGGATGCAATTGGTATCGATAAGCTGCTGGATCAACGCTATAACCGACTAATGGGGTTTGGTGCTTTTATCGAAACCTGATGCAATGCCTGATCTGCATCTCCCGCTCGACAAATTACCCGCTGAAGTCTCTCGCCTGTATGTTGCTTTTAGTTCGGGCATAGATTCCTGTGTGTTGTTGCACAGCTTGCTAAATCAGCAGCATGATTACTCAGTTGTGCTCTGGCACATTAATCATGGCCTCCAGCATAATGCAGATCAAATGCAACAGCTGGCTAGTGAACTGGCGCGGCAGTACAAGCTGGAAATCCGCATTGATCAACTCAATCTGGATGTCCATGCAGGCAATCTTGAGGCAGTCGCGCGCACTGCTCGCTATGATTTGTTTTGCGCCGCTTTGACTGCCCAGGATGCCCTGCTTACTGCACATCATATGAATGATCAGGCTGAAACACTGATGTTGAATCTGATGCGCGGCTCGGGTGCAGCGGGGTTGCGAGCGATTGCCGATCTCACAGATCTGGGGCAGGGCTATCTGCTGCGACCGCTTCTCGCTTATCAGCGTGATGAAATCGAGGAATATGCCCGTCAACACCACCTGAAATGGGTAGAGGATCCGAGTAATCAATCGCTAGAATATGACAGGAACTATATACGACACCAGGTGTTACCGCATTTAAGGCAACGCTGGCCCGCCGTCACTCAGCAATTGCATCGTGTCTGTAGCTGGCAAAGTGAACAACAGCAACTGCTGGAAGAACTCGCGCAGATTGATTTAAAACAGTGTCAAAGGCAACACCGGTTTTCAGCTGTACCCTGTCTGGATATAGAGGCATTGACAGGGCTGTCGATAGCGCGACAGAAAAACCTGATACGCTACTGGATCAGCGTAAATGACAGGCCGCAACTGGGGTTCAAAGCACTTCATCAGGTACTGAGTCAAATGCAGGCTAGCGCTGATGCCATGCCCAGAATCCAGGCCTCCGGTTATAGTCTGCGAAGCTACGATGGGTTGCTGTTTATGGTGAATGATTTTGAGGAGGCAGCGTTGACGGACCAATATCAGGTGCCTGACAGTCAGGTACTGAAGATACCGCCCATAGGCCTTGTCATTACCCGTAAACAGCTGCTCGAGTACCTGAATGCCAGTGAACAGGGACAGCGTTTCAGTTTGCGCTTTCGAACAGGCTCATCGAACAACGCGCTGAGTCGCCATCGTTTGAAGCGCCTCTTTCAAACCTATCGTGTTCCTCCCTGGCTACGCGACAGGGTTGCACAAATCTATGTGAATGAGGCGCTGGTCGATCTGCTGCTACTCTGATGGATCGTGAAATTTTTTGTAGCAGTAATTGGTGGCTTCTACATAGCCATGCAGACTTCCGCAATCGAAACGCTTGCCCTTAAAGCGGTAAGCCAGAACACAACCACTTTTGGCCTGCGCCAGTAATGCGTCGGTGATCTGCACTTCACCATTGGTGCCGGGTTCGGTTTCGCGGATATAGTCGAAAATATCCGGGGTCAGGATGTAACGCCCGATAATGGCGAAATTACTGGGGGCATCTTCCGGTGCTGGTTTTTCAACCATATCACTTACCTTAAACAGGTTGTCCTGAAACTGTTCACCGGCGATGACGCCGTATTTATAGGTCTCTTCCTTCGGTACTTCTTCGATGGCGACGATGCTGCAACGAAACTGTTTATACAGTCCAACCATCTGTTTCATCACTGAATCGCCTTCTGTGATACAAAGGTCATCAGCCAGGATAACACCAAAGGCTTCGTCGCCAATCATTGGTTCACCAGTCAGGATGGCCTGGCCCAAACCATTCATGGCTTTCTGGCGCGTATAGGTAAAAACACAGTGGTCACGAATCTCGCGAATTTCCTGCAGCTGTTGTTCCTTGGAAGTGCCCTTAATTTCATTTTCCAGCTCATAGCTGATATCAAAATGGTCTTCAATCGAACGCTTGGTACGGCCTGTGACAAAAGCTTGCTGTACCATGCCTGCACTCATGGCTTCCTGAACGGCGTATTGAATCAGGGGTTTGTCCACGATTGGCAACATCTCTTTTGCCATGGATTTGGTTGCGGGCAGAAAGCGGGTTCCATAACCGGCTACGGGGTAAAGACATTTTTTTATCATGACGGTGTGCGATAATTAGAAAATTGAATTGTAACATCTGGTTACCTACTAAACATGACCGACATCACAGCAAAAGATAAAGTTTTCTCACGACCGCTATCCTCAGTCAAAGCCTTCGAGTTTGATGAGCAGGTTACCCGCGTTTTCGATGACATGATTGGAAGATCTGTCCCGGGCTATGAATTGCTGGTGCGTTTAATCGCGCTGTATGCCGATATCTTTGTCACGGAACAAAGCCAGGTATATGACCTGGGATGTTCGACAGGTGTTGTTTCACGAGTGATTGCACAGCAGGTGGATGGTAGAAATTGCAAACTGCTGGCGGTGGACAACTCTCCTTCAATGATCAGCAAATGCCAGCAGACACATTCGGATCAATTCATACACTGGATATGCGATGACATTCAGTCTATCCAGATTGAAGATGCTTCCATGGTGGTGCTCAATCTGACCTTGCAGTTTGTCACTCCTAAAGAAAGGCAAAAACTGCTGCAGGCTATTTTTCAGGGTTTACGCCCTGGTGGTGTGCTGGTTCTTACCGAGAAAGTGACCTATGACGATACGCAGGTTCAACACAGTATGACCGAGTTGTACCAGGCATTTAAAAAGATACAGGGCTATAGTGACCTGGAAATTGCCCAAAAACGTACAGCACTGGAAAATGTGCTGATACCGGACAGTAAGTCGCTACATCTGCAGCGTCTGTCTGATTGTGGTTTTGCAGAAGTCATCGAAAGTTTTCACTGTTTTAACTTTGTTTCATTCCTGGCGATAAAAAATGTTTCGTGAAGCCCTTTATCATCACCTTGAACAGTCTGGTTTTCAAAGCTGGGTAGAGGTTTTACGCGATCAGGACGTTCACTGGTTCAGCTCTGCTCATCATGGTGATTTTGAGCGCTGGAACCGGGCCCTGAAATCACTACCAGAGATCCAGGATATTCAGATCCAGTTAAACCGATCAGCGGTGACAGTGGCAGGTGACTGTGAACAGCAGGAGCAGTTGCTTAGCGCTTTACAGGGCCTGAAGCCCTGGCGAAAAGGGCCTTTCCAGCTTTCTGATGTTTACATTGATACCGAATGGCATAGTGATTTTAAGTGGGATCGAATTTATCGGCATCTTGCGCCACTCAAACAACGCCGCATTCTGGATGTGGGCTGTGGCAATGGATATCACTGCTGGCGTATGCTGGCACATGAGCCTGAGCTGGTGCTGGGGATAGACCCATCGGTATTGTTTAACCTGCAATTTCGAGCGCTACAGCATTATATCCAGGACAGGCGGATTCATATGTTACCCATTGGGATACAGCATATGCCGGAAAACATGCAATGGTTTGATAGTGTATTTTCCATGGGGGTGCTCTACCATAGAAAATCTCCCATCGAGCATCTGCTGCAATTGAAGTCATTACTGAAACCAGGCGGTGAGCTCTGTCTGGAAACGCTGGTCATAGAAGGCGGCCGGGGGCAGGTTCTGGTGCCTGGGTCTCGCTATGCTCGTATGAACAACGTCTGGTTTTTGCCTTCCGCCGAGGAGCTGAAGCACTGGCTGCATCGATGTGGATACCGTGATATTCGTCTGGTGGATGTCAATCAGACGAGCATTGAAGAACAGCGCAGCACTGAGTGGATGCCATTCGAATCCCTGCCTGAGTGTCTTGATCCGGTAGACTCCAACAAAACAGTGGAAGGGTATCCTGCACCATTGCGTGCAGTTTTTATCGCGAGTAAATAATCAGCTAAAGCGTGTTTTACTGAAGAATCAGAGGTTCTGTATTTATAATTTGAAGTTGTAGTTAAAAGCGGACAGTTGTCGGCTATATCGATTGAGTTAAAAGCGCTCATCTGCTAGGCTATCGTCCCGTCCTGATTTCTCACTCTCTACTTTTTTTCAAGCTATATGAGCCGATTTATTTTTATTACTGGTGGTGTTGTTTCATCACTAGGCAAGGGTATTGCGTCCGCCTCTCTTGGTGCTATTTTACAGGCTCGGGGTTTAAGCATAAACATGATCAAACTGGATCCCTACATCAACGTGGATCCAGGCACGATGAGTCCCTTTCAGCATGGTGAAGTGTATGTGACCGATGATGGTGCCGAAACCGATCTGGATCTGGGGCATTACGAGAGATTTGCGGGTATCAAAAGTAGTCGGTCGAGCAATTACACGACTGGGCGTATCTATGAAAAAGTCATCGCCAAAGAGCGTCGTGGCGATTATCTGGGCGCTACCGTGCAGGTGATTCCTCATATTACCGATGAAATTAAAAAGTCAGTGCTCACCAGTACCAATGATGCCGATATCGTCATGGTCGAAATTGGTGGCACAGTGGGCGACATTGAATCTTTGCCTTTTATGGAATCGATCCGCCAGCTGGGTGTTGAGTTGGGTCATGACAAAGCACTGTTCATGCACCTGACGCTAGTACCTTACATTCCAGCAGCTGGTGAAATCAAAACCAAGCCGACCCAGCACTCGGTGAAGGAATTGCGCTCTATCGGTATACAGCCTGACATACTTCTGTGTCGAGCAGATCGTCCTATCCCTGACGATGAGCGCAGAAAAATAGCCCTGTTTACTAATGTCAGCCCCGAAGCGGTTATCTCTGCAATCGATGTTGATCATATTTACAAGATTCCACGCGAGCTGCATGAGCAGGGGCTGGATGATATCGTGGTGAAGAAGTTCGGGCTCGATCTACCACCAGTGGATTTGAGCGACTGGGATGAAGTGGTTCATTCTCTGGAGAATCCGCATCACACCGTTAATATTGGATTCGTGGGTAAATATATTGAACACACGGATGCCTATAAATCGCTTAACGAAGCGCTGGTTCATGCGGGTATCCATACCCATACGCGCGTTAATATTGTAAAAATTGACTCTGATACGATCGGAGATAATGGAACCGATGTGTTAGAAGGCCTGGATGCCATACTGGTACCTGGTGGTTTTGGCAGCAGGGGTGTCGAGGGCAAGATACTGGCAGTGAACTATGCCCGTACTCACAACGTACCCTACCTCGGCATTTGTCTGGGTATGCAGGTTGCGGTGATTGAATATGCGCGCAATGTGCTGGGCCTGAGTAAGGCGCACAGCACGGAATTTAACCCTAAAACGCCCGAGCCGGTAATTGGTCTGATTACCGAATGGAAAAATCAGGATGGGACTGTTCATATACGTGACGAAGATACCGATCTTGGTGGCACCATGCGTCTGGGAGCGCAAACCTGTAAGCTGGTCCCCGGAACACTGGCGTCCAAGGCTTATGAGGGTGCTGAACAGATCAGTGAACGTCATCGTCATCGATTTGAATTCAACAATAATTATCTGGATGCCTTACAGAATGCCGGTCTGGTTATTTCCGGGGTTTCTATTGATAACGAGTTGGTAGAAATCGTTGAGCTATCTGACCATCCCTGGTTCCTGGGTTGTCAGTTTCATCCCGAATTCACTTCGCGGCCACGTGAAGGACACCCGATGTTCAACAGTTTTATCAGGGCTGCATTAAAGCACCAGCAGGAAAAAGCTGAATGAATTTATGCGGTTTTGATGTAGGCCTTCAACACCCGTTTTTTCTCATTGCAGGCCCCTGCGTGATTGAAAGTGAAGAGCTTGCACGGCAGACAGCTAGCGAATTGAAAGATATCTGCGCTCGATTAGATATCCCTTTTATTTATAAATCATCGTTTGATAAGGCTAATCGTTCCAGCAGTAAGAGTTTTCGTGGGCCGGGGATAGAGCAGGGCCTGCAAATTTTACAGCGCGTTAAGGATGAAGTTGCGGTGCCTGTATTAACCGATGTACACGAAGACACCCCGCTGAATGAAGTGGCCGCTGTAGTCGATGTGCTGCAAACGCCAGCTTTTCTTTGTCGGCAGACCAATTTTATCCAGAACGTAGCCAGGCAGGGATTACCCGTTAACATTAAGAAAGGTCAATTTTTGTCTCCCTGGGATATGCAGAATGTGGCGCACAAAGCACTCGAAACCGGGAATGACCAAATCATGGTATGCGAACGCGGTGCGAGTTTTGGCTACAATAATCTGGTATCGGATATGCGTTCCTTAGCCGTTATGCGAAATACCGCATTGCCGGTGGTGTATGATGCAACACATTCGGTACAGCTACCTGGCGGTCAGGGCTCTAGCTCGGGTGGACAGCGCGAGTTTGTACCTGTTCTAGCCAGGGCTGCGCTGGCGGCAGGGGTGTCCGGGTTGTTTATGGAGACACATCCAGACCCGCAAAAGGCATTGAGTGATGGACCAAATGCGTGGCCGCTGGCACAAATGGAATCACTATTACGTGTGTTAAAGCAACTTGATCAGGTGGTAAAATCTCAACCTCTGCATGAGCAGGATCTTATGTGACATTCGCGAGAGATCTCGCTTCTGGATCATCCTGTTTATATAACTGTTATCTGTAGCGAATAAGCTGCAGAAAACCGATAAATTTTATTTGGAGATAGCAATGACTAGTATTACCCAGGTAATTGGGCGCGAAATTCTTGATTCCAGAGGGAATCCAACCGTAGAAGCTGAAGTAACCCTGTCCAGCGGCGTTACCGGGCGAGCGGCGGTGCCATCTGGTGCGTCAACCGGAGAGCGAGAGGCGATTGAATTACGCGACGGTGACAAGAGTCGCTATCTGGGCAAAGGCGTATTAAAAGCCGTTTCTCATATCAATAATGAGCTGGCTTCCTGCGTAACTGGACTTGACTGTACAGACCAGGCAACCATTGACAAATCCATGATTGCACTGGATGGTACCGAAAACAAAAGCCGTTTGGGCGCGAACGCGCTGCTGGCAGTGTCTTTGGCTAACGCCCATGCAGCCGCACTTTCTAGCAAGCTTCCACTGTACCGGTATCTGGGTGGAGAGCAGGCCGTGACCCTGCCTGTGCCGATGATGAATATCATTAATGGTGGGGCGCATGCAGATAACAGCGTTGACTTACAGGAATTCATGATCCTGCCAATTGGTGCCAGGAAATTCAGCGAAGCGTTGCGATATGGCACCGAAGTTTTTCACGCACTTAAATCAGTACTGTCATCTCGTGGAATGAACACTGCAGTCGGCGATGAAGGTGGTTTTGCGCCAGACCTGTCTTCCAATGAAGAAGCTATTGAAGTCATTCTGCGCGCGATTGAGATGGCTGGCTTCAAGGCGGGTGATGAAATTGCACTCGGGCTGGATGTGGCAAGCTCCGAATTTTATAAAAATGGCCAGTATGAACTGGCATCAGAAGCTCGCAGTTTTAACTCTGAGCAATTTACAGAGTACCTGTCCAACTGGGTTGACCAGTATCCGATTATCACGATTGAAGATGGAATGGCCGAGAATGACTGGGAGGGCTGGGCAACCCTGACTCGACGCTTAGGCGATCGTGTGCAACTGGTCGGCGATGACCTGTTTGTTACAAATACCAGTATCCTGAAACGTGGCATCGATCAATCTATAGCCAATTCTATTTTGATTAAATTCAATCAAATCGGTACTTTAACCGAAACACTTGATGCTATTTCTATGGCCCATAATGCAGGTTATACTGCGGTTATTTCTCATCGATCTGGCGAAACTGAAGATGTCACTCTTGCTGACCTGGCCGTGGCTACCAATACTGGTCAAATCAAAACGGGGTCGTTATCCCGCTCTGATCGTGTGGCTAAGTATAATCAGTTATTGCGTATCGAAGCTGAACTGGGTTCGCGCGCGATCTTCCCTGGAAAATCTGCCTTCACCAGAATTTAGATTGCCGTTCAAATGTTTTGACAAACTGCTACAGGTGCAGGGATGCGCCTGCTGATTGTCGCCTTGATTGTGGTTTTTCTGGTTCTGCAATATCGACTCTGGTTTGGGGACGGTAGTTTGTCAGAAGTGGTTCAGCTGTCTGCAGAACTGGAGTTGCAGAAGAAAAAGCTGAAACAACTGGAGGAGAGAAACCGAAAGCTGGAGGCGCAGGTGCTTGACCTGCAAAATGGATTTGACGCCTACGAAGAAAAAGCACGCCATGATCTGGGTATGATCAAGAAGGGTGAAACCTTTTATCAACTGGTTAGCCCTCCGAATTCTCAGGAAGATCCCTGATGCTTTCCCGACAATGCCAGTGCTGGGCTGTCGTTCCTGCGACAGGAATTGGTGCCCGCATGGGAGCGGATCGGCCCAAGCAATACCTCTCGCTGGGTGGAAAAACTGTACTCGAACATACGCTGGATAATTTACTGAATTATCCAGCTATAGATGGCGTTGTCCTGATTTTACGCAGCACAGACTCCTATTGGCCCGAACTTCATTATCAGGCTACTAAGCCGTTACTAACCTGTATCGGCGGGGAGCAACGCTATCATTCCGTATTAAATGGTTTACAGCGCTTAAAATCTCATCTATCCACCGATTGTATCGTGATGATCCACGATGCGGTGCGTCCGTTTGTTCTGCATCAGGACTTAGACCGGCTGTTGCAGGCCGTGCTAACCGGGGATGATGGAGCCTTACTTGCTCTGCCAGTGGCGGATACCCTGAAAAGGGCTAACGATGAGCTGAGAGTAGAGCAAACTCAGGCTCGTGAAAAACTCTGGCGGGCACTGACCCCGCAGGCTTTCTATCTCAATAGAATTTACGCTGCACTTGAATCGGTTATGCAATCAGGCAAGCCAATAACGGATGACTCTTCAGCAATGGAACTCGCTGGTTATCACCCCCGACTGGTTAGTGCCGATCACCGGAATATAAAAATAACTCACCCACAGGATCTGGAGGTAATGGAATCTTTTTTGTCAGCGCTGGTTGAACGTAATCGATACCCTGTAGATGGGAGATTTAAGTCATAGGTCAAATTTCTGCCGATAAAACCACAGCAGGATAAATGATAGATTGATCTGTATATTAATGTTTGCTAATATACGCGCCAGTTCAAGTAGCGCCAGTTCAAGTAGCGCCAGTTAAAAAAACAAAATACGAAGCAATAAGGGGAATGTATACCTCCTGTGTAAAATGTTGGTAGAATTCACAGGTTTATCCCGAAAAACAAGAAGCGAGCGTAGTATCTGGTAATGATCTTAACTTGCTCACATTAACTTAATTTGTTGCTATTAATAACGAACCTGGCTTAAAAGCGCTGTGCCTTTAGCTGGTTACTTTTATAAATACAAGAGCGGCCTGATCAAGCGATATTGGTAATATAAAAATGAAATTAAACCAACCCCTAAAATCATCCCTGGTAATAGCTACATTTCTATTAGTTATGTCGAGCACTGCTCAGGCCTGGCAATTGATGACTGTTGAGTCGGCTGAATTTGGTAATAAAATCAAAATTGGCGGAACGGTAATCCCCTATAAAGAAGTCACGCTTTCAGCGCAGGTTCCAGGACGGGTTCAGTATATAGCGGGCTCGGAAGGGGATTATTTCCAGAAAAACAATCTGCTGCTATCGATTGATGACGATGATCTGGTTGCCCAGCGTCGAGCGGCTCTGGCTCAGCTTTCAAACGCAGAATCCGGTTTACGCAATGCCCGAGTTCAATATTCTCGTGAGCTGATTTCTCCCCGAACCGAGAGCCTGAGCAGTATGCCGGGGCTCGGAATGCCTACCCTGTTTGACAACATGTTTACAAAAAGTATGGGCAATATGGTGGGCATAGGTAATCCGGATATCGAACGATACGGAGACCTGTACTCTTCAGGCGCGCAGGTTAAAAACGCCGAATCCATGGTTATGAAAGCGCGCTCTGCATTAGATGAGCTGGATGCGAAGCTACGCGATGCGCGCGCGATAGCGCCATTTGATGGCAAGCTGGTACGCAAGATGGTGGAAGAGGGCGATACAGTTCAACCCGGAACTCCTTTACTGAAGTTTGCGCATACCCAGTATCTGAGAATCCAGGCAGAAGTTCCCGCTCGGCTCATATTTGGATTAACCAAGGGCAGTCTGGTTGATGTCAAACTGGATATCAATAACACCTACACCAAAGCGAAAGTTGCTCAGATCTATCCTGTTGCAGATAAACAGAAACATACCGTGACGGTGAAATTTGATTTACCTGAAGGTACCCCCGGTGGTCCTGGGTTGTATGCTGAAGTAACGATTAACGATACGACTGCTGAAAGAAGACCGGTTCCAGTAATTCCAAAAGATTCTGTGATTTATCGTGGTAGTCTGCCCAGTGTGTATATTCTGGATGAAGAGAACAAAGCCAGAATGAGGCTTGTCAGATTGGGTTCGGATTATGATACGACCAGGATTACTGTTCTTTCTGGTATTAACGCGGGAGATCGAATTATAAGCGCGCCGCCCAAAACGATTAAATCTGGATGGAAACCAGATGTGGAAACTAAGGACCCTGGCAGTAACAGCGATAGTCAGTAAGCGCTTTTTTAAGTGGCTATTTCACTCACGTATAATCCTGATATCCGACAATGACACAGCAAAATAATACAACTAACCATAAAAATAAATCGTTGGGTATTGCCGGAAATCTGGCTAAAGCCTTCATTCATTCTCCTTTATCACCGTTATTGCTCGTTGCCTGTTTTGCACTCGGTATACTGGGTGTCATGCTGACGCCGCGTCAGGAGGATCCACAGATTTCTGTGCCGATGGTGGACATCTTCATCAGTTATAAGGGGGCATCAGCCCAGCAAGTCTCCCGCCTGGCGACAGATCCGCTGGAAAGAATGCTGAATGAAATATCTGGCGTAGATCATGTGTATTCTGCAGCAGTACGTGACCAGGGTATGGTTACGGTTCAATTTGAGGTCGGTGAGGATCTGGAAAAGTCGCTGGTTAAGGTGTACGACAAGCTTTCCTCGAATATGAATAAAATCCCCCCAGGTGTTGAACCACCTCTGGTTAAACCCAAAGGCGTGGATGATGTGCCGGTAGTCACCTTGACCCTGTGGTCTAATGACCTCGACGATTCTGTACTCAGACTGGTCGCGCTAGATGTGTTGCAATCTATCAGTACCGTTGAGAATGCAAGCCAGGGCTTTGTGGTTGGTGGTCGCTCCGATGAGCTGAAGATTGAAATTCTGCCAGAAAAATTATCCGGCTACGATATCTCGCTGGATCAGATAGCTAACACAATTCGCACAGCTAACAGTGAGATCGGTCTGGGTGAGATTGAGTCGAATGATAAAAGCGCCAGAGTGTATTCGGGTGCGTTTCTGAAGACAGTTGGGGATATTGAAAGTCTGGTCGTTGCCATCAACGATGGTTCTCCTGTGTACGTGCGAGATATTGCGCGTGTATCCGCTGCACCTGCAGATGCCAAATCAATTGTTAATTATTACAACTCGCCCAACCATCGCAACGAATCGGATGAAGAAGCCTACGCGGCTTCAGCTGTCACCATAGCGATAGCCAAAAAGAAAGGTTCAAATGGCGTAAAGGTAGCAGAAGACATACTGGCTAAAGTGGAAACGTTAAAGGGTAATGTGATTCCAGAAAACATCAACGTTTCAGTAACCCGCGACTATGGAAAAACGGCAAAACAGAAAGTTAATGGATTAATCCTGAAGTTATTCATTGCGACAGGTATCGTTGTGGTTTTGATCTGGGCAGCACTCAACTTTCGTTGGGAGCCAGCGCTAGTCGTGATGATTGTTATCCCCGTCGTTATCCTGGTTACAGTTTTCTATGCACTGATTACCGGCTATACGATTGATCGCGTGAGTCTGTTTGCATTGATATTCTCGATAGGCATCCTGGTCGATGACGCGATTGTGGTGGTGGAGAATATCTATCGGCGCTGGTTGATTGCGGAGAGTACCGATACTGACATTGCAATTGACGCGGTCAGAGAGGTGGGAAATCCGACCATCCTGGCGACGTTGACGGTAATCGCTGCCTTATTACCGATGGGGTTCGTGCGTGGAATGATGGGGCCTTATATGGAACCGATTCCGTCACTGGGTTCCTTCGCCATGCTGTTTTCGGTTTTTGCAGCATTTATGTTCACGCCCTGGCTGGCGATGCGGATCAAGCCGTCTATGGAAAAGCTCAAGGAAATGGAAGAGTCAGAGCACACTCAGAACGAATGGCTGGGTAATCTATTCCGTAGAATCCTGATTCCATTAATTACTAATAAAACGAAAGGCTACCTGTTTCTTGCGAGTTTGTTTTTTGTGTTTTTCCTGTGTGTGTCGTTGTTTTACACCAAAGCCGTGCCGGTGAAAATGCTGCCGCTGGACAACAAACCCGAGTTCAATGTGGTGGTCAACATGAAAGAAGGCTCGGCATTACCTTTAACCGCCAATCAGGTAAACGAACTGGCTGAAGAAATTTTAACCGTGCAGGAGGTGACCGCTCTGCAAACCTACGTGGGCACTTCTTCACCATTCAATTTTAATGGACTCGTCCGTCATTACTATCTCAGAACACAACCCTGGGAAGCGGATATTCAGGTTCAGTTGCTGGATAAAAAAGATAGAGACAGAAGCAGCCATGAAATAGCTGAAGATGTTCGTGCACGCCTGCATAAGGTGATTGGAGATAATCAGGATGTACGCATTCAGGTCGTTGAAATGCCACCCGGCCCGCCTGTATTGCAATCTGTGGTGGCTGAAGTTTACGGCCCCGATGAAGATATCCGTCGACAGGTCGCGCGGGATCTGGAAAAAAGATTTAACGAGTCGGAGAATATTACCGATGTCGATACACTGATCGCAGAACCCTACAAGGTATGGCGATTTGAAGTGGATACGGAAAAAGCAGTAAGACGTGGGATCTCTGTGGATACCATTAACCGAACATTACAGATGTCGCTGGGTGAATACGTGTTAGGTGATGTAAAGGATGGATATAAACTTGAGCCTACCTACATTGTTATTCAGGTACCGTTCGACGTGCGAGCAGACCTGGCTCGGCTTAAAGAGATGCCTGTTTCGAGCCAGCTTGGGGGCAGTGTGCCTTTGGGTGAGCTGGGCGATTTCACGCAAACCGTACAGGATCAGGTGATCTATCACAAAGATCTGAGACCTGTAGAGTTTGTTACAGGCGAAACTCAGGGCAGGTTGGGTGCTCCAATCTATGGCATGTTCGATGTCATAGATTCGCTGGAAGATTACACAACCCCAGATGGTAATTCCCTCAGTGGTACCTGGACAGGGCCACCAGACTCGGATCAGGTATCAGGTTTCGAGTGGGCAGGTGAGTGGACTGTAACCTATGAAACGTTCAGGGATATGGGTATGGCATTTGGCGCTGCAATCATACTCATCTACATGCTCGTTGTTATGGAGTTCGGTAACTTTAGTTTACCTGCCATCATCATGGCCCCCATTCCCCTGACACTGGTCGGTATCATTCCCGGGCACTGGATATTTGGTGCAGAGTTTACGGCAACTTCTATGATTGGCTTTATCGCGCTGGCCGGGATTATTGTGCGTAACTCGATATTGCTGGTGGATTTCACCAAGCATGAAATCGAGGCAGGTAAACCTGTTTGTGATTCAGTTCTGGGCGCCTGTAAGGCGCGTACCAGGCCCATCGTTGTTACTGCGTTGGCTCTGGTCGGTGGATCTGGCGTCATCATATTTGACCCCATTTTTAAAGGTATGGCCATTTCGCTGGCTTTTGGTGTGCTGGTTTCGACGGTACTGACGTTAGTTGTAATCCCACTGGGCACCATATCGGTACGTAAAGCTTTTGCAGAGAAAACAATCAGTGCAAGCGGAACAGCAATCTATGGTGAATTACCTTATGACCCGATTCTGGATGGAAACGAGCTGGATTGCGATCTGGATGAGGAAGATGAAAAAGGTCTGCTGGATTATATAGCCGCGACCCTGAACTTTATCTGGATATTTATGCTCGCCATGTTGTTTGCATTGCGCGATTTTATTGTAGATCTGAGCAAAAGCCTTATTCGTTTGCTCAATAAAAAATCCGAGGATGATCCAGTTCCCCCGCCACCATCTGGCAGAACCATTAAAGAGAGTCCAGAACCGGTACATGCTAAAGTCATAAGCAATGAAACTGCGACGCTGGAAACGCCTGAGCCGCAACAGCTTGAAGAGACCTCGGAAAAACCTGAGGAGACTTCTCCAATGGTGGTTGAGGAGCCGGAAAAACCGGCTATGGAAGAAGCTGCAAAGGAAAAAGCTGTTTTATCAGAAGATACTCCTGTCAGCGAGGGCTCAACTATAGAGCCAGAGAAGGTTAAGCCAGAACAGACGGCTTCCACCACTAAAGCCGTAAAAAAGAAGTCAGCGGGTAAAGCGCCAGTAAAAAAGAAGGCCGCCACAAAAAAGGCAAAAGCTAAAAAAGCGCCGCTTAAGAAGGCAAAAGAGGGTGGAGCTCGCCGAGGTATTCGCCTTAAATCGGATATTGATGACGATTGATAATGGTCACGATGAATAAGTTATTTCAATTTTCATTGCTGTTCTGCGGTACATTTATTGCCCTGATGGCGATGCATAGTGCTTCCGCTCGAGACTATATACCTCCACCAAATGGACCATATCAGTCGTCGGTGGTGATCAATAATTCTATTGTTGATGGTGAGCAGCAACAGGTATACAAATTCCCTCCAGCAGATATATTGATTGATGAAAAACCTGAGCCAGGTAGTGATTTTGTATCGCAGTCGGAGGGCCAGCGCAGGGATTCTCCGGGGCCTTTACCTGCATCAGGTCCAGACAATCAAGCTGATTTGCAACAGCCTCAGTCCATGATGACGGGTCCTCAATTTCAGCGAGCACCTGAAGATTACTATCAGTGGCAAGCGCCTCAGGGCAATTCGTATAATGCGATGCAAAGGTGGGGCAATTATCAGGGTGCAGCCCCAAACTATAACCCGAATGTTTGGCAGCAAAATCCACAGTACGGCTACCCGCAGCAATATCCCTATTCGTATGGAACGCCCAATCAGTATAATGGCGTTAATAATCCATTTTATGGTATGCCTTCTCCGTGGAACGTGATGCCTAAAAATCCATTCTTTTCAGACAAATAAAACTATGAGAAAGATTGTGTTTTTTTTGATAGTGACACTCCTGCTGACCAGTGAGTTGCTGGCTGATGCGAACGTTGATCCAAAAGATACCCAAAAATCTTATCTTTTAACCGCTCCGGGAACGATTACGGGTGCAATTAAACCACAAAAAGTCGTCCCTGAAGCCCCTCAGCATACGTTTGCCCCCGAGACAAGGTATATCAATCCCCAACCCTATCAGTTTGTTCCTGATCATTATAACTTTCCACAATATGGGCAACTGAGGGCGCACCCTAATCCATGGCTTGATCGACCTGCTGCGCGGCAGCCCATGCCATCTGCACCCGAAGCCGGACAGTATTTCGACAACCCCTGGGATATCAAAAATTTACCTTCGCTGGAACCCAATGGTTACCAGAATAAGCCGGTACCAGGTGAATCTATGGCTACGCCTGCCTATGGTTTTTATGGTGATGACTATGGGAACAGTAGCTTTTATCCACGCTTCTCTACACCACTGGATCATAATCTGTTGAACCCTTCCTCTGCCGCAGGATTTCCAGACATGAATAATTTAATGCCAGGGTTAGGCAATGATGATGGCGGTTTTCCTTTTATGCCTTTTGGAATGTTCTGATCATGATGCGTTTACTGGTTACCGTCATGATTTGCTGGCTGGTCAGTATATCCGCCGCACAGGCTATCCAATTTTCAGCTAATGCGGTTATGTCTACTCCAGGCAGGGCGGACATCAGCACGCAGCTGTATTATGCCTCCGGAAAAATGCGCAAAGAGTTTTTCTATTATGGAGAACCTGTGATACAGATACTGGATGCGAACAATAAAACTAACCTGATGTGTTTTACGGTGCAGCAGGTTTGCTACCAGAATAAGACACTGGAGCAGGTGAATATTGAAAGCGCGATACAGTCCCCCTGCGAAGCCAGCGAGTCAGTTAAATGTGAAAATCTCGGTGAGCAGCAGTTAAATAATCGCAAGGCTGTACAATGGAAAATTACAACCATCGAGAACAAGAAGGAAATTATCACTAACCTCTGGCTGGACTCTGAATTGAAAATCCCGGTTAAGCAATCCTTATCTAATGGAGCCTCTATTGAGCTTGTCTGGTTAGGTAGCGAGAAACTGGATAACCGGGATACTGAAAAGTGGGTGCAGACAGTCACATTGCCCAACGGCGAAGCGCAGGAAAGTTTTCAATGGTATGACAAAGAGTTGAAAATCAGTATTCGACAGTCCTTTCCCAATGGTGATACTCAGGAATTGAAGCATATAGTAGTTGAAACGCTTCCGGACAATCTATTTACTATGCCGTTGGGTTATGAGAAAAAAACATCAAATAACACTACGATCCAATCCGGAAAACAACAATAACGTATTATTATGATTACAGTCATCGGAAATTTAAAAGGGGGTACAGGTAAGAGCACGGTCGCTTTTAATCTGGCGGTATGGTTAAAAATCAACCAGGGCGCGGTAACCTTGTTCGATCTTGATCCGCAGAAAACCTTGTCAGATGTTGTCGATATCCGCGAAGAGGAGGGCTATTCTCCAGACCTGGAAGTATTCGATGATATTTCTGCCTTAAAAGCCTGGAAAAACAAAAAAGCTGAAGTCATTGTGGATGTGGGTACTGCGGACTTCGACTCCATGAAAAAGGCACTCAAACTTGCTGACCGGGTGATTACCCCCGTACCGCCCAGTCAGGCGGATATCTGGTCTACTCAACGCTTCATCAAGATCATCAGAGAAAACGCTGGAGACAGCAATAATATGCCTCCCCTGTATGGCTTTATCAATCGTGCAGATACTCATATCGGGATCAGAGAAACCGATGAAGCAGAGGAGGCATTAAATTATCTGAAAGGGATAGAACGTGTAAACCTCCGGCTGTATCAACGTACGGCTTATCGTCGCTCTTTTAGCGAAGGTCTGGCCGTATTTGAACTACAACCGGGCAGTAAGGCGGCCAGGGAAATCCTGACTCTGGCTAAATTGTTATACCCAGCAAATGCGGGTTGATCATTGATGACTTTTGGACGCTGGCTTCTCATTCACAGTTTCTCAATCTTTCTGGTTGTAATACTGGTGCTTGGGTATATCTACCGCGAGGAGCTTAAGCTGGAGCAGGCTTACTCACAGATACTGGTCCTGGGAAATGCTGAGACGGTTGTTAAACCCCTGAAGCAGGAGAAACAGCAGGCATCTCCGGATAGACATGATGAAGTTAAAACCGTTGATAATTCAACACCTGAAGTCCAGCAAGCTATTGCCACACCTGCTGTTGAAAAGCAGCCTCTGATGACCGCACCGACTATTGTGCATGCAGAGACTCATCAGCAGGATGTTTTATTCGACGCGCGTGAAGCTTACTGGCAGCGAGACTATCAGGCGGCGATTGGAAAGTATCGAAACTTGATTGAGAGCGACCCCCAAAACCCTGATTATTCAGGCGAGCTGGGGAATGTTTATTATGCGATGAATGACTACAGGAATGCTTCAGAATTATATTTCCGCACAGCCATGTTATTGCTTGAACAGGGTCAACGAGATGAGGCTGGACAGCTATTGCCACCGTTGAATGCAATGAATCGACAGCTGGGCGATCAGCTGCGCAATGAGTTAAAACAACGCTAAACTGACGCACAGCCTATTGATATCAGGCCGGTGAATGAGATATTTAAGTGATAGTTTAAGTAGTAATAAACATATTTAAAATCGCTATATTGATCAAATCGGCCTATAATATGAACATGACATATACGTATTTATGTGTATTTGAGAATTTAAAAAAGAGTTTTTTATGAGTGAATCAGAGTCCAGGCTAAACCTAGATAACGAATGTATGGAGCGTTTGGCCGATACCTTCGAAAACAGTGCAAAACGCTGGGAGTTGATTGTCTACCCCTCTCTGGTAGCGTTTATCGTACTGGCGGTATATGGGTTCTATCTGGTTTACACTTTGTCGCGTGATGTACACAATTTGAGCTTAACGATTACTACGCTTACCATTTCGGTTGACCGGAATATGAACGAGCTAACCAACACTGTCCGTACAATGGATCATACCATGGTTAAAATGGGGAATAATATTGGACATATGGATGGTAATATTAAAGCCATGACTCAAAACATTGCTTCCATGACTTACAATACAAACTCCATGGCAGCCTCAACTTATTATATGCAGCGTAATATTCATGACGTCGCCAGACCAATGAATATTATGAGCAGCTTCATGCCCTAAACACTTCTGATTCACACTGGCAGGCTATGTTTTATCCAAGAAAGGCGATAGAAAACCGCCTGAAAAATCTCGAAAAACACCTCGAACAGGAAAACCCTATCCTGATCGATGCGGTTAAAAGCTTTAAGGAACTGGATAATATTGCCTATCGAATGGGATTGATTTCGAGAGATGAATCCTATGCGACTCAAATTCCATGGTGGCCACTTATTTCAGTACTGGGTACCTTTTCAGCAGGAAAATCGACGTTTATTAATTCTTTTCTGGGTGCAAAGCTACAAGCCTCGGGAAACCAGGCAGTAGATGATAAATTTACCGTAATCTGTTACACCAATGACAATACCAGTCGCGTTTTACCCGGACTCGCGCTGGATGCAGACCCGAGATTTCCATTCTTCAATATCAGTGAGGAAATCGATAAGGTGGCAGCAGGTGAAGGCGCTCGTGTTAATGCCTACCTGCAATTAAAGACCAGCCCAACACAGCCTATAAAGGGCAAGATATTGATAGACTCTCCTGGGTTTGATGCCGATGCACAGCGTAATTCAACACTCAGGATCACTGACCACATCATCGATTTATCCGACCTGGTGTTAGTATTTTTCGACGCTCGCCATCCAGAACCAGGCGCCATGAAAGATACGCTGGAACACCTGGTTTCAAAAACGATACAACGTACTGACTCCAGCAAATTTCTGTATATTTTAAATCAGATCGACACGGCAGCAAAAGAAGACAACCCGGAAGAGGTTGTCGGAGCCTGGCAGCGCGCTTTATCTCAGAGCGGGTTAACTGCAGGCAAGTTTTACATGATTTATGACGAAGATTCCGCCATAAGCATCAATGATGAACAGTTACAAACGCGTTTTAAAAGCAAGAAAGATGCAGATTTAGCGGCCATCTATGACCGTATGCATCAAGTTGAGACCGAAAGGGCCTACCGCATTATCGGGGCGCTGGAAAAGACGGCCAACGATATCGATTCAAAGGCGGTGCCCGCGTTAAAGACAGCCATGAGAAGCTGGAGTAGCCGTGTAATAGTGACTGATACTGTGCTGTATCTGGCATTGCTTGGATTGTTTGTATACATCATAAATTCACAGAATGCCTGGCAAAGTCTCAGCCCGTCCAGTTTGGTCGAGTCTTATCAAAATAGCCCCTTGACAGGATTACTGACCGTCATACTTACGTTTGCTGTGTTTTACGGATTACATCTGTTCAGTCGTAAATTCTGGGCGGCCAGGATAGCGAATAAGCTACCGCGTTCGGAAATGCCCGGCAATCTGGTCACTGCTTTTGAAAAAAATACCCGCATCTGGCGTAGTATATTTCATACCTCTCCTGCAGGCTGGAGTCGAAGAGCGGCGAGGAAGATACGTTCTGTCATAGAGAATTCTGGATTATTCGTACAGAAGCTCAATGACAGTTTTGCAAATCCTTCCGGACGTACTGCGTCTATAGCACCGCTTGAAACCGAAACCCAGTTATCTGAGACAGGCCTTGAAAACGAAGCTAAGGTAGAAAACTAACCTCTGCAGCCTCATTTCCACCGTATCAATGCGCTCTTCATAGGTTCGAATTCCGGGGTCATCGTCTTTTGGATAGTACGTACACACTTTGTTTAGTGGCATTCAGTAATCTGTCAGGAGTGTGTAAGAACGCAAGTCCCCAGCGACTGAGACTTGTCACGACAGGTTTGCCCATCAGAAAATCTTGAGTGATGTAGCCTTTGGACTTAAGAATCAGCGCACTAACATGATCAAAATAATGATAAAAATAACCACCAGCGCCAGAGGTTTAATAAACCCTAGCCAGTCTTCCTTACTTCCTTTTGGGGAGGTTTGAGTAGCCTGCTTTAAACGCGGATAAATAAAAAACATCATCGCTACAATGGTTACCGCAGATGCAATTTTAAGCCAGTCCATATTTTTTACCTCAAAAAAAACCGCTTATTCAAAGCGGTTTTTCTGTATTAAAAAGCAAGTTACCGAGTTTAATCATCACCAGAAAATGCACCCAGGATATGAAGTAATGCCTGGAACAGGTTCAGGATCGATAGAAACAGGCTGGCAGTAGCCATGATGTAATTGGTTTCACCACCATGGATGATGGAAGAGGTTTCATACAGAATAAAACCACTCATCAGCATGATAATTCCTGCATTAATTGCCAGGAACAGTGCAGGCCAGCCAAAGAATATGTTTAGCAGGGCCGCGCCTAGAATAACAAACATGCCAACCATCAGAAATCCACCCATAAAGCTGAAGTCTTTACGAGTGGTGAGCGCGTATCCGGATAATGCCAGGAAAATCGCGCCTGTTCCGCCTAATGCTGTCATGACAATAGACGGGTTAACCGACAGGTAGTAGCTTAAGACAGGGCCCAGTCCAAAGCCCAGTAAACCAGTGATGGTAAAAATAACTGGAATACCGCTGGAGGAATTAGCAGTTCGAGGAAGTACGAACCAGAGTAATACGATGGCGACAACATTGGCGCCCAGTGCCATGCCAAAACCAATTTGTGAAACTACGCCTAAAAAGGCGGTTATAGCACTAAACACCAGGGTCATTGATAAAAGGATATACGTATTACGTATGATTTTGTTCGTCTGTAATACCGACTCCTGGGTGCGAGCGATAGTTGAATTCAGTTGCATGTTAATCTCCGTAGTTATGATAATGCTTATGACAGCCTGCAGCTATTCTAGGTTCCACCTTATAGCATATCAAGTGTTAAAACATGATTTAAAAACAAATACTTATGCAAATACAGGTTTCTGCCTGGCGATCATTTCTATTTGCACTTTTATATAGGGATAAATATAAAAATCTCAATATCAGGCTGGCTTGAAAAAAGCAGATGACTCTGCGCTCAGAATGATTATAATATCGCGCCTTCGGGGTTTAACCGAACAAACATCATTTGGCTGCGCAGCTTTGGGCTGTGTAAAGCCTCGTTCAGGTAACGGATGGTGTGTCTCCTAATAGGGGAGAGGGTGTATACATCCTACATATCGCGGTAATTCCGCACCAGATAACTTAAAATAGTTGTCGCATCAATTGAAGAAAGACTGGAGAGCTGGCTGAGTGGTCGAAAGCGGCGGTCTTGAAAACCGTTGAGGGGAAACCCTCCGGGGGTTCGAATCCCTCGCTCTCCGCCATATTCGAGCCCTAATTATTCACATAGTTAGGGCTTTTTTATGTGCAGGAGCTATGAATGCATAGGAATGATGATCTCGTATTTACTCTGCTATCGTTTACTGGATAATGAGATAAAGGATCACAAGAAGTAGGTTTTATGGCTGACAACAATAAAAAGCAGACATTCCTCTGGCGTGGCCATACAACTTTCGTTGTTATCGCGGCCGGAGCATCTCTTAGTCTGAAGGATTTTCTGACCTTTCCAGTCATGGCCGGTGAGAATGGAGGCGGTGCTTTCCTTCTCATGTATATCTTTTTCCTGGTACTCCTTGGTCTACCCCTGCTGATGAGTGAATTTATGCTCGGGCGCATGACGCGCTCTAATATTGTCGATAGCCTGGACCAGCTGGCAGCTGAAAATAATGCCTCGATATACTGGAAGCTTGTCGGCTTACTGGCATTGTTTGCCGGGTTTTTGATTTTATCTTCCTATAGCGTGGTATCGGGCTGGTCGCTGGCTTATTTTTTTAAGACCGGGATTGGTATCTATAACGGCGCTACACTGGATGGCGTTGGTGCGCTGTTCAGGAATTTTCAGGCCGATTCAGAGGCCATGATGTTATGGCATACGCTTTTTATATTGATGATCGTCGCCATTTCCGCTCAAAGTCTTAAACAGGGGCTGGAGAAAATATTTGTCGTGCTGGTACCGGCTATGGCTTTTTTGCTGGTTGTTGGGCTGTTCTACGCGTTTTATTCGAATGGGCTAACCGAAAGCGTGGAATACATTCTTTACCCGGACTGGTCCAGAGTTGATTCCAGTATGCCTTTGCTGGCGCTACAGCGAGCTTTTTTTACGCTGGCTCTGGGGCTGGGTGTGATGACCATATACGGCTCCTATATGGATGAGAGTATTTCGCTAGGTTATGCAGCGGCACAGGTCATTGTAGTTGATTTACTGTTTTCTATTTTCACCGGCCTAGCCATCAATGCACTGATTTTTTCAGCCGATCTTGAACCGGTGCTGGATGATGAACTGGCTTTCAGAGTACTGCCTACGGTGTTCGGATCCTTCGCGTATGGCAATCTATTTGGTGCATTGTTTTATTTGTTACTGGCTTTAGCCGCGATTACAACGGCGGTCGCTTTAATGGAAGCCATTCTTAGCTGTTATGTTCTGCGCTTTAAAACAACACGACTTAAAGGCGCTGTGCATCTCGGGTTCTTCACCTGGTTGTTAGGGTTGGGAACCATCTTTTCCTATAGCATGTGGAATGACTCGGGGTTTACCATGATGGTGAATTTTGGTAATGAAGCCTATCGTGTGGTTAATGAAGCGGGTTTTCATGATGTGATAATCTTTATTTCCAGTTATCTGATCCAGCCGTTTGTCGCCCTGTTGATCGCTTTATTTGTGGGATGGAAATTACCCAGAAACCTGACTTACGAAGCATTAAACCTGCCGAAACGGCAATTATTTGAAGTGTGGAATTTCACGATTCGATATATCACTCCGGTATTGATATTTATTGTGATGTTGTCGGCACTGGGATTGATTGGCGCGTAATGCCTGGAATTAATCGTAGTGCGCTGATGCCTTATTCAGCCAAGCAGATGTATGATATTGTGAATGGGGTCGACCGCTATCCGGATTTTTTACCCTGGTGTGCCAGTAGCCAGATTATTGAACAAAGCGGAACCTCGATGAAGGCTTCCGTACTGATGAAAAAGGGAAAGTTAAATCATAGTTTTACAACCCAGAATGCGCTGCTGGACGGGGAAAAAATTCAGATGAATCTGGTTAATGGTCCTTTTAAAAAATTACAGGGGGCCTGGGTTTTTACTAATTTATCGGAGCAGGGTAGCAAGATTGAGCTTAATCTGGAATTTGAGTTTTCAAATCGGATGGTAGGTTTACTAATCGGACCGATTTTTACTCAGATAGCAAATACTCTGGTCGATGCCTTCTGCCAGCGCGCCCATCAACTCTATAGAAAATAATTCACACCATGTCTACTGCAGAATCCATTTATATCGAAATTGCGTATGCAAAACCTCAGCATCAAATGATACTGGAATGTCACGTTGAGCCTGGCACCAGCCCGCGTGATGCGGTGATTAATTCTTCCATAGATGAGTATTTTCCCGAGATTGACAAGGAAAATTGCGAGATAGGTATTTTTGGTAAAGTCATTCGCCCGGACCATCAACTGGAGCATGGAGACCGGATTGAGATTTATCGTCCTCTTATTGCTGACCCCAAAGAGGTGCGCAAACAGCGCGCTCAGCAGGGCCTTAAAATGAAGCGTGGTGGCGGCAAAGAGGACGCCGAGGAGAAATAAACTACAGCCCCCCCTGGATGTCTACCAGGGTATCCTGATCATAGGTGAGAATCATGGTTTTCTGTTCCGACTGCTGTTCCTCACCCTTGTAAAGATAATAAATGTAATGGGCTTTGTTGGCGTGATACATATCCTCAATGGCAGCCTTACCGAGCAGGAACTCAACCTGCTTACGCGTCATGCCGACCTTCAATTGTTCCAGCTTGTCAGCATCAATATGATTACCCTGCTGTATATCCATGCGGTATACGCAGGACTGAGATGTTACAATAATCAGGAATAAGAACAGGTATTTTGATAAACGCATAACTATTAAGGCTATAAAAAAGTGATCGCAGATAATACTTGCCCTGATAGTAAACAGCAATCAACAGTTGACGAGAGTTTATGGAAACAGCAGATCTAAAAAAAGCAGGTTTAAAAATAACTTTGCCCAGAATGAAGATTCTTGAATTGCTGGATAATAGTGGCACTCGTCATCTGAAGGCAGAAGATGTGTATAAAATGCTTTTAGATGCAGGCGAAGAAATTGCACTGGCCACGGTTTATCGAGTATTAACCCAGTTTGAATCTGCCGGGCTGGTGACACGACACCATTTTGAAGGTGGGCATGCTGTTTTTGAAATTAACGATGGTGATCATCATGATCATCTGGTCGATATCAAAACAGGTAAGGTCGTAGAGTTTTATGATGAAGAGATAGAACGAAGACAGAAGGAAATTGCCGCGCAGAATGGTTTTACCATCACCGAGCATACAATGATCCTTTACGGTCACTTCAACGAAGAATAGCGCTCATACATTATTAATCATTTCTCGTGCATGTGCTCGGGTTTGCTCGGTGATGTTTATCCCCCCCAGCATGCGCGCAATCTCTTCCAGACGTTGTGTCTCATCCAGTGCGATGACATCCGTAGTGGTGTCCAGCATGGTCTTATTCTTGGTCACCTGATAATGCTGATGTGCCTGGGATGCCACCTGAGGTAGATGTGTGACGCAGAAAACCTGACGATGTCTGGCTATCTCACGTAGTTTGCGTCCGACAATCTCAGCAATGCCACCACCGATACCACTATCCACTTCATCAAAGATCAGGGTAGGTATCTTGCTCGATTCGGACAGGATGACCTGTATTGCCAGGCTGATGCGAGATAATTCACCACCTGAAGCAACCTTACCCATAGGTCGTAAGGGCTGTCCTGGGTTGGCACTGACCTGAAATACCACCTGGTCGACACCGTTGGCTGCGTACTTTTCACTGTCGGCAAGATTGTTTACCTGAATCTCAAATTGTCCGCCCTGCATCCCCAGTGTCTGCATCACTTCGGTAATCTGGCGAGACAGCATTTGCGCTGTTTGTGAGCGTTCCTGTGAGAGTAAATGCGCAGCCTGCAGGTAGGCCGCTTTCGCCTGTTCACACTGGCGTGTTAGCTTTTCGATATCCTGTTCGTCCAGGGTCAGCTGATCTAGCTCCTGTTCCATTTCAGCAGCCAGTTGAATTAAGCTGTCTGCATCGACCTGATGTTTTCTGGTCAGGCTCTGAATCTGGGTCAGGCGTTGATTTACCCAGTCCAGTCGCGCGGGGTCGAGTTCGATATTGTCACGATAGGCATTAAGCTCGGATGCGGCTTCCTGTACCTGAATCAGTGCGCTGCTGATGAGTTCCGAAGTACTCTGCAGGCCAGGGTCCAGGCGTTGCAAATGCTGCAGCTGGTCGTCACAGCTGGAGAGCTGGTGCTGGATATTAAACCCGTCACTTTCATACAGGGTATTGAGAATGCTATCGCAGCTTTCCAGGATCTGCCCAGCATGTGAGAGTCGTTTCGCTTCCGCCTGCAATTGCTCAACCTCATCGACCTGCAGATTTAGCTGATTGAATTCCTGAGTATAAAGTTTCAGCAGGTCAATACGTTGTTGCTTCTCGGATGAGTCGTCCAGTGCCTGTCTGCGACGTTTCTGTAGATCCTTAAGATTATTGAATAACTGCCTGACCTGAACGAGCAGTTCGGGCCTGCTCATAGAGCTATCCAGTAACTGTAACTGAACCGCAGATTTCTGTAACGACTGGTGCTCATGTTGTCCATGCAAATCAACCAGCATTTCTCCAAGTTGGCGTAGTTGCGTCAGGCTGGCTGGTGTCCCGTTAATAAAAGCCTTGCTGCGTCCGCCAGCCTGTACCACTCGGCGAATGAGGCATTCATCGTCATCAAGAAATTCATTTTGCTGTAACCATTGCTGGGCTTCCGGAAGCTGGTTCAGGTTAAAACTGACGCTGATATCGGCTTTTTCTGTTCCGCTTTTTACGCAGTCTGAATCAGCCCTGTCACCCAGCACCAGCTTGATTGCATCTAGCAGAATCGACTTGCCTGCGCCGGTTTCCCCCGTTAATGCAGTCATTCCAGCGTTAAAATCAATATGGCTCTGATCAATAATGGTGAAATTACTGATCGTAATAGACTCTAACATCAGGGGTGATTACTCCATTTAAGTTTCGCGCGCAGGATATGGAAATAATTATATCCAGCTGGGTGTAGTAGTGTAATTTCTTTAGCGTAGCGCTGGATATGAATTTTATCCTGGCTACTAATAATGCAACGAGTAACGCCGTCAAAACTAACCTGAGCTATCATATTTTTACTCAGCTGGATATCGATCTGGCGATCCGCAGGTAATACGATAGGGCGATTACTCAAGGTGTGTGGGCAGATTGGGACCAGTGAAATTGCCTGCAGATTCGGATGCATTATAGGGCCTCCTCCAGACAGCGAGTAGGCTGTGGAGCCGGTAGGTGTAGAAACGATTAAACCGTCGGCTCGCTGCTGGTTGATCAACTGCCCATCAGAGAAAACCTCAAACTCGATCATGCTAACTGACTGATGGCTGTGCAGGATGATGTCGTTCAAACCAATGTGGGTAGCCGTTTCGCCATTTTCCAGCTCCACGTAACCCTGTAACAGAAAGCGTTTTTCGATGGTGTAGTTTCCGCTAAAAATTTCATTCAGGTGCTGAGTCAATTCATGCACGGTGACATCAGCCAGAAATCCCAGGCGCCCCAGATTGATGCCTACCAGCGGGATCTGGTAATCCACCAGCAGGCGGGTAGCATTAAGCAGGGTGCCATCGCCACCAACCGATACCACCAGGTCTGCGCGTTTACCAATTTGCTCAAGGCTGGCTGAAGGAAACTCCTGCAGCGTAACATCTTCATCCAGGTAATGGATGAGCAACTCACCATGTGCCATTAATGCCTGGCAAATCATACGGATTTCATCCTTATGCCCAGAGCTTTGCTGGCGCACTATGACGCCAATGGTGTTGAAAGAGGTTTCTAGCATGGGTAATTTTTTCGGTTTACAATTCCTGTCCAATTCTTTTCACTAGCTTTGAGAACAAAATGCCCCAATCGTACGAACTTGATGAACGTGCTCAAATTTTACTGAAGTACCTGATTCAGTCCTATACGCGTGATGGGCAACCGGTCGGTTCGAAAAGTCTCGCCCAGCTTTCAGGTATAGATGTCAGTTCCGCTACCATCCGTAATATTATGGCAAAGCTTGAAGATATGGGACTGGTAAATTCTCCTCATACCTCCGCTGGTCGAATCCCGACTCAGGCGGGGTATCGATTTTTCATCGACAGTTTATTGGAAGTCAGGGATTTAGGAAAGTCGGCTGAACAATCCCTTAGCCAGGCGTTTACCGCGGACAAAACCTCCTCCGATCTCATCCAGACCGCCAGCAGCATGCTTTCTCAGATGACCCAGCTGACAGGGCTCATTAGTGTTAGCAAGCCGAAGCATATTGAGATTCGCCATATTGAATTCATGAAGCTGTCAGAGCGCAGAATTCTGGTCATTATGGTGGTAAATTCTGACCAGGTGCACAACAAGATCATACAGGTAGATCGCGACTATAGTGACCTGGAGCTGACGCAACTGGCAAAGCAACTCGGGCAGTATCTGATCGGGTCAGATTTTGCGCCTGCGCGCGAAAAATTAATCAAAGAATTGCGCCAGCATAAGGATCAGGTCAACAGCATCCTGGATTCAGTGTTACAGGTCATGGGTGCCGTGTGCGAACAGGATGACACCGAGGATCTGCTGATGGCGGGAGAATCCAACCTGCTGCAGTTTACCGAGTTGTCGGATATCGGGAAGTTACGAGAAATTTTCGATATCTTTAATCGTAAGCGCGATTTACTGCATATTCTTGAAGGATGCACCGAAGCTCAGGGGGTACAGATCTTTCTGGGCAGCGAGTCAGGCTACAGTATATTAAATGATTTATCCCTGATAGGAGCGCCCTATACGGTGAATAACGAGGTAGTGGGTGTGTTGGGTGTGATTGGTCCGACACGCATTGCTTACGAAAAAATCATTCCTACCGTCGATTTAACCGCAAGATTGTTAACTTCTGCCTTGAATAGTCAGAAATAATCCACACATATTGTCCCATTATAATTTTTGCTTTTAATCTGGAGCCAAACTATGACGTCTGAAAACAATCAGGGTGCCGAAAATCTTAACGAAGACCAGGAAGAATTGATCAACGAAGAGCATGTTGTCGAACAACAGGAAGAAGTTCAGGCAGCCGATAGTGAATCGGATAGTAATGATGAAGAAGCACAGGATCTGGCCGCTGAACTGGCTAAGGCTCAGGCGACCATAAAAGATTACTGGGATCAGATCATGCTGCTCAATGCAGAGATAGAAAATAATCGTAAACGCGCGCAGCGCGATATCGAGAATGCGCATAAGTACGCGGTTAAAAACTTTGTGGAATCCTTACTGCCTGTTACCGACAGTATGGAAATGGGTATCTCAGCGACCTTAAATGATAATGCCACGCTGGAGTCTATCCGCGAAGGAATGACCCTGACCATGAATATGTTCGTTCAAATGATGGAAAAGAATGGCATCCAGGCCATCGATCCTCAGGGTGAAAAGTTTAACCCGGAGCTGCATCAGGCGATGACCATGCAACAAAACGATGAAGTTGAGGCGAATACCGTACTTGCAGTCATGCAAAAAGGCTACACATTGAATGAGCGTCTGATTCGCCCAGCGATGGTTGTCGTTTCAAAACCTGGTGCAGAATAGATTTAGCTGTCCTTTGTTATAAAAACCATAAAAAGCTTGTGCTAAGCACTTGAAAGCCGTTTAAAAGGCCTTACTTCAGCAGCAAGCTACATTTTATTAAAGATTTTGGAGATTTAAAAATGGGTAGAATCATTGGTATTGACCTTGGCACCACTAACTCCTGTGTTGCTGTAATGGAAGGTGGGAAACCCAAGGTAATTGAAAATAGTGAAGGTGATCGTACAACGCCCTCAATCGTTGCTTTCACAGAAGATAAAGAAGTACTGGTAGGTCAGCCGGCAAAACGTCAGGCGGTTACTAACCCCAGTAATACACTATACGCAGTAAAACGTCTGATTGGTCGTCGTTTTGAAGAAGACGCGGTACAGAAAGATATCGACCTGGTGCCTTATAAAATTCTTAAGGCCGACAATGGCGATGCCTGGGTGGAAGCGAAAGGCCAGAAAATGGCACCCCCTGAAGTTTCAGCACGCGTATTACAGAAAATGAAGAAAACCGCTGAGGAATACCTTGGCGAAGAAGTAACCGAGGCAGTTATCACAGTGCCCGCTTACTTCAATGACTCTCAACGTCAGGCAACCAAAGATGCGGGCAAAATCGCCGGTCTGGAAGTGAAACGTATTATCAACGAGCCTACGGCTGCAGCACTGGCCTATGGTATGGACAAAGCCAGTGGCGACAAGAAACTGGCAGTTTATGACCTGGGTGGTGGTACCTTCGATATCTCAATTATCGAAGTGGCTGAGGTTGATGGCGAACACCAGTTCGAAGTATTGTCGACCAACGGTGATACCTTCCTCGGTGGTGAAGATTTCGACCTGCGCCTGATTGATTATCTGGCAGAACAGTTCAAGAAAGAACAGGGTATGGACCTGCGTGGTGACCCACTGGCGATGCAACGTCTGAAAGAAGCGGCAGAAAAGGCCAAGATCGAGCTGTCATCCAGTTCACAGACCGACGTAAACCTGCCTTACATCACAGCTGACGCGAGTGGTCCGAAGCATTTGAACCTGAAAATTACCCGCGCCAAACTGGAGTCACTGGTAGACGATCTGATCGCACGTACCATAGATCCATTAAAAGTAGCGCTGGACGATGCCGGATGTTCGGTTTCTGATATCGACGAGGTTATCCTGGTTGGTGGTCAAACCCGTATGCCGAAGGTTCAGGAAGTGGTTAAGGACTTCTTCGGTAAGGAAGCACGCCGAGATGTAAACCCGGACGAAGCCGTTGCTTCTGGTGCTGCAATCCAGGGTGGTGTACTGGGTGGCGATGTGAAAAACGTACTGCTGCTTGATGTAACTCCGCTGTCTCTGGGTATCGAAACTCTGGGTGGCGTGATGACCAAGCTGATTGAAAAGAACACTACGATTCCTACCAAGGCATCGCAAACTTTCTCAACAGCGGAAGACAACCAGACTGCGGTTACCGTACATGTGCTCCAGGGTGAGCGTGAAGTGGCTACCGCGAATAAGTCACTGGGTCGTTTCGATCTGTCGGATATTCCGCCAGCACCTCGTGGCGTGCCGCAGATTGAAGTTACCTTCGATATTGATGCCAACGGTATCCTGAACGTATCAGCGAAAGACAAGGCGACTGGTAAGGAACAGAAAATCGTTATTAAGGCTTCCAGCGGATTGTCTGATGAAGAGATCGATGCAATGGTGAAGGATGCGGAAGCGCATGCAGACGAAGATCGTAAGGTGCGCGAGCTGGTAGAGGTTCGTAACCAGGCTGATGCGATGATTCATGCTACCGAAAAATCACTTAAGGACCTGGGTGATCAGGTAGATGAAGCGGATAAGAAAGCCATTGAAGACGCCACTGAAGCGCTTAAGAAAGCACTGGAAGGTAGCGATAAAGAAGAGATTCAGGCGAAAACTCAGGCGCTGGCAGAAGCATCTGGTAAACTGGCTGAAAAGGCTTACGCTGCAAACGCGGGTGATGCTGCTGGAGCAGCAGGTGCTGCAGGTGCAGCTGGTGCTACTAACAATCAGGATGACGATGTTGTCGATGCCGAATTTGAAGAAGTCAAAGACGAAGATAAAAAATAGTCCTCAGGGATTAACATTGTCAAATTGATTAGCTGCGGGCGGGTGTTTACACTCGCCCGCATTTATTTGTTAAAAATCTAAATTTTAAAAACATCAGCTATGTCGCAAAGAGATTATTACGAAGTACTCGGGGTTGGAAGAGACGCTTCTGATGCTGAATTAAAAAAAGCCTTCCGACGCCTGGCGATGAAATATCACCCGGACAGAAATACCGATGGTGATGAAGATACCGAACACAAATTCAAGGAAGCCAAGGAAGCCTATGAAATCCTGACCAATCCGCAGAAGCGTGCAGCTTATGATCAATACGGTCATGCCGGAGTCAACCAGCAGGCTGGTGGCGGTTTTGGTGGCGGTGGTTTTGGTGATGCATTTAGCGATATCTTTGGCGATATTTTCAGTGGCGGCGCGCAACGTGTTCGCAAGGGAGCAGACCTGCAATATAATCTCGAGCTATCACTGGAACAGGCCGTAGCAGGTACCACGGTTAAAATAAAGGTTCCAACGCATAAGGCCTGTACTGATTGTGCGGGCTCCGGTGCACGCAAAGGAACCTCTCCAGAAACCTGTAGCACCTGTGCCGGTCATGGGCAGGTTCGTATGCAGCAGGGCTTTTTCTCCGTACAACAGACCTGTCCCAGCTGTCGCGGTAGCGGTCAAACCATTAAGGATCCCTGTCCCACCTGTCATGGTGAGGGCAGAGTTAAAAACTACAAATCGCTTTCAGTTGATGTTCCTGCTGGTGTTGATAATGGAGATCGCATACGCTTAAGTGGCGAAGGCGAAATGGGAGAGCGCGGTGCGCCCCCTGGAGACCTCTATGTCCAGATGCGGGTCAAACCTCATCCGATATTCGAGCGTGATAACGCGGATCTGTACTGCGATGTGCCTATCAATATCGTGGTTGCTGCACTGGGTGGTGAGCTGGAAGTGCCGAGTCTGAATGGACGGCTGAAATTAAAGATTCCACCAGGTACGCAAACCCACAAGCTGTTCCGTATGCGTGGTAAAGGCGTCAAACCGGTGAGAGGCGGGCCGGTAGGTGATTTAATCTGCCGAGTGATCGTGGAAACACCAGTAAAATTAAACAAGGAGCAGCAGGAATTGCTGGAAAAGTTTGCTGCTTCAATGGGAAAATCAAGCAAGAGCCACAGCCCGAATGAATCCTCGTGGCTGGATGGGGTTAAGAAATTCTTTGAAGATATGAAGTCCTGAGCGCACAGAGATTATCAAGATGACAAAAATAGCCGTTGCCGGAGCTGGTGGCCGAATGGGCCGTACCCTGATCGAAGCCTGTAACAACTCAAAACTGTCGGTGTTGACTGCAGCTACCGAAAGACCTGACTCTACCCTGGTCGGTATCGATGCTGGAGAGCTGGCGGGGTTAGGACGTACGATTCATGTCCCTGTCTCCAGCTCGCTGGCAAAAGCCAGCGATTTCGACGTGCTGATTGATTTCACCCATCCAACCATTACCACCCAGCATATTGATTATTGCCTGCAACAGCACCGTAAGCTGGTGATTGGAACTACTGGTTGTGATGAAGAGCTGGAAGCCAAGATTAAGAAAGCGGCCGAGTCTATTGCGATCGTGTATGCGCCTAACATGAGTGTCGGGGTTAACCTGACGCTGAAGTTGTTACAGATGGCTGCAAGGGTAATGGGTGATGAGGTCGATATTGAGGTTATCGAAGCACATCACCGACATAAAGTGGATGCGCCATCGGGTACTGCCTTAAAAATGGGGCAGGTGATTGCCGATACCCTGGGTCGTGATTTGAAGGAATGTGCTGTTTACGGAAGAGAAGGCCAGACCGGTGCGCGTGAGCGCAAAACGATAGGGTTTGAGACGATTCGGGCGGGTGATATTGTAGGTGAACATACCGTGATGTTTGCTGGTATCGGCGAACGCATTGAAATCACCCATAAGGCGTCCAGCCGAATGACTTTTGCCAAAGGCGCGTTACGCGCAGCTGAATGGTTGAAAGATAAGAAAAAAGGACTTTACGACATGATGGATGTGCTGGATTTGAAATAGCGCCAGTTTCTGACGCTATTCCTAACCATTGCCGAACCCTGTAATTATTTTGCTGCCTGATAATAGGGCATCATTTTAGGGATCATCTTTTTCAATGTCTTTTCGCGGTTTTTCGGTGCCGGATGGGTGCTTAAGAATTCCAGCGAACCACCTCCGCCAACCTTCGCCATTTTCTGCCATAAGGTAACCGCTGCATTGGGGTTGTAACCTGCTTTTGCGGCCAGTTCTATGCCAATTGCATCGGCTTCAGATTCTGAAGTTCGGCTATTGGGTAAGGTGATCGCAACCTGTGCGGCGAGTGCAGCCAGGCCTCCTTCAGTGGGTGTACTGTTGGTAACTGAGTTATAAACACCAACGGCCAGCTGACTGGCCATCGCTACCGACATACGTTCAGCTGAATGATTGGCCAGTGCATGCGAAATTTCATGCCCCATAACCTGGGCGATCTCATCATCGGTGGCGTCTAACTGGTTAATCAGACCGGTATATATGGCCATCTTACCACCAGCCATACACCAGGCATTGACCGTCTCAGGGTCATCGATGACCTTGATACTCCACTCCCATTTAGCTGAATCAGGGCGCTTGATTATGGCCTGCTGAATCAATTTATCGGTAATTCGATTAACGCGCTTTACCAGGGCAGGGTTACTGTCTAATTTGCCTTCTTTTTTGTAGGGGTCCAGCGTATTCACATAAGCCTGGCTGGAGGCGCTGATGGCTTCAGACTCTGAAACAAGAATCATCTGTTTTCTACCGGCGATGTTCGTAGCACAGGCACTGATCAGTGCCAGCAACAGTATCGTCAGGCTGGTTCGGGCAATAAATTTTCGAAGGCTCATTGTTTTCCGTGTGGGTCGAAGTTAAAGTCAATAAGATACCAAATAGTACTGCTTAATACAGTGTGAAAAAGTAATTTTTGAAAATTAGAGAGATAACGTCGATTGCGTTTTAACGCTCAAAAATCCCAACAGATCTGGGATACAGTCATGCGGGTTCCCTACGGTAAGGTTTCCAGCTATGGTTTTATCGCCGATCTGGCCGGTTTGCCTGGCCGCGCTCGAATGGTTGGTTCCGTTCTGCAGTCTGCTCCAGCTGAAATTCATTTGCCCTGGTATCGGATTATTAAAAGCAATGGGCAACTGGCCTTTGCTGCCGGCTCTGCATCGGCAGAGCGGCAGAAAGGTCTACTTCAGGAAGAGGGTGTTGTCGTACTCAACAACCGGGTCGATATGAAGCGCTTTGCCTGGCAACCCGGCATTGCCGAAATGATGCAAATGGAATATTAGTCGGTTTACTTTAACGACCTCAACCACGCTCCAATACGCTCGGCCGCTAAAAAGGTTCGGTGTAACTCTGGCGTCTCGGCGCCGATATTTAGCTCGGGGTTTTGCAGAACCTGTTTGAGCAGGCTGGCTCCGTCAAAATCTACAAAGGCAAAGCGTAGTAATAATTCACGTTGAAAACCAAAATCGGAGCCGGGTAGGGCCGCCACTCCGGTTTTGTCCAGCATTTGCTGGCCAAGTTGTGCTGAACTACTAATGCCATTACGCAACAGGGCTTCACGGTATTGCGCGAAATCAGCCAGTATGTAAAACCCGCCATCAGGTTTAACGACCTCTACCCTGTGCTGGATAAGCTGCTGGCTAAAATGTAAACCAATTGAGCGCATAATTTTTCTACAGGCTTTGATGTAGTCCTGCATTTGCGTGGACGCTTCAAAAGCGCTAATCGCCGCCATCTGGACAGGAGCACTGACCGAGGTATAGGTTTCACTGGCGACAACAATCATAGCATCCAGCACGCTGCGTAATGTGTCTGGTATTGCCATATAACCCAGGCGCCATCCACCTGCTCCCGCCCATTTGCTTATTCCATTGCTAATAATCGTGGCCTGCGGATAAAATCGGGCCATAGACAGATGCCTGCCTTCGTAATGTAATTCACTGTAAATTTCGTCAGACAGTATGATGACATTGAACTGTTGCGCAACGCTGGCCAGTTCGGTCAATTCCTGTTCGCTAAAACAGGCACCGCTGGGGTTATTGGGGCTATTCAGGATCAGTAACTGCCGACGCCTGGTATGCTGTCTGCAGTGCTGCTCGAGTGTCTCTGCGCTGAGCTTCCAGCCATTTTTTGCTTCGCAGGGTAACCAGTGAACCGTTCTTCCCAATAGATGAGCCTGTGGCTGATACGAAACCCAGCTCGGGGCGGGTAAAACCAGGTCGCAATCAAGCACCATCTGCAGTCCGTAAAACAACTCCTTACTGCCCGGGCCGACAATGATGTTATCAGCAGCGTAGCGCAGGTTTTCTGTGCGCGAAATATAAGCGGATATCGCTTCGCGTAAAGGGAGATAACCCTGAACGGCCATATAGTCTTTGGCTGATGCATGGGCCTTTAAACTGGCCACCATACATTCAGGGACAGGGAATGGTGACTGTCCCAGTCCCATACGTACGACATCCTTGCCTTCCAGAATCAGCTTTTTGCTGAGTTCGTTAATTGCTAGCGTCGCAGACTTGGGTACATTAAGTAAACTGCCAGAAATTAGCGGCAGTTCCTGTGGGTCGAGCTGTAAATTGTTCATCGTGAATCTCTGGTCAGGTTTTCACAAAAAATAAGGTAATCGTGCCTGTACACATAATATCAAACGCGTCTATCAATAAGTCCCATACTACTGAGCACTGAAATTAATAATTTATGTGGGCAATTTTTTATCAGTATAGCAGCAGAGATTCTGATGCTATCTCTAACAATTCTAAGCAAGCTTTATTCTGCTATCAGTTTTGCTTTTTTATTATGGGTAAGGAAATATTCACTCAGGTGAAAATTCTACTGTGACTCAATTGCTCGAGTTTTTAACTAGAGTGGTGCGGGAAAACTATATATAGAACCAAAAGTTATTTAGATCGCCGTTTTAAAGGCTTAAGTAAATTTGAATGCTTTGTTTTATAGATATATACAGCAGCAAAAAGCATAACAAGGTCTGTTTGTATCTCTACATGATGGTGTTATATTGCTGGGCTCGGCTTAACATTTTGACAGACAGATTTTAAAACCTGCTCATAAGCTGATTAATAATTACAAATTATTCATGACATTAGGAGATAACTATGATTCAAGAAATGAAACTTCGATCCAGATTGCTCGTAACCGGGCTCACGCTTGCGGCGACTATTGCGATAGCGCCAGCAGTGCAGGCGAGTTCGTTTATTACTATCGGTACAGGTGGTGTTACGGGAGTTTACTACCCCACGGGTGGTGCAATCTGCCGGCTGGTTAATAAAGGACGCAAGGAACACGGAGTCCGTTGCTCGGTAGAATCTACCGGGGGTTCGGTATACAACATCAATACGATCCGTTCAGGTGATCTGGATATGGGTGTTGCACAATCTGACTGGCAGTATCATGCTTTTCACGGCACCAGTAAGTTCAAGGACGCTGGCCCCTTTAAAGAACTGAGGGCGGTTTTTTCAGTCCATCCAGAACCATTCACCGTAGTCGCCAGAGCTGATTCCGGTATCAAGAACCTGATGGACCTTAAAGGGAAGCGAGTCAATATTGGTAATCCAGGTTCTGGCCAGCGCGGCACTATGGAAGTTCTGATGGATGCTCTGGGCTGGACTAAATCTAGTTTTGCACTGGCATCCGAGCTTAAAGCAGCGGAACAGTCTTCTGCGTTATGTGATAATAAGATTGATGCAATGGTGTATACCGTTGGACATCCCAGTGGATCAATCAAGGAAGCAACAACAACCTGCGATACTGTACTGGTGAATGTTACAGGCCCTGCAGTTGACAAGCTGGTTAAGGAAAATGATTTTTACCGTAAGGCGACTATTCCCGGTGGCATGTATCGTGGTAATCCGGATGATACACAAACCTTTGGTGTCGGTGCGACCTTCGTTTCATCTACAACCGTAGACAGCGATACTGTGTATCAGGTTGTTAAATCAGTTTTTGAAAATTTTGATGATTTTAAGAAACTGCATCCCGCATTTAACAACCTTGTAAAATCAGAAATGATTAAGGATGGTTTATCCGCACCTTTACATGATGGTGCCAAAAAGTACTACAAAGAAGCTGGCTTGATGTAAGCAGCTACATATCAGGGGGCACCATGCCCCCTTTTTAATGCGCACTGGGATTTAACATCGATACTTTCCAGTGTGTATCAAAAAGTCAACACATCTGAATTTCTGGACAACAGGCATTCAATAATAATAAATCGGGAGAATAATGATGGCGGACAGCAACAGTCAGGATATAGCCAATAGCGATGCAACAGCCGAAGACATGATTGCAGAGGTTGATACCGGGGGGCGCAAACCAACCGGATTCTCAGCCAAATTACTCATTGTAGTACCGCTACTGTGGTCTGTTTTTCAGCTCTGGTATGCGTCACCTTTACCCTTTATGGTGTCAGCCGCTTTAAAGGATTTTTCTCCAATGCTGGCCGGGTTGATGGTCATCAACGATACCGAAGCCCGAGCGATACACCTTACCTTCGCGATGTTTCTTTCTTTTATCGCATTTCCTACCTTTAAATCTTCTCCGCATGATCGCATTCCATTACAGGACTGGATAGCCGGTATCGTAGCTGCGCTTTGTGCGGCATATATTTACATTTTTTATGTGGAGCTATCAGGCCGTCCAGGTTTACCCACCACGCTGGATCTGGTGGTTTCCATCACTGGTCTCATTCTGTTACTGGAAGCAACGCGTCGTGCACTGGGGCCGCCTTTGATGGTAGTTGGTGCGCTATTTATGCTGTATGCATTTGCCGGTCCTTACATGCCGGATGTGATTGCGCATCAGGGTGCCAGCCTGAATAAGGGTATGTCGCATTACTGGCTTTCTACTGAAGGGGTTTTCGGTGTTGCGCTGGGTGTGTCGACTTCTATGGTGTTTATGTTTGTGCTATTTGGCGCCATGCTGGAACATGCAGGCGCGGGTAATTATTTTATCCGCGTAGCATTTGCCATGCTCGGGCATATGCGTGGTGGTCCAGCCAAAGCGGCGGTTGTTTCTTCCGCGATGACCGGGTTAATCTCAGGCTCATCCATTGCCAATGTAGTCACCACCGGTACCTTTACTATTCCGCTAATGAAGAAGGTTGGCTTCTCTGCCGAGAAAGCAGGGGCGGTGGAAGTCGCATCTTCTACTAATGGCCAATTAACCCCGCCCATCATGGGGGCTGCAGCTTTTTTAATGATTGAGTATGTCGGTATCAGTTATATCGAAGTCATTACCCATGCCTTTCTACCGGCGATCGTTTCCTATGTTGCGCTAGTGTATATCGTGCATCTGGAGGCGATGAAAGCAAACCTGGAAGGCTTGCCCAGAAAACATATCAGTCCACTTAAACAGAAGATTTTTAATTTTGTTTCTATAGTCAGTGGCATCGTTATCCTGTCCGGGGTTATTTATTATGGCCTGAGCTGGACTAAGGAAGTCGCTGGCGACGCAACCCCTTATATTGCATCAGTCGTCATGTTGATTGCGTATATTGCGCTGGTCAGGTACGCCGCTATATTTCCCGAACTTGATACCTCGCCTGAGATTGATGAACTGCCTGAGGTTGGACCCACCGTCAAATCGGGTTTGTACTTTCTTTTGCCGATTGTGGTGCTGGTCTGGTGCCTCACGGTTGAACGCTTATCTCCCGGGCTGTCCGCGTTCTGGGCCACCATGTTCATGGTCTTTGTCGTACTATCACACCGTCAGCTCAAGGTGTATTTTCGCGGTCAGCATGATGGTATGAAAAACGCCTTCCAGCAAGCGCTTAAAGATTTGAAAGATGGTATGGTTTCTGGCGCACGCAATATGATTGGGATTGGTGTGGCGACAGCAGCCGCCGGTATTGTAGTTGGTACGGTAACCATTACAGGTGTCGGGCTGGTGATGACAGAGTTTGTCGAGTTTATCTCGGGCGGAAATTTGATCCTGATGCTGCTGCTGACCGCTGTGATTAGCTTGATACTGGGTATGGGACTACCTACCACAGCAAACTATATCGTAGTCTCAACGCTGATGGCGCCAGTCATCGTCAGCCTGGGTGCGGCCAGTGGGTTGATTGTGCCCTTGATTGCGGTTCATCTATTCGTGTTTTACTTTGGGATTCTTGCAGACGATACACCCCCGGTGGGACTGGCCGCTTATGCTGCGGCAGCGATCTCCAAGGGGGATCCCATTCGAACCGGAATACAGGGTTTTACCTACGATATTAGAACCGCGATTTTGCCCTTCATGTTTATCTTTAACACCGAGCTGATCATGATCGGGATCACCGGTCCGGTTCATCTGGTGCTGGTGATATTAAGTGCGATCGCGGGCATGATGACGTTCTCTGCGGCAACCCAGGGCTATTTCATCGTGCGTAATCATGTGCTGGAAACCCTGCTCTTGCTGCTGATTTCGTTTACCTTTTTTAACCCCGGATTTTTCTGGGACAGAATATATCCACCGCTTGAACGTAGTGCACCCAAGATGATTTATAACATCATCGATAAAACGCCTGTCGATGAGCGCTTACGGGTGGAGGTTGCTGGTGAAACACTGGAAGGCAAGATGGTGGAAAAGATTGTCATGCTGCAGATGGGTGAAGCGAACACTGCCCAGCAACGCCTGGCTGATGCCGGGCTGGAGCTGAAAGAAAGCAACGGCAAGTATATTGTGGATAATGTTGTTTTCGGTAGCGCTGCTGAGAAAGCGGGGATCGACTTTGACTGGGAGATCAAGTCCATTCAAACCCGCGCTGATCGTCCTCCCAAGCAGTTGATGTTTGGTCCGGCAGCTGCGTTGCTAATTCTGATTTACCTGATGCAAAAATCGCGCAGGAACGAACAGGAACAGGATACAGGGATCAAAGCCTGAACCGGATAGATAGCAAGGTCAGGCGAACACCACCCAGGTAGTCGCAATATACTTCACACCCTGCTGCAGGGTGACACCACGATGTTCGTGAGTCCAGAATGGCGGAAATAAAACCAGCTTGCCTTTCTGTGGTGTGATTTTGATATCCTGAAACAGGAATTCTGTCTCACCACCCGGGCCGGGCACATCGTTCAGATACCATACGGCAACCAGTTGACGTTGGGCGAAATCATGGCTGCCACCATCGATATGCCAGTGATAATGTTCACCGGGTAGAGTACGCTGTAATGCGTAGCCGTTATCCTTGAACGGACCCTTGAAGTATTCATATTTTTCTCGGAACTCCTTTAGCGCCAGCCCCAGCGAGCGGAACAGGTTATTGTCCACATCCTTCCAGTGCTCCTTACCACTGACTACCAGATCGGTGGATTTCTTGATAGAACGGTCTTCTTCAAAGGTTTGCCCGATGCGTCCCAGATACTGTTCCTCTTTGGCCGCTTCAAAGCGCTCTACCATGTTGTCGCACAGAAAATCAGGTAGCGCATTTTCTTTCTCAAACACAAAGGACAGGGGTTTTACTTCACGAATACTTGATAGTTCAGTCATCTTACAGGTTAGCGTTTTCAATCGCTGCGGCAATCTCGGGGGCTGGATTTTGCTCAGTATCGGCTGCGATTGCAAGTATGCGATGGATGATCCGGGTCCAGTGATCGACGCCCCTATGAGCCAGGTCAGACAAAGTGGAGATATCTTTACCCTCTGACCATTGATGGTAAGCCGTGATCGCCGATGGGAAAATCTGCTTGCGCAGGTTGTTCAGGTTGGCGAAATAGAAATGCAGGCTGGCTGGATTTTGCTGTTGTATCAGGTATGGCAGGGTATACAGGCTGTCGGCCAGATTATCGCGCACTGCGCGTGCCAGTAACTCGGCTTTGCTGCCCATTAATTCAGGCATCATAGCTGACCATTGGCTGCCCACCTGCTGTGTAATAGCCATTTCGCCGAATTCGTGCTGGATTAGCGTGTTTAGCTCTGCCTCGACCATCTGTTCCAGCGCTTCAGCAATTGACTGTTCAAAATCGTAATATGACAAGGCTTTAGCCATGGGGTTATCCAGTCGGTTCCAGTTCCATTCCTGGTAGCGTTCCCAGCACATGCGTTTCAGTGATTCTTTACGCACGATAATTTCGTCCTGCGTAGACAATGCAGGCGGTGCCGTGAGATCCCGAGCAAATTCTTTACCGGTGATGCTAATGCGGATTTTGTCCTGCCGGGTTTGCTCTACCAGTTCAGCGATGAAGAAATGATTTGCGGCTTTCTGACCAATGCCCGCGTGGTAAAACAGCCGGTCCTGGTTAATGCGCTGATTAATGCCGGTATGATCAAAAGCATCGTACTCCTGTTCATCCAGTTGTATGCTCTGAAATGGCTGGTCGACAACCTGATCCCAGATTTCTTCCTTTTCACGCAGCCATTTGCCCATACCCTCGTGATCCAGCTCATCTGAAAAATCGAGTGCACTGAGCCAGCGATAGTACTCGCGCATCTTTAACAGGTAGATACACAGGGTGTAGTTGCCCGCATGATTGGCGTCCGAGATGTCACAGTTATGCTGAACCTGGCTAACCAGGTCCAAATGATTAGGGGGCAAGGTTTCGAGTGTCATAAATAACCTACTAATTTAGTTGGTTATTCTATGCTAGCACTATTTGCGTCCCGTTTCATGTGCCTGTGAAGCATATACCGAGTTAAACTGCTGACCGGTTTTGACGAAGGTTGTGCATTTACTCAGCCATTTGAGCTTTTTGGCGCCAGCGTAAGTGCAGGAGCTACGGATGCCTCCCAGCATGTTCTGCACAGTCTTCGCGATCTCGCCCCGGTAGGGGACCTGTACCTCTCTGCCTTCGGATGAGCGATACTCTTTAAGTCCTCCAAAATGTTTTACATTGGCGGCGCGTGAGCTCATGCCATAGAAATCGACGAATTTCTTTTCCTCTATGATATCTTCATAGCCGTGCTCGGTTTTTCTTACCTCACCTGTTCGATAGTAGCGGGTAATAACTTCACCACCGCCTTCATTATGTCCCGCCAGCATACCACCGAGCATGACAAAATCTGCACCGCCCGCAAATGCCTTAGCCAGGTCACCCGCGCAGGTGCAGCCACCATCAGCGATGATATGTCCGCCTAAACCATGTGCAGAGTCAGCGCATTCCATCACTGCCGAAAGCTGCGGAAATCCAACTCCGGTCTGGATACGCGTCGTGCAGACGCTGCCTGGGCCTATACCCACCTTAATAATATCTGCACCGCTTAAGATCAGTTCTTCGGTCATTTCACCCGTGACCACATTCCCAGCAATGATTACAATGTTTGGAAAATTGTCTCGTAACTGTTTGATAAATTGAGAAAAACGCTCTGAGTAGCCATTCGCTACATCGACGCATACATACTTGATATGAGTATCGGGGTGTCGATAAACCAGTTCAAATTTCTCAAAATCATGTTCCCGGATACCCATGGAATAGGCCACATTTTCGCGCCTGAGCAAGTGCTGCCGATTAAAAAAGTGAATTAAATCTTCGGAGCTATAACTCTTCACCAGGCAGGTGAATAATCCAAGCTGGGCCAGCGCATCGGCCATTTCGAAGGTGCCTACACCATCCATATTGGAGGCCATAATGGGAATGCCATTGTAGTGGATGGTTTGTTCTGCATCGCTAAAATTACGAAAGCTAAACTGCCTGTACAGATCAACTTCCTTGCGGCTACCGAGGGTGCTTCGTTTCGGGCGGATCAGCACATCTGAGTAATCCAGTTTTCTATCATCTTCAATACGCATGGTGGGGCTTTCTATCAATCGAGTTAGAGTCACATTATCATGTAAACGCAATTGCATAAAAGGACTTGTGGCAAAACCGGATTCACAGCGGTTTTGAGTAAATCCCGACTGAAACACTCAGGAATTTTGTGCTAGCATGCAAACCAGGTTTTATGTGTTGAGTTAAATTACTATGGCAAGATTAAAAGGCGGCTGGAATCAGCGTAGTCGCGCAAGAACGCTGGAAGAGATTGGTTCAGCAATCAGCTTTAATATCTGGCAGATTGCCGGGCAGGGGGTGCTGGACCTGGAGAACGAAGGTTTCCAGACCGATACCCAGTCACAACGTCTGGATGTGCTGACCGAGTATGCGGCATTTCTGTTACAGATTGTGGATCGCATGCTGTATGAACAATTTGAGCTGGAACAACGCAATGCGCTGATCTCTTCAGCTGGGTTACATATGGCTGGTATTCTGCAGGATAATCGCCTGGAAACCGATGGCGAAGGCGATCACCGCAAGCAATTCCTGACGATTCTGAACCATCGTATCGGTGAATATTCACAATGTCAGTTCAATCGTATGGATGGCCCAAGCTTTATCTTTTTGCGTATTCTGGGTGATCATGTAAGTGAACAGATGGGTGAAAAAGATAATAAATGGATCACCGGGTATGTCATTGATATCGCCGGCGAAAAAATGTACAAAAGTTTGCGTCGTGTATTGCCAGGGTTAATCGATCCGGCAAAGCAGGCTCAGCGAGAACGTGAGGAAATGGATTTAGGGAAAAACTACGAAATGTAAGTTCTGGCTCATCTATTAACCAACAGGGGGCGATAATGAATAATAAAAATAACCTGTCAAACAGTGCAGCATTCGGGATCAAGCTGGATAAAAAATGGGATGCGATACAGAAATACCCGCACCCAATAGACGATTACTGGCATCAAAATGATGGTCCCTGGCCGCAGCCTGCGCCAGATAACCCGGTTGGACAGATGGCAGAAATTGTCCATCTACCCAAGCAGGAAGCAAAAGACTGGAAAACCTATGTCGGCAATATGTACCTCTGGCGTGTGCTGCTGCAATGGCCCAAAGGACTCTGGTACGCTTTCACCCACAACAGTTATAGCGATTTCAGCGATGAAGCGTTTAATAGCGAGCTGGCTGAAGGCTTGTACAGCAAATTTCTGACGCCGCTGGATGCAGGCGACCTCGAGTTATTCAAAAAACAGTTACCCGATCTGGAGGAGGATGAGGCGCTTTACCTGAAAGCCGATTTCAGTTGTATGGAGCCGGTCGCTCCACATTGTTATAGCGGTATGTTTGCGGCGCCCAGTATTACCCTGTTAAAAAAAGATAGCAGTACTACAAGAGGAAAACGTAATCACCAGGTGCTGGCGATCTACCTGTACGAAGTCAGAGAAAAATTTGGCGAGGTGATGAATGAAAGAATCCTGACTGCGGTGGATGGTGAGGACTGGCATCTTGCCAAGTATTTTGTGCTACAGGGTGCGGTACACCGCGTGAACCTGACGGAACATGCATTGTTGCATTTTCCTTACGACCCTATCAATGCCATTACCAAATCTATCCTGCCCAGACAGCATCTGCTGTTTCAACTGTTGATCCCGCATCTTTACCTGTCGCTAGGCGTCAACAAGGCGGTACTGGAGAATCCAGGGTCGCTAATCAACCGCGACAAACACAAGTTTTATTCTCCTTTCTGTGCCGAAGGTATCTATATTCGCAAGCTATTACCGGATGGTTATCTGGGCAGAAAAGCAAAACCTAACAGCTATCCTGAGTTTGATATCAACCGTTACCCCATGTTTCCGCCCTCACAATACGGGGATTTTTTATCTGCTTATTATCAGGTGTTTAAAGATTTTGTGCCTCAGGTACTGGCAAAAATCGATGACGATGATGAAGAAAGCTGGTTGTATATCGCCTTATGGATCGACTGTATCGAAGAATGGATTCCCGGTTTTCCGCATAGTGAAGAAATTGTCAATGAGGGGAAACCCGTCAACCGGGACTACCTGAATAAACTGGTGACACTGGTGATGTGGGACCTGAGCGTAGCTCATGCGACCGATCACATCGAAATCCACAATAAACGACCGCATGGAAACCCTTTTCGTTTGCGTGTACCGGTACCGTTTAGCGGCCATGTTGCAAAAGGCTGGCGTGAGCGGCTGGTCACTCGCTGGGACCTGCTCACCTTCTGGTTTACCGATTTGCTGTTTTACCTGCCTAACAATGTCACCAGCCTGAAAGATGTTCGCTATCATTTCAAACTGAAAGATGGACAGGCACAACAGCAACAGGAATTAAATGAGTTGAATGAAAAATTTCTGCGGGATCTGCAGGCCTGCGAGGCTCAGTTGAAAAAAGATGGGATAAGACTTGCTTCACAACTGGATGAAATTTCCACCAGTCTGCAGTATTGAACAGGATTGGTATATGATATAACAGCGCGACAGGGAGGTTTTAGGTCTTATTTGAAAGAGTAAATAGCTTGACTGAAATCTCACCATCCATCAATCACAACCTGACCCAGCTTCTCAAAAGCTGGAATAGTAGCGATTCACCCGAGAAGACGCTCAGCCCGGTACTGTATGAAACCCTGCGCCGATTAAGCAAACGCTATATCCAGCAGGAGAAGCAGGGCTACACACTGCAGGCGACAGAGCTGGTACATGAAGCCTACGTGCGGTTAATTGATTCCGAAATTGACTGGAAGAACCGCCATCATTTCTACGCTGTTGCAGCAAAGACTATGCGCAGGATACTGGTGGACCGGGCCAGGGAAAAAAATGCAGAAAAAAGGGGGCAGGCTTATCAGCGTGTCACTTTTTATGAAGGTCAATTGACTTCTGATACCCAGGGTGATGATATCCTCGCGCTGAATGATGCCATTGAACAGCTTGAGCAACAGGACACACGTAAGGCTGAAATTGTGCAACTGTATTATTTTGCAGGACTAACTTATAACGAGATTTCCCTGTGTATGGAACTATCGGAAGCAACTATCGATAGAGAATTACGCTTTAGTAAAGCCTGGTTAGGCAGTCGTATGCAGCAGATGGATTAACAGAGTTACTTTTCTGGCTTGAATATTTTTCAGGCAGCATTATGTAAGTAAATTGTGTACCGGTCATTGATGGCCAGGCAGATCAGAAATACGGAAATGATATTTTCGATTTACAGTATTCTCTTTCACTTAACTGTGGTAGAAAATGCCGGTGCATTCCTGCACCATGGAACCTGTATAGATTTTCGGGGTTCTATTAATCATTTACAACTAAAAGCGGTGAATTCAGGATTATGAAATCAGACAATGATTCCATTATTGCAGCATTTTTTAAAATGGAGGCAGCAGGCGGCATTCTGCTGATGATGGCGACCGTACTGGCGTTGATTGCAGCCAATACCGGGTTACAGCCTTATTATGACCTGATACTTTCTACCCAGTTTGAAATCCGGCTGGGTGCGCTTGCTCTGGGCAAGCCGCTACTGCTGTGGATCAACGATGGCCTGATGGCGGTATTTTTCTTTGTGGTGGGGCTGGAATTAAAACGCGAACTGCTGGAGGGTGAGTTATCTGACAAACGTAATATCATACTTCCCGGCGTTGGCGCGGTCGGTGGTATGCTGATACCGGCTGTTATTTATCTTTTCTTTAATTTTGATGATTCTACTGCCGTCGCAGGCTGGGCAATACCTGCCGCCACAGATATTGCATTTGCGTTAGGTGTACTTTCCCTGCTGGGATCCCGGGTTCCGGTTTCGCTAAAGGTTTTCCTGACCTCACTGGCGATATTTGATGATATAGGTGCGATTATTATCATCGCGATCTTTTATACCTCGCAGATATCTTTTGAAGCGCTGGTCGTGGCTTCTTTTTGTATACCCCTGTTACTGCTGCTGAATAGAACTAACGTGGTATCGAAAACCCCCTATATTGTGGTCGGCGCTGTACTCTGGGTTGCGATGTTAAAATCCGGCGTTCACGCGACGTTAGCTGGCGTTTTACTGGCAATGTTCATACCCATTAGTAGCAAAAAGAATCCCGAAATATCACCGCTTAAAACCATGGAACATGATTTACATTCCGTTGTGGCGTTCTGGGTGTTGCCTATCTTTGCTTTTGCGAACGCCGGTATCGATTTCGCTGGTATCGACAGTGAGCAGATTGTCCATGGCGTGCCTATCGGCATAGCGCTGGGCCTGTTTTTAGGAAAACAGATTGGTGTGTTTGGGTTTTGCTGGTTGTTTATCAAAATGGGGCTAACACGCCTGCCCCAGGGCATGAGCTGGACCAGCCTTTACGGTACAGCCACCTTATGTGGTATTGGTTTTACCATGAGTCTGTTTATCGGATCACTGGCGTTTGAAGAAAGCGGCGTGGATATCCTGTTCGACGAGCGGGTAGGGATCCTGCTAGGCTCGCTACTATCCGGTATTGTGGGTTATTTGATCCTGAATCGCAGCCTGCAAAAAGTCTAGGCGATTTCGTTCAACCGGCTACGGTTAATATCAACAAAGGGTAACAGGCGCGAATCCATAACCGCTGCGCTTCTGTGCCCGATACCCGCCAGATAATCCATGTTAGAGGCAAAGTTAAAAAAGCTTGCCACAGAGCTTTGTTTGACCAGCATCACGAGGTCCCATTGCTCATCTTCGGGGCCAATGAAGAACTGACCTCCCTGACCCAGCATTAACAGTTCTCCACCCGTTTGTTCGAGATAAGGCATGCTGTGCTCGATGTAGAGATTAAATGCCTGTAATCCGCTGACAGGCGTAGCTGGTGCGAGTTCTGGATACTCCGAATAGTCCGCCGTATCGCGCAGACGTATCAGGTTTAGCATGATGACTTCACCCTGAAACTGTCGCTTGAACAGGGCCGCACCTGATTGCTGTGTCGGCTGTAAATAGGTAGATTTTTGCATTTAAACGATACGATTGATCAGGTCGATAAATTTTTCCTGCTGAGCAGGCGTTAGATTGACTAATAGCTCCGCATTTGCAGCGTCAAAGCTGACACGGGCTTCGCTGTAAACGCGTTGACCCGTTTTCGAAAGCTTAACCAGGCTTTGCCTGGCATCTCTGGGATTGGCTTCTTTTTGCAGCAGCTTATTTTTTTCCAGCGGCGCGATCATGCGCGTGACACCTGAGGCACTCATACCCAGATGCTCTGCCAGTTCGATTCTGGGTACCGCCTTGCTGGGTGTAGCATCCAGATATTGCATCAGCAAATATTCGCTTAGACTGATACCGTGTGCGCTCAGCCGGTTTCCAATTTTTTTCGAAAGCCTGGATGCCAGTAGTGCATTTTTGATGACCAGTGCGCTGGATAAATTGTTCTGCGACATAAATTAACCTTGATAGATGCTTGAGTGAGCAACTATATGGCAACTGTTTATCTTTTGCAAATAACAGTTTTAGTAATTTGGTAAAGCTGTATTAGCTATATTAAATCGGGGTATTGCTTTTACTGAATGCAAAATAATCCAGCAACTGGATATAACCTTAATGAAGCTCAGGTATAAATAAATAGCCAGTTAGGCTAACATTATTTTTCTCTTTAATTGTCAGCGAGCTTTGCATGGATTCCACCAATACTCGGGAATTACACCTTAAGACACGTAACCTGGAAAACTCTGATTACCCTCAGGTTGCGCGCTTGATGGAGCAGGTTTATGCCGATCTTGGGGGGTCCTGGTCACATAGTTCACTATCTGCACTGATAAAAGATTTTCCCGAAGGGCAGATCGTGATTGAAGATAGCGGGCGTGTTGTTGCGGTGGCATTGACGGTCAAATGCAGTTACGAACGTTTTAGTCGATCACATACCTATGATGATCTGGTGAGCCGACGCGACCGCATCCAGCACGATAGCGAGGGAGATGCGCTATATGGGATGGACCTGTTCGTGGATCCGGAATACCGGGATCTCAGGCTCGGCAGGCGTCTGTACGATGCCCGCAAGGAACTGTGCCGCAACCTCAATCTACGTGCGATACTGGCTGGTGGCCGCATTATCCGATATCACCAGCATGCTGAGATGTCTCCTGCTGAATACCTGGAAGCCGTTAAACGCAAGGAGATTCATGATCCTATCCTGAGCTTTCAGCTGGCAAACGACTTTGAGGTTAAACGCCTGATGAAAGGTTATATGCCCGAGGATACCAAGTCGTTGGGCTACGCGACCTTGCTGGAGTGGAACAATATCCTGTATGAGCCTGAAGTTATGGCGGTGGATGAAATTCGTAAATACAACGTGCGTATTGGTATCGTTCAGTGGCAGATGCGTTTATGTGACAGTTTCGAGAGCTGGATTAGCCAGGTTGAATACTTTGTCGATTCCATGTCAGCCTACCAGACCGACTTCGTGCTTTTTCCTGAATTCTTTAATGTGCCATTAATGGGCATGGGGGATCAGGAGAACCAGTATGATGCAATCCGCTTTCTGGCAACCTTTGCTAACCGCGTGATTGAATCGATCTCCCGCTTTGCCCTGAGTTATAACGTCAACATTATCGCAGGCAGTATCCCTGAGCTGATTGACGACAAGCTTTATAACCGGGCCTATCTATGCCGAAGAGATGGTACCATCGATGTGCAATCCAAGATTCATATCACCCCGCACGAACGACGTGACTGGGTTATTGAAGGGGGTAACAGGCTAAAGGTTTTCGATACCGATGCTGGACGTATCGGTATTTTAATCTGTTACGATGTGGAGTTTCCTGAGCTATCTCGACTGCTTGCACAACAGGATATGGATATTCTATTTATCCCATTCTGGACCGATACCAAGAATGGTTTTTTACGTGTACAAAGATGCGCGCAGGCAAGGGCGATAGAGAACGAATGTTATGTGGCAATAGGGGGCAGTGTGGGTAATCTGCCGCAGGTAGAGAATGTAGACATTCAGTATGCACAGTCTGCGGTGTACACGCCTTCTGATTTTGCGTTTCCGCATGATGCCATTATTGCTGAGAGTACACCCAACACTGAAATGGCCCTGATCGCTGATCTTGACCTGGACAAGCTGGCCCAGTTACGGCATCAGGGCTCAGTTACCAACTCAAAGGATCGCAGGGATGATCTGTACAGAATAGACTGGCTGGTAGCGGACGAATAAGAGCAGAATATTTATTTTTGTCACGTTTCTGTAGTGTGGCTCTGCTATCAAGGGCTATTTTTAAACTACACATGGATAAACAGGCAAAATCATCGGGTCTGAATACCCTGGTCGTCGAGGGTGGCGCAATTCGTTCTATCTTTTCTGCAGGGTTACTGGATGGGTTTCTGCAAAATAAATTCAATCCTTTTGACTGCTTTATTGGTGTTTCTGCGGGCGCCAGCAATCTGAGTTTTTTTCTGGCTGGACTTGAGGGCAGGGCGTATCAGGCCTTTTTGAATGCGGTACAACACCCTCAATTTATTAATCTTCCGCGTTTTCTAGTGGGCGGACATTTGCTCGATATGGACTGGCTGTTTAACAGTCAGATATGCACTGAACTCGAGGACGTGATTACTCAGTTTTCGGATATCAATTTCCATGTCGCTATGACCCGGGTTGATAACGGAGAGAGTGTGTTTCACCGTGGAATGAATCTGGATTTGCTGAGTGCCCTTAAAGCATCCATGTGTCTTCCATTACTGTATCGTGGTTTTCCTGAATACGGCGGCGTGCGCATGACTGATGGAGGCATAGCCAATGGTATACCGATTGATGAAGCCATACGCCAGGGTGCGACTAAAATCATGGTGATTCGCTCGCGACATAAGGACTATGTAAAAAGCGATACGCTGTTCCATCGGTTTCTGCGTTTTAAGCTCAGGCACTATTCACAACTGCATCGGCTCATGCAGCAACGAGTCAGCCTGTACGATAAAGCCCGCGCATTGATCGCAGCCCCACCGGACACTGTGCAGGTGATCGATGTCTGTCCACCGGAGCAGTTTCGATTGTCACGTTTCAGCAAAAATAGAAAGCAAATTGAGGCCGGTTACCGCATGGGGCTGGAAAATGCCGAACGCGCTATCCAGCAATGGCAGGACACTGATAGCGTCTGTTAAATTGAACTGAGTCAGTTACTGATGTCAGGGCCAGGCGACCTGAAAAGCGGGGATTAGCTTTGCGAACGCTGTAGTCGGGCCTATAATCAGGTATTGTTGTAACAAAATGGTTACAAAGCCAGAAATGTCTTCATTTTGTAACATTATGTTGAATACCTGATGTGCAGGAGTGTCCCTTGAGCTTTAATAAAACTTATCTTTGGTGGGAGTTTCTATGCCTGATTGCGATTACTAATATCCTGATCTGGTGCTGGGCATTTTCAGTCCAGGGTGACATGCAAAACTTTTCCCTGACTCAGGCCATACTTTCCGGCCTGTATGTGCTGGTATGTGCGTTCCGTTCATTCTTTCCGCGCATTGATCTGGAGCGCTACTGCCTGTTTGATACACCGCTCTCGTCTATTGTACTGGGGCGAAGTCTGGCCACACTGGCCGAGATCTGTTTCAGTATTCAATGTGCACTGATCATATACGATCTGGGTGTGTACATGGATTCCACTGCGATTACGCTGATCGCCTATAGTCTGGTGCCTATCATTATTACTGCGCAGGTTTTCTGCTGGTATGCCACTCTGACACTCAATCATTTCTGGCATGGTATGGAAGAGCTGATGTGGATCGTGATGATTGTACTGGCCGCAGGCAGTTTTATGACCGGGTTTTTCATGCTGGATGGCCTGTTAAAAATCCTCATGCTCGCAGGGATAGTCAGTTGCCTGGGGGCGGGCTACATCATGCTATTTGTCGATATTCCAATGTATTTTGCCCGCACACGACAACAGGCCAGAAAGGGCAGGCAGTACCTGCCTGTTTATAGCGGATTAAAGGATGCCATGAATCGCCGCATACAGACCAATGACTGGCGTGTCTGGAAGCAGGAAGTGTTATGGATTAGCAGCTATTTCACCTTTGGGGTCTGGATGAGTATCGGCATGATCTTTATCAAGTTTTAGCGTACGCCCGGCCTGCATCAAAATTCTGATTTTTCTGCGCGATGAAAAAAGTCCTTATGGTTTATTCAACGGTCGATGGTCAAACCCTGAAAATCTGTCAGCGTATTCAGCAGCTGATTGAACATCGACATCAGGTAAGCCTGCTTGCGGTAGATGATGCACAAGCGCTGGAGCTTGCCGCATTTGACCAGATTATTATCGGTGCAAGTATTCGATATGGGAAACATAACCCCGCTGTTTATGCTTTTATAAAGTCACATGCGGCAGCAATTGAATCTATGCCGAATGCGTTCTTCTCGGTTAATCTGGTCGCGCGTAAGCCGGGCAGGGATAGCGCGCAGGGAAATCCCTATGTCAGAAAATTTTTGCAGCAGATAAGCTGGAAACCACAGCGGGTTGCAATCTTTGCGGGCAAGCTGGACTATCAAAAATACAGCTTCTGGGATCGCCATATTATCCGCCTGATTATGTGGATCACCGGAGGGCCTACCGATCCTGCTGCGAATATCGAATATACCGACTGGAATGCAGTAGAACGCTTTGCACAGCTTATCACTGAATCCTAACGCCAGGGGCGATGGGATTTTGCGTCATTGCGACTCGCCGACTATAACTGCTTCCTGTGATAGCGTTGGTAAAAAATTAACCTGAATTAGCGTTTTTATAAGTTCTTTCAAATTGGCTCGGTTCTGGTTTTATTTCTTCATCTATCCGATATTTTTCAGGGCAAAAATAATTATACTGTGCGGTCCAATATTTTCGGGTATTTAACAATGACTCCTTATTATTTTTCTACACAGCTGCAGTTGCCCATTGATGAGGCAATAGAAACACTCAAGTCGACGTTGATGAATCACCATCTCGGCATAGTCAGCGATGTTAATGTCGCCGGCATCGTAAAAAATAAGCTGGATCAGGATATGCCAGCGTATCGCATACTGGGCGCCTGTAATCCGATGATGGCCAAGAGCATGATAGACGCGGTACCGCAGGCGGGGACTTTGCTGCCCTGTACCATCGTTGCCAGGGAAGAGAACGGAAATACCGTATTCGATTTCATGGATCCAGTCACGGTGTTATCTATCGCTGATAATGAAACCATGTATCAGGTGGCGCTACAGGCGCGCGAAAAGCTACAGTCTGCAATCAAGGATCTCGAGAGCTAAAGCCAATTATTAACCCGGTGGCTGAATATGACAGATTTAAGCGCCGGGTTAATAGTTTTAATGCACAAAGGGGTTGCTCACCTTTTCTTCCCCTACCGTAGTGCTGGGGCCATGCCCGGTAATCAATTGAACATCATTATCCAGCGTGAATATCTGCTGTTGAATCGAGTCGAGCAGGGTTTGATGATCACCACGAGGAAAATCGGTTCTGCCAATTGATCCCCTGAAAATGACGTCGCCCACGATTGCGAAGCGGCTGTCAGGCTGATAGAAAATGACATGTCCTGGCGTATGACCCGGACAGTAGCGAACCTCAAGTGTACTTTCACCAATCTTTACGATGTCACCCTGCACCAGCCAGCGGCCGGGTTGAAACTGTTCTGCTTCAGGGAAGGCAAACATCGCGGACTGCTCGGGCAGGGCATCGATCCAGAACTGGTCTTCCTTATGCGGACCTTCTATCGGCAATTGCTGCTCACGCGCTAGCTGACCTGCAGCGCCAGCATGGTCAATATGCGCATGGGTGATAAGAATCTTTTCAAGTTTAAGGTCTAACTTGTTAATTTTGTAGAGGATTTTATCAATATCTCCGCCGGGATCAACGACGGCTGCCTTACCCGTTTTTTCACAGGAGACAATGGTGCAATTCTGTTGAAAATTGGTCACAGGGACAATTGTGAATTTCATGATGGATCGCAGTCAGGGTTCAGGGAGAGAGAAGAATGGCTGAGATGAAATTTTAGTCAAGTCTTAAGCAGTGTTTTTACACCCCAATCCTTTTATCTTGACTATTGATATAGCTGCTAATGGAAATGCTTTTGCATGAGACCGGGAATACGCCAGTTAGCAAGCTGCTTATTCTTTCTCCTCACGCTGGCTGAGCAGCAGGTTGATCAGGGCTAGCAGGGAGGTAGAAACAATCAGCATAAACGAGATGGCGTTGATTAAGGGTGAACTTCCATCCCTGACCTGCAGGTAGAGGGAAACCGGTAAGGTCGTATCCGAGCCGATCAGAAACAGTGTGGTGTTAAAGTTTTCAAAGCTCATCAGGAAGGCAACCGAGCCCGCGCCAATGAGTGCGGGTTTGAGGTAAGGGATGGTAATCAGGCGTATGACCTCAGGGCGGGTTGCGCCCAGATTCAATGCAGCTTCTTCCAGGCTGGCATCAAATTTCTTTAATCTGGCTGATACGACCAGCATCACAAAGGTGGATATGAAAGAAACCTGTCCCAGCACTACCAGCCAGAAACTGGGGCGCAGCAGTTCTACGTCGATGCCCCAGTGATCTTCGAAATATAAACCAGCAGTGTTGCTTGCGAGTAGCAGTGAGATACCCAGGATGACACCGGGAATGACCAAAGGGGTCAATGACAAAAAATACAACGCCTGCTTGAATGGGAAGTTTTCCTGTTCAAAGAGAAAAGCCGCCATGGTGCCAAGAATCAGTGACAGGCCTGATACCGCAAGTGCAGTCTGTAAGCTGATCCAGATTGCATTGAGGTTGCGTTCATTATGAAACACGCCAGTGCGATGATCCTGGTCAGCAAAAAACCAGTCCAGGGTAAACCCCTCCCACGGAAGGCCGGGAAAGTTGGAATCATTAAATGCCAGTACACAGGTAACCAGCAGGGGTGAAAACAGGAAGGTATAGAACAATGCAACATAGATTGCATAGCTATAGCGGTAGACTTTTCCACTGGGTAAGGAACGAATCAACTGAGTGCCCTCGACAGATCCTGGCGGGTAATTTTTAGACCGGCCCAGATGATCAGGGTTGATAAAATTAACAGTAGAAATCCAAATGCAGCACCCTGATTCCAGTTAAAGCTGGCGATAAATTCGTTATAGATTTGTTCGGTAAACCAGAGTGAGTTTTTGCCACCCATCAGGTTGGGTGTAAGGTAATTTCCCAACGTGAGCATGAATACGACAATAGAACCCGAGGTGATGCCGGGCATGGTATAGGGAATGATGATCTTGAAGAAGATAACGGGTTTGCTGGCGCCCAGATCATAAGCGGCCTCAATCAAACTGTCATCCATGCCCTGTAGTGATGAGATAAGCGGTACGACCATAAATAGCATCGATGTATAGACCAGCCCCATGACCATGCTGACATCGTTGTAGAGCATTTCAATGGGTACATCAATAATGCCGAGTTGTAGCAGGAAATGATTGAATACACCGCTTTCACGCAGCAGAATCATCCAGCCATAGATACGTACCAGCTCGCTTACCCAGAACGGCACCAGTAATAAAATGGTGAAGAATACGCTATATCTGAGCGACATCACCTTGGTGATATAAAACGCCACAGGAAAGGTGATGATAAAGGTTAATACTGTGGTCAGGATGGCGTAGATAGCTGTTCTTACAAAGGTCATCCAGTAGATCTGTTCTTCGAAGAATGCCCGGTAATTCACCAGCGACCAGGTCGCTGAGCCATCGTCACCTTCTGTCTGCAGTGAAATCAGGAACAGGTCGATATGTGGAATCACAATCAACAGCAACAGCCACAGCAGTACTGGGACCAGGAAAAAGTACAGGGTTAATCTTCCGGCGTAAGGCATGGCTATCGATTAAAAGCAGGTGCAGGCATCATCAAATACGCCAACCTCAAGCCGATCTCCGGCCTGTATATGATCGAAACGTTTATCCTGCGGCAGGGCTGCCATGATTTCCTGGTGGCTGTCGTCTATGGCCGCCAGTAATTTGGTGTTGGCGCCATCAAACAGCACATTTTTTACCCGTACAGAGAATCGATTGATTTTCTCACTGGTTTCAGGATTGATGACGATGGATTCAGGACGGATATACAGCTGGCAATCCTTACCCTGCGCCAGCTCGGTCATCGCCCTGGCATTGAATTCAAGGTGCTCATTGATGCGTACGCGAAATGGGTCAACTCCAGTAACCTGTGCGTCAAAGGCATTATTTTCACCGATGAAATTAGCTACAAACCCACTTTTGGGGTGTGCATACAGATTTCTTGGTGTATCGATCTGTTCGAAAGCGCCTTTATTCATGACTGCCACATGATCACTCATCACCAGCGCTTCTGATTGATCGTGGGTAATGTATACAAAGGTTGTTCCTACTTCCTGCTGTAGTTTTTTCAGTTCGATCTTCATCTGTTCACGCAGCTTCAAATCGAGAGCACCCAATGGCTCATCCAGTAGCAGGATAGAGGGGTCGAGCACCAGTGCGCGGGCGATGGCGACACGCTGTTTCTGCCCACCGGATAACTGGCTGATTTTCTTATCTGCCTGATCGGGTAATCCTACGCGTTCCAGCATGGAGCTGACCCGGCTATTGATCTCCGACTGAGGCATCTTGCGGCGGCGCAGTCCGAAAGCAATATTTTCTTTCACATCCATCATGGGAAATAAAGACAGATGTTGGAAGATCAGGTTAACCGGTCGCAGGTTGGGAGGAACACCCAGTACGGAAGCGTCGCGAATACGGATATCACCGCTGCTGGGTTCCAGAAAGCCAGCAATCATCCGGAGCAGGGTCGTCTTGCCGCAACCTGATGGCCCCAGAATAGAAAAGAAGCTGCCCTGTTCTACCTTGAAGGAGACATTATCTACTGCACGAAAATCAGCAAAGTCCCTGATCAGGCTGTTTACTTCGAGGTCATAACTCATGTGATTCCACTTTCCATAATTTCAGGGGCCAGCTGCCTGTCGAACCAATCCTGTAAAACAGGGTAACGCTGGAGATAAGGTTTATATCTCCAGCGCGGTTCTGGCTTTTGCCCCGGTTTCTGGAGATTAGTTAGCAGCCTTAACCTTATCCAGTACCTTACCTTCGATAGATTCCAGTTTGGCAGGAACCGGTGGATACCACTTGATATTATCGATATCAGCTTTACTAAATGAGCGTTCGAAGTTGGCACGAATCGCAGGCTCCAGGAATTCGTTAGCACCTGCTGAGGCAGTACCGTATTTTTCCTGATTGGTAAAATAGGCGGCATTCTCGGGTTGCAGCATAAAGTTGATCCACTTATAGGCACCTTCGACATTTTTTGCCTTGGCAGGTATTGCAAAGGTATCTATCCAGCCCAGTGCACCACTGGTAGGCGCGACAAAATCGATGTCAGGGTTTTGTTCATGCAGTTTCCAGCCACCGTTATCCCAGGCCATCGCTACATTAACTTCACCATTACGCATGAGCTCAAGTAACGCGTCACCATTAGCCCAGTAATTTTTTACCAGATGCTTGGCGGCGATAAGGTCTTCACCTATGCCATCCATAAGATCCTGATAAGCCGCTTCGTCGGCGTACTTGGCAAATGGATCATCGCCTTTGGCAAAGGCCATGGCAATCAGGGTAGGACGTTTCAGGCGATAGCTGATGCGGCCTTTGTAGCGAGTATCCATTAGTGCATCATAATCTTTCGCATCGGGTGCTGCTTTTTTATTGACGACCAGACCAGAGGTACCATAGCAGAAAGGTGCCGCATAGGAATCAGCACCCACCCTGGTATTGTTTTTTACCGCTTTTAACATAGACGGGATAATCTGGGCGCCGTCGATTTTTGAGTAATCCATTGGCTGATAGATTTTATATTTTTCCTGCACCGATGAAATACGATCCTGCGAAGGTTGTGCCAGATCAAAACCACTGCCGCGCGTGGCACGCAGTTTTGCGATCATTTCTTCATTATTGGAGTAGGTTAGCTCGACATTCATGCCGGTTTGCTGTTCAAATTTTTCTACCAGGGCTTTGGGTGCATAGCCTTTCCAGGTAAGAATCTTAAGGGTTTCTGCGGATACATTGCTGGCAGTTAGAGCCAGCGCTGCTGCGGTGATGAGTCCGGTAACTTTCATGTTTTATCTCCAGTTATTATAAACTTGCAACCCTATCATGGGGCGTGTTACATCGATGTTACAATGCCTGAGGATAATAGGGAACCGCCGCATAAATCAAACGCTTTTTTGTATACCAGGTTATTCAATCTACGAGTTTCTGTTCGGCTTGATAATACTCAGCAAATCATTGATTTAATGGATGATCTTAAAGCGTTAAAGCTGATAAGCTGAGCACCTGGCTGATAAATTTATTTGATGAAAAAATGAGAAAACTTGCCCCTGAGCTAGACGACTGGTTGCAGGACTACAATCTGCTGTGGCTGGAGCTGGAACGTAAAGGTTTTAGTTACACGCCTCAAAATGCACGAGAAGGACTCGCCCGATTGACAGAAAAACTGGTGACGCAATCTGCCGCTGTCGCATCGATTATAGATTCAGAGATTATGCACGGAGTACAGGCTATCCCGGTCAGAATTTATTGTCCTGATAGCGACCGTGCCTTGCCAGTACTGGTCTATCTGCATGGCGGTGGTCATATGAGTGGGGATATACAGGTTTACGATAAAATTGTACGCCAGCTCGCGGTTAGCTCTAAACATATTGTAGTGGCTGTTGAATACAGACTGGCGCCAGAATTTCCTTATCCCTGTGCTATCGAGGATGTCGAGTGGGTTGTGTCACATCTGTTTTCACAGCTGGATTTGCTATCGGTTAACTACCAGTCTTCACTCTCAATTGCAGGTGATAGTGGTGGTGGCGCGCTGACGGCTACTCTGGCACATCGTTTTCAATCTAATCCGGATATTCATATTCAGCGCCAGGTGCTGATTTATCCCAGCCTGGACTACAGTCTGCGCCATGACTCGGTTGATTTAAATGGCCGTGGATACCTGTTGCATAAAGATAAAATTGAATGGTTTTTTTCCAATTATCTGCAACACGGTGAAGATGTGGAGCAGGTATCGCCCCTGTATATGCCGTTTTCTGGCAGCTTACCCGCGACCCTGATGATTACCGCAGAGTTCTGTCCATTGCGTGATGAAGGATTTGAATATGTGAGGAAATTAAAATGTGCCGGAGTAGAAGTGGAACATGTACATTTTGAAGATATGATTCATGCCTTTATGAATATGCAGGATATAGTTCCTGAACACTGCGAATTACTGTATCGACACATCGCCGAGTTTTTGAATGCTTCTGATTGAATTAGAAATTCGGCTGAATCTAAGCGCCAGCTAAAGGCACTCCTTTCTGTATCAGCATCATGCGTATGCCTAGCGCCTGTTGCTGATTCAATGTTTCCTTGAGTTGCTGCAAGTATTCCTGTGCCTGCTCGCTTTCATTGCAGGCTTGCAGCTGCATGAACTTGATGGCAAGTATCGGCGCGAGGCACCAGTTTTCGCGGGTTGTTTGCACAATGGACAGGGCCTGGTCTGTGAGTACCTGTGCTTCATCAAGTCGTCCTGCTTTCATTAATACTTCCGCCTGTACCACCAGAAAATTAGGGATCATGACCTGAGCGCCGGTTGGCAGATAGACTTCACTTGCATGAGCCATGGCTTTCTCACCCTGCTCAATTTCGTTTTTATTAAAATACAGCAGGGCTCTTAATATCAGGCTCAATCCCAGAAACAGAATGACTTCATTTTCGCTGCACAGCTGTATTGATTCATTCACCAGTTTTTCTGCTTCGTCAAAGTCGCCAATACTCATGAATACATGGGTTGCGAACGACAGGGCATAGGCAAGCGTCATCGGGTGCCTGGTTTCGCGCGCATGGGCGATGGATTGCAGGGCATGGGCTTTGGCTTTTTCCAGATCTCCCAGAGCGAGTTCGTTCCAGGACTGGAAATTACTGGTTGCCACAAACGGGTTTTGCCCATAACCGATAATGTGCTCGATTGATGATTCTCGGTCATAATGCTCAATTGCGGTCTGCAGCGTGGATCTGGCATCCAGAAAATTGCCACGGTAAAAATCTCCTATGCCCTGAACCATGTAGGACTCGCAGATCTCCATGCGACTAGCTCTGCTTTCACTAATTTTGATCATTTGCTGCGACAGGTAAAAAGAAGCAGTGTGCTCGGCGCGAACACAATTATAGGTCCAGTTACCGAATAATATGTTGATATCAGGAACCCCATGATTGATTTTTTTACTCAGTTCCAGTGCTTTTGAGTAAGCTTCCCCCGCCTGCTCATCGGCATATCCGTAGCGGTTCATCAAGGCTGGTCCTAATATGGCATACAACGCCAGTTGCTGTTTTTCAGCAGCGCCAGGCTGCAGTAGCTCGGTGAGTTTTAGTGCATGTCGGCACTGGTCAATAGATTCGGAGATAGCAAAAAGGGTCAGATTGCGCTGTGCTGAGCGTAACCAGTATTCAACTGCCTTCTGCATGTTGTTGCTGCTTTCCCAGTGCTGGGCGAGCAGCGAGGGTTGAGTCGAGCATATTTGTGCATCGATGGTTTCAATGGCTGCTGCAATCGTGGCATGTAATGCCTGCCGTGAAGTTTGCTGAATGGTTAGATAGGCTGCATCGCGTATCAGTGCGTGCTTGAAATACCATTGGTCTGGTGCATGATCCTGGTAAAAGATTTCTGCTTTCACCAGGGTCTGAAACTGATGTGTAAAATCCATCTCAGAGCTATTCGCGCAGTACTCTAATAACGATAAATTGAAATGACGTCCGATCACTGACGCAATCTGGGCCAGTTCTCTGGCGGCCCCCAGTTTGTCCAGTCTTGCGGTCAATGTGTCCTGAATGGATACGGGCACAATATCTTCCGGTGTGGCAATTGTGGTGGCTGCTTTTGCCATTTCTTCAATAAATAAAGGGTTACCGCCCGTTCTTTCTGCCATCTGGCTCAGCAGTTGCTGGTTTAGCTCATTTTCTGTATCGGATGTATTTTTATTGTTCCTGATCAACTGCATAAGTAGTTGTTCACTTTGGGTTTGCCTGAGCTTGCTGAGATAGAGATTACTGGTCACGACATTTGACAGCCAGGCGGGTTTATATTCCGGTCTGCAACTGAGTATGATCAGGGTGGCATGCAGCGAAGACGACTGTAACAGACCTTCTATGATCAGGCTGGTGGCCTGATCAACCCAATGCAGATCCTCTATGATCAGCAGGTTGCTTTTTCCTGCTACTGGCGCACTGATCAAACGGCTCAGCAGGGACTGGTATTTTCTGCTTAACAAGTCGCCAGCAGGCAGTTGTGCTAACTGCTCCGGGTTAAGTTCGATGCCTAATAGCTGTGACAATAACAGTGTGTCCAGGGCTTCAGGTGTAATCCGTTGATGGATAAAGTTCTCGACCTGCTGCTGATCCGGCTGCTCTAAATGCAGTTGCTGGCGCAGGTAATTCAGGATGGGATAGTAGGTACTCGATTGTTCATAAGGCGAACAGAAAAGCTCGATCAGCTGCAGGGGTTCCTGCTGTTGCAATTGACGCTTGAACTCGTAAATCAGGCGGGATTTTCCAATACCGGCTTCACCACTGATCAATACGCGTTGAAATTCCCCTTCCAACGCGTGTTGCCAGTTCTCCTGTAATACAGAGAGTTGCGCCTCCCGTCCGGTAAAAGGGGACAATCTCAGGGTAAACGGATGGTCGCTTATATTTTGCTGTCTTGTGACAGGATATAATCCCCGTTGTTGTTCCTGCTTCGAGGGTGGCTGCTGCTGGATTAAGGACTCGGGTAAATAGTCGATAAGAGACTGGTTCACCCATAGCTGATTGTTGCTGGAGGCGTGCTGAAAAAACGCCATATCCGGTGCACTGGTTTCGATCGTTGGCTGCGTTTGCGGATTAAAATGCCTGGAATCTTCGATTTGCTGATAACAGGCGTAGGCCTTATGCCCACTGGATTGTTCGATCCAGCTAAGCGCACATAGCAGGCCATTACGCAGCGTCATGTCATCTATCAACGGATAGCCAAAACAGGCGCTGACTGCATTGATCGAATCGGTAGTGGACTCAAGCAGGTTGCCGCGAAACTTTTTAACCAGTGTGAGAGCGATCTGCTGTTCTGCGGCGCTGATCTGTGCCTGCTGTCCGAATAGATAAAGGATGAGGATATTGCGCTGGGTGGCAATAGAATAAGACTGCCGCGCTGGAGCAGATTGTTGAGCATTCGGATACTCGGGTTTTTCGGTGTGTGCATCGCTCTGCTCAAGTTGCTGCTCTGCATGGAGCAGCATTTGAAGTAATTGCTCCGCAGTGGCAGGTCGCTGTGCCTTATCGATAGTCAGGCATTGCTGGATGATCCTGTACAGCGCCTGGTACCTGTGTTGATGCGAGGCAGAAAAAGGCATGGGTTGATGCAGCATTTGATACATGATTTCGGGTGCTGTTTTACCCTCATAGGGTGTGCGACCTTCCAGCATTTCATACAGGATCATGCCCAGTGCCCAGATATCTGTAAGTGGATCAATGGCTTCACCTCTGAACTGTTCAGGCGACATATAGGCCGGTGTGCCTATGATCTCTCCGGTTGAGGTCTGGTGTTCATCACGAATCTTGGCAATGCCAAAATCAACCAGCTTAATCTGGTCGTTGTCGTCAATAATGATATTTTCAGGTTTCAGGTCGCGATGCACTATCCCCATCGCGTGCGCTTCCTTAAGCGCAGAGAGTAACTGTTGCATGATGCTGATAATTTGTGCCAGGGTCAGATCATGCTGGTAAATTCGTTCGGAAAGATTTTTGCCAGGACAATAAGCAGAGGCAATATGAATTTGCCCATTACTGGATTCGTCAATCTCATAGATAGTGCTGATGTTTTTATGCTGTAAACGTGCAGCAGCGCGCGCTTCGCGCATGAAGCGCTGTTTAAATCTGGGCTGGCTGGAAAGATGAGGGTGTAGCAGTTTAATGGCAACCTGACGTGATAGTCGGGTATCGTTTGCCAGATACACACTGCCCATACCGCCGTGCGCTATCAGCGAAATAATTTCATAGCCGTCGACCTCGGGCAGCAGCGTTTGCTGGCTGTAAACTGACACTCCATCGCCGATGGTGCGGCTGGATTGCTGTTGGTGTAAGTCCTGGTCAACCAGCTTCTGCACTTCAGAAATGATATCACTGGGTAAATGACTCTGGCTCTGATAAAAGTCATCCAGTTCATCAGGGGCTAATGCAATAGCCTGATGGAAGAGATCCTGTATCCTGCTCCATTTATCGTCATTCATTACAGGGACTGCTGATTACAATAGATTGGGTGATTCTCCAACAGTTAAGCCTGCTGATGCAAGTATTTAACAACGCGCAGGGAGGCTGCGAAGAGCGCTTACAGCCTCGGTTATTTGACTGGACTTGCAGGGTTAAATCGGCAATCGCTCAAATATCAGCCTGCGCCAGGCATTATTCGACGAGGCGGGAAAACTCGGTTTTATGACACTTAGGGCAGGGCGGTATGCGATTATTTCTGGTTATTTTCATTTCCTGACCACAGCTCAGACAACTCAGGGTGCCTGGTGCGCAGATTTCTCCGGTTCGATATAACACATTTTGCTGGTTCTGCTTGAAGGCATGAAAATCCAGCCAGTTTTTATCTGCGGCCTGTGCCAGAAAATCTGCAAACTTATCTTCTACCTGCTGAATATCAAACTTCAGCCATTGATTCAGTTCGTGGCCTTCGGTTTGCATATATTCTCGCGCATGCGCAATGTCACGTTTCACATGGTCACTGACCAGACGGATTTCATCCTGGGTTAAGGCGTATAGCTGTTTACTCATTTTTTCCGCGTTACTGATCATCTGGTCCAGCGTGGGAGCCATTTTCTCCTCGGCTTTTTCAATCGCTGCATGAAGATCATCAATCATCTGGTTGAAGGCCTGGAGTAGTTTGTCTTTAGGGTCGCTCATTTTCATCCTCGCTTTCTGTGTTACTGCGGATTTTTAAGATGCTGTGATCGTTATATACATCAGAACATCATGGTCTGCCTGATTGATCACCGGGCTGGTTGAACGGTAAGCCCGCTAGTGTGATACAGACAGCACATAAGTGGCTGAAATTCTGAACAAATTTGATCATCCATTGCTATCATACTGCGTTTTAGCAGGGACGGAAACTTTAGCTGCTGTTTACCGCGGCAAGTGCGAGCGTCAGCAAGGGGGAGTTAGCTGTTGATTATTGCGAGATGCTGCAATGGCTTAGTCCCGAGCCGACAGTGGTCCACCTTGATGGAATGACTGTCGGCCTCGGGGTTGAAACTTATTGCTGCTGGATACCTGATGGCCGAGCATATTGGCGGTGCAGGTGCCCAGTGATTAGCGAATGCCGTCGAGCTGGTTCTTCATGTCCTTGTAATTGGTATGGCGAAAATCTTTACCATGAACCAGGAATAAAACATATTCGCAGATATTTCGAGAATGATCACCCATACGCTCCAGTGCTCTGGCACACCAGGTTACCCGAAGGACATTCTGAATATTACGCGGGTCTTCCATCATGCGCGTGATCAACTGGCGCATCAGTGATTCGTATTCGGTATTTACCTTTTTGTCTTTCTTGATGGTCTTAAGCGCGGCTTCCGTATCCATTCGCGCGAACGCGTTCAGTGAATTATTCAGCATCTGGCTGACCAGCTTGCCCAGGTGTTCCAGCTTGGCATATTCCACCGAGGTAGAGCCTTCATCGATAAGTTCGAGCTCAAACTGTCCCAGCTTTTCAGCCAGGTCACCAATTCTCTCCAGATCGGTGATAGTCTTAATGATCGCTATGACCAGTCTCAGGTCGCTGGCTGCAGGCTGGCGGCGGGCTAGAATCTGCAGGCATTCTTCGTCGATCTCGACTTCCATCGCGTTGATCTTAAAATCGTCTTCTGCGACATGCTGCGCAATAGCGGAATCTGATTCCATCAGCGCCCGGATGCCATTGTTAACCTGGGTTTCAACCAGGCCACCCATGGTTAACACCTTATTGCGTAGATCTTCCAGTTCGTTGTCAAAACGTTTTGATATATGACCGCTTAGCGGTGATTCGCTATTCATGATAATTATCCAAATTTTCCGGTAATGTAGTTTTCAGTCAGTTTATGGCGCGGGTTGGTGAAGATCTGACTGGTTTCACCGACCTCTATCAGTTTACCCAGATGGAAATAAGCGGTACGTTGCGAAACGCGCGCTGCCTGCTGCATGGAGTGTGTCACAATAGCGATAGTGTAGTTTTCGCGCAGTTCGTCGATCAACTCTTCGATGATAGCGGTCGCAATAGGGTCGAGTGCAGATGCAGGCTCATCCATCAGGATGACTTCCGGGCTCACCGCAATGGTTCTGGCGATACAGAGTCTTTGCTGCTGACCACCGGAAAGTCCGGTACCCGGCGACTGCAGGCGGTCCTTAACTTCATTGAACAACCCCGCCTTCTGCAGGCTGGTGATGACGATTTCATCCAGTTCGGCATTATTACGCGCCAGCCCATGCAGGCGAGGGCCATAGGCCACGTTGTCGTAAATTGATTTGGGGAAGGGGTTGGGTTTCTGGAAAACCATGCCCACTCTGGCGCGCAAGAGTACCGGATCCATTTGCTTCGCATAGATATCTTCGCCATCCAGCATCAGCTGACCTTCAACCCGGCAGATAGGAATCGTATCGTTCATTCGGTTGAGCGAACGTAAATAGGTCGACTTGCCACAGCCTGATGGGCCGATTAAGGCGATAACTTCATTCTGGCCGATATCCAGTGAAGCGTCGAAAATAGCCTGTTTTTCGCCATAGAAGACATTGACATTACGGGTGGAGAACTTGGCATCCTGCAACAGGTTTTCTCCGATGGTGCCCTCAAAGGCAACATCCTGATGTTTATCAACCGCTTCATTCGATTTTTCATCTTTTGGGGTGGACATATCGTTTGCTCGAAAAGACTGAGAATTAATGGGTGTAGTATCTGTATACATGGGCAAGTTTACCAGCGTATTTCAAAACGTTTACGTAAATAGATGGCGATGGCGTTCATCACCGCAAGGAAAGCCAGTAGCACCAGGATGGTGGCTGCTGTCAGGGCGGTAAATGCACGTTCAGGACTATCCGACCATAAATAGATTTGCACCGGCAGTACGGTCGCTGAGTCGATGATGCCACCCGGTACATCGACAATAAAAGCAACCATGCCAATCATCAGCAACGGCGCGGTTTCACCCAGTGCCTGTGCCATACCGATGATCGCTCCCGTCAGAATACCCGGCATCGCCAGTGGCAATGCATGATGAAATACTGTTTGCATGTGGGAGGCACCCAGACCAAGAGCGGCTTCCTTGATGGAAGGGGGAACCGATTTAAGCGCAGCACGACTGGAGATTATAATCGTCGGCAGTGTCATCAGCGACAGCACCAGGCCCCCTACCAGAGGCGCAGAGCGCGGCATGCCAAAAAAGTTGATGAATACAGCCAGACCCAGTAATCCAAAAACGATAGAGGGAACAGCCGCGAGGTTATTGATATTGATCTCGATGAAATCAGTGAAACGATTCTGCGGCGCAAACTCTTCCAGGTAAACCGCTGCCGCTATACCGACGGGCAGCGAAATCATCAGCGTGACCAGGATGGTCCAGAAAGAGCCCAATAATGCGCCCTTGATACCGGCCTGTTCTGGTTCGCGCGAGTCACTGGCGGTAAAAAAAGTGGTATTGAAACTGGTCCGTATCGCGCCAGCTTCGCTGAGCTGGTTGATAAAGCTAATCTGCTTGTCATCCACACGGCTGGTCGTTGTCTCTAGTTTGTAAAATGTGTCAATGTCATCATCTGCAGGTAACCAGACGGACAGCGATGGTTGTCCAATCAGGTCGGGGTTTGAAGTAATGATGTCGCGTAAATTAAATTCAGCGCCGCTGGAAATCAGGCTATACAGGGCTTTTTTGTCACTGCGACTTTTAACTTCGGGGAAGTTGTTGCGCAGTGACTGCTTGATTAACCCCGAATAATTAATGCCTGCCAGAGTATCTGCATCCAGCACGCCCTTTTCCGGCAGTTCCAGCGATGCGCGATCCATCGGAATGTCTACTTTAATTTCGGTAGCCTGAAATGCGGGCATGGCCTTGGTAATAATATCAATCAGCAATAGCGCCAGGAAAACAAACCCGGTGAGTACAGCGAGCTTTCCGTACAGCTGAAAACGACGCTCTTTGGCGTAACGCCGCTTGAGCCCTTTTTCTACAATTTTTGTATTATTCATATTGCTCTCGATACTTCCTGACGATGTGCAGGGCAATAATATTTAACAGTAAGGTCGTCACGAATAACATCAGTCCCAGTGCGAATGCGGCCAGCGTTTTGGGGCTGTCAAACTCCTGGTCACCGGTCAGCAGGGTGACGATTTGCACAGTAACCGTAGTGACGGCTTCCAGCGGGTTGACAGTGAGTCTGGCCGACAGGCCTGCAGCCATCACCACGATCATGGTTTCACCAATCGCCCGTGATGCGGCAAGCAGTACACCGCCGACAATTCCGGGTAAGGCGGCTGGTACCACGACCTGCTTGATGGTTTCTGACTTGGTGGCACCCAGGCCTAGTGAACCCTCGCGCATGGCGCGTGGCACAGCGGTAATAACATCATCAGATAAGGAAGATACAAACGGGATAATCATGACCCCCATCACGATACCAGCGGCCAGAGCGCTTTCAGAGGCAACGTTCAGGCCAATGGATTGCCCCAGGTCTCGAATAAATGGAGCCACAGTTAATGCGGCAAAAAAGCCATACACTACGGTGGGGATGCCGGCCAGGATTTCCAGTACTGGCTTGGCAACGTTACGGAAACTGGAGGATGCATACTCGGACAGATAGATGGCAGAGAGTAGTCCGATGGGCACCGCAATGGTCATTGCAATTGCTGAAATTAACAGCGTACCGAGAAATAGCGGGATAGCACCGAAAGAACCGGAAGAACCCACCTGGTCAGAGCGTATCGCGGTTTGTGGACTCCAGGAGGTGCCAAACATGAAATCGAAAATTGAGACGGCGTCGAAGAACCTTAATGCTTCGAATAATACCGATAAAACAATGCCTACTGTCGTCACTATGGCAACGCCGGAACAGGCGACGAGGAATAGCTTTATGATTTTTTCAACGCCTACGCGGGCGTTAAATCGTACCAGCTGTTTGCTAAAGGTAATGAGAATACCGGAAAGGCCGAGCACAATAATCAACGCTGTCACCAGGTCTGAACTGGTTTTTTCCACCAGTTGATGACGTTCCATGGCTTTAATAACTATGGGGTCGGTAGTAATGTCCTGGTTTTTAATGGCCAGATTAATATTGTTCAGGTACAACTCGACGGCGGAATCTGATTGGGACCTGATGTTATCAGGCAGGGTCTGGATGATTTCGTGCTGCATATAGGCCGGCTTGATCATCAGCCAGGCCAGTAGAATAAGCAGGGCAGGTATACCGCTCCACATTGCCACCAGGGTGCCGTAATGATTGGGTAAGGCTTTCAGACGCTGGTTATGTCCAGCTGCAAAGGCTCGATGCCGACCGCTTAGAAAAGCTATCAGGGTTAAACCGGCGATGATAAATAATAGTGTGGAACTATTCATGACCTTGTATCTGCCTGGGGTGGATTTAATGCGCTCGAATGGTAACGTTTTGAGACTAAGGAGACCAGAAAAATAAGGCCCCTGCATTGTGCAGGAGCCTTAAATTTATCCAGTAAACAAGTCTAACACCTTATTTCATGGAGAGTTTCTTACCACTCTTGATGTTTGCGCGCAGCGTGCTTAATTCGCTTGAGCTTAATGGAATCAGGCCTTTATCGATCAGGTAACCATCTTCACCCATTGAAGCATCGCTGGTGAATTCCGCCAGGTATTCTTTCATGCCAGGGATAGATTTGACATGAGCATTCTTGACGTAGAAGAACAGAGGGCGAGAGATTGGATATGAACCATCTGCAATGGTATCAAACTCCGGTGAAGTGCCTTCAATTTTAGAACCCTGCACTTTGTCATCGTTCTGTTCCAGGAAAGAGAAACCGAAGATACCTAAGGCATTAGGATTGCTTTCCAGCTTCTGCACGATAAGGTTGTCGTTTTCGCCCGCTTCAATGTAGGGACCATCTTCACGAACGGTGTGACAGGTAGCCTTGTACGCTTTCTTGTCGGCTTTCTTCATGGCTTTGATGAAATCAAATTTCTTACAGCCACCTTCCATTGCCAGCTCGGCGAATGCATCACGAGTACCTGAAGTGGGAGGAGGCCCCAGTACTTCGATTTTGTGGTCTGGTAAAGATGAGTTCACCTGCTTCCAGGTGGTGTATGGATTGGCTACCAGTGTATTGCTGCCATCAGGGTTGGGTACATTCTTGGCCAGAGCCAGGAACAGATCCTTACGAGTCAGTGAGAATTTGGTTGCCTGTTTGGAATTTGCAATTGCGATGCCGTCATAACCGATCTTAACTTCAGTAATGTCAGTCACGCCGTTTTTCATGCAGGTATCAAATTCTGATTTTTTGATCGCACGTGAAGCATTGGTGATATCTGGTGTATCCAGACCGGCACCAGCGCAGAATAATTTCATACCACCGCCGGAACCAGTCGATTCAATCTTGGGTGTATTGTACGAAGTCTTTTTACCGAATTTTTCAGCAACTACAGTTGCAAATGGGTAAACAGTGGAAGAGCCCACAATACTGATAGTATCGCGGCCTGCTGCCTGTGCATTGGCCACCAGGCCGATAGAAATGGCTGTTGCCAAAACAATCTTTTTCATAGTAACTCCTACAGAGTGATTTATTGGTTAATTACAACTGTTGCGGAGTATGAACTTGATATATGACAGAAATATTACAAAAAAAGTGGCAACGTAAATCATTTTAACATAGCCTTGCTGCCCATTATTTTAACGATCAATGTGTGGTTTTGAAAATATGGATCTAAATAATATCAACCAGATAGAGCAGGCGACTCAACCCAACCAGAGTGAGTTGTTCAGACTGGGGATAGGCTTTCTATTTGTCATCATTATCATGATGTATACAGGTGCTTCCTTTACCGACGTACCGGGTGGATATATGTTGACCATAGCCGCCATGATTGGCGGTTATATGGCGATGAACATCGGCGCTAACGATGTTGCCAACAATGTGGGTCCTGCTGTTGGCTCTATGGCACTGACCATGGCTGGCGCGATTACCATTGCCGCTATCTTTGAAGCAGCGGGTGCGCTGATTGCCGGTGGCGACGTTGTCAGTACCATTAAAAAAGGCATCATCGATCCAACATTGATTGAAAACAGCGATGTGTTTATCTGGATAATGACAGCCGCGCTACTGGCTGGTGCCATCTGGCTGAACATTGCCACCGCTGTTGGTGCGCCAGTTTCAACCACGCATTCTATTGTAGGGGGCGTACTAGGCGCGGGTATTGCTGCGGGCGGAATCGGTATTGCGAACTGGGGCAAGATGGGCATGATAGCCGCCAGCTGGGTAATTTCCCCGGTACTGGGAGGTATTATCGCGGCGATTTTCCTGTATGCCATTAAACGCCTGATTACCTACCGTTCGGATATGAAGCTGGCAGCAAAAACCTGGGTACCCCTGCTGGTTAGCCTGATGGGCTGGGCTTTTTCCACCTACCTGATTCTCAAAGGTATTAAGAAACTGGTCAAGTTTGATTTTACTTCAGCGCTGGGGCTTGGTTTTGTTGCCGCTATTGTTATTTATATGATCACGCGGCCGCTGATCGGGCGTTTATCCGAAAAACTGAATAACGACAAAGAAAGCGTTAACCGCCTGTTTACCGTTCCGCTGATTTTTGCAGCTGCTCTGCTCAGTTTTGCACATGGCGCAAATGATGTGGCGAATGCGGTTGGGCCCCTGGCGGCGATTACTGACGCCATCCTGCATGGTGGCGTTGCTACCAAGGCCAGTATCCCTTTATGGGTGATGATGGTGGGTGCTATCGGTATTGCTATTGGTCTGGCGCTGTATGGCCCCAAACTGATCAAAACCGTTGGTAGCGAGATCACCGAGCTGGATCAGATGCGTGCATTTTCAATCGCTATGGCAGCAGCGATCACCGTTATTATCGCCAGTCAGCTAGGGCTACCCGTCAGTTCAACGCATATTGCCGTGGGCGCGGTATTTGGTGTGGGCTTTTTGCGCGAATACCTGAAAGCAAGCTATGCGCGTATGGAGCATGAAATTATCGACCATCATTCGGGTAAGGAACAGCATGTAGTGGAACAGTTTCTGCAGCAGTTCCGATCCGCCACGGTGGACCAGAAAGGGCAGATGATTAAGCAGTTAAAAAAGCACTCAGCAAAAGCAGATTTAACTAAAAAAGAGAGAAAAACGCTGAGCCGTATCTACCATAAGGAACTGGTAAAACGCTCTGCCTTGATGAAGATTGTGGCCGCCTGGGTGATTACGGTCCCGGCATCTGGATTTATGGCTGCAGTTATTTACTTTACCATCCGGGGTATGCTGTTGCCCTAGTGTTCGCTGCTAATATAGGTGGTAAAACAGAGTTGCTCGCAGGTACGGGTAATTACAGACTCTGGTAGGAATCCAGTTTGATCACGTTATCCCTGTCTTTTTGCATCGCCTTTTTGTCCAGTGCTCGATAGCTGGGGAAGGTCACGCTAAAACTGCTACCTTTCCCAACAGTGCTCTTGATACTCAGTTTTCCACCGTGTTTCACTGCAGCCTGCTCTACGATTGCCAGGCCCAGACCGGTGCCGGTGGGTGATTCGGGGCCTGCCTGGGTGCCTCGAAAATAACGTTCAGTTAACCTGGGCAGGTCCTTTTCATTAATACCCGGCCCTTTGTCGGTTACGCTGAAAACGTATTCGCCTGCCGAATTACGCTGCCAGCTAACCTTGATTTTGGCGTGTTCATCGCCACCGTATTTGATTGCGTTTTCAATCAGGTTGATGCAGATCCCCTCGATTTCAGACTTGATGCCTTTCAGGTGCATGTCTTTATCTGTTTCTATTTCACAGTTGGCCTTGTCTTTATTGGCATTTAGCCCGACCGAAACCATGACATTGCTCATCAGCTGTGAAATTGAAATGGGTTCGCCTTCGTTGGGTTGCAATTTATAGCTTTCAACCTGGGATAGCAGTAACAGGTCCTGAATCAGGTTATGCATTCGGCGTGATTGTTTCTGCGCTACACGGATTGATTTTTTTGCAGATTGTGACAGGCCGTGTTCGTTTTCCAGCATTTCCAGATGCCCGCTGATGGTGGTCAGTGGTGTTTTCAATTCATGTGAAGCATTGGCGACAAAGTTTTTCAGGCCTTCCTGCAGCTGTTTCTGGTCGCTGATATTACGCGCGGTCAGAAGCCTCTGGTTATGACCAAAGCGTACTATCTTGATCTGCAATGTTGTGTTGTGATGGATGGGAGACTCCAGTTCCAGGTTTTCCTTATTGTCGGGAGTAATCAGGTAACGTAAAAACAGCGGATGACGGAACAGGTTGGTAATTCTCTGTCCATAATCGGAACGCGGATTAATCCCCAGCAGATACTGTGCAGGCGCATTACACCATTCAATCTCCAGCTGATCGTTGAGCAATACCGTTGCATCAGGTAGTGCGGAAATGTTTCGATTTAACCGGCGCAGGATTTCCTTGGTGCGTTTTTTACGTTTATTGTTGGTTTTCTGCTGTTGATACAGGTGACGGACAATGTTCCCGATGAACCCGCTATCATCGTAGACCTCACTCGTCTTGGTACCTCGCGACAGCCATTTTTCCAGTTTGCTTAATCGGTAATATAAAAAGCAGATATAACCGATAAAAACCAGTACGGTCGAAAGCATCCAGTTTTCAAAAACCATAGCCATGACTATCAGTAAGAATACTGATCCCAGGATAAAGTGACTTTCGTGCTGCCAGATTCTAAGCATGAGAGGAGTTTATATTATTTTGCCCTGGGTTTAACAGAAAAGCGGTAGCCTTCGCCTCTAACCGTTAATACCAGTTTATCCAGCTTGAACTTTTTGAGTATTTTTCTCAGGCGCAGAATGTGCACATCAACTGTTCTGTCTCCCAGGTAGGTATTCACCCCCCATACCGCATCCAGAATCTGGTCACGTGTAAAAACTTTACCTTCGTTGACGATGAAGAATTTAAGCAGCTTGAATTCGGTTTTAGTCAGGTCCACCAGTTGCTCGTTGATGGTGACTTCATGGGTTTCGGTGTTCAGCGTGATGGGGCCTGCCTGCAGGCTGCTGCTGCTTTCTTCATAGGCCGCCGGGCGTCGTAACAATGCTTTAACTCTGGCATGTAGCTCCCGGAGAGACAGAGGTTTTGTCATATAATCATCAGCCCCTGATTCCAGACCAGTAATCTTGTCGGTTTCTTCAGCCCTTGCAGTAAGCATCAGTGCCGGGATATTTTTGAAGCCTTCCTGGCGGCGAACCCAGCGGATCAGTTCAATTCCTGAGCTGTCAGGAAGCATCCAGTCAACAATAAGGCAATCGGGTTTGAGTTCGTTGATGGATTTTTTCGCCGATTTGACGTCAACGCTGCCATACACCTGATAATTAACCTGAGACAGGGACTGACAAATCATATCCCTGATGTCTTGATCATCTTCGATCACCAATATATTCATGAGTGCTTAATCCAGAAAAATTTTATGTAAGCTGTATATGACGATTATGTAACAGTTTGATGACAAAATCCTGATTGAGACCAGCTTGTCATAAATCAACAAAATTTCAGCAATGGCTACTGAAGGCGAGGGGCAAAGTGCGGATAACAGGGCAGCGCCATAGGCGCTGACCCTGATTGGCAAAAGTCAGATTAAAATTTGAATCGATTGATCAGAGTATCCAGATCATGCGCTAGCTGCACAATTTCTTCGCCCTGGCGCGACGTCACTTCCGCATCCTGGCTGGTGCTCTCTGACAGATTGCTGATATTGACGATACTGTCCTGAACCGAATGTGTAATCTCGCTTTGTTCGCGCACAGTGTCGTTCATTTTCTCATTCATGCCGTGGATTTCACTGACGCGCTGGGCGATCAATTTGAGGCTGTTATCTGCCGTTTCGACCTCGCTCTTACGCTGCTCTGCCTGCTCTTTTGCCTGACTCATGACTTCTACAGCCTGTTTGGCACCGCTCTGTAGCTGGTCAATGATGCGCTCAATTTCCTGGGTGGATTCATGTGATCGGGTTGCCAGGGTACGTACTTCATCAGCAACGACTGCAAATCCACGGCCCTGTTCTCCGGCTCGAGCCGCCTCGATTGCGGCATTTAATGCAAGCAGGTTGGTTTGTTCCGCGATACCCTTGATGACATCCAGAACCGAACCGACGCCTTCACTTTGTTCATCCAGCGACTGTATGACCTGCGATGCATTTTCAATGCTGTTCACTAGCTTGAGGATGCCTTCAATGGCCTTATTGGTTGTGGCGGTACCTTCTCGCGCATCTGAATCAGCCTGACTGGAAGCCTCTGCAACATCAACCGCGGTGATTGCCAGCCCGTCCGCAGACTGTTCCAGACGGGTTATCGAAGAAGCTACGGATTCGGTTTCCAGGCGTTGCTGGTTGGCGGCATTCACCGTTTTCTCAGCTGATGTAGAGATGGACGATGAACTTTGATTGAGCTTTTTGACTGCCTGGCTGACCAGCCCCAGGCTTTCAGAAAAATGCGATAGCAACTGGTTAAAGGCTTTAGCAACCTGACCAATTTCATCATCCTTGTCAATGGCGATAGTTTGTGTCAAATCCTGCTTTTCAGCATTTTCAGTCATAATGTCACGAATCGTGCCAAGCGGATTCAATACGACAAAGCCGATGTACCAGGTGATGATAACCAGACCAACGATCATGACCACAATATTGACGCCAGAAAGCGCCAGCATATTGGCATCTATCAGTTCGTCCAGATGCTCCAGCGAATAGTCGACACGTACCGTACCGAGCAGGGTGCCTGCTTCGGTTACATGGCAGGTCAGGCAGTTTGTCCCCTTATAGTTATCTGAGGCTAGCATGGGAATGATCACAGTGACTGTTCTGCCGTGCTTGTTTTCACCCGTGAAGATCAGTGGCTCTTTACTTGCCAGGCCCTTGCGGTCAAGGTCGTCCTCTACAATCTGTTCTGGGTTTCCATTCCCAAAAATTTTCCTGACGGCTTCTCCACGAATGATTTTTACCGCTTTGATCCCCTCAGTTTCCAGTAATTTCTCTCTTAGCACCGAGCGCTGTGGCATGGTGCCCGATAACATCATGGTATTGACATTATCAAAATAGGTGCGAGTAATCTGCTCGGTTTTGTCGATCGCTAGATCAAGCACCATTTCTCGCTCATTAATCGTCGTTATTGTCGTGGTGACGACAATGAGTAAAACAAAAACAACGATGAGAGCAACGAGGATTTTGGATTTGAGGCTTTTGGCAAAAAAATTCATTACGGGGCCTGCTTTTAATTTGTATAACCTTATATCGGAGTATAGTACCCAATCTTTAGCAGGAATTGTGTGATTACGCTGACATATATGATAATTAGTGAAAAACAGCACCAGACTGATTTATATCATCCATTCGGGCGGTATCTGGTATCGGGCTAACCAGTCATTCAATTGTTCTAGCGGCATAGGACGAGCAATACAGTATCCCTGCAAGTTATAACAACCAAGCTGCGCCAGCTTGATACCGTGGGGTATGGTTTCAACACCCTCGGCGATGACTTCTCGCTCAAATACCCTGGCCAGACCAATGACGCCCTCGACAATACTCAGGTCATCCTGATCGACCAGCATATCCCTGACGAATGACTGATCAATCTTGAGGGTGTGAACCGGAAGCTGGCGCAAATAGGTCAGGGAGGAATATCCGGTTCCATAGTCATCCAGCGCGAAGCTGAGGTTAAATTTCTCCAGTTTCTGTATGACGCTAGAAATCTTGTTGATATCTGCAACATCGCTTTCCAGAATTTCCAGCTCTATGATACCGGGTTTGAGCTGCCTGTCGTTGAGGACGTTGATCAAGCGGCTGATAAAGTCATCCTGTTGCAGTGTGCTGGGTGAGACATTGATGCTTACGCTCAGGTCGACGTGGTGTCTCTGCCATTGTAAAGCCTGGTTAATGGCGGTTTCTATAACCCACCAGTCCAGTTCGGTCTGTACATGAGTACCACGTATATGCGGGAGGAAGTCAACCGGCTGTACAAGTCCTCTTTCAGGGTGTGCCCATCGAATCAGTACCTCTACTCCGTAAACTTTTGCCTGGCTGAGCGATAACTTGGGCTGATAGTACAGGATCATTTCCCGGTCTGTGATGGCTCGAGAGATCTCGTTAATCTGCTCCTTGATCGCAATTTGTTTTCGATCCTCATCAACGTCAAAGAAACAGAATCTCTGTTTGCCCTGCTGTTTCGCCATATACATGGCCTGGTCAGCCTGTCTGAGCAGGGCATCAATATTTCTGTCACCTTCAGAGTATACCGCTACCCCGATGCTGGCTGAGATATCGAACTGGAAGTTGTTATATGAGTAACTATCGGTGACCCGCGCAAGCACGCGATTGAGTAACTCGGTGGCTTCCTGCATGTCACGCACCTGCAGGACCAGGGCGAATTCATCGCCACCCCAGCGTGCTACCACGTCATTTTCGCGTAGTGTTGCAGCAAGACGGCCGGCGATCAGTTTTAACAGATGATCGCCTATCTCGTGTCCGTAACTATCATTAATCTGTTTAAAGCCATCAAGGTCCAGATAGCAGACAATGAGCTGATGCTGCTTATCGTCTTTGCAAGCCACCATGTAGTCGAAATGCGTGGTTAACATTCGGCGATTAGGTAAGCCGGTCAGTGAGTCATAATACGCCGTGCTTTCCAGGCTTTGATGTGCCTCGCTTAACAACTGTTCATTACGTTTTAGTTCTGAAATATCTGTTGCCACTTCAAGGCGCGCGATACGTCCTTCGTCCCACACGATAGCCTGGGTTTCGCATTGATACCAGATGCCATTAAAATCACTCTGGATTTCCCTGGAAAGCGGCGGGTTTATGTGGCCATGTTCGTCAATCAATTCATCGTTTACACAGGGATTACAGGGCTGGTTCCTGTCCACCTGAAATCGCTTCCAGCATTTATCCCCCATCAGATTTTCGCCAAAGGTCGCAATGGCTTTAGGGTTTGCGTAGAGGATTTCGTGTGACTGCATATCCGCCACAAACACCACGGCATTCATACCATCCAGTACCGAGGTAAAGCGCGCGTTGGAGGATTTTAAACCTTCCTTCAGCTGATTCTGCTTTTCAAGATTGATGGTGGCGAGAAGCAGTACTCCTATAAGTATCACGGCTAATATCAGGTTGATACCTCTTATTAGCCAGACATTCTCTGCCTGAGTTAACCACCCGTCAGCAGGTATAGCCGAGAGTTTCCATGAACCATAGGGCAGGTTGATATACTCGCTGACTGGAAAGTGCTGGTAGATTTGCTTGTCACCAAAAAAATGTGCTCCAGATGAGCCTTCGGCATCACGGCCTTTAATGGCAACTAGTAAGTTAGAGTCAATATCGCGCAGGCCTGAGTATTGATAGAGCTTTTCTGCGTTGAAAACACTGGCCAGTAAGCCCCATAGTTGATTGTTGCCCTGAGATACGGCATTCGTAACATAAACCGGAACCCGTGCGACAAATCCGATACCACCTTGCTGTAGCTGTAAAGGTCCTGCCAGCACCAGCTTGCCGGTTTCTATCACTTTTAGTGCTGCAGTTTTCTGTTGTGGGTGTTTACTGTAATCCAGGCCCAGTGCCGCTTCGTTACCTGCCAGGGGATACATCAGGCTGATCACCATATCAGGGGCGCCGGCAATGTTCTGGATGATGGAAGATTTTTCAATAACATCTTTCCCAATACGTGCAAAGTATTGCTGGTCTATATCCGGATTGCTGGCAATAACCGATGCGAAACCCTGTACTAGAGAAATGTTGGCGTTAATCACTCCTTCTATTCTGGCGCGCAGCGTAGTCAGTTCGTTTTGAGCTTTTTCACGTTGCTGAACGATTTCCTGTTGCAGGAAATAATCTTCAATAAAGTAATCAACGACGAATACCAGTATTAGAATAATACCCGTTGTGTACCAGAAAACCGCTTTTTGTAGAGCCTGTGGAAGGTTCATATATTATTTATCGACAGTTGCTTATCTGCAGAGGAACGCATTACTGCAAACTCCAGTTGCTACGAATACTGGCCGAATTTTATTGCCTGCGCAACCTTAATAATACGAAAGAAAGTCCGGTTTTTACTTCTCGTTAAATGGTGTCAGGGTTAATTTCACCCAGCAGATTGTAATCATCCAGTATGCAATAAATGGCTGGCACCAGGAATAGTGCAATCATGGTTGCGGAAGTGAGGCCAAATGCCAGGCTGGCTGCCAGGGGAATTAAGATCTGCGCCTGAAAACTGGTTTCCAGCAACAGTGGGGTCAGCCCCGCGATTGTGGTAATGGATGTAAGCAGGATGGGCCTGAATCTGGCTCGACCCGCTGCGCGTGAAGCCTGTGCAACCGGGACGCCTTTCTGTCTTTCCTCGCGAATGAACACGACCAGTAAAATAGAGTCATTCACCACCACGCCAAATAACGACGCCATCCCGACGATACTGGGCATGGTTAAATCCAGTCCCAGCGCCATATGCCCAAAAATCACACCGATTAAAGCGGTAGGTATCACGGCCATTACCGTTAAAGGTGCCACGTAGCCTCTAAACTGTAACGCCAGCAGGATATACAGTCCGATCATGCCCAAGCCAACATTTCTTACAATCGAACCGCCGGTTTTAGAAGATTTTTCACTCTCGCCCTGGGTATCGATTACGATGCCGGGGAACTGCTGGCGAATTTCTGGAAAGATATCGGTCTGCGCTAATTTGAGTAACTCCTGGGCATTAGCCAGGTGGCGCTGCACATCACCCTGGACGGTAACGGTACGTTGCCGGTCAACGCGATTGATACGTGCCCAGCCTCTGTCTTCGACGATATTCGCCACATTGGTCAAGGGTATCTGATCGCCGTTTGCTGTACTGATGGTGATTTGGTGCAGGTCATCAATATACTGTCGATTTTCAGCGGCCAGTCTTAAATCGACTTCGTAGGTTTCTGCACCAACCGGAAACTCGTCGATTTTGATGCCCTGAAACGCTGCCCCGATCTGGGATGAAATCTGACTCGCGGTTACACCAACGCTACCGGCTGAATCCAGCAGGCTGATCTTCAGCTCACGTTTGCCCGGGCGCAGGTCATCGCTGATATCTACCACACCCTGATAGCTATTAAACCAGTTCTGTAGTGTTTCTGAAGCGGACTTGAGCTGTTGCATATCCTGTCCTCTTAACCTGACTTCTATGGCCCGGCCTCCCGGACCCAGGGTGGGTTCAGTAAATTTGAGTGAAATCAGGTCGGGTTGGCTGCCTACAGCGCTACGCCATTCATCCCTGAAGGTATCCAGGCTGGTAGTGCGGGTTTCAGCCGATAACAGATCTACGATGATGCGCGCCACGTGCGGTCCTGTTTCATTCGCATCCGGGTTTTGATTAAAGATCACCGTCATGTTATTGATCAAGTCCTGTTGACCAGGCTGTAGCGGTGTGTATTTCTCGTTTAGTTCAACTGCAGCCTGCTCAATTTTTTCTACCAGTGCCCTGGTTTTTTGCAGCGGGGTTCCCTGTGGCATTAATACGCGGGCTTCAATAATGTTACCCTCTATTGACGGAAAACCGACGAATTTGATTTTGCCCCCGGCGGGCATAGCCACTGCCAGAACAAACAGCATGATAGTCAGGCCGAGAGTGAGGTATCGATACTCAATTGCCTTATCCAGCAGGGGACCGAACCTGTTATCACGAAAGTGATTAAAACTATCTTCAAACCAGCTGCGAAACCTGCCTGGCTCGCGTTGTTGCAGATGGTCCAGGCTATGCCCCAGATGGTTGGGCAGAATAAGAAAGGCTTCCAGTAAACTGACGCTCAACACAATAATCAGAACAATGGGAATGATCCTCAAGATCTGTCCCATATCACCTGTGATAAAGGCCAGAGAACCGAAGATCATAATGGTGGTTGCAAAAGATGATAGTACGCCCGGCAGCACTTGTTTAACTCCGGAAACTGCGGCATGCAGCGCGCGTTCACCTCTTTCCAGCCTGGCGGCTATGTTTTCTGCGACAACAATCGCGTCGTCCATTAACAGGCCCACACCAATCAGCAATCCAACCATGGAGATCATGTTAATGGTGATACCTAACAGAGGCAGTACGAACAATGCACCAAGGAAGGAAATCGGCAGGCCCATAGTGACCCAGAAGCTGTAACGAATACTGAAAAACAGCCACAGCATCAGGAATACCATGATCAATCCTTGCACACCATTGCTGAGTATCATATCCAGCCGGTCCTGCACGATTGAAGCACGATCCTGAGTCAGGGTTAGCCTGACATTGTCGGGGAGTTTACTGTTTTCCTGTGCGACGAAGTCCTTTACGTCCTGCAATGATCGGAGAATGTCCTGCTCGGGCGTTTTGCTTATATTCAGGATAGCGGCACGCTGGCGATTGAACAAAATCAGGTTTTCTTCACGATCAAATCGGTCGCTAATACTGGCAATATCTTTCAGGTGAATGGTGGCACCATTTTTTGATGAGATGACGACCAGATTACCTATCTGCTGTACGTTTTTGCGTTGATCATCAATGCGTAACAGAATATCTTCCTGCGGTCCTTCCAGGCGTCCGGCAGGTACGCTAACACTCTGGTTCTTTAGCGTGGCTGCGATATCAGACAGCGAAAGGGCGTACTGGCGTAGAAGGCTTGCCGGGATTTCTATACGAATCTGGTGGTCAGAGAATCCATTAATATCAACAGTTGCTATATCGGCTTGCGCCAGCAGGCGTAACTTCACATCCTCTGCATAGGTTTTCAGCTGTACTGGATCATCCGGGCCCGTGATGGCGATAGAGATTACCGAATCGGTTCTTCCCGATTCTTCGATAATCGGGGTTTCCACCTGCTCGGGGAAGTCAGTTATGGCATCAATGGCGGCATTGATGTCATCCAGAAAACGCGCCATATCGCTTCCTTCCAGCATGACGGCGGTGGCTTTGCCCAATCCTTCGGAAGATTCGCAGATCATTTCATCCATATCAGAAATGCTTTCCAGTGCATCTTCTATTCTTCGGCAAATCGCGTCCTCAACCTCTGCCGCAGTCGAGCCGGGGTAGACAACGGTAATGGTGACCTTGTCGTTCTTGATTCGAGGAAAGGTTTCGCGTTGCAGATTGGGCAAACTGACCAGACCCAGCAGGATCACCGCCAGCATGGTCAGGTTGGCGGCAGTTGGATGATAGGCGAACCACTTGAGCATAACTTACTGCCCCACAACTGCATCGTTGACAGGTTCTAGCAACATACCTGAAACGGCTGGAATGACGTCGCTTAAAACCAGTTGTTCTCCCACTTTTAAACCTGACTGTATCACCGAGAACTGCTGCTGGTCATAAAGCTTTTTGACCTGGCGTACCTGTAGCCGGCTGTGTTCATCCAGAACATAGGCGTAGCCATTCCTGATTGCATTACCCGGTACGACGATCGCATTTTGCTGGGGGTGACCTGCGATACTCACTTCAACCAGCATACCTTTAGATAACGGAGGGCGTTTACCTGGAATCGTTTGCTGAAGTGGATGGTCAACGGCCACCACCAGGCCCATGGTGCGGGTTTTTGTGTCTACGCTATCGCTGAAACGCACAAAACTGGCATCCCATTGTGCTGGCTCGTCATTGCCCAGGTCAAGACTGATGGTGGGTACAAAACCGGTCATCTGACGAAGTTGGGTAGAAAGGCTTAACACATCGACTGGTAACGTCGGCGCTCGATTAGCGAACAGGTTTTTCAATGAAGACATGGGTATCTGGGCAGTAATCTCGATGCGGTCTACCGAATCCCCGGAAAACATATGTTCTCCGCGCGATACATACTGATGCGCTTCAATATTTAGTCCCGTCACACGCAGATTAAACGGTGCACTGATTTCTGTATTGTCCAGGTCACGTTGCGCCTGGTCTATTTTAACCTGTAGCAATTTACGGTTAATCGGGAAAAGGGCCAGAGTATTACGGTAGTTTTGAAGCGAAGTGCGGGAGTTTAACAGGGCACGTTCAGCACTATCCGCATCGCTCTGCGATACGCTGCCTTTCTTAACCAGTTGCTGCAGACGGTTATATTCTTTCTCAGCCAGGGTCAGATTACGTTGCTCGATGTCCAGCAATGCGGCTGCATTTTTTTGTTGTATCTCAAGTTCTGCCAGCTGGGCTTCTGCCTGTTGCAGGATCAGCTGGTAGTCCACCGGATCGATTTGTACCAATAACTCGCCCTGCTGAATTATTTCTCCATCCTGTAACCTGGGGTGTAAGGACTGTATGCGCCCCGATACCTGGGCAATCGCTTTCCACACCTGGGCGGGCTGAACCTCGCCAAAGCCCTGGGCAACGGGTACAAATTCCTGTGCAACAACCTGCAGGGTTCTAACCTTACGCGCCTTGCTGTTATCAGTCGTTGTGACCGGCAATTGTTGACCACTTTTAAGCAGGATAAATATAACGACAGCGATGATGACTGGAGGAAGCAGCAACAGTTTTCGGGAAAGTTTTGGCATAATTAAGCTTCTATCTAAACAGGGTTAGCAATTATAAAGTCTTTGAGATTTCGCTTTGTAACGTTTTGTAAATGGATAAAGTTACATTAAAAGACGAGCGATGGTCATCGAAGCTTTAGTGGGCCGACTGAATAGCTGGGCATTATCTAATGTTGAGGATAACCCGGACTGGAGCCGGGTTACCTGAGCATCGGGTACGGATTTAACCGAGGCGTGTTTTAACGTGTTGCAGGTAGATGGATTTATGCACATCACCCAGGCTTAGCATGCCCAGCAATCGATCACCCACAGCAACGGGAATGCGTCGAAATTTATTACCTACCATGCGTGCGGCAGCTTTCAGAATTTCCATGTCGGGTGGTACCGTAATGACGGATTTTGTCATCAGTGACTGTACCTGCATAGCGACGACATCTGAATATTGCCCCAGTGCCTTGGTCATATCGATACCGGAGAGGCCATCCATCATATCTTCGACCTTGGGAAACATAGGCCCGAGGACATCGCGTTCAGAGATAAATCCAACCAGTTTATTATCATCTTCGACCACCGGGATTCCGCTAAGACGATACAGACACATCATACTAACAACTTCTGCCATCGGGGTGGTCGGGGTTACAGTTTTGAGCGAGGTGCTCATAATATCTTCGACTAACATTGGTGCTCCTTTTTGTTGTAGTTATAGAGGCCGTTAAAATGATATTCCAATGCTGACGATCAGTGTTGAACAGCAACCAATCGACGCAAACTAGCATTGTAACAGGCCCTGAGTTAATGGATTTCAACGCCTAAAAAGTTGAAATTCACCCTGTTGAGTTGAGTGCTCGGGGAACAATATAGCATGAACTTCAGCCGAATTGCGTTTTAGCTGAACGTTCAGGTAAGCTTGCTTTTTTTCCTCCAGAACTGATACGGATTTAAACCATGCAGACACAGATACTCATCGGCGGTACCGGGACTCAGCAAATCGCGCTGGACGCCAGAATGGCGAATCGGCATGGCCTTATTACAGGAGCAACCGGAACGGGTAAAACCGTTACATTACAGATACTTGCGGAGGGCTTTTCAAGTATTGGTGTACCTGTGTTTGTGACTGATATCAAGGGCGATCTGTCAGGACTATCGCAACCTGGTAAGCCACACCCGAAGATTGATGAGCGCGTACAGAAGATTGCAATTGAGAATTACCAGCAACGTGCGAGGCCAACTGTTCTGTGGGATATTTTTGAACAACAGGGCCTGCCGTTACGGGTCACCATTTCGGATATGGGCCCCTTACTGCTGTCCAGTCTGCTGGAGCTGAATGAAACTCAAACCGGTATTTTATACGCCTGTTTTGACCTGGCAGATGACGAAGGGCTGTTATTACTGGATCTGAAGGATCTGAAATCAATGTTAAGCTGGATGATGGATAACGCCAGTGAACTGAAAACTGAATACGGCAATATCTCATCCAGCTCGGTAGCTGCCATCAAGCGAAAACTGCTGGTACTGGAAGAGCAGGGTGCTGATCAGTTTTTCGGAGAGCCTGCACTCAACCTCGCTGACATCATGATTAGTGATTTTTCCGGTTTAGGCATTATAAATATACTGGATGCCACGCGTTTAAGCTCGCTTTCCCCGCGCGTATATGGTGCGTTCCTGCTGTGGTTTCTGGCGGAACTTTACGAAAACATGCCAGAAGTAGGCGACGCTGATAAACCCAGGTTTGTGTGCTTTTTTGATGAAGCTCACCTGTTATTTGACCTGAGCTCCAGCGCATTAATCGATAAGATAGAACAGATCGTACGTCTGATACGATCCAAGGGTGTAGGCATTTATTTCGTTACGCAAAGCCCGCTGGATATTCCCGAAGCGGTTCTGGGCCAGATGGGGTTGCGGGTTCAACATGCATTACGCGCATTTACCCCTAAAGATAAAAAAGCAGTTAACACCGTCGCCGAGACCTTCCGTGCCAACCCCGCGTTGGATATAAAACAGGAGATTGGCATGCTGGGTGTTGGCGAAGCGCTGGTATCCTACCTGCAGGCCGATGGGACCCCCAGCGTAGTCGAGAAAACCCTGATTCGTCCGCCCGAGTCGCAGATCGGCGCCATAGATCAGGCACTGCGTAAAGACCTGATCCAGCGATCACCCTTGCATGGGCGTTATGCGCAGGATCTGGATCGGGAGTCCGCCTTTGAAATGCTCAAGCAGCGCGCAGATGAAAAACAGTTAAAACAGCAACAACTGGAATTGCAGGCCGAACAGGAAAAACAAAGACAGGCCGCTGAAAAAGAACAGGCTAAAAGGAGCCGGGGTCGTCCACGTCAGTCGTTTGCAGAAGCGATGATAAAAAGCACGCTGCGTTCGGTAGGAAGCTCACTAGGTCGCAGGATTGTACGCGGTGTTTTAGGCTCGTTGCTGGGAAAATAATCCCTAACTTCCGGCCAGAACCGCTCTCTGCAAGTTGCTTTGATAAATGCACTAACTCAGGGATAAAAATTTAAACAGTCGTAATCTATATCAGGGTCTTTTATGCTAACATCAGCATCATCTATAAGACCTATGTGATTATGACTTTATCTCAATCTCCAAGTATCGATGAATTCGTGTCGGAGTGCATCGGGCCTCAACCTGAACGCACGCTTCTGCTTCAATATCTGATTGCTATTCAGCATCAGTTTCGACACATCCCGCCGTTAGCCATTCAGTTGCTGAGTGAACGCCTGACGCTGGGCGTGGCACATATCAAAGCTATTGTAGATTTCTACTCTTTTCTGAATCTCGAGTATCCCGGTAGCTATCAACTATTGTTCAGCGACAACATTACCGACCGCTTTGCGGGTAATGCCGAGTATTTTGAGCAGATGCAGAAGGCTATGCGCGGTCAGCATGTATCTATCGGCTACACTTCCTGCACAGGCCTGTGCGACCAGGGGCCGGCATTGCTGGTCAACGGTCGGGCTATAAAACGGCTGGACAAAACTCGAATCGAAGCCATTGCGGTTTACATACGCAGCCAGATCCCTGTTCATAAATGGCCCAGCGACTGGTTTGTTATTGAAAATAATATTCAGCGCAGGGATATTCAGCTTTCGTCTGACTACAGGGCTGGTCAGGCGCTGCAGACTGTGGTTGAACAGGATGCCGATCATTTCCTGCAGCAGCTGGAACACTCGGGATTACGTGGCAGGGGCGGGGCCGGTTTTACCACCGCAAAAAAATGGCAGTACTGCCGTGACACCCAGTCTGAGCAACGTTATATGGTGTGTAATGCCGATGAAGGTGAGCCTGGAACCTTTAAAGATCGTGTTTTGCTAAACGAATATGCCGATGCCGTGATAGAGGGAATGACCATCTGTGCCAGAGTGATAGGTGCCAGCAGAGGGTTCATCTACCTGCGTGGTGAGTATCGTTTCCTGCTGGATAAAATCAACAATGTACTGCAATCACGCAGGCAGCAGGGTTTGCTGGGTGCGAATATTCTGGGTCATAGCGATTTCAACTTCGACATCGACATTCATCTGGGGGCGGGAGCTTACATCTGCGGTGAAGAATCCGCCCTCATCGAGTCGCTGGAGGGCAAGCGCGGAACGCCTCGTGTGCGTCCACCATTTCCGGTTCAGCAGGGCTATATGAATAAGCCGACGGTAGTGAATAACGTAGAAACCTTTTTTTCAGTGAATTACATCGCTGCAAATGGTGCGCCCAGCTTTAATCGGGTCGGTACCGATCAATCCATGGGCACGCGCCTGCTGAGTATCAGTGGCGATTGCCAGAGCCCCGGTATCTATGAGTACCCCTTTGGTGTCAGTCTGAATCAAATCCTGCAGGATTGTGGGGGCGAAAATGCGCAGGCTGTGCAAATGGCCGGAGCGGCGGGTCATCTGGTGCTGGCCAGAGATTTTGATCGTGTCATGAGTTTTGAAGACCTGCCTACTGGCGGCTCATTCATGGTTATCGGGCCAGAGCGCAATCTATTGCAGGTACTGGATAACTTTGCGCGCTTTTTCGAACATGAAAGCTGCGGATTCTGTACCCCATGCCGCGTGGGTACACGACTGGTAGCGGAAATCATCGATGAATTTTACCGAGGCGAAGGGAGCCAGATTGCTTTTAACCAGTTGGGGGCCATCAATGAGTTAATGACGCACAGTTGCCATTGTGGTCTGGGCTGTAGCGCACCTACGGTTTTTATGGACGCAATGCGCGATAGCAGGGCGCTATTCGAAGCCCAGATGCAAACCGAAGATAATCCGGTTTTTGACCTGGAGAGTTCGGTCACTGAATTTGAAGATATGGTGAACGCCGTGATTCCGGGGGTAAAGTAATGGCGCAATTTTATATCGACGATAAAGCGGTTTCCTTTACACCTGGCCAGACCATCATGCAGGCGGCGCTTGACGCGGAAGTCTATATCCCGCATTTATGCTTTCATCCCGAGTTTCATCCTCATGGGAGCTGCCGGGTATGCCTGGTAGATATAGGAGGGCGTATGGTTGCAGCCTGTACCTACCCGGCACAGGCAGATTTAAAGGTGCTGAATATCACTCCCGAAGTGCAGCGGCAACGTATGGAAATAATCGAAATGCTGTTTGTCGAAGGCAATCATACCTGTCCTTCTTGTGAGAAAAGTGGCGCCTGCAATCTGCAGGCAGTAGCTGAATTTTGCGGTATGTTATCGCCGCCATATCGTTTTCTGTATCCGAACCGTGAGGTCGATGCCAGTCATCCGGATTACATGCTGGATTACAATCGCTGCATCCTGTGTGAACTATGTGTCAGGGCCAGTCGGGATGTGGATGGCAAATCTATTTTTTCCATTGCGGGTCGAGGGCGTAAGGCACATCTGCAGATAGATGCCAAGGACAGTAAGCTAGGAAACAGTAACTTTGAAAAAACTGATCGTGCGGCCACTATCTGTCCTGTGGGTGTTTTTTTACCCAAGAATAAGGGGTTTGATGTGGCAATCGGCCAGCGCCTGTATGACCTTGAACCCATAGACAAACAGCAGGTGAAAAAGTGAGCGATAAAATCAGAATTGCGACCACCTCTTTAGCCGGTTGTTTTGGTTGCCATATGTCGATACTGGATATCGATGAAAAGATTATTGATCTGGTGGAACTGGTAGAATTCAGTCGTTCACCTTTAACCGATTTCAAGCACCCTGAAGCCTGTGATATCGGTATCATTGAAGGCGGATTGGCTAACTCCGAAAATGTCGAAGTGGCACGTGAATTTCGCGAGCAATGCAAAATCATTGTCGCGATTGGTGCCTGTGCATTAAATGGCGGGATACCGGCAATGCGGAATCATTATACGGTAACCGATATCTTTCAGGAGTCTTACATTAATGGCATCGGCCTGGATCAGGCGCATATCCCGCACGATCCTGAATTACCCAAGATCCTGAATAAGGTACATCCGTTGCAGGAAGTTATTAAGGTGGATTATGTATTGCCGGGTTGCCCACCGCCTGCCGAGTTAATCTGGGAAGTCGTGAGTGCTTTACTGGAAGGTAGAGAGCCTGTTATCCCTCAGGAGATTTTACGCTATGACTAGAATTGCGATAGACCCTATCAGCCGTGTCGAAGGGCATGGCAAGATCACCCTGCAACAGGATGAGAATAAACGAATTACTCAGGCACGATTACATATCGTGGAATTCCGCGGCTTTGAAAAATTCATACAGGGGCGGCCTTTTCAGGAAGTTCCGGTGCTGGTTCAGCGACTGTGCGGTATCTGCCCGGTAAGTCATCACCTGGCTGCAGCCAAAGCCTGTGATCAGTTAACGGGTGTGTCGCAGCTGACGCCCACTGGCGACAAGATGCGTCGCCTGATGCATTTTGGACAGGTGTTGCAGTCGCATGCGTTGCATTTCTTTCACCTGGCTTCCCCGGATTTATTGTTTGGTTATGATGATGAAGTCAGGCACCGCAATATTATCGGCGTGATTCAGGACAACCCGGAACTTGCAAAGCAGGGGGTCCTGTTACGTAAATATGGTCAGGAAGTGATACGCCTGACAGCAGGAAAGCGAATTCATGGCACCGGAGCCATTCCGGGGGGCATTAATAAAAACCTCAGCCTGCAGGAACGTGATTATCTGGCAAAGGATATCGACCAGATGATCGAATGGTCGCTGACTGCGGTGGCCTTATTCAAAAAAATCTTTTACCATCAACGTGAGTATCATGAAACCTTTGCTGCAATTGAGAGCAGTATGCTTAGCCTGATTGGCAGCGATGGTGCACTGGAATTATACGACGGCCGGCTGCGAGCCCGTCATGCCGATGATTCGGTCATTTTCGACCAATACGATGGAAACCAGTATCTGGATGTGATTAGCGAGCATGTAGAATCCTGGAGTTATATGAAGTTTCCCTATCTGAAATCACTGGGTCTGGAACAGGGCTGGTATCGGGTAGGGCCGCTCGCTCGCCTGAATAACTGCGACTTCATCAATACGCCGCTGGCCGAGCAGGAGCGTGTGGAATTTAAGGCACTGAATGGTAATAAACCCGTGCAATTTTCGCTGGCTTATCACTGGGCGCGCCTGATTGAGATTCTGCACTGTGCTGAATCGATCAAGCTGTTGCTCGACGATCGCGATTTGCAGGGCGATCATTTAGCGGTTAAAGGCGAGATGCAAACGCGAGGCATCGGTATTATCGAGGCTCCTCGTGGCACACTATTACATCACTATGAAATCAACGAAGACGGCCTGATTGAAAAGGCCAACCTGATTGTGTCTACCACACATAATAATCGAGCGATGAATGAGTCAATACGTCAGGTAGCGGATCAATACCTGGATGGAAATGAAATCACTGAGCCTATGTTGAACCAGCTTGAGGTCGCGGTGCGCGCCTATGATCCCTGCCTGTCCTGCGCGACTCATGCACTGGGTAAGATGCCATTGCAGGTGACCTTGCTGGATCATCAGGGTAAAACACTGGCTGTGAAAGAGAAATCATCAGTCGATGGCAGTTAAGCCGGGTAGCACAGACGTTTCCTGCCGAAGTTCGCTGTAAGACATGCCAGTTAAACCGATTCTGATTTTTGGCTATGGCAACATCTCCCGTGGGGATGATGCCTTAGCGCCTTTGTTAATCGAGCGACTCGAGCAGCAGCATGCGCTTCACTATTGTGGCCATCCGGTTCGATTTCTAACCGAGTATCAGATCCAGATTGAGCATATCCTGGATATGCAGGGCTGTCAGCGCGTGCTGCTGATCGATGCCCATCAGGCTCTCGAACGGGCTTATCATTTTGAATTACTCGAGCCCAGACAGGAGACCAGCTATACCACGCATGGCGTGACACCCTCAACTTTATTGAGTATCTATCAACAGACTTTGCATCAGGCCCCACCACCCAGTTACCTGCTGGCACTACAGGGCGAGGCCTTTAACCTCGGTGAAAACCTGTCTCCTCTAGCTGAGCAAAGCCTGCAACAGGCTTATGAATTTTGCACTGCTATCCTCAAGCAGGAAGATTTCAGCTGCTGGGATGCGAGCTTAATGACCAGGATTTAGCTGAAGCAGGTATTGTCAGTCCACTCGTAGTAGCACCTGTTGATCTGATAAAAACCACAGGACAAAGACCCAAAAGCAGCTATAACGTGATTAGAAAGGCAGAATATTGAATAAACTGCTAGTATTTTTTAATACAATGAGCCTGATGGAACTTGCTTACAATTGTCGCCTACTGGAGTATTTAAGATGATTAAAACGAATAACAAATTACTTAACCTGATTATGCTTGCCTTATCCCTGCTACCAATCAGCTTTAGCAGTCAGGCTCAACCAGAAGTTTTCATTCTAAATACCAGTACCGGCGCGCCTTATACTACCCCGGATCAGCAAGGATTTCAGGATCTCATTGTGGCCGAAGTCTTTAAGCGCATGGGTTTGAAAGGTCGAGTCGAAGTCTATCAGGCGTCAGCGCGAGCACTTACCAATGCCAATGAAAACCTGGATCAGGGCGTGGCTATGCGCATCAAGGGGCTGGAAAAAAAATACCCGAATCTGGTGCGCGTTGAAGAGCCGTTAATCCGCAATGATTTTGTTGCCTACTCTAAAAAACTGGATTTAAAGACAGACAGTTGGGCTAGCCTAAAGCCCTATACCGTCGCCTATATTCACGGCTGGGTTATTTTTGAACGTAATCTCGATCCCAAGCAACATCGCCATACCGTGAAAACGCCCAGTCAGATGTTCTCCATGCTGGAGAAAGGTCGGGTCGATCTCGTGTTATATGAACGTTGGCAGGGACTACAGGATGCACGAGATTCCGGTGTGCCGGTTGTTGTGCATGAACCACCTCTGGCCTCGGTAGAGATGTACATGTACATCCATAAAGATTTCGCCGCGCTCGCACCGAAAATGGCGCAGGCATTAAAGCAAATGAAACAGGATGGAAGTTACCAGAACATTTATGATCGTACCCTTAAGGTGTTATTAGACTGACTTAATTAAAAAGTGAGCGCTTTTCATGCCCAATAATATTGCAAGGAAGCTGGTAATATCGCTGATCGTGTTCAGTTCTATTGTGACGCTCATTATTACCGCGATACAGTTGTATTTCGAATATGAGAGTGAAATGGAAGCGGTTAATTCGCACTTCATTCAGGTAGAGCTGAGCTACCTTGACAGTATTTCCGAGAATGTCTGGGAAGAGGACAGGGAACGGCTAAACCTTTTGATAAAAGGCATAGCTGAATTTCCCGGGTTTGAGTTTGTGCAGGTCACTGATAAAAACCACAACATCATTGCCAGGGTCGGGAAAATCAGGGATGACAGAACAATCCGAAAAAACTACCCGCTCAGTTATCTTTTCCGCTCCGTTGATCGAGACATCGGGCATCTGGAAGTCGTTGCCGGTCTATCCGAAATCTATTATCGGCTGCTTACGCGTTTTGGCATTATTCTGCTATCAAACGCGATTAAAACGCTTTTGATATCCGCGTTTCTGTTTTTTATCATCAACTGGTTGCTGACCAGTCAGCTGCAACTAATGACCCGTTTTGCAAAGAATATGGACCTTACCGGGACTACCCCTCCATTACGTTTACTCAGGGGGTTCTTTAGCGGCCACAGGGACGAGGTTGATCAGCTGGCTGACTCACTCAATCAGATGCAACGAACGCTGTCAGAGACTTTCCTTTCGTTGAAGGAGAGTGAACAGCGCTTTCGCCAGCTTGCAGAGAACATCAACGAAGTTTTCTGGTTGTGCTCACCAGACTGGCAGGAGTTGTATTACATCAGCCCTGCTTTTGAAAAATTATGGGGTATGAGCAGTGAACAGTTGTATAAAAATCCCAACCTCTGGTTAACCCGGGTTTTTTCAGAGGATCGCAGGCAGGTACTGGAAGATGTTCCCAGGGACCTTCAGCAGGTCAAGGATTATATCGATTTCCGAGCTTATCGAATCCATTCAGCCAGTGGCGAATTATGCTGGGTAAAAGCCCGCGCCTATCTGATACATGATGCTGCGGGTAAGGTAATCCGCGTTGCGGGCATTGCTGAGGATATTACTGAGCAGAAAAAATCAGAAGAGGAACTAAGGAAACTCTCACGTGCGATTGAATCCAGTTCTTCAGCAGTATTTATTGCCAGCAAGGCTGGAAGGATAGAGTATGTAAACCCGAAATTTAGTCAGCTAACCGGTTATTCAAAACAGCAAGCTATAGGAAAGACTGCTGATTTTCTGCGTACCGCCGACACCAAGAATAGTAGTTACGATGCGTTATGGAAAGCGATTACTTCGGGTGAGGAATGGAGAGGAGAGCTGGATAACCAGAATCGTGCAGGTGAAAAATACCGAGCGCGCATTTCTATATCGGCGGTTAAGGATGATGCAGGGAAGGTTACCCATTTTATCGGTATTCAGGACGATATCAGCCATGAATATCAGCTGACCGAAAAGCTTAACTATCAGGCAACACATGATATTTTGACGGGGCTCTATAATCGTATTGAGTTCGAAAGGCGTGCACAACAGTTATTTGTCAGTAGCCGGGAACATGGCGCAGAGCATGCTTTATGCTTTATGGATCTTGACCAGTTTAAGGTAATTAATGATACCTGTGGGCATATCGCAGGTGATGAACTCCTGCGCCAGCTTAGCACGGTGTTACAGCGAACTGTACGCCAGAGTGATACATTGGCAAGGCTGGGTGGTGACGAATTTGGTGTGTTAATGGAACATTGCTCTTTGCAGCAGGCACATCGGGTCGCTGAGTCGTTACGACAGGGGATCTCGCAATACCAGTTTGTCTGGGAAGGACAGTTTTTTCATGTGGGCGTGAGTATCGGGCTGGTCGCTATTACCCGACATACCGGTAATTTGAGTGAGTTACTCAAGCAGGCTGATGCCGCCTGTTATATGGCCAAGGATTTGGGGCGCAATCGTATTCACGAATATCACGTAGAAGATAGTGGCCTGGCTCAGCGCCAGGGTGAAATGCTGTGGGTAAACCGCATTAACCAGGCGCTGGAAGCAAATCGACTCTGCTTATACGCGCAACCCATCGTGCCACTGGATGACTCTGGTGCAAAGCATTATGAGCTTCTGGTACGTATGCTCGACGAGGATGGTAGTGTGATTCCACCAGGGAGTTTTTTACCGGCCGCAGAGCGCTATGACCTGATAGAAAAAATCGACAACTGGGTAGTCAGCAATGCATTCAAGCTGTTAGCCAGCCATCCTGAATTTGTCGAGCAAACTGACTTTGTCTCTATTAACCTTTCTGGCGCTTCGCTGACCAGTGGCGCATTTCTGGAAGTCATATTTTCCAATCTAAATTTGAACAGGATAGATCCACAAAAGATCTGTTTTGAAGTAACCGAAACCGTCGCAATTACCAACCTGAGTGCCGCAAATACCTTTATTGAAATTCTCAAAGACGCAGGCTTTCGTTTTGCGCTGGATGATTTTGGCAGTGGTCTGTCATCGTTTGGCTATTTAAAGAATCTTCAGGTCGACTTTCTTAAAATCGACGGCATGTTTGTTAAGGATATCGTGGATGATCCCATTGACTATGCGATGGTGAAATCTATCAATGAAGTCGGTCAGGTTATGGGCATGCAAACCATTGCCGAATTTGTGGAAAATGATCAGATCGTGGAAAAACTAAAAGCCATAGGCGTTAATTTTGCTCAGGGTTATGGAGTGGGCAAGCCTCAACCCTTTGAAGAGCTGATGGAAGTATAACGATAGTCAGTTCGGTTTCGCATTTTCAGTGTCAAGAAGCACTGACTTTTTATCCCTGTTACCAGTCATTTTATATCGCGATGAGCGCGATCCTGGGTTTAGTGTTGTACACTGTAATGCATTAATTAGAAAGCAAGAGTAAATCGATGAATGCTTCAGCGGTAATGGATGCTCATCCAACCACATTAAAACCCGATGACAGGGTCGAAGACGCGGTAAATTATATCATGAGCAAACGCTACCGAAGCTTACCGGTAGTGGATGACAATGGATGTTATCTGGGCATGTTCGGTGTCAACTGTCTGCTAAAGCAGGTTATTCCGAAAGCTGTTTTTATGCAGCGAGGCCTGAAAAATGTCAGCTTCATTCATGAAACCCTGGATGATCTCTATGCGCGCTATGCTGCTGCGAAAGATCATCCCATATCCATGTGCATGAGTACTGAGGTAAAACCCGTTTCACCAAACACGCCGCTGACTGAAATCTTATTGCAGTTGCACGATACGCGACTCAGCATTCCTGTAATTGAGCCAGGTAGTTGCAAATTATTAGGCATGATTTCCTACTGGGATGTTGGACAGAAGATATTGCAGGCGGGTGAAACAGACGATGCATGATCTGGTCAGCAATGAAGTGATCATGGGATTACCCGCAGCATGGATAGCTGCAAGTTTGTTTGTCTTTAGTTATATCCTGATCGTCAGTGAGCGCCTGAATCGTGCAGTGGTCTCTATGCTGGGCGCATCCTGTATGATCGTGAGCGGTATATTGACCCAGCAGCAGGCACTCAAAGGTATAGATTTTAATACCATTGGATTACTTACGGGCATGATGGTTATTGTTGCCATTGCACGCACCTCAGGTATTTTTCAGTACCTGGCAATACTCGGCGTCAAGAAAGCCGGAGGCAAGCCCTGGGGCATCCTGGTAATGCTGATGCTGGTTACTGCAGGCATGTCGGCTTTGCTGGATAATGTAACCACCGTGTTATTGATTGCTCCTGTAACCCTGTTGATTACTGATACCCTGAAACTCAGGGCATATCCTTATCTGTTTGCTGAAATCTTTGCTTCTAATATCGGTGGCACTGCGACCCTGATCGGCGATCCTCCCAATATCATGATCGGTTCAGCTGCGGGCCTCGGTTACAATGACTTTCTGTTTAATCTGGCACCTATCTCGATCTTAATACTGCTGGTCACTATGCTGCCTATTTACCTGATTTGGGGGCGGCATTTAAAAACAACGCCTGAGCTGATTGAAAAGGTTATGGGCTATAGGGAAAACGATGCGATCAGTGATGTTGTGTTGATGAAGAAATCCCTGTTTGTGCTGGCTTTAGTTTTACTGGGTTTTATTTTCAGCCATGACTTTAATTTGCAGCCAGCGACAATCGCCATGCTAGGGGCGGGCCTGTTACTGACTCTGTATGCACTACCGCATAAAGCAGACCGACAGACCGAGATGGTGAGCGATGCATTAAAGGAGGTGGAGTGGATTACCATCTTTTTCTTTATTGGCCTGTTTGTTCTGGTGTATGGGGTCGAAACCACCGGCATCCTGCAGGCGCTGGCACACCAGGTATTGCATATGACGGGCGGTGATCTGGCCATTACCAGCCTGTCGATTCTGTTTGTATCAGCAGGCGCATCTGCCATTGTCGATAATATTCCCTTTGTTGCCACTATGATTCCCTTAATCAAGAATATGGCGCCCAGTTTCGGTGGCAGTGAGCAACTGGTTCCACTGTGGTGGTCTTTAGCACTGGGCTCCTGTCTGGGGGGGAATGGCAGCCTGGTCGGGGCCAGTGCGAATTTGATCGTGGCCGGATTTGCAGAGCGCTCGGGACAGGCGATTCGATTCCTGCCTTTCTTTCTGATGGCTTTTCCGTTGATGATGTTTTCAGTGCTGATCAGTGCGGTATATATTTATCTGCGCTACCTGATGTGAGCGCTGCAATAAAAAAAGGGGCGAATCTATCGCCCCTGAATGGTTATTATGTTTGTGCTCTAAGCCCGGGTAGCAGCTAGCAGGCTATTGAAAGTCTGGCTGGGGCGCATCACAGCGGACATCTTCTCGACATCTGCGTGGTAGTAGCCACCCAGATCTACCGGTTTACCCTGTACCTTAGTGAGTTCGTCGACAATGGTTTGCTCATTGTCTTCCAGTGCTTTGGCCAGCGGTTTGAAACGCGCCTGAAGCTCAGGGTCTTCGGTTTGTTCCGCCAGTGCTTGTGCCCAGTACAGTGTCAGGTAGAAATGACTGCCGCGATTATCCAGCTCTCCCGTTCTACGCGAGGGTGATTTGTTGTTCTCCAGCAGTTTACCTGTTGCAGTATCCAGGGTTTCAGCCAGCACTTTCGCCTTGCTGTTGCCTTTCTTGATATTAATATCTTCCAGAGAAACAGCCAGTGCCAGGAACTCACCCAGTGAATCCCAACGCAGGTGGTTTTCTTCAATAAGCTGGCTCACATGCTTCGGTGCGGAACCGCCTGCGCCAGTTTCGAACAGGCCACCACCGGCCATCAGGGGAACAATAGAGAGCATCTTGGCACTGGTACCTAACTCCATAATCGGGAACAGGTCAGTCAGGTAGTCGCGCAGGATATTTCCGGTGACTGAAATGGTGTCCTTGCCACGGATGATGCGTTCCAGTGAGTAACGCATAGCGCGTAATGGTGACATGATCTGTATGTCAGCGCCGCTCAGATCATGGTCGTTCAGGTAAACCCTGACCTTTTTGATTAATTCGTAATCATGCGGACGATACTCGTCAAGCCAGAATACGGTTGGGATACCGGATTGTTTGGCACGGGTGACTGCAAGCTTTACCCAGTCCTGAACAGGTGCATCTTTGGTCTGGCACATACGCCAGATATCGCCAGTTTCTACATTCTGTTCAATCAATACCTTACCCGAGTCATCTACGATACGGGCAATACCATCAGCTGGAATTTCGAAGGTTTTATCGTGTGAACCATATTCTTCCGCTTTTTGCGCCATCAATCCCACGTTGGGTACCGTACCCATAGTGGTCGGGTCAAATGCACCGTTGGTTTTGCAGAAGTTGATGATTTCCTGGTAGATACGAGCATAGGTACTTTCCGGAATCACGGCCTTGGTATCCTTCAGCTTGCCATCGGGGCCCCACATCTGGCCTCCATTACGGATCATGGCTGGCATCGAGGCGTCAACGATAACGTCGTTAGGCGCATGCAGGTTTGAGATACCTTTTACCGAGTCCACCATGGCCAGTTCGGGGCGCGACTGGTAGCAGGCATGGATGTCCTTTTCAATCTCTTCGCGAAAGGAGACAGGCAGGTCGGCGATCTTTTCGTATACGCTGCTGATCCCGTTGTTGGGGTTCACACCGAGCTTATTGAACAGATCGCCATATTTGGCAAACAGGTCTTTGTAAAACACCTTAACTGCATGGCCGAAAACGATAGGATGAGAAACCTTCATCATGGTGGCTTTAACATGCAGCGAGAACATGACCCCGGTTTCACGAGCATCTTCCAGCTGTTCTTCAAAGAATTGCTGCAAGGCTTTTGCGCTCATAAACATACTGTCGATAATCTCGCCCTGAAGCAGCGATGTTTTCTCCTTAAACACAATCACTTTGCCATCTTTGGTTTCCAGCTCCATACGTACATCACAGGCCTTATCCAACGTCAGGCATTTCTCACTGGAGTAGAAATCTCCGCCGCGCATATGCGCTACGTGGGTACGTGAAGCCGGGCTCCACTTTTCCATCGAATGCGGGTTTTTGCGGGCATAGCGTTTAACCGCAGGAGGCGCACGACGATCCGAGTTACCTTCGCGCAGTACCGGATTTACCGCACTACCCAGAACCCTGGAGTAGCGCTGGCGTATGGTTTTTTCTTCATCGGAAGCGGGCTCTTCAGGAAAATCAGGGATCTCATAACCCTGCGCCTGTAATTCGTGGATAGCAGCGACTAATTGCGGAATAGAGGCGCTGATATTAGGTAGCTTGATGATGTTGGTGTCGGGTTCCTGAGTCAGCTTGCCTAGCTCATCGAGATCATCGCTTACTTTCTGGTCATCCTTCAGGTAATCCGAGAATTCCGCCAGGATGCGTGCAGCAACCGAGATATCCTTTAGCTCTACCTCTATATCAGCGGCGGAAGCAAAAGTCTCGATAACAGGCAGGAATGAACGTGTTGCTAACAGCGGTGCTTCATCTGTAAGGGTATATATAATTTTCGAGTTTGGCATGATTGTGAGTTTTATCCTGATCAATTATAAGGAAAATTTTTGCCGTATTATGGGTCAAGAGACGCAAATACCAAAGATCTTAATCTGATACCTAAATAAGCTGTAGCTATTAGCCTGATATAACCAGTTTATGGGCTTTTGATCCTGATTCGCAAAAAATCGATGACCCAAGTGCACAGAAATAGTGCGCTAACAAATGGATGAAGTTCCTTGTTGACTGACCTGTCAATCTTCAGCGCCCGAGGTGGTTTGCCAGTGACCGATCGAGTTTGCATAGTACTGGATAACGCTTAAGCAAGCCGGGTTGACGCGGTAGCGCTCATTGTTGATATCAATAAAACCACGTCCAGCCAGCATATCCAGCGCTCTGGACATGACATGTTCAAAAGTCACTATCTGGATATCGATTGGGGCGCCCATCCGTTCGAGTTGCTTTAAACGAGCCAAAGCGTGGGATTTTAACTCTAATTCGCTCATCCACTGTTGCTGGTAATGCAGCAGAATTTCGCTCATCAAAGCCACTGGTAATATGGGGATAACCTGCGAAATTTCCTGCATTAAGCTCTTTGTCAGCTGATTGATGCATTCAAAACGAGTGTCATCATCCATCTGGCTGAAATCGATAGCCTGGCGTTCGCAGTAGCGGGCGGCAGACATGGGTTTTCCAAAGTTTACGCTGGCGTAGCCAAAACGGTTCCAGCGCGTTTTACGGTTCATCAACAGGGTTTTGAAAAAGAATTTAACGCTGGTTTTGGTGACAAACCACAGGTTTCGTCGCTCTGCAGTCGTATCCAGTTGTCGAATCAGGCTTTTATCTTCGATAACGCGATCATAGTTGATGCCCACTGGTACAAACACAATGTCGCGGTCAACCCCAGGGTGGTAATCACGCAGCATATAGTCCATAAAGCCCATTCGGGGTTCACGTAAGCAGCCATCTCGTGACAACCCGCCTTCCAGAAAGACGGCCTGCGTGACGCCAGCACGGGTGGACAGATTGACATATCTTTCGAGCACCTTGCGATACAGTTTATTGCGCGAATTACGACGTACAAAAAATGCACCCATGGCCTTGATCAGGGTCTGTAGCGGCCAGATTCTCGCCCATTCGCCGACTGCGTAGGAGAGGGCTGTTTTTTCAGCAATAAGAAAGGACACCAGGATGTAGTCCATATTACTGCGGTGATTCATTACAAATACTACGCTATTGCCTTCCGGGATAGCCTTTAATTGATTGTCATCAAAAAAACCGACCCTAACCCGGTAAATCAGGCGCCCGATCTTTTTGGCCAGCCAGTACCCCAGGCGAAAATAAATATAAGCATTAAAAGAGGGGGCTATCTCTTCTGCATAGCGCACCGCCTTTGCCTGGGCAACTTCCTTGGGCATGCTGTTTTGCTGGGCATACTCCTTTATCGCCGCTATCACCTTGTCATCGAAGATAAGCTGGTCGATCAATGCCTGTTTACGGGTTAGCTGAAAAGGCCGGATTTCAATATCCAGCCTTGTGTTGACTTCTTCGATAACACGATTGACCCGTCTGCGCAGATACCAGCGTACGCCAGGAAGCAGGATACGATCCAGGATCAGAATAATTGCCAGAGCAGTGAGTACTAAAAAAAACCAGTAAGGTAATGTGATTGAGTGTTCCATTTTGCTTTATTATTATGCATCCGTTCGTAAAGTATCAGATTTATATTCTGTAAACAAAACATGAAACCCATACTCATTTTTACCCATGCTGATTGTGAGCCACCTGGTTATTACACCAGGCTATTAAAAGAGCTCGGTCTGGCCTATCGGCAAACCTGCCTTCTGGTTGGCAAATCAAGCGATATCAATCCCGCTAACTATTCCGGGCTGGTGTTTATGGGGGGGCCAGGGAATGTGAATCAGCCAGATGACTGGATGATTCTTGAGATTGCGATTATTCATAAAGCTTTAAAACAGAACGTACCTGTACTGGGTATCTGCCTGGGCGCACAGATGTTATGTCTGGCAATGGGGGGTAAGGTCAGGCAGGGAGATTCAGTCGAGGTAGGCTGGCACAATGTCGAGCTGACCAGACAGGGTCTGGAGAATCCCCTATTTTCCCGAGTGCCAATGCAATTCAGCACCTTTCACTGGCATGCACATCATTGCATCCCGCCCGAGGGTATACCTGTGCTTGCGCGTAGTGACTGCACCGAATGCCAGGCCTTTGCTTTCGGAAAACATCTGGCATTACAGTTTCATCTGGAAATGGACGCGGAAACGATAAAAACCCTGATCAGCCTGTACGCTAGCGATCTGACTGGCGATTCGCCCTGTGTTCAGAATAAGCAGCAGATACTGGAAAACATTGAACAGCGTTGTCAGCAGAATTTCGAGCTGGCCGATATTCTGGTGGCTGGCTGGTTTAATTCACTTAAAGGTTGATCAGCCCCAGTACACAGATCAGCAGCAAAATGACCCCGATGATACGCTTGAATCCCTGGTCATTGCTTAGCATATATTCATGCGCCCTGAGGCCAAGAACATGGCCAATCGCTACCACGGGTACCAGCATCAAGGCACTGGCGAACTGTAGATCGATACCAAAAGCGGCAAAGGTACTGAGCTTGATCGCTACCAGGATAATCCATAACACGAACAGCGAGTTACGCAGTTTGTCGCGCGCGATATGGTTAACAAATACCGCCACGATTAAAGGTGCACCAGTCAGTGAGGTGCCCGAAACATAGCCACCAATAATCAGCAGTAGTTTGTCACTCCAGCCAGATTGACTGCGTATGCTCCAGTTGAAAATCCACAAAAAAGCATAGAACAGGGTGATACCGTAGATGATGATAATCAGCCACTGATTGGGCAGGTTTAATAATCCAAAAACCCCGGCAAGTTTGGCAGGAAAGATATAGATACTGGACTTTTTCAGGTATGACCAGTCCACGTTTTTGATTCGCGTTAACAGAGTTAAACTGGTAAATATCAGTAAATGAATTCCAATAATGGGCAACCAGAAAACTGGACGGTCATATACCAGTAGCATGAGTGGCAATCCTAATGCGGCACCCCCAAATCCTAATCCACTGCGTACAAAACCCGACCAGATGAAGACCAGCCCCGTCAACACGAGCTGGGTAGCCGTAAACTCAAGCAGCTGAGAATGCTGCAGGAAATCAAGCATGTTGTTTAGTCCAGTCCAGAAAATAGAGAGCAAAAGCGTAGTATAACGCAGGTTCCACTTGCCAGACGCGGGCTAAATCTATATCTTTGCGCGCAGTTTAAAGGTGTCCATGAAAATGGGTTAAACGGGAAGCCGGTGCGAAGAGTCCTCTCTTCAATGCCGACACTGCCCCCGCAACGGTAAACAGGTTAGGTCAACAAATACCACTGGGTGAATACCCGGGAAGGTGTTGACAGGGAGTCTTTCCAGCCTGTGAGTCCGGAGACCGGCCTTTAACGCGTATGGGTTGAAAAACCTGAGTTGTTAAATTTATCCGGCACGGGTGGTGCCAGGAGACCTGATGAAATCAAACAGAAGTTGGGCTGCCAGTGCAGTCCTTATCACACTATGCAGTTTTTCTGGAACTGTGTTCTCCGATGACCGGGATATCCCGGTAATTATTATCACGCCATCCTCGATTGAGCAGCCTCGTCAACAGGCTAATACCTCGGTAACTGTTATCGATCAACAGACCATACACAACAGCAATAGCGGTTCTGTCGCTGAACTGTTGCGCGGTCATGCTGGCTTGCACGTTGCTGATTTATTCGGTGATGGGAGTCAGGCAGCCATTGATTTGCGTGGATTTGGTCCGACTGCATCCAGCAATACACTGGTTCTGGTCGATGGTAGACGCCTGAATAATTCCGCAGATGGTGCTGCGCCTGATCTGACTACAATCAATCTGGATGATATCGAGCGCATTGAAATTTTACAGGGCAGTGCGGGTGTGCTTTATGGTAACCAGGCAGTAGGTGGTGTGATTAATATCATTCGCAAGCAGGTTGTGGAGAATAAAGCCTCTGTTAGCCTGCGCGCCGGCAGCTATAACTCAAGCGCGCTGACAGCTGATATTCAGCGCTTGATTGGCCAGACGCAATTGTCCTTATCCTTTTCTGACCAGCAATCAGATAATTATCGTGCACACAATGATAGTGACCGGCAGAATTTTAACCTGAGAGCTGAACGCCAGCATGACAGCTTTACTGCTTATGTTGAAGCGGGTATCACGGATGAGCATTATCTGACACCCGGTGCGCTACTTGAAAGTGAAATGAACGTAAGCCGGACACAGTCACTGTCGTATTACCAGAATGATTATTTTGATACACAAAGCGAGCTGTTGCGTATCGGCATGGAAAAGACACTTGATAGCGACCGCTCTGTCACCTTTGATTTATCCAGGCGAGTGAATGATCGAGAATTTATTCAAACCTTTCGTCCCTATGCGGGCAGCCTCACTACGCAGGATCGGGAAACTACTAATTTAAGTGCTGTTTACCGGGTTGTTCCTGAAATTACACAAAGCTATTCGCACCTGGTTTTTGGGCTTGAGCTGGAAAGCATCGACTATGACCTGCTGTCGAGCATAGGACCTCAGTCCATCGAGCAGGATGTAAGTGATGTCTATCTCTCCAGTCAGTGGATGCTGGGAACACAAAGTCAGCTGGATGTTGGCTTCAGATATAGTGACCGCAAGTCGCAGATAGCGACTGAAGATTTCAATGATTCGCAGGCGGTGTGGACACTGGGCTATAGTCTGACATTAGGTGATTTGCGTTTATTTGCGCGTGCCGATCAAAACTTTCGCTATCCCACCGTAGAGGAGCATACCAATGTGCCCTATGGACAGGAACCAGGCTTAAAAACTCAGCATGGTGTTTCGGTGGAACTTGGGACTGAGTACCTGCATCAGGATACGCGCTATCGCGCTACGCTGTATACGATTCGCTTACAGGATGAGATTGGTTTTGATTCCTCCGGCTTTTCTAACATGAATATCGAACAAACAGAACGCCGTGGACTCATGCTGGAAAGCAGTCATCGTATTAGCGAAAGCATCGATATGGATATCAGCCTGACCCTGGTTGATGCTGAAATCACTGATGGTCCGTTTGCCGGTAAGCGATTGCCACTGGTATCAGAACATTCGGCCCGAATTGATTTTTCTTATCATCACAACGCCAGCTTGAACTCCAGTATTGAGCTGCTGGCGATAGATGAGCAGGTATTGGGCGGAGATTTTGCGAACCAGCTGGAAATGTTACCCGCCTATACGGTAGTGAATTTTCACATGGGCTACCAGGCAAGGCTGTGGCTGGTTAACTTTCGCATCAATAACCTGCTGGATGAAGAATATGCTGAAACCGGCAGCCAGTATACTGAGTATGACATGGTGACCTTTTCAGCAACCAATTATGAAGCGTATTTTCCGGCCCCGGAAAGAAATTTCTGGATTAGCACAAAGTATACGTTCTAAGCAATACGGTGGAATAGTGTGGTTAATTCCCGGCTCCGTTACACTATGGGCATGACACGCCAGATCATCCTGATATTAAGCTTGTTGTTGCTGGTATTACCTGCGTATGCAAAACCACAACGTATTGTTTCGCTGGACCTGTGTAGCGACTGGATGCTGTTGAAGTATGCTTCTCGCTCGCAGGTGCTGGCGTACTCTCCCTTGCTTTATACCTATCCGGCGGACTGGGTAGCGCCGGGGTTAAGTACTCACGATGGCAGGCTTGAGCAAATTATCCAGCTTAAGCCTGACCTGGTGTTATCCGGTGAGTACAACGCCACACAGCTAAGAAAACGATTAAAACAGCTAGGCTACCGGGTTGAGGTACTGGCACTGCCGAATGACCTGGCATCCATAAAGCCCTATACGCATCAATTTATATCAATTATTCAGGGGATGGCGGCGGATGCATTTACGCTAGCAGAACCGATTATAAAACCGAAAAAAAATAGCAACCTGCTGTTACTGGGCGCGAATGGAATCGCTACTGGAACCGGTACCCTGGAACACGATGTGCTGACTGCGGCAGGTTGGGACAATTATATTCAGCGGTCTGGTTATATTACCCTGGATCTGGAACAGCTGATCGCCAACGCGCCCGATGCAATTTATTACTCTGCACCGCTGAGTAACTCCTTGGCCAATTTATTTGTTCAGCATCTTGCTATTAGCAAAAGAGTCAGCGGCAATAATTTTATGCGTGACGGGAACTGGCGCTGGCAATGTCCGGGGCCGTGGACTTATGACCTGATCGAGGAGCTATCAGCATGGCAAAGTTCCTGAACCCGATATTATTTCTGCTATTGCTAATAGTTACGGTGATATCCCTAAGCATCGGTAGTATTGATGAGTCAGTGTACCTGGGCCTGCAAGAATGGTTGATGAATGTTGACTCTCAGGCAGCCGTTATCATTGGTGAGATACGCCTGCCTCGAACCCTGCTGGCCTTGTTTGTGGGGGCGGCGATGGGCCTGTCAGGGGCGGCACTACAGGGTCTGCTACGCAATCCACTGGTGGATCCGGGCCTGATAGGGGCAAGCCAGGGTGCAGCACTGGGCGCGGCGCTGGTGTTTTATTTTAACCTGTTTCCTGCGCTGGGGGTGCTGGCAACGCCACTGGCAGGCTTAATGGGTGCAGCTTTGACCCTTTTTATATTAATGGGTCTGTCAGGCTCAATAGCCCGACCCGCAATTATAATCATGGCAGGGCTGGCAATCTCTACCTTATCCAGTGCATTACTGGCCGTGGTACTTAACTTTGCGCCCAATCCTTATGCAATGCAGGAACTGGTGTTCTGGTTACTGGGCTCTGTCTCCAGTCGTGGGCTTGACTACCTGGCAATCCTGCTGCCTGCATTTGTTATTGGTAGTTTTATGATTATCGGGCAGCGTAGATTATTACTCGGACTTAGTCTGGGGGAACAGGTCGCTGACAGTATGGGACTGAATGTCGTAAGAGGCGGTCGTCTAATAATCCTGGCGACCGCATTATTAATTGGTTCATCGGTAGCGGTCGCAGGTAATATTGGATTTGTCGGGTTGCTGGTACCGCATCTAATACGGCCGCTGGTCGATTACAGGCCTGACCGCTTATTGATGCCTGCGGCGATAGCGGGCGCGATAGTGGTTACTGCTGCCGATATACTGGTGCGTATGCTGCCGCCAGAGCGTGAGCTAAAGCTGGGCGTGTTAACCGCTCTGGTAGGCGCCCCATTTTTTATCTGGCTGGTTTATAAGGAACGTCAACGATGGATTTGATGACAATAGAAGACCTGTCGATAAAAGGTCGCATAGTCGATGTAAACCTGAGTCTACGTCAGAATCAGGTGACGGGTTTAATTGGTCCGAATGGCGCGGGTAAATCCAGTCTGTTAAATGCGCTTGCAGGCCTGTTGCCTTCGGAAGGATCTATCAGGCTTTCAGGGCAGGCTGCAAATAGCCTGAAGCCCGCGATAAGAGCACAGAAAATTGCCCTGCAACCGCAGTTTATAGAGAGTGCATGGGCGCTGTCTGTGCATGATATTGTTTCGATGGGACGCATTCCCTGGGGTGATAGTGACCAGAGTATCATTCATCAGGTCATGCGCCAGGCAAATATCGAGCAGTTTGCATCGCGTCGGGTCGATGAATTATCCGGCGGTGAGCGAGCCAGGGTTTGGCTTGCTCGGGTACTGGCCAATCGACCTCAGGTATTGCTGGTGGATGAACCTGTGGCTAACCTGGATATTCATTACCAGCAACAGGTGATGAAAATCCTGTCCGAGTATGCGCGCAGTGGTCATAGCGTACTAATTGCATTGCATGATTTAAGTCTGGCTGCACGCTATTGTGATCGCTTATGCCTGATGCATCAGGGCCGACAACTGAAAGCGGGTAAGGTGGCTGAAGTGTTGCAAGCTGAGTTGCTTTCTGATGTGTTTGAGGTGGATGTCTTTGTCGATCTTAACAACTCTCCTCCTGTAGTGATGGCCGGGTGATGCAGACTCCGAAAAAACGTATGCGCTATCCGGTTGTGAAAGAGGCCGGCGCGGTAATTTGGATATCCTCACACTGCAGCTGTTCTACCTGGGCCATCTGCGGCCCCTTATGTAGCCATTCGAGCAATTGATCTACGGCCCTCTGCTCGCCGCAGGCGATGACTTCAACGCGACCATCGTGCAGGTTGATGGCGTGACCTGTGATACCAAGCTGTCGTGCCTGTTGTTGAGTTGACTGGCGGAAAAACACACCCTGAACCCGTCCGGATATGAAAGCCTTAACACAGCGTTTACTCATGGGTAAGAAGTCCTTTATCGTAAGTTATCATTAGACCAATTATTACAGCATTGACGAATATTACTATCAAAAAAGACCCACAAAATGACGGGTGATAGGCTATAGTGTTCTAAGTTCAACGGTTAGCTGTCAGTTAGGTTTTGTAGTACTGCATACTCATGCTTTTAAATTTACGAATTTCACTCAAGGTTATTCTATCCTTTACTCTGTTGCTTCTAGTGATGGTCACTTTAGTTGGTACGCTCGTCTATCAACGCAATAGCGCTACCTTACTGGACAGGGAACTGTCTATTCTGAGTATGCAGAGTGAGCAGTATCACCGCACAATCAATTCCCATATTGATAATATCGTTAGCGATGTAAACTTCATTTCGTCTATTCCTCCTATAGCTGGCATCATTCGCGCCATTAATGCGGGTGGAGCAGATCCGGTTGCAGACAGGAAATTGAAAGAGTGGAAATCGCACCTTTCTGATGTTTTTTACACAATTCTTGTAACCCACCCCAGTTATTTCCAGGTGCGTTTTATTGGACTGGATGACAATGGCAAGGAAATCGTGCGCGTCGATCGGGTCAATGGACAGGTGATACCGATAGCTGAGGAAGATCTGCAGCAGAAGGGGCATCGCGATTACTTTCAATCGACTATTGCTCTGGATCCTGGTCAGATTTATCTCTCGGAAATAAACCTGAACCGCGAACATGGTGAAATCAGTCAGCCAGTGACACGCACCATGCGCCTTGCGGCCCCCGTGTTTGATCCGGACAATCAGCGACTGTTTGGTATAGTGATTATCAATGTTGATGTCGGCCCGATTCTTGATCTGCTCGAGAGCCTGGTTGAATACCCCTCTCAGGTATTCCTGGTCAATGGAAATAATGACTTTTTAATCCACCCTGATCATGCAAAGTCATTTGGGTTTGAATATGGAAAGCGTTACCTGCTTCAGGATGAAATGCCCGAATATGCCAATATTCGAGAGTTAATACCACTCGACAAGCAGGGTAGCAGGGCCAGGGTCATTGAAAACGATGACAATATTCTGATTGCCAGTACATTAAAACTGTATCTGGAAGGTAATTCGAGTCAGGATAAAAACCTGCTACTCATTCTTAAGGTGCCCACGGTTGCTGCGTTGGCAGAAATTCACAATATTCGTAATCACAGTATTGTACTGACACTGGTTCTATTGATTGTAGGGATATTTTCTATCCTGCTATTTACTCGTCGCTTGCTTCGTCCTCTGGAAACTATAACCCGTGAGGTTGAAAACTATCGCTCGGGTATTATTAATCTGGTGCAAATCGAAGACCAGAAGGATGAACTGGGTACCCTGGCGTCTGCGTTCCATAGCATGACAGAGCGTATCTCTAGCCAGAATTTCAGACTCGCTGAGCGTGAAAGACGTTTAACTGCGGTAATGGATTCCGCTGTTGACTGTATTGCTATTATCGACAATAAAGGCATTATCGATTCGATTAACCCAGCGGTTACCACATTATTGGGTTATGCCAGAGATGAATTGATAGGTAAAAACATCAAGCTACTGGCTGCACCGCCTCATGATGACAAGCACGACACCTATATAAGCAATTACCTGAATGGCGGGAATCCTCACGTTTTGGGTTATGGGCGGGAAGTGATGGCTCAGCATAAGAACGGTAGCCTGATACCCGTTCTGCTGTCGGTGGGAGAGTTTAGTGTCGGTGCCAGGCATTACTTTTCGGGCATCATGCGCGATATCAGGCCCCAGAAAGAAGTTGAACAGCAACTGAGACAGCATAAGCTTGAACTCGAAGGCAGAGTTAAGCAGAGGACCAAAGAGCTGACTACGGTCAACATTCAGCTGCAGGAAGAAATCAACCTGCACAAAAAGACTAACCAAAAGCTGAACCTGTATGGGAAGATCTTTGAAAATACCCAGGAAGGTATTATGGTCACCGATGCTAGTCGAAAGATTGTGGAGGTCAACGATGCGTTTACCCACATCACTGGCTGGTCCCGTGAAGAGATTATTGGTCAGTCACTGGAAATCTTGCGTTCCAAATATCACGATGACGCTTTTTACGAAAAAATCCGTTTACAGTTGATCAATCATGGCTTCTGGAGTGGGGAGATATGGGAAAAGCACAGAAACGGTACAGCGCAGCCTAAATGGTTGAGTATCAACTCAGTCACCAATGAAGAAGGTAAGGTGACACAATATGTCAGCATATTCTCGGATATAACTGAGTTAAAAGAAACCGAGAAGAAGCTGGAAAGGTTGGCCTATAACGATCCTTTAACCAATCTGCCTAATCGTTCAATGCTGAATGTCTTACTGGACATGAAGATTGGTAAACAGACGCGCGAGGGCGGGAATCTTGCCCTGTTATTCATTGACCTGGATCGATTCAAATACGTCAATGATACGCTGGGTCATTCCATGGGCGACACCTTGTTACAGGAAATTTCATTACGTCTTAAGAACTGTGTCAGGCAATCGGACCTGGTGGCGAGACAGGGGGGGGATGAATTTGTCGTGGTGATGGAAGATGTCGACAGGGAAGGGATATCGACGGTGGCGGATAAGATTATCAAGCAGGTATCCGAGGTCGTGTTGCTGGGTGAAAATAAAGCTTATGTAGGGGCCAGTATCGGCATCAGTATCTATCCGCTTGACGGTAAGGATGTAGAAACCCTGACCAAAAGCGCCGACATCGCGATGTACCAGGCCAAAGAAGCGGGGCGCAACCAGTATTGCTTCTTTGATGCGAAAATGAATGAGAGCAGTAATCGTCGACTGGAGCTGGAGCATGCACTGCGCGATGCCATTGAGCGCGAAGAATTTTTCCTGCTGTATCAGCCCAAGGTAGATTTACTCAGTGGAAAGATGTGTGGTGTCGAGGCTCTGGTACGCTGGGAACATGCCACACATGGAGTGATATCACCGGATGAGTTTATCTCTATCGCAGAGGATACCGGGCTTATCATTCCGCTCGGGGCATGGGTGATGAAAACGGCCTGCAATCAGGCGACACAGTGGTTAGCGGAAAAACCAGAAAGCCCCTTACGCCTGTCGGTGAACCTGTCTATGCGTCAGTTTCAGTCTGAGGAATTACACGACATGGTGCAGCAGGCACTGCAGGAGTCGGGGCTTCCCGCACATTTACTGGAACTGGAAATTACCGAGAGTATGCTGATCTCGGATATCAATAAAACGGTGTCGATTTTAACCGAGCTACGAAAACTGGGCCTGAGTATCTCTATTGATGACTTTGGTACCGGATACTCCTCATTAAGTTATTTAAAGCGGCTACCAATACAGCACCTCAAGATTGATCGAACCTTCGTGCGCGATATCGCACATGACGAAGATGATGCAGCCATCATCAGGGCGATCATCTCGCTGGGAAATAGTCTGGATTTGAATATTGTTGCTGAAGGTGTCGAAAATGAGCACCAGCTCAATCATCTCAGGGAACTGGCCTGTGATGAATACCAGGGATTCCATTTCAGTAAACCGGTTACGGCTGATATTATCTCGCGCATACTTAATGATGAATAACACCTCAGCGGACAAACAAGAATACGCTTGCCACTGCGCGAAGGTCTGTTAGATTACATCACTTCTGCGTACTGATTTATTTTGATTTATGAATGGCATATGGGCTTTTATTCAGCTGAACTGGCTTAACCTGCTCGCTTTATTCTGGTTTGCGTTGTGCTTTCGTGGCTATACCCTGTACGCCAAGCATGCTGCAAACCATACCCACTGCCTGGCTAGCGCCATGCATTTTTATCGCATTGAATGGATGGAGCGAATGCTGCAACGGGATGTTCGAATGACCGACACCAGCACTATTGCTAACCTCGAGCGCACGGTGGCATTTTTTGCATCTACCACAATTCTAATTCTGGCGGGACTGGTCACGGTGCTGGGCTCGACCGAGAAGGCGATTAATGTTGTTTCTGATATCCCATTCGCTAGCTACGCAACTACCGATGAGTGGGAAATGAAGCTGCTATTGCTGGTTATCATCTTCAGCTATGCATTTTTCAAATTTACCTGGAGTTTGCGCCAGTATGGTTTTGCCTCAATTATGATTGGCGGATCGCCAATGCCGACCGACCATATCAGTGACGCAGCGAGATTAGTCTTTGCCAAACGCAATGCCCGTATGCTATCGCTGGCAGCAAATAACTTTAACTCCGGATTAAGAACCTACTATTTCAGCCTGAGTGTACTGGGCTGGTTTATCAATCCCTGGATCTTCATGGGTATGAGTGCTCTGATCGTCTGGTTACTCTATAGACGCGAATTTAAATCCCGAACGCTCGCTGAGTTAAGCGTCAGTCGCTCCGAGATAGAAAAATAACTAGAGCTATCAACTGTCAATTTGATAAGATAACGCCGCATTTTAAGGATTAGCAACGGGGTGTAGCTCAGCCTGGTAGAGCACTGTCTTCGGGAGGCAGGGGCCGGAGGTTCAAATCCTCTCACCCCGACCAGTATTAATGAGTAGTAAGTTAAGGATTTTTATATCTGTATCGAAGTGCAGGTGAGAGGAGTTGAACCGAAAAAGAGGTTCACTAAATCGCCCAAAAATGTTCCAGACATTTTTGTCACTAAATCGCCAGGATAGATACAGGGATGTATCGTAGTAGAGTAATGCAGGAGCAATTACCGAGCGATTTAGAATGAGCGTAGCGAACCCTGGTAAGGGCGAGGGCATGGATAGCCCGAGTAAATCCTCTCACCCCGACCAGTATATTGTGAATTAGATTTCCTGCCTCACACATCAACAGGATAGCAAGGAAACGATACTGTCATGACCAGCGTTAGCAATTGTCGCCTACCTGAGGAAGCATTATTACAGACATATAAAATCGCTGGTGCGTTTACTGATTGCTATAGCGTTGAAGTTAACGGACTTTTTGAACACTCCAGTTTTGTACAGGCACTTTATTCCACTCCACTTTTCAGGCTTGAGCGATGGATCCTGGCTATGCTGGCATCTAAGCCTTCCAGCGATCAGCAGTTGTCGGCTTTGGCAAAGGGTGAATCAAACACTTTTGCGATCTGGTCGGTTGAGACACGGCAGCAAAATCAGTTGCTGTTAGCGGATATCAAAGGTAATACACGTTCATGGCTGATGAGTACGACTGACCCGGAAAAAAACTGTACGCGTTTATATTTTGGCTCGGCTGTGGTACCTATAACAGATAAAACAACAGGACAGCAGAAAATGGGCTGGATATTTAAAAGTTTACTGGGGTTTCACAAATTATATTCAAAAGCTTTGCTTTACTATGCGGCAAAAAATATCATGAAGGCGCCATAGTATTGATGGAAAAGTTTTAAAGTAGTTTATGACACCGGCAATTAATCTGTTAAAAAAACATAAGGTTACTCATCAGCTACATGAGTATGAGCATGAAGCTAGCTGTGAGGCCTATGGCCAGGAAGCAGTTGAAAAGCTGGGCCTGGATGAGAACAGGGTTTTTAAGACATTGGTCATCCAGATCGATAATCAACAACTCGCCGTTGCTGTTATACCGGTCCCCTGTATGCTCAGTATGAAACTGGTCGCTAAAGCGCTGGGCGTGAAAAAGGCCGCGATGGCGGATAAACAGGAAGTGCTCAGATCAACGGGATATGTGCTCGGCGGGGTAAGTCCTCTGGGGCAGAAGAAGCGCCTCAGAACCGTAATTGATGCATCTGCAGAACATTTTGATACTATCTATGTGAGTGCTGGACGCCGCGGGCTGGATCTGGAAATGAAGCCTGGTGATTTAAAAATGCTACTCAAGGCTGAATTTGCGACGATTATTCAATGATCAAAGCGCGTTGTTACCGAATGGCAATATTTTCCGTATAGCATCTGAGATTTGTTACGAATGGCTCAGTGGTAAAGATCTCTTAACCCTTTTGTATGACACAAACTGGGGCATCGTGCTGTCGTTTTGAAAGATTAGAAATTCACTTTCGAAAAGCCTATCATAGGCAGCTTCGCTGCTTGCTAAAGCGTTATCTATTAACCACAAAAAACTTCAGGTCAATAATGAGAAGGATTATTTTAACTGGACTGGTAATCAGTCTGTTCGCAGTACTATCTGCATGTGATAAAGGCGCAGAAACCGCACAGGCAAGTCACGCCAGTGCAGCTGCACCGCCACCTACTGCGGTTACCAGCGTTACGATCCAGCAGGAAAATATACCGATTAATTTCGAGTATGTTGGCCAGATTGCGGGCTCATTAGATGTTGAAATCAGAAGCCGTATTACCGGTATTGTAGAAGAACAGCACTTTGAGGAAGGCAGTGAAGTCAAAGCTGAGCAATTGCTGTTTACGCTGGATGATGCTCTGTTTAAGGCAGAATACCAGCAGGCGCTGGCCGCTATCGATAGTGCCAGAGCGCAAAAAGTCAGTGCTCTGGCCAAATTAAATCAGGCAGAGCGTGAGCTGAAACGTGTAACCCCGCTGGCGCAGAAACAGATGCTCAGCCAGAACCAACAGGATGACGCAGTTTCCAATGTGGATATCGCTAAAGCAAATCTGGTTGTTTCCGACGCAGCTATCAAGCTGGCAGAAGCGAATCTTTTATCAGCCAAAATCAACCTTGACTATACGCGTATTCGGGCACCGGTAACGGGTGTTATCGGGCGAGCATTACAGAATCGGGGAGCACTGGTTCAGGCCGGTAGCAACAGCCTGTTAACCACTCTGGTACAAATAGATCCGGTATATGTGAATTTTGGTATCCCGGAAAAGGAATGGGTGAGCATAAGACAGGATCTGGCCGATGGCAGATTAAAATTTGAGCAGCAGGCCTTTAAGATCGAACTACTGGATGATAATAGAAATCCGCTGAATACCGGTACGCTGAACTTCCAGGATTATAAGGTCGATAGCAATAATGGCAGCTTTGCCATGCGTGCAACGATTCCGAATGAAGATCGATTGCTTTCTCCAGGCCAGTTCGTGCGTGTGCGCATGAACGGGGTGTATCGCCCGCAAGCGATCGCTGTGCCACAGCGAGCAGTGCTGGATGGTCCGGGTGGTAAATATGTGTATGTGGCTACTACGACCGATAAGGGTACAGTAGCATTACAGAAAAATATTGTGCTCGGTGAGTGGGTCGATCTGGATCAGGATAGAAAGAATTACTGGATTGTTAATTCAGGTCTTGCAGTGGGTGACAAAGTGATTGTTGACGGCGTTGCGCGCATATTCTATCCCGGTGCACCGGTACAGATAGAAGAACCTGCACAAACACCCGCGAATGCGAAATAAGCGGGAGCTATCATTATGATTGCACGGTATTTTATCGATCGTCCTAATTTCGCCTATGTGATTTCCATTTTCATCATGCTGGCGGGTCTCGCCGCTATGCGGGTGCTACCCATTTCGCAATATCCCGAAATTGCGCCGCCCGTCGTGCAGGTCAGGGCTATTTATCCGGGTGCATCAGCGCAGGTTATTGAACAAACGGTAGCTGCGCCGATTGAGAATGCGATTAATGGTGTTGAAGGCATGATTTATCAGGCTTCAACCTCTACATCCAGCGGCACGCTAACCATTTCAGTGACCTTTGATATTGGTACCGATGTCGAGCAGGCTGCGTTGAATGTGAATAACCGCGTCAAACAGGTTGAAGCAAGACTACCCGAGGAAGTACGTCGTCAGGGGGTTACGGTACAAAAGGGCAGTTCCTCATTTTTGCAGGTAGTCGCGTTTTATCCCGATGATGAGCTGTACAGCGACATATACGTTTCCAACTACGTGAAGCTGAATGTTCTGGATCAGCTCAAGCGTATCCCTGGAACGACCAACGTGCAGATTTTTGGTGCCAAGGATTATGCGATGCGGGTCTGGATTAAGCCTGATCGTATGACCCAGCTGGGTTTGACGGTTGCTGATCTGGCGACGGCGTTAAATGAACAAAATGCGCAGTTTGCGGCAGGTAAGATTGGTGAAAATCCAAACGGAGGCAACCAGGAAGTGGTGTATAGCATCACTACCCAGGGGCGTTTGGTCACGGTGGAGGAGTTTGAGCAGGTAATACTGCGCACCAACGCTGATGGTAGTAGTCTGCGATTAAAGGATGTCGCTCGAATTGAACTGGGTTCCAAGGACTACAACTTTAACGGTAAATACAATGGTAAGTCTTCCGCCCTGATCGGTATTTTTCTCCAGCCCGGCGCCAATGCACTGAGTGTGGCTGATGATGTTAAGCAAAACCTGGAACAGTTAGCTGCAAATTTTCCGCCGGGGCTTCATTATGCGGTACCTTACGATACCACCCGTTTCGTAGAGGTTTCTATCCGCGAAGTATTAAAAACACTGGGTGAAGCCATGATACTGGTATTCCTGGTGGTCTTTATCTTCCTGCAGAACTGGCGAGCGACCCTGATACCGACGTTAGCGGTACCGGTATCATTGCTCGGTACCTTTGCTGGTATGTATATGCTGGGCTACTCGATTAACACACTGACACTTTTTGGCATGGTGTTATCGATTGGTATCGTCGTGGATGACGCCATTGTGGTACTGGAAAATGTTGAACGTATCATGCATGAGCAGGGGCTGGGTGCGCGTGATGCCGCGATCAAGGCGATGCATGAAGTCAGTGGTCCTATCGTCGCAATCGTGCTGGTGCTGGTTTCTGTATTCGTGCCCATTGCGTTTCTAGGGGGATTGACCGGCGAGTTATATCGGCAATTCGCGATTACCATAGCGATATCTGTAACCTTCTCAGGCGTGGTGGCATTGACGATGACGCCTTCCCTGTGTGTGATGATATTACGTCATGAACATAAACAGACTAATTTCCTGTTTAGCGGATTTAATCGCCTTTTTGCACTGATTACTCACGGCTATATCGGTGGTGTGCGTTTTATTCTCAAACGTTCATTGTTTGCGGTTATCCTGTTTGCTGGCATGGTGGTGATTACTTCGCAGCTATGGAAGATTACGCCTTCCTCTCTGGTCCCCGATGAAGATCAGGGGTTCTACATCGCTGCAGTTTACCTGCCGGACGGTGCATCGCTGGATAGAACCGACAAGGTTGTTGATCAGGTGATTCAGGCGATTAAATCAAACCCGGCCAATAAGGACGTTGTTTCTTTTTCCGGTTTTGATTTTCTGGGCGGTGGGTACAAAAATAACGCCGCCACCCTGTTCGTTGCCCAGCAGCACTGGGATGATCGAAAAATACCTAGCCAGGCGCTGGTTGGAGAGCTTTTTGCCAAGACAGCAGGTATCAAGGAAGCTCTGGTACTGGCTTTCAACCCTCCAGCAATTTTTGGTCTGGGTAGCACCGGTGGTTTTGAATTCTATATCCAGAATAAAGGGGGCAGTGACCCTGCGAAACTGGCTGAAGCAATGCGTACCTTTCAGGGCGCTGCGCGACAGGATCAACGTCTGGGTATGATCAACAGTTTATGGCGTCCTGCCGCGCCACAGATATTTGTGGATGTAAACCGAGAGCGCGCCAAATCTCTGGGTATTTCTCTGAATAGTGCTTTTAATACACTGGCCGCCACTCTGGGCTCGTATTATGTGAATGACTTCAATCGTTATGGTCAGGCCTGGCAGGTTCTGTTGTCTGCTGATGCAGATTTCAGGAAAACACCGGAAGATATTGGGCGTATGTTTGTCAGGAGTGATACCGGTCAAATGGTGCCATTGTCATCATTCGCCACAGTTGAATATACCTCAGGTCCGGATACTCTGGATCGATTCAATAATATGCCTGCGGTAAAGCTGTTTGGTTCGGCCGCTGCGGGTATTAGTTCAGGGCAGGCGCTGGAGGCTGTTGAGCAAGTCGCTGAAAAATCCCTGACTAAGGATTTTGCAATCGACTGGAGTGGCGCTTCCTACCAGGAAAAGAAAACTGAAGATAACTCAGTGATCGCGCTTGGGCTTGCTGTGATCATGGTATTTTTAATCCTGTCTGCGCTCTATGAGCGCTGGTCGTTACCATTTTCAGTGCTACTGGCGTTACCTTTCGGTACCTTTGGTGCACTGGTTGCTGTCTGGTTACGCGATTATACCAATGACGTATACTTTCAAATTGGTCTGGTCACCTTGCTCGGGCTGGCGGCCAAGAATGCCATACTGATAGTCGAGTTTGCTTTGTTGCAGAAGCAGCATGGCTGGCCTGCAGCGGCTGCGGCGATTGAAGCAGCCAGACTTCGTTTTCGTCCTATTATCATGACTTCGCTAGCATTTATCCTGGGTGTTATGCCACTGGCTTTTTCGGTGGGTGCGGGTGCAGGTGCGCGTAAATCGGTGGGTACCGGCGTTATGGGTGGCATGCTGGCAGCGACATTTCTCGCGGTGTTTTTCGTACCGTTCTTTTTCAAGTTGATAATGGATAGAAGATTACGCAGTAAACCTGAAGAATTTATCGCGCCAGAGGATGATGATCCGATGTAGCCGCATTTATGCCTGAGGCTACAGATTCGGACAGGAAATATCTTTCACGAATTTGCCAGGGAGGGCAAATCTGGTGCTACTCTGGAACGATTAAATCGTATATGCATGCATAATCAGCAAGTGCCAGGGAGGCGAGGGGTTATATTGCCGGAATCTACTACTCAAGCACCCGTTAACGTGCTTTGCTCCCCCATCAGGCCTAGCGATAACACCAGTATTTTACACCCTGTTTTTTGAGAAAGGTTTCCGCATTTTTTCCCTGCAACATGGCCAGCGTGGAGAGTATTCCTGCCTCGGTACAGGTGGCGGCAGCTACGGTAATCGAACGGGGGCCATTCATCACCGGCCAGCCCGTTTTGGGATTGAGTATGTGGCTGTAGCGGATGCCGCCCTGTTCGATAAATCGGTATACGTCGCCACTGGTGGCAAGCGCTCCCTGTTTAAGCTGAATGACGCCTGAGGCATTCCCCGGTTTTAACGGGTTTTCGATTCCAGTCATCCAGGGCTGTCCATTTTTCTGTGGTGCATTGGCGTGACAATCTCCACCAAAATTCACCATCATGCTGAGACTGGATCTGGATTGTAGTAACTGTAATACCCGGTCGACGGCATATTCTTTGCCAATGCCACCAAAGTCGATTTGCATACCGTGCGGCAGGCTGATTTCTGTTGCGCTGAATTTAACTTTTTTCCAGCCTATATGCTGCAGAATCTGGTCGATCTGAGATTGCCTGGGAATGTCGCCTGCTCCATTAAAGTTCCAGAGTTGTCTTAGTACACCAGAGGTAATATCAAACAGGCCATCACTGAGCTGATAACATTCATCAGCGAATTGTAGTAATCGATAGGTTTCGTCGTCTATTGTGACTGCTTTGCCATGACTATGATGGATATCGAAGACAATGTTGTCGTTACGATAGCGGCTGAATTTCTTTTCGATGCGCATGGCTTCCTGCTGCGCCAGATCAATCAGCGTGCGTGCTTGCTGCTCATCATCGGTCTCAATCAGTACTTCACAGGGGCTAGCCATGCACTGGAAGCGGCCGTACCAGAGATGCTCTCGTTGCGTTACATTCATTTTTCACAGCCCCATAAATGAGAGTAGCGGCAGCAACCAGATTGCTGCTGCCGCAACGTCCGGGCTGATGCTAAAACTTGAAGCTATAGTTTACCTGAGCTATCACCGAGTTTACATCTGGAAAAAGATCCTGATTAACTAACTGTCCAACCGCTTCACTGGGTGATGAGTCACCTGACTGGTTATACATCTCCAGGCGTACTGACCACACATGCTTGTCGTCAATGGTTTTGCCAAATTTAACGCCGACCGTAGTGGTGGTGAGATCACCTAATCGATAATCAGCACTGGCGAATTCCGGCGTCGGGTCGCCATTGACCAGGAAGTAGTGATAGAAATCGGCAGCGGATTGCTGGTACAGGCGCAGATGCGGCTGGATAAAGAAACCGCTATCCATCTTGTAGCGATAGGTAAAATCTACCGTGTGCGAGTTCACGCCCCAGTCATCAGTCATGAAGCGGTAAGACGCTGTGACGATGTCATGGTTGTCTAACTGCTTCTTATATTTGCCATACACACTCTGGCGTGTGCGCGAGTCTGGACGCTTTTCATACAGATAGTGATCTGGATCGCCTGTGGTGCCATCGACAACACTGAGTAGTTTGTAGGGGTCTGTCATATACCCGCTACCGACGCTTACCGAATAATTCACCTGGAACAGACTGCTGCTGTCGATGATCTGAGTGACGCCAAACAGCAGGTCTACCAGCTCTCGTGTTTCCGAGCTGGATATCCGCCTACGAGCAGTCATATCGGTGAGTCCTTCAGGTGTGCCGCCGACAGGTTTTATGTTATCCAGCTCGATGCTGATACCGCCGGTCAGGGTGGTATTTTTCTGATTCATTTCATGCTGCCACAACGCGTTTCCACCTAGCGAAATAAAATCGTATTCGCTGGACAGATTTAATCCAAGGTTACGACGGTTGTTGCGATCAACCGGTTTGTCCCAGTTCAGGCTGAAGCTCGCGCGAGTATCATGAAAGGTGTCATCCAGTGGTGTTTCATTGGCTGCAGCTGTATAGCTGCCGCGTCCGGAAGGACTGGTGAAGGTTTGCACTGTCGAGGCTGGTACTGCACCATTTGCGGATGAACCGGTTAATGCATCTAGCACCAGTTTGCCGGTAATGATTTCGTCATCCCCTAAATCTTTGCTGGCGGTTATTACCGGTTCCAGCGCGGTCACTCTATCAGCTTCAGAGTAGAGTAGTACAGCACTATCAATATCCCACTGGTTGTCAGCTGCCTGGGCAGAATTACCAAGTAATGAACAGGTTGCCAGAGAAAGCAATCCCGCGATTTTTTTGTTCTTTAATTGCATCCGCAACCTCCACCTGCAAAGCCCTGACCACCGCTGGACGCTTCTTTACTGAAGTAAATATGCTCGTCCAGAGCCAGATCAATGGCATCTGCATCCATTAACATGTCATCTTTTGATAATTGTCCGCGTTCCCAGGGTTTAACCCCCATGGATGAACAACCTGTACCTACCAGTATTGATAGCGTCAGGCCCAGCGTGAGCAGAGCTTTCATAATAGTTCCTCGATTTCTTTTTCATACTCGGCAGATTTTTTGCCATAAAAGCCAATATGCTTCTTTACAACCTTGCCCTGTTTATTGATCAGGTAGGAAGTTGGCATACCTTCTAACTGGAATTTTTCCGCGATTTGACCAGAGGGGTCATGGTAGACATCAAAGTTGGCCGGTACTTTTTTCAGGAAATCGTGCATATCCTCTGCCTGTTGGTCGAGGTTGATGGTCACGACGGTAAATTTGTCAGCGGGATACCTGGCCTGCAGCTGGTTCATCCAGGGGAATGATTTCTGGCAGGGCTTACACCAGGAAGCCCAGAAATCCAGGTATACAACCTTACCCTGGTAACTTTTCAGGTCCAGGTTTTTGATGTCGTAAACGTCGGCCTGAACCGATGGCACTACCAGTGCCAGTAGTAAAAGGATCTTTTTCATGATGTTCATAAGTTGAGAATTTCCGTAAATTAACAAAATGATCGTACGTTAATTATCGTTAATTAAATGTTAATGTTGTGTGAATTCAACGGAAGCGCAGGTCCCGCCTTCGGGGTTTTGTGACAGACTTAACAGCCAGCCCTGATGATCGCAGATCAGTTTGGATATATACAGGCCAATCCCATAGCCCTGACTGCTGTGGCCGCGATAGGCAAAATCAAAGATATGTTCCAGCTCTTCCTGGGGAATACCAAAGCCGCTATCGATAATTGAAATGGTTTTATTGTTCATCTCTATTCGGATTCCGCTATCGGAGCCGTGTTTTATTGCATTCTTGATCAGGTTGCTGCAGACCACCGTGGCCAGGGTTTTATCTGCCCTGACGATGTTAGTCTCCAGTAATGTATTCTTGATGACAATATTCTTTGACTGAATATCGGGTCGCAGCATCGAAAGGATATCGTCGATGATAAACATCAGTTTAAGCGGCTTAGCCTCTCGATCAGGGTTGATATCGCGTGTAACCTGAAGCAGAGCGTCGATCATTTCAACCATCCCACGGGTTGCGCGCTGTATCTTGCCAACCTGGGTTCGAGTTGCCAGGTCGTCATGCTGACAGTCAATAAGCTCGGTAGAGGTTTGAATGATGGTCATCGGCGAGCGCAGCTCGTGGCTGGCCATGGCAGCAAATGCGATCTGTTTTTCGACGTAGTCATCCATGCGTTTGAGATACAGGTCGAAAGCCTGAGCAATCCTGCCGACTTCGTCGTCTTCATAGTGCTGGCTCAGTTGAATACCACGCTGATCGGGTACCAGCCCGGATACTTCTTGGCTTAAGCGCGTAATCGGGTCTGCCAGTTTTCTACTCAACAGGTGCGCGAGGATCAGCACCATGACGATTAACGCAACCCAGGCAATGGTCAGGATAATATTGAGCAGTTCCTCATTTTCCTCGATCTTCGTGATATCGTACTTGATATAGATAATATCATTTTCAAGCGGTTGTACCTGTACGTGGTAGGAATAGCCCTCAAACGTAACATCATGATGAATACCGACAGGGAAGTCATGAATGAATCTGGGAATAGGGGTCTGTTGTTTGCGACTTTCCAGGTAGATGCTCAGACTGGCTGTTTGTGGCAGTTGCGCGTCCGGGTTGATTTTCAGGATCTTCTGAATATTTTCAATTTCGGTAGCGATCTGCTTTTCCAGTAGGTCGTATTCCAGCTCCTGGTTAGAGTAATGAACAACGATGGTCAGCAGGGTCAGGAAGCTGATGGATGCGAGAGAGATACTCAGCAGTATTTTCTTAAACAGTGAAGGCTCACCGGACAAAATTTTCAAGCTGTTGTTTCCGGATAGATACGGTATCCGACTCCATGTACGGTATGAATCAGGTGCTGTTCAAAGGGCTGGTCTATCTGTTGCCTGAGATGATGAATATGCACCCGCAATGGATCACCTTCGGGGGTATCTTCGTTCCAGATATGATCCAGTAATTCCTGTCGTGATACCACACGATCGTTATGCTTCATCAGGTATTCCAGTATTGCATAAGCCTTGGGTTTGAGCGTGATAGTTGAATCGGCTCTCTGCACCTTGCGCGTTTTCAGATCCAGATGTAAATCACCGATTTGATAATGGGTATTGGCATTGACCTGGTGTCTCCGGGTTAACGCATTCACCCGCACATCCAGTTCGCGTAATGAAAATGGTTTCACGAGATAGTCATCTGCACCAGCTTCAAACCCTTCAACCTTATCTTCTACTGTGTCTCTGGCCGTCAGCATCAACACTGGGGTATAGGTCTGTTTGGAGGCCTTAAACTCATGGCAGACGCTGATGCCATCCTTACCGGGGAGCATCAGATCCAGAATAATCAGGTCAAATGTATTCTCCAATGCCAGTTTTAGACCCATATTGCCATTATAGGCAAAGTCTAGTTGATGGCCTTTCTGCTCGAAATACAGGCCTATATTGGATGCAATATCTGCATCATCTTCGATTACAAGAATTTTCATAATTCGAAATATAGAGAAACCTTTGTAAATTATTTGTTAAACCCGTCAATTTGTCATTATCTATTAAGGTGCACTTAAATATCTAACAATGGCTTAGCGGATTTCGATATTCGATGCGGTTTCAGTGCTGGCAATAACCGTCCCTATGATTGTGGCATCGGTATAACCCAGGCTATGCAACTGGGATATGCATTGTTCTGCCTGTGCAGCAGGCACACCGGCTAGTAAACCACCTGCAGTCTGGGGATCGAAAAGCAGAGGGTAGATCGGGTGTGTGGCGTAATGCTTATGATTGGATATGGCGTGTTGCAACCGCAGGTTCTGCGGCTGCAGTGATGACATGATGCCATTCGCTGCGCATTCTTCTGCACCATCCAGTAGTGGCAGGCGGTCAAGCCGGATCTCTGCGGAGACCTGTGAGGCATTTAACATCTCAAGAAGATGCCCAATTAATCCAAAACCCGTGAGATCGGTGCAGGCATGTACCGCATGGTTTTGCAGACAGCTTGCTGCCTGTTGACTGGAGACCAGCATGCTTTGAATAGCGGCATCTACCCAGCGACCTTTGGCCTTCGCCCGCATTTCTGCGGCAAATAAGGTGCCGGTGCCAATGGGTTTGCTCAGAATGATTTTATCTCCGTTTTGCAGGCCAGATTTTTTCAGTACTCTTTCCGGATCAACAAGCCCATTTACTGTCAATCCAAAGCCAAGTTCTCGGCCTTCGCTGGAATGCCCGCCAGCAAGTACTGCACCGGCGGGCTTCAGCATGGAAACAGCGCCGCTCAATAAATTATGCAGGTTATCTTCAACGATATTTTCGGCTGCATACGGAATGGTTGCAATTGCCAGTGCAGACTGGGGTTCGGCTCCCATGGCGTAGAGATCACCCAGGGCATGGTTAGCGGCTATGGCGCCAAAGGTGTAGCTATCATCTAGAAATGCGCGAAAGTAATCGACGCTTTGAACCATCGCCCTGCCAACGGGTACGCTTAGCATGGCACAGTCGTCCGGGGTTTCGCGGCCGATTAGCACATCGCTACGCAGATCTACAGGCAGTCGTTGCATTACGCGTTGCAGTACCGTAGCGCCTACCTTGGCACCACAGCCACCGCAGCGCATGTTTTGGGTCGTAAGAGTGCTGAGGGTTTCCTCATCTGCTATGCCCTGGGGGAGTGATTCCTGCGCCGACGGTTTCATTTCAGGTAATTGATTAAACTGCTGCATAAAGCGCCGATCAATCCAGTCCTTGATGGTCCAGAGCCAGCGCGCTTCGAACGACCAGTTGCCGCGTGAGGCAATCGCATATTGATTTCCCGTACTGATCAATCCGAGGAAATGGCGCTGTGCACGATAAACGCGCAAGGGCTGACCAAGTGCGGCAGCGCGCAAGTTGTCTGCCAGTATCGGCCCCTGCCTGACTGCAAACACACCCGATTTGGGTCTGGGGCTGGACAGCGCGGCAACGTCACCGGCGGCGAAGATATCGGGGTGCGACAGGGATTGCAGGCTGTCATGCACGCGAATAAAACCGGCATCATCTACCAGCAGGCCCGCATCTCCCGCCCATGATTGCGTTGATGCACTGGTGGCCCAGATGATGGCATCCGCCGCGTAGCAGCTGCCATCCTGAGTGATCAGCTGTTGGGCCATGACTTCGCTGACGGCCTGTGAGCAATGCAGTTCGATTCCCCGTTCGCGCAGGATACGCATGAAGCGTTTGCTGACTCCGGGATTATGCTGATGCATGATACGGTCACTCTCGGTGAGCAGGGTATATTGCAACAAACTGGGGTTTTTACCCGCCTGTTGCAGGCTTTTTTGCAAACGAAACTGGGTTGCTAATGCGAGTTCGATGCCGCCTGCACCACCGCCCACAACAACAATCCTGAATGGCTGCGTGCTAGCCTGTACACGTTCCATCAGCGCTTGCCACTGCTGTAAAAAACGGTCAATGGGTTTGGCGGCTATCGCATACTCATTTACCCCGGGAATATTGAAGCTATGCGGTCGAGATCCGGTATTAATCGACAGCAGGTCGTAGCGGATTGGCGGTCTGCCTGCTACATAAACCCGCTTATCGTTAACATCAAGCTGGCTTACCGATGCGTGATACAGGCGCGCATTGGCAAAGCTGCATAGCTTGCCCAGGTCTATATGGCAGTCATCATAGTCATAAAATCCGGCGATATGTCCCGGTAACATGCCAGAGTAGGGGGTGTGGATGTCCCGGCTGATAACGGTTATACGTAAGCCAGGGAGCGGATTCATGCCAAAGCGTTTTAGCACGGTAACATGTGCATGTCCGCCACCCACCAGAACCAGATCCTTGACTATGGGAGCCTGAGTTGATTGCATAAATAAAGTAAAACCAATGGATCAGAAAATAAAATTGGAATATGACGGTGAATAGGAAGTCATTAAAGAAACCAGAACGGTACACTAGCATAAAACAATGGAAAAAGGTCGATGAGTAAAGTGTTGCGCGTTTTGTATCGCTTCCTGCTGCTGGTTTCGATTATGTCGCTGGCGGCCTGTTCCAGTATTAAAACCCTGTATAACCAGCTGGACTGGCTTTTGCCCTGGTACCTGGACGACTATGTATCGTTGAATGATCAGCAGCAAGGAGTATTTGAAAAGCAGCTGGAAAGCGCGATTCAATGGCACAGGCAGCATCAGTTACCGCAATACGCCGATTTTCTGGATCGTCTTGCAGTCTTCGCAGAAGATGGCCTCGATGGAAAAGAAATAGATAGTGTCTACCTCGATACTCGAGGTTTTATCGATCTTCTGATTGAGGGACTGGTACTGCAGTTTAGCGATCTCATCGGGCATATCGATGATCGGCAACTGGCTGAGCTATCCAATAATCTGGAGCAAAAGAATCTCCAGTTCAGGAAAAAGTATATAGATACTGAGGAAACGATACAGCGGGATAAAAGAGCCGAAGAAAAGTTAAAGTCGATTGAATTCTGGACAGGATCTGTTACAGAGCAGCAAAAGAAAATTGTCGAGCGCTGGTCCCAGAGTTATCTTTTGATGGGGCAGGAGTATCTTGAATCAAGACTACGATGGCAGCAAAGACTCAAACAGGTTCTGAAGCAGCGCGTGGGGCAAACCGATGTGACATCCCAGCTGTTAAGTTTAGTTCGCCAGCGAAGGGAAATGCGCAGTGAAACATTTTTCGATAAAAAGCGCTTCAACGATCGCGTGGATAAACAGCTGTATCTGGATCTGGATAAATCGCTGTATAGTCAGCAAAGAGCGTTTCTTTTGAAAAGGTTAAAATCCACTGCGCGCGATTTTAGAGAGTTGGCAGAACAGGATTCCTGAGCCATCGCATGAATTTTTATTGCAGAGATTAACTTTCGAGTGCATGCGATTGCTATCTTTGGGTGCGAACAGTACTATTTCATCGCTTCTTCAAATAACAATCAGTTTTAATCTAACCAGATTTAGGAAAAATCAGGAATTTCGGTGTTTTCAGCATTAACCAGAACAATTAAAAGTAAGCCTACACTATCCGATATCCAGTCAGATGTGCTAGCCGGATTAACCGTAGGTGTCATCGCGTTACCCCTGTCTATGGCATTGGCGATTGCCAGTGGCGTATCCCCGCAACACGGGCTGTATACCGCAATCGTGGCGGGCATTGTGATTGCGCTTAGTGGGGGATCCAAGGTTAATATCTCTGGTCCGACTGCTGCTTTTGTTGTCGTGCTGTTACCGATTGTGCAGCAACATGGTCTGGGTGGGTTATTGATCAGTGGATTCATGGCAGGGATTATTCTGGTTGCAATGGGGGTATCGAGGCTGGGCAAGTTAATTGAAGTTGTGCCCTATCCGGTGACGATTGGATTTACCGCTGGAATCGGGGTGGTAATCGCGACGCTTCAGGTTAAGGATTTTTTCGGTCTCGACGCGGATACGATGCAGGGGCATTATGTGCATAAGCTGCTGGAGATTATGCATTCGTTTCCGACCCTGCGCTTGAATGAATTAATGATCGGCGCCTTAACACTTGCGGTATTGATTGTATGGCCAAAATTTCGTTCGCGCATTCCGGGACATCTGGTCGCATTACTGCTGGCTTCCCTGACTGCCTGGATTGCACATCAAACATCAGCCAACTTTACGGTAGAAACCATTGGCAGTCGTTTTCATTACGATATTAATGGTGTAACGGGTCAGGGTATTCCACCACTGTTACCGGTCTTTGAATGGCCGTGGAACCTGGCAGGGGCAGATGGTCAGCCGGTAGGCCTAAGTTGGGCGCTGATTAATGAGTTGTTACCCAGTGCGATTGCGATTGCGATACTGGGGTCACTGGAGTCTCTGTTATGTGCGGTGATTGCAGATGGTATGTCGGGTAAGAAACACAACCCGAATGATGAACTGATCGGCCAGGGGCTGGGTAATTTAATTGCGCCATTATTTGGTGGTATTCCCGCTACGGCCGCTATTGCACGTACCGCCGCTAATATTAAGGCAGGAAGCCGCTCGCCATTGTCATCGGTGGTGCATGCTATTTTTATACTGGCAGCTATCTTTGTGCTGGCTCCATTACTGTCCTACATTCCGATGGCGTCAATGGCGGCGCTGTTGTTGATGGTGGCGTGGAATATGAGTGAGGCGAAACACTTTATTCGTACCCTTCGCGTTGCCCCAAGAGATGATATCGTGGTTCTGGTGTTGTGCTTCCTACTCACGGTGCTGTTTGATATGACGATTGCTGTGGGTGTGGGGATGAGCCTGGCAGCAATCCTGTTTATTCGTCGAAGTATTTCTCTGAGCAGCTCGACCCGTATAGAACATGCGCATGAAGATTACGGTGAGATCTCCAACCAGATCATCATTTACGATATCAATGGCTCACTGTTTTTCGGTTCAGCTCAGAAAGCTCTGCAGAATGTTACCAACATTACACCCGATATCCGGGTGATCATACTGGATTTGAGCGAAGTGAATATGATCGATATGACGGCTATTGTCGCTATGGAAACGATTATAAAAAATCTGAGTGATGCACAGGTGGGGTTGATCATCAATAACCTTCAACCGCGTATGATTTTAAAACTGAGAAGAGCGGGGCTCAGGAAGTCTAGCGGAAAGTTAGAGTTTGCTCGCTCGATGCCTGAAAGCCTGAAAAAAGCCGAAGAAATGCTGGCGGAGCTACCTGGGGCGCGGTAACACCGGTTCGAATAAATCACCGAACAGGCTATGCAACACCAACTGGCGTTGCGGCTTGGGGGCATTTTTAACTTCTTTCCAGGGAACGATATAAAGTATTTTGGGTAGCTCTTTATTGCCCTGAATCGTGGTGATTCGAAGTTCTATTTCATCGTTGTCCTGTGCGCCCAGCGCAGGGCCAATTATGCCCAGACAGAATAGAATTAAAATTACTCTAGCCATTGTTTAAAGTATTTTTCAGGTGGTTGATCCATTCCCGGGTTGCGGCATCCTTCTCAGTATTCAGGTCCAGGTATAAGTTGTAGTGCTGTATGGCTAACTCTATCTCCTGGAGATAAATATCATAAAGCAAAGCCAGATTATAATGCGCATTCATGTAGTCAGGTTTTAGTTCAATCGCGCGCAGAAAACTGTCGCGTGCCTGTTTAATGCGGCCCTGCTGTTGATCAATTAATCCTTTCAGGTGGAAGGCGACAGGCTGTTCAGGGTTAAGCGATAGCGCAATGTCCAGCAGTTTCTCGGCTTGCTGGTAGTTTTCCTGCCGGTAGTCGATCAAAGCCAGGTTGAGATAAGCGCCGGATAGCTGAGGATTGTTTTGAATGAATTGCTGGAAGATCTTTCTTGCGCCAGCCAGGTCGTTTAACGCCAGCGCATCCAGTCCCTGTTGATACATGGCAGGATCAACGATCTGCGCCTTTTTTTCTTGCGGGACTTGTGTTGCAGGTGTCGGTGGCGCTGTGGTCTGTGGCGCGGGTGATGGCTGGCTGCTGCATCCTGAGATTAAAAGTAGCACGGTCAATAGAGTCGACAGGCTAAAATTTAAGCAGCGAGGTTTTACTAACATACAACTCGCAGGGATCGGAAAAACAGGTCTGGCTTTCTTCATTGCATTTCCTTGACGTAATCGTCGATACGAGGTTGGCGGTTATAACGCACTGGGAATAAAGCAATTAACTCCTGATGACTTTTCTGAATCCAGTCATTGAATAAACCAGATTTTATACGAGCCAGATTAATCTCGAAAAATTCGATGGCCTTGTCTTCGAATGGAAACGCCTGGTCTTCCAGTAAAATCTCGTACTGATCAAGTTCTTCAGCGCTGAGATTGGCAGGTCTCTCTGAAGCTAACAGAGATTTACTGAAGTCACGATAAATTTTTCCAATTGAGAAAGTTGATTCGGTAGCAATCGGATAAATTTTATTCAAAGAGGCTTTTGCAAATAGCTGTACCGCGCTTTGCATTGCTTCCTTTTTAAGGCGCAGGTTTTTCTTTAGTGGTTTAACCAGCTGAATATTTTCAAAGCGCTGCTTCTCAAAACGAGCCAGAGCCAGGTAACTCTCGGAAGTAATCTGCCGGCTTTGATCGGTTTTGACATTGTTTAGCGCTTTGCCATCGGACTTGAGGATTTTATATAACCACACATTGCTACTTTTGTAATCACCCTGGGCAGCATAAATTTGAGCAATACGTTGACTGGCCTGAAGTAGCTGTGTGTGCGGAACCTGAGCCTGCTGGGTATAGTTTTTATACGCCTTGATCGCTTCAGAGGTTTTATTTTTTTCCTGGTAGAGTTCGGCAGCCTGCCACAGAGCAGCCGCTTTGACTTCGCGGTTACTATCCACCTGGGCTATTTTTTCAAATTCTCTGGCGGCCTTTATGCCCTGATTGGATCCCAGATAAGCCAGTGAAAGTTTTTTCGACACATCCGATGACAACTCGTGCCTGGGGTAGAGTGTTTGAAAACGTTTGATTAAAGTGACGGATGCAGGCCATTGTTTGTGCTGTATATTGAGCGCAATGGCATCGTACAGACCGGTAGCAGCAGTTGTTGTTGAAGGTACTATTTCGGAGATGCGAGCATAATGATGGATAGCCCGACTCAAATCGTCTGTCTGTTTACTGGCTTCGGCCTGGCGGTAAATACTCAGCGCGAGCTTATCCTTAACTTCGGCAGTTTGTTTACTGGTTGTCGGCAGGGATTTCAATATAATCGTATAGATGTCTTCTGCTGTTTCAAATTCCTTAAGGTTAAAGTAGGAAGCTGCTTTCAGGTTATTGATTTGAGCAAGTGATTGCCCTCTGGATTTTGGAATAGCCAGATCAGCAAGCTCTATGCACTGCTTATAATTTTTATTCTGGTAGGCTACTTCTGTCGCATGCAATGTTACGTTGTAAGCACGTTGATCATCACTAAATTGACGCGCGAATTTTTGCGCATACTCCAGATGTTTCTCCAGATAGCTGATCTGCTTTGATTTACGGTACAACTGGTCGCTGTTTATCACCGTGGCATACGCCGCTTCCTTATTCAGAATTAAATCATCGTCATAGGCTGCCAGTTCATAATATGAAAAGGCTTTTTCCTGCTGCTTTAGCTGGGTAAGTAATTCTGCATACAGGAAATAGATATTATCCTGCTGCGCATAGGCTGCATAATGTTTCAGGTATCGTTGATACCATTTCTCGGCATTTTCAAGCTCTGATTTTGCCTGGCTGTTTTGATAGCGATGATGGTAGTAGGAAGCCATTAGCACGACGTACTCTCTCAGTTCACGCCTGATATGACGATTAACCTTGGAGTTCTCATTCTGGTTTATCCAGTATTTACTGGAGGGGTTATAGGCCACATAAAAGTCTTCGATGGCCTGGTAGATCTTTTGATTAAAGCCGCTGTTTTTCCAGATTTCTATTATCTTTAGATAAGAGTAGGGGATATTCTCCGAATCAGGGAAGTCCTTGATAAACTGGCGATGGGTATTCACCGCATCAGAATAGCGTTCCTGCTTTTGAAACAGGTCGCTAATGACTTCATAGGTATGATAGGTATACCTGAAATCTGGTAGCTTGCGAAAATAATCGGCTAATTGCTGTGGGTCATTCAGGTAAGAAAAGGAAAGGGCAATGGAGCGAAAGTACTCGGTAAATTGTTCTTTCTCGGCTGCATTCATTTTATCCTCAGCATCAAACTGGTGATTTTGAATGGCTTCTATAAAGTCATCGTTTGCTTCTGAGTAATACTGCTGTTTAAAACGTGACCAGCCGCGTTTAAATAGTGCTTTTTCGTAAAACACTACATTTCCCGGGGCGCGAATGACTTCGCTATAGGCGTATTCAGCAGCGCTATAGTCCTGTCTGGAGAATGCATCTTCAGCGATACGGAACTGAGCTTCGATATAAAATGGACTTTTAGGAAAGTGCTCGGCGAGCTGCACCAGAGACTGGATTGAGTCCTGGTGCTGGTTGTTCTGTGACTGAGCTTTGGCTAACTGGTAGAGCAGGATTCCATTTTCCTTAGCCTTTGGATAATCCCGGATCGAAGTCTTTAATAGTTCGATCGTTTTATCAAGACGTTGCTGATACAGCTTTTCTTCGACGGGATCAACATCCTGATTTGCTTCTGTATCGTTAAGCAGTTTGTTGCCAGAGCTATATTCGAGTTCGGCTAACCTTGCCAATGCATCCAGTCTGGATTTGTCATCAAGCACCGCATTTTTCAGATACTCAGCATAGGCCTGGCGGATATCCGCAACAGTTTTATGTTTGATATAGGCTTCGCTGACTGGTGCTGTCGGCGTGTCGAAAGGAATACTTTTATCACTAGTTTGAGTGGTTTGCTGCTGCACGCCCAGACAGGCACTCAGGATGCAGGGCAGGAGCACGCTGAAGTAGATTTTCGACAGATCATTTTTCCCGATCACTGCGTTTCACTCCTTTGCTGATTATCGAAGTGCCGGGCTAATCCATAACGTGCCTGATTCAAATAGCTATTTAAAAATTTCTGGCGTTGAGTTAGTAGTGAATTTAAAAGCTGTCTGGAAGTTTTTCTGTAAGCCTGCTGTAGATGCTGTATTTTTTTATGCAATCCTGCTGGCGCCTTTGCGCTGGCGAATACTGCCAGTTTATCCTGGTTTTGGAAAAAACTGGCGGGGTATTGTTGAATAAAGTCCAGTTGCATTTGATTGATAATTATATCGCCAGTCTGTGCATCAAAACGAATATCATCTACGTTGTTTTGTTTGTTAATCAGCTGGGTCACAGCCGCCACGCGCTGCTGGTAATAGTCAACTGCGTCAGAATAGGTGGAGGCGACTGATACCGGCTGCTCCAGTTTCTGATACAGTAAGGGTAGGACCAGATAGGCTTCATCGTAAGGCAGGTCATGAGTTTTTAGCTGTTTAAGTCGGGACAGTGCTTTCAGTCCGCTCATGTAATCACCCTGATTGGTTGCACTGAGCGCGATACCCAATAAGGCTCGGCTGGCATACTGGCTACTTAAGGGGACTTTTTTAAAGATGGATCTTGCATCACGATAAAATTCCTTCTGCAGCAGGGCATAGCCAAGAATCAGGTTCAGGCGATTATAGAGCTCCTTATCATCTTCTGAAGCGGGCGATAGCGTCATCGCGTTTATGTTCTTTTGCGCATCACTTAGCCATCCCAGACGAATATAGGCAATTGCGGTATTCAGCTGAGCATAGATCTGGTGACGGGAGTCTGCAGGGATATCCTGATAATTTTTGATGGCCATGCGATGCTGCTTGAGGTGTTGCAGCGCTATGCCCTTCAACAGGTTGGCGTAAGCAACGTCATCTTTTTCCAGCGTGTTATAAGCGTCGCCCAGTTCCTGAACAACTTTAAGCCAGTTATGCTTTCCGGAAAAGAACTCCGCATGGTGAAGGCGGGTTTTTGCCAGATTAATCTCATCGCCAGCCTGCTGAATAGCGTGATAAATTTCATCAGCCACTGTGGTGCAATTATGTTGTAACAAAAAATGGTAGATGTCGACCAGTAGCGGATGCAGGGCATTATTCTTTAATAGTTCCAGATTGCCAAAAATGAGTTGAATCGCGCTGTCCGTATTTTCATGTTTCAATGATTCAAGTTTGGTGGCCAGTTGTTCTATACGCGTGAATTTGCTGACCTGTTTTGAGCTGGAACGGTAGTATTCATAGCTTAGCGTCTGAAACTTTTTATCCAGCTCATGTATGGAGTCGAGCAGGGCATCATCCGCGTACGCAGCAGGCAGGCGGATGATGCTGGTTACCAGAAAAGCAGCAACCAGCAGGCGTAATATTGCTCGAAAAAAACTACCCATATCCAAACTTTATTAATCAGCGATATTCAGCAATGTCGGTAACATCTAGTAGCCTCAAATTCTGATTCTGATTCTGAACTGACATTGGTATTTCAGGAAATGCTGTAGCTAAACTTGCCTTCTTCGTCAACATCGACATGTATTTTTTCAATCGTTTTATTTTCAGCCAGACGAGACAGACATTCTGTTGCCATTTCTGGCAGCATGGTCCGCGTGAGAATGTTCTCTATGTTTCTGGCACCGGTATCGACTTCCTGACTCCTGGCTACGATATGCAGCATAACGTCTTCGTTGTAGCTAAATTCCGCGTTGTAGTGATCCTGAATTCTTTTCTGGATCTTGTTCATGTTGATACGGGTGATTTTTAACAGGTCTTCATCTCCCAGCGGATAATAAGGTATCAAAGTGGTTCTACCCAGAAAGGCCGGTTTGAAATAATTCAGTAACTGGGGACGAAAATTATCCAGCAAGACCTCAGGATCGGGTAAAGTTTCTGATTGTGCGCAGATGGCACGGATATGCTCCTCACCTGCGTTTGAAGTCATAATGATAATGGTATTTCTAAAATCAATATCACGACCTTCACCATCCTTGATAGTGCCCTTGTCAAACAGGTTGTAGAAGATATCCTGTACACCCGGATGGGCCTTCTCCATTTCGTCCAGTAGTACAATGCTATAGGGTTTGCGTCTGACGGCTTCAGTAAGTACGCCGCCCTCACCATAGCCGACATAACCCGGAGGCGATCCCAGTAGCATGGAAACCTTATGCTCCTCCTTGAACTCGGACATATTGATCGTCGTTACATTGTTTTCTCCACCGTATAAAACATCCGCAAGCGCTAATGCGGTTTCTGTCTTACCCACACCACTGGAGCCAACCATAAAGAAAACGCCGATGGGCTTACGCGGGTCGGTGAGGCCGGCACGTGAGGTGCGGATACTTTGAGCAATAGATTCCAGTGCGTGCTGCTGACCTATAACACGTTCATTGAGTCGGTCTGCCAGATCCAGAATTGAGTTAATCTCGTCAGATACCATTTTGCCTACCGGTATTCCTGTCCAGTTGGCGACGACTTCGGCGATAGCCTGTTCGTCGACATTCACCTGTATCATCGGTTGACCGGCCTGTACTTCGAGTAATTGCTGCATGAGTTCATGCAATTCTTTTTTGATACTGCTGCGTTCTTCTTCAGGTAACTGTTGCAAGGCATCGGGTTTGGCAGCTTCTTCTTCAGAAAGCCCCTGAGCGTGAAAATCATCTTCGATGCGAGACTGCAACTGGTGAATCTGTTGCACGATCTGTTTTTCTTTTTCCCATTGCGCAAACTGTACCTCCAGTTCACTTTTTAAATGGGCAGTTTCCTGTTGCAGTTTTTCGATGCGTTCATCACAGTTACCCAGCGTGGCATTTTCACGTTGTAGGGATATGATATTGGTTTCGCTTTGCGTTATGCGCCTTTGCGTATCTTCGATGGCTGCAGGGGTTGCACTCTGGCTGAGTGCCACGCGCGCGCAGGCGGTATCGAGCAGGCTGACTGACTTGTCTGGTAGCTGTCGCGCGGTGATATAGCGACTGGATAACTTAACCGATGCCACTATCGCTTCATCCATGATACGCACGCCATGATGTATAGAGAGCATGGTGGAGATTGATCGCATCATATCTATTGCTTTTGCTTCGTCCGGTTCTTCTATTTTGACGACCTGGAAACGACGCGTCAGGGCAGGGTCGCGTTCAAAGTACTTTTTGTATTCAGCCCATGTAGTGGCGGCTATGGTTCTTAGTTCGCCACGTGCCAGCGCGGGTTTTAGCAGGTTTGCTGCATCTCCCTGGCCTTCCTTACCACCCGCACCGATCATGGTATGAGCCTCGTCGATGAACATAATGATAGGGTCGGGGGATGCCTTAACCTCAGCTATTACAGACTTCAGGCGGTTTTCAAATTCGCCTTTGACGCTGGCGCCAGCCTGTAACAGGCCGAGATCCAGACTGAGTACAGTGACACCACGTAAAGGCGCGGGAACATCACCCGATGCAATGCGCAATGCAAAGCCTTCTACCACCGCGGTTTTTCCAACACCGGCTTCGCCGGTTAGAATCGGATTGTTCTGACGTCGACGAATCAGGATATCAATAATCTGTCGTACTTCTTCATCACGGCCCAATACCGGGTCTATCTTACCGTTCTTGGCATCTTTGGTGAGATTGATAGTGAATTTGTCCAGCGATGGTGTACTGGTGGGTGTCGCAGAGGCATTCGCCTGAGTACCTGAGGTATCACCAATGGCAGCGGAAACCGATTCTGAGGTGCTGCCGACGATTGCCGGCAATACCGCACGCAGTGACTCTGGCGCAATTTTATTGAGCTCGCCGGAGCATATTTCTGAAGAACGCCTGAGGTTATCGTCTAGCAGCAACGCAGCGAGAATATGTGCAGATGTGGTCTGTGGATGGTTGTATTCCACTGAGGCGAGCATCCAGGCATTTTTACTTAATTCTACGACATTAGGTGAGAGTGCAGGTGCGCGGGTATTACCGGACTTAAATCGATCCAGTTCTTTATTTAGATCCGCCATTAGTCTGCCGCGGTCAAGCTCAAATTTCTCTACCAGAGCAACAATATCGCTATCGGGTATTTCAAGTAGCTTAAGTATCCAGTGCTCAATCTCGACATTATAATGTGTGCGCGCCAGGCAGACACCAGCTGCTGCTTCCAGTCCCGCTCGGCAGTTTTCGTTGAGTTTTCCTACAAGAGATTTTAAATCGATAGTGATCATGTCTTATTCCCTAAAATCATTTTGACTTCATTGCATTTAAATTAATCTTTAATACAGAGCGTGCTGACGTCCCTGTATAGCTTCTGTTTCAGTTGATAACTCAGTTAAAGCGACTGGAGCTTATTGATAAGTCCTGTGTTTCATCAGGTCCATAGTTAACTACCTTACTGGTTAACCAGCTATCCCAACCTATGACCGTAGGGGATTTTGCACTTAAGCTGATACGTTGGGGTTTGTCGCGTTTGTAAATCCTGATGCGAAATTCGTAATCGTTCTCCATACCTACATACATCCTGACAAGCTCATTTAAGGCTTTTAATGTGACCGTGCCGGGTGCAAAGCGACGTAATTGTGTCTTGTTTAAAGGACCCAGAATTATGCGGATTTTGCCCTGGGCAAACCAGCCTTTTTTACCAATCATCAGGGATCTGCCGAGTTGTGTATTCCTTCCAGACGGATTGTCAAAATCCGGTAGCTTACTGCGCACGTCATCGATTAATTCTTTCCATTGACCAACGAATTGTTCTATCTGAACCGGTATATCGAAATGGGACTGCAAAATCTGTTTCAGGTTACTGCTGTTACGGATTTTCTGGTTAAATAAACCTGCGTAATAAACCAGTGATTCATCCTTCGTATACAGACGACCGGTTAGCCCTGTGGTCCCCAGGCCCATAATAGAAAGCAGTGCCTGCGTATGCTGGTCTAGCTTGTGACGTTGCGTTGCATGCAGTTGTGTTCTTTCATAAGACACAGGTAGGCGGTATTTAATCGATGCCTGATAAAACAGAGAAATAGTACGGTGATTGAAAAGGTTCAGAAAACGCTCAAAGGTTTCATCCTTCATTTTCTGCCTTTTTAGAATGAGCTCAGTGTAATGGTAGGGCAGCACGCCCTGCACACCGGTGATGCCAAGCAGATTCACAATCAGCTGCCATTGAGGCGAAACGCTATTAGTCAGGGTACGGCGTTTTACGCTTTTTATTTCCCCGGTTGGAAATGCCAGCGACTGGTGCGTATAAAAGCGTATTGCTTCAAGCGCGGGTGGTGCAAATCCGGCGACCGGGTTGGTTGGCACTGATCCATGGTTCTGTTTTTTATTAAACACAGCAGAGCGCTCCAGCAATCGTACCGATTGCTGGAAAGCGTAGTCATAGGCTGCTTCTGTCAGCTGCCTGACTACAGGAATATTTTTTCGCCAGCTCTGGGTGGACATTTTTTTAGATAACCTTCCTTATTTTTTAATTTCACCATGACGCGAGTGAACGAATTGATCGAGCTATACAGTGCGAAAAAGTGCTCCAGTATGGTGGCGAACAGAAAACTGCTATTGCCTGTCATCTGCGTTTCGTCGAGCTCTATCTCAATCTCAATGCCTCTGCACAGGGTTGTGCGTCCATCTATAGAAAGCGGCGCGGTAATGGGTCGGGTCGAGACTTTGTGGACGGAATCGATCTGCGCCCGGTTTGCCGATGAATCCTTAAAGTCGTAAAGCCTGAGTATCTCTTTTAAAGCAGTTACCGCATCATCACCACCACTGATCGACAGGTGATTCAGGCTAAGGTGTGAAATCAACCGCCAGCGCGCGTTATTTCGCATGGAGGGTCTTATCGCTGGCGAGGGTTGTGTCAGGCAGCGAATTCTGGAGCAGGGTGGTGCTGCGTCAACTGCCTGTAGTCGAGGTTGTTCACTGGAAAACGGTAACTTTGCGGGCTGATCTCGGTTGCTGCAAATGGTTTCCAGTAACAGGGTTCGGTCGTCAGGATTATTCGGGTTAAAGGTCAGATCAACCAGGCTCAGAAATACATCGGTTGCTTCATCGCGCTGATGTGTCCCCAGTTTGGCATGCCTGCGGCTGCTGAACCAGTAGGCATGTTGTTCCTGATTCTGGTTTTCGTGGTTGATGCCATAAAGGGGTAAATAGTTTTCCTTGTCACCTGATGAAGTGGTCGCGGTGACCTTATTGATGGCATAGACTTCATAACCTTTGGGCCGACGCGCATCCGCTATGACCTGGTATTCGGTGGCGGTATGTCTCAATTTTATCGGGTCAGCTCGATGGGGGAACAGGTTGATCGCCGGGACACAGCCTAATTGAAAGGTTTCCGCTGATATATTATGTTCAAGCTCGACATCGCTACCCGTAAGGTAACAGTAAAACTCCACGCTATTTTGATAATCAGGAGTAAGTTTATGGGCAAACTCTGACAGGTCAAAAAACATAAATTTTTCAGGTAGCGCGAAGTATTCTGTGAGTAAGCGGTAGCCCATAAAAGAGGTATCAGGATAAGGTAGTAGTCCCTCATCAATTTTAAAACCGACCGGCTTTAAACAACTCAGTGGTAGCCTGACTGGACTAGAGTCGGTTTCTGATGATGCCATAAAAATGGCCTGACATTTACCCATAAGCAGTTCGTACAAGGGGTTGATATGCTGTGGTTGGCCTTTGAGATAAAACCGAAAAGACTCCGGTTTGAGCTCGGCCAGGTTGATATCATTGCTTAGTGTTTGTAGCGAAATCTTTAAAACAGCTTCGGCACCTTTAAATTGAGATGAACCAGGCGTAGAGAATGGACGGCCCAGAACGCGCGCATCAGCCACTTTGACGGGATGCAACAGGGTGTCGTATGCGATCGTAAAACGGCAACTTTCACCATTAAAAGTTTCTGTATCCAGAATTGTGTTTTTAGGCAGCAGGTAACTGTTATCAAGCTTTTCCGCATCGGCAACAAACTGGACTATGGTAGTAGAAGGAATCGGGCGCTGATAATGAGGAAACAGCACTTCCAGCAGGGCATCACTCAGTTCGGGAAAGTCGTCATCAAGCTTGTGCTGAATGCGTGCATTTAAGTAAGCGAAACTTTCAATGAGCCTTGAGACATGCGGGTCTTCAATCGTATCCGAGCTAATGCCCAGGCGTCCCGCAATCTTGGGATGCTCGTTGGCGAACTCTGCACCCATCTGACGGATGAATGCCAGCTCCTTTTCGTAATAGGGAAGTAATTCGTCAGGCATGAACAGCCTCCTCGACATTCACAGTTCTTGATACGGGTTCCAGTACTGAGTCAAAGATGACAACTTCTGGAGACGGGTCTGCATATAACAGGGCATCGATCCTGAAACGTAAAGTACGATCAAGCGCATTAGAATTTTCCAGGTAGTTAACATTGACTGTTTTAAACCTGGGCTCGAATTCCATCAATAAATTTTCCAGATGAGTTACGAATACTTTTCGACTTTCTTTATCAATGATATTAACCGTTGCGAGATCCGGTAAACCATAGGTGAGCAGGGACTTTTTCAGTTCAGGAAACTCGTCGTCGGGTTCAATAATCCGTAACCGTGTATTCAGTAAATTTTCCAGATCACGCCTCACACTGTTTCTGAGTTCTTTAAGCTTCTGGTGTTGTCCGGGGTCAATGTCCAATGCATTACCCGGATCATTATCCAGTAAACGATCCAGAACTGAGGGACGGAGTTTTTTCTTCTTGTCTACTCTTGCCATAACCCTGTCCTGTTAAATCAGGCAGACTGTGCCAGTTCAGTGACCAGCTCCAGTTCCGACACCATATGATCAAGTTGATAATGTGGACGAAGATGCATAACGCAAACATAGTCACCAGGCTTTTCGGGATGGTCCTTGACCTCCACCGCGGCTTCCCGCAAGGGGTAGCGTGCCTGTTCTTCCCAGTCCAGATCTTCTCGCCCGGTGGTATATTTAAATAGCCAGTCGCGCAACAGATCTTCGCATTCCTGTGCCGTAATGAATGAACCGACCTTGTCACGAATAATCACCTTGATGTAATGGGCGATACGTGAACCACATAAAACATGCTGTAGCATAGCGGATAAACGCGCATTGACTTCACCTTCCTTGCTTTTTGATCTGGCTGGCCGGTGTAATGACTGATTACTGTAAAATGCGGCCAGCGGCAGGTCATAACACTGGCAAAGTGAAATAAAGCCGAGCTCATTGAGCTCTCTTTCTCGACTGTCAGTGATGATGACATCGGTGAGTGGTTTGTGTGCAATGTCTTCTGCGTCAGATTCAAAACTATCGCAGGGAAGCGATGATACCAGGCCTCCGCCAATCTGATTACGCGGTACACCGCGGATATGACCGAACCAGCCAACATTATTGAATTCACGAATCAGAATAGCTGCAAATCCATAGGCGGCATTGCCCCAGCAGTAGTTTTCCCTGCCTTTGCTGTTACACTTTTCATAAAAAAATAATCCTTTAAAGCTGCCCGGCGTTTTGCGGTAAGGCAAGCGCATTAGTATATGGGGCAGTGTGAGACCAACAAACTGGGTATCAGATTTGGTCCGCAACTCTCTCCATTTTATATACTCTTTCTGCGCGAAAATGGCGTGCAGGTTGACTGGATTTCCCAATGTAGAGAAGTCATCCAGCCCGAATAATTCCGGTGCAGCGCCTGTAATAAAGGGAGCGAAGGAAGCAGCTGCAATCTGTGCCAGCCCATCCAGGGTTGCGAGATCGTTATAGCGATGTTTGTGTGAGGTTTTATGGCTGATTTCATAGTCGCCGATAATGACGCCATAGGGTTCACCGCCCGGTGTTCCGTATTCCTCATTATATATTTTCTTGAACAACTGGCTCTGATCGAATTCGAGGGCCCTGGCAATATCACGCGATACTTCACTCCAGTTAACATCAAGAACTTTTAGCTTAATCTGTTTGGCTCCGTCAGCCTGCACGGCCAGATACCAGAGACCTCTCCAGGAACCTTCCAGTGCCTGAAAACGTGGATGATGGATGATGGCATTCACCTGATCATTGATCATGTGATCAATGTCTGAGATCGCCCTTTGCAGGCTGATCGCGATGTCTTCGATCGCGTTCAACTGCTGCCCGGGGACAAACTCCTTTAACCAGAAAACCAGCGCCTTAACCGGGTCACTTTCTGATAAAAATGGATTTAAACCTGTAAGATAGGGGGACCGGCTAAGCAGGTCATCCAGACTAATCGGTTCGATATGTTGAGACTGCATGTTGTTCGAGCATGGATACATATAATCACCTCTTGAAGCAAGAGGTGATTAATGTGAAGCTGCTTTACCCAGCTTTGGGAATGCTGGCTACCATACGCATAGAGGCGCTGAGCTCTTCCATTTGAAGCCAGGGGCGCATGTAGGCAATCGCGCTGAAAACTCCGGGTTGTCCAGGTACTTCCTTGACTTCGATATTGGCTTCCGCGAGCGGGAAGCGGGCTTTCATTTCTGCACTTGCACCGGGACTGGCATTCACATAACCGGCGATCCAGTTGTTTAGCCACTCTTCTGCATCGCTGGCTTCCATAAAGGTTCCTATCTTGTCTCTGGCCATGACCTTAAGGAAGTGGGCAATGCGAGAGGTTGCCATGATGTAAGGCAAACGCGCGGAGATTTCAGCATTGGCCGTGGCAGAGGGATCGTCAAACTTCTTCGGTTTCTGCGTGGTTTGCGCACCGAAGAATACGGCATAATCGGTATTCTTATAGTGACAAAGAGGAAGAAACCCTAATTTACTCAGTTCCGCTTCGCGTCGATCAGTGATTCCAATTTCGGTTGGACATTTCTGATCGGTGTCGCCGTCATCGCTAATAAAGGTATGGCTGGGCAGGCCTTCAACCTTACCACCACCTTCGGCTCCGCGAATGCTGGTACACCAGCCGTACTCAGCGTAGGATCGGGTTAATGTTGTACCCATCGCATACGCAGCATTCATCCAGCAATATTCGTCATGTTCACTTTCAAGCTGTCGACCCTGGTCATCCAGACGCGCTTCCTCAAAATTAAATTCTTCAACCGGCTTGGTGTCTTTACCATAGGGCAGGCGCGCGAGAACACGTGGCATAGTCAGGGTCACGAAACGTGAATCTTCGCTATCTCTAAAGCTACGCCATTTAATGTACTCGGCTGAGTCGAATATTTTTTCCAGATCACGGGGTTTAGACAATTCAGTAAAACTATCAAATCCAAACATCTTTGGATCTGCTGCAGAGATAAATGGGCAAAACCCGGCTGCAGCGACGTTTGACATGTTCGTGAGCATGTCAAGATCATCGGGATGGTTGGTAAACTCATAGTCGCCAATCAATGCCGCATAGGGTTCACCACCAGCGGTGCCGAACTCGCTTTCATAAATCTTTTTAAAGATCTGACTTTGGTCAAACTCAACGGCTTTTTCCAGGTCTCTGGTCAGTTCTTTCTTGCTGATATTCAACATGCGGATTTTCAGACCAGTGCTGGTTTCTGAATTCATCACCAGGTGATTCAGCCCGCGCCAGGAGCCTTCAAGCTTCTGAAATTTTTCGTTTTGCATGATCGCTGATAATTGTCTGGACATGGCTTTGTCAATTTCAGCGATCGCATTATTGATGGTGACAGACAGGTTTTTGTCCCACTTCACCGTGCCTTCCATTGCTTCACGAGTCAGCGTCTTTAATAACTCTTCTGTTTCATTACGAGCCGTCTGTTTAGTTGCGGAAATTGCCTGCTCCAGAAAACTGACCGGCTCCAGTACCTCAGCTTCCTGGTCGAGCGCTTGTTTTTCTGTGTCACTCATTATTCGTCACCTTCTTTTTTATCTTCATCTGTACCCAGTTCACCCTGCAAAGCCGCCAGTGCGTCTGTGCTGCTTAACACTTCTTCCAGAATATTTTCAAGTTCTTCAGAACGATCTGCCTTGGTTAAAAGGTCGCGCAATTTATTTCGGGTCTCCATCAGCTTCTTCAGAGGATCGACCTTGTTAACAATATTCTGTGGTTCAAAATCTTCCATGCTTTTGAAATCGAGGCTGACTGCGACTTCGCTACCGTCACTTTCGAGCGTATTTTCAACTTTTAAGTCGAGTGAGGGAGAGATATTGTTCATAACTTCATTGAAGTTGTCGCGATCTATCTGAGAAAATTTGCGATCTTTTAGTGCTTTTTTGCTTTCTGCATTATCGCCTGAGTAATCCCCCATAACGCCCATTACAAAAGGTAGTTCCTTTTGCTGTAACGCGCCATTAGTCTCAACGTCGTAGGTGATATGTACGCGTGGTTTTCTAACTCTCTTTAGTTTGTCATGAATGCTATCAGACATGGTATTTCCTCGTTATGATCGGGTTTAAATGGTTAAATACAGTATTAATCTTCATCGGTTCTTATACCTGTCAGGGAACCGTAAAAGTCTCGCGCGGAAGAGTCTGGTATCAACTCTCTAATTAATTCATCCAGCGGCATATCACCCCATTTGACCGCACGCTCCAGAATATAGGATATTGGCGAGTGGGGCTCTGATTTGCGAAAAAACTCTGATATTTCAATGAGTTTTTTGAAAGCATCCTGACGAGATTGAATCGGTTTATTGAAATTCGCAGTTGATGTCTGGGCAGGCTCATCTGAGCTATTGTCTGCACTGTGAGCGCCTTCTTCAGTGCCGTTATCCTGACTGGTCTGCGGAATCTTGTACTTGCCAATATGCTTTATCGCGCCCAGGCAGTCCTCTAGAATATTGATGATATTGCTGGAAGGTGGTGAGTCGTTGAGACCGCAGTATTCATCCAGAATGCGACTGATTTCGCGGTAGGTATCGAGCGATTCTCTGGCATCCTCCATCAGATCAATGTAGAACTGTTCGCTGGATTCAGATACTGCGCGTTCAACATCATCGTTGGAAAACCCGAGTTTTGATGCTTTGTCCCTACGTGTCTCCTCATCGATGATTTTTTCAATATCCAGAGCCTGTTGATACATCCAGTAGTTATAAGGCCCGGTAGAGATACCTTCAGTGATAAAAATATTACGGATGGGTGCGATTAAAACGCCCTCCGATCCCTCACCATTTAGTCCGGTCAGTGAAGCGACTCGAGTTTCAATACCATCTTCGTCTGGAAGCGGGTAAAGCTCGTTCCAGAAATTTTGAATCAGTCCATATATTAGTTTAAAGCCATCGCGTAATCCCTGGTAACCATAGCGCCTTACCAGTGCCTCTACATACCAGCTGGCAACTTCGAGGTCTTTCGCCTGATTGATTAGAATATCGGGCGCGAGTTCCAGTATCTTGCGCCACTGGCTATCTGCCTCGCTATTATCATTGTCAAAAATATTATTGCGTTCAGCAGCTCTAGCCGCGTTACGCGCATCTTTTATCGAATAATAGGGGGAGGTGGGCGAAGGGTTTTCCCGTATGTCGATTCCAGTAGCGCTATCGTCTGAGATAGGTGTAAGCAGTTGATCGAGGGGGATAATTTGTTCGGACGCCATTAAATACTGTTCCTTCAGAGCTGATTCTTACCGTGATAATATGTGCTTGGGACGAATAACCATTCAATTCAGGCTATTTATAAGGTATTGTATCCAACATGTAAAGCGTGATGGTAATATCTCACTCTAACGCATGATTTCAGTGGTTTAAATTAAAATCATATATAAATTGTGATAAATGTTTACTGGACTTTATTCTTCAGTAGGAATTCCATCATGCCATATTCTGCACAGCTGAGCGGGTTTTTGCGGCTCGGGTGATTCCAGGTAAATCTGGATGTGTAATTAATTCGGCCGTGAGTTAATCATTGCACTTTTAACAAAGCGGCAAATAGTATATTTTGGCAGCATGATTCATTTCTGAATACAGAGTTCATTCGTAGTCTGATTTAACAAATTATGGATTTCAGGTAATAAAACAATCAGGAAGTTCGATTAATGTCTTTAGTAATTAACCTCTTAAAAGCACCAGACTCAGTCTCCATGGCTCAGTCGAGGATTTCCTTTGGTAGTCAGGGCGGTACGATTGGCAGAGGAGATGATAATGACCTGGTGCTGGACGATCCTGAGCGTTACCTCTCCTCGCTGCATTGCCAGTTTGTTATAGAAAACGGGCAATGCTATTTAATAGATCAAAGTACCAATGGGACCTTTTATAACGGTTCAATGGATCCCATGGGAAAGGGCACTCGTCTGCCGGTTAAGGATCAGGATACCTTCATTATCGGCGATTACGAATTCTCAATCTTACTGCAGGACTCGCCACCGGCATTTATGCAGAACGACGAAATGCCCTCACAGAGTCCGTTTGCTGCTGACAGTGACGACCCGTTTTCATCGCCAGGGATTGGGATTGATGACTTTAGTGCAAACCCATTTCCTTCTGGGCAGGTATACACCCGTGAATCATTATTCAATGAAGAGCCCGGTGGGGTCGATCCGCTGGCCGCTCTGGATATGGCTCAGGCGGTCCCCGGTAGTCCACTGGCTTCATACCCTGAAGATGTTTACGATCCCTTTGAAGCCTCAACCTATTCGGATGGCGCCGATCCGATGAGTCAGCAGATCGACTGGCCTGTACCCGGCGTCGACTCGGAGCTTCCGCCTATGGGTGGAGGCATTCCTGACGACTGGGATGATGACTTTCTGTCTGATCCGGTTAGTATGCCGGAACCGCCTGTTCCCCAGCCTCAGCCCGCTGTGGTTGTGCCAAATCCTGCAGGACGTGCTCAGCCCGCTGCTCAGGTCCTCGTACAACCAGTTGAAGTTTCAGCACGCCAGAAAACACTGGAGAAAGTCAATGCTAAAATCCAGGCAGAGTTAAATGAATTAAAGCGTAAAGCTGAAGCAGCCGCGCAACGCTCTGAAGCGGCAGCTGCATCTGCCGATACCTCCTTTGTCAGTGCGCTTGGACTTGATTTTTCCAGGTTGTCCGATGATGAAATCCTACATATCAATAAGCTGGGCGGTGAGGTATTACGTGAAATGATCGCCGGGCTAATGAAGGTCCTTGGCTCCAGAAGTGCTATTAAAAACGAGTTTCGCATGAATGTTACTACCATTCAGCCGGTGGAGAATAACCCGTTAAAATTTTCCGCCAACATCGATGACGCGCTGGAAAACATGTTTATTAAAAAGGGTAATGCTTTCAAAAAGCCGATAGATGCTGTAGATGAGGGGTTTAAAAGTGTTGCAGAACATCAATTAGCCGTTCTGGCTGGGATACGCGAAGCCTTTACTTCCCTGATTCAGCGCTTTGATCCCGCTCAGTTAGAAGAGCGGTTTAGTCAGCAAAACAAAGGCAGCCTGATTCCGGGTAGCCAGAAAGCGCGCAAGTGGGATGCATATGTCGCTTATTACCAGGAAATGGCGGGTGATATTGACAGTTCTTTCCATTATCTATTTGGTGACAAGTTTGTGCGTGCTTACGAAGACCAGTTACAGAAAATCGCTATCAGTCGTAAGGCTAAAAAGTTTACTAATGAGAATTAAAGGGATCCGTATGTTGAGTCGATTTTTGCGTCCAGTTTTCATTTTGATGATGATGGCCTTTTTATCATCCTGTCAGTCGAACAAAAGCTATGTTGGGGAATATTTCAATCTCGATACTGATTTGAAGATTGAGTTTCTGATCGACTCTGATATTAATCAGGACGAGATGGGGGTGCCATCTCCTCTGTTTATCAGGATGTATGAGTTAAAGTCCGACAAGATGCTGAAAAAGGCGGATTTCATTGATATCTATGAAAATGACAAGGAAACATTGGGTGCAGATCTGGTTGGCGAAGTACATAAATTGAAACGTTTTACCCCGGGTGTGAACCGAACCGAACAGTTCGTGCTAGAGAAAAATACCCAGTATGTTGGTTTATATGCGGAGTTTTTCGATTTTAAGGAATCCCGGTTTAAACTGATCTTTCCCGTAGTCTCTAATAATGTATTCCGCAATTCTGTCAGAATTAGAGTGTCTGCAAACCAGATTATGTTTGATTCGGCTGCTGATAACCCCAGCGCAGAATAGATTATCCTGTTAATTATTTGAAGCCCGTCGTATGTCACTAAATAATAAAGTAGTCTGGTCAGAGGGGATGTTCCTGAATCCGCAGCATTTCCAGCAGCAGGAACGTTATCTTGAAGCGCTGATTGATGGAAAGTTTTCCTCTCTGGATGCTTACAGCTGGGGCATGAAGGAGTTTGAGATCGATCAGCAGATGTTGAAACTGGGCAAGGTTTCGCTGCTCTCGGGAAGAGGGATATTTCCTGATGGTACCCCGTTTAATTTCCCTGCGATCGATGCTGCGCCTGCAGTAATCGATATACCCGAAAACACACAGAACACTATCGTCTATTTATGCCTGCCGGTAAAACGCCAGGGTGCGCTGGAAGTCGTTCCTAATGAAAATGCTCAGAGTCTTGCGCGTTTTACCAGCATCGAGCATGAAATCAGGGATGTATCTACAGATACGGGTGAAACGGTTGCCATTGCTATCGGTAAACTGAACCTAAGATTGTTGCTGGGACAGGATGACCTGAGTGGCTATGTTTGTATCGGCATGATACGAATTGCAGAGATACGCGATGACAAGAATATATTGCTGGATGATGCTTATATCCCGCCATTGCTGGATTGTAAGAACTCAGTTCGATTACAGGGTTACCTCACTGAATTAACAGGATTACTGCATAGTCGGGCAGAGGCGATAGCCGCAAGACTTGCTGATCCGAATCGAGGAGGAACCGCAGAGGTGGCAGATTATATGCTGCTACAGTTACTCAATCGATTCGAACCACTGGCATTGCATATGTCGCATATTAAGGGTTTACACCCAGTAGATTTATATGGACACATGGTGCAGATGATAGGCGAGTTATCGACATTTGTGAGTAAGAATAAGCGAACCCCTGTATTTGCAGGTTATCTGCATGATGGCATACAGACCTGTTTTGAACCATTAATGGTGGCACTGAGAAATAGCTTCAGCACGGTACATGAACAGCAGGCAGTAGCGCTTGAGCTGGTTGAGAAAAAATATGGAATCCGTGTAGCCGAGCTGAGAGATCGTTCGATGATTGGTAGCTCGGTATTCATCCTCTCTGCAAAAGCTGATTTACCTGAAGAACAGCTTCGATTACATTTGCCCGCCCAGATTAAGATTGGCCCGGTTGAACGTATCCGACAACTGGTTAATGCTGCAATGCCCGGTATCGGTTTAAAACCGCTACCTGTTGCGCCCAGGCAGATTCCGTTTCATTCAGGGTTTTGCTACTTTCAGCTGGAACCGAAGAGCGAGTTCTGGAATGAATTAAAACATTCAGGCGGATTTGCTATTCATGTGGGTGGGGATTTTCCGGGCTTAACATTCGAGTTCTGGGCAATCCGTCAGTCTTAACTTTTACAGGGATTCAAGCTTTGGCCAAAAATTGGAATATCAATGTCTCCAGATAATCGTGATAAAACTGTTTTCAAACAGCAGGCTGCAAATCCAGATAGAACTGTTATTCGTCCAGCACCTGGTGGGAGAACGGCAGGCGCGCGTCAGGTGCCGCAAAATCCCGAACGCTCCAATCCAGCGCATCAACAAACTATTCAAAGGAATGCAAACCTTTACCAGGCGGAAGTTGCAAACAATGTCCAGGCTGATTCAAGGTTAGCCTCGTTTCAGACTCATAGTGGAATCAATCCGATTGTGAATAATGCGACGACATTGATCACAGTATTCGAAAAGACCCGGCAATCCGTAACTCATCCTGACGTTGGTGGGCTACATAAAAGACTCACTCATGAAATCAGGCAGTTTGAAAACCGGCTTAAAGAGATCGGAGTAAAACCGGAGATTGTACTTTCCGTGCGTTATTCAATCTGTACTGCGCTGGATGAGGCTGTGCTAAACACTCCCTGGGGTTCTGAGTCTGCCTGGCCGCAACGCTCGTTGTTGAGCGTGTTTCATAATGAAACTGCAGGTGGTGAAAAGTTTTTTCAAATTCTGGATCGCATGCTCGAATACCCATCAGAGAATATCGATATCCTGGAATTTCTATATATCCTGCTGAGTCTCGGTTTTGAGGGCAAGTACAGGGTGATTCATCGTGGCCGAGATCGCATTGAGCAGTTGAGAGATGAGTTATTCAGCATCATCCGACGTCAGCGAGGTGATTATGAAAGATCCCTGTCACCAAACTGGCAGGGTCTCGGCCAGATACGAAACTCACTTACCAGCTATATTCCACTCTGGGTTGTTGCCAGTATTTTATGCGCCGTGTTGTTACTCAGTTATACAGGATTCCGGCTCTGGCTGTATGACTCATCAGAGCCCGTTGTTGCTCAACTTGATACGATTACCGAAAGCTATAAGCCCGTCGTTGAATCTCCAAGTAATTAGGGCTCACTGAATTTATTCTCAGGGATAGATATTTAAATAATGAAAAAAGTTCTGGCAATATTTACTAACAAGATCGTCATTTCCTTGATCGGTCTGATCGCGCTATCGATTGTCATCTGGTTCGTTGGACCGCTGATCAAATTTGGTGACAACAATAGCGCTCCGCTCGCCAGCGAAATATCAAGGCTGATCGCAATCATTGTTCTCATGTTACTGTGGGGGCTGAATAATCTCAGGATCCAGCTAACCAATAAGAAAAATAATAATGAGCTGGTGGGCGACCTTGCAGAAAACCAGCAGGCGATTGACTTAAGCGACAGTGCAAACGATCAATCTTCAGAAGAATATCATCAGCTCAATCAGCGCTTTTCAGATGCGCTATCGACCCTGTCCAGGCTCAGGTTTAAGGGGAGAAATAAGACAAAAGCGCTGTATCAGTTACCCTGGTATATCATCATTGGTCCTCCAGGGTCGGGAAAGACCACCGCGTTAATAAACTCCAGCCTGGAATTTCCACTGGCCGAACAGTTCGGTCAGGGAGCATTGCAGGGTGTGGGCGGCACGCGAAACTGTGACTGGTGGTTTACTAACGAGGCAGTACTAATTGACACAGCAGGACGCTATACCACTCAGGATAGTCATAAAGTAATCGATAGCAATGCCTGGGAAGCGTTCCTGTCGTTGCTGAAGAAAAACCGACGCCGCAGGCCTATAAATGGGGCCATAGTATCGATCAGTGTGCAGGACCTGTTAGTAATGAGTGAACAGGAGCGGCTGCAACAGGCGAAAATTATACGTACCCGAATTGATGAGCTGATGCAGAAGCTGGAAATCCGCTTCCCCATTTATTTAATGTTTACCAAGGCTGATCTTATCTCGGGCTTCTCAGAGTACTTTGAAGACCTGTCGAGAGAGGATCGGGAGCAGGTCTGGGGTATCAGCCTGGCCAATGCACCTGATTCTTCGCAAAGTCCTGATTTTGAAAGCTTCGAGCACGAGATGGACCTGCTTATCAAACGCCTGTATGAGCGTGAGCTGGCACGCATGCATCAGGAAAGGGATATAAAACGACGCGGTTTGATACAGGGTTTTCCGCTACAGGTTGAAAATCTACGCAATATTATCAGTCAGTTTGTTAGCCAGACGTTTATAAAAAATCGATTTGAAAAGCAGCCCTATCTGCGTGGTGTCTATTTTACCAGTGGGACACAGGATGGCACACCTATCGACAGGATGATGAGTTCGGTTTCCGCAAACTTTGGCTTCCAGCGAGAGCAGTCTCATTACCAGCATTCCCAGGGCAAAAGCTTTTTTCTCGGTAACCTGTTCCGTGATGTAATTTTCCCGGAGTCTGAGTTAGTTGGGTCGAACCGTAAGTTTGAACTGTTTTTGAAATGGTCGCGCCGAGCCGCCTTTGTCACCCTGGTTGTGTCAGCCCTTGGCCTGCTGCTGTCATGGTATAGCAGTGTCAATCAGCACGATAACTATATGCTGGAGGTCGCAGAATACGTAACTGAATACGAACGTAGCCAGGGCGCAATAAAAGACTGGAATAAGGATTTGCGTGCGGTGATACCGGCACTAAATGCGTTGGCAAAAGCTAGCATTGTGTACGATCAGGAGCAACATCCCTGGTTAGCTGGTATGGGAATGTACGACAGCCACGTTGATGAGTCAGCAGATCAGGCATACCACGCACAACTTAAAAGACTGCTGCTACCCAGACTGATCGGGTACCTGGAAAAAAAGATTGCCATGGGGCATCAGGGAGGGGACCTGTATGACAATTTCCGTACCTACCTGATGTTTCAGAAGATCCAGCATATGGATTCACAACTGGTCATAGACTGGTTTAAAAATGACTGGAAGGAATCCATGTTCGGCGAAGCCACGCAACGCCAGGCGCTGGAGCAGCATCTGCGTCAATTGCTGGACCTGGATCTTCAGGCGGTCAGACTCAACACGCAGTTGGTAACTCAGACCAGGCAGCTGTTATTGAGAGTACCAGTACATCAGCGTATCTATAGCCGAATTCGCACGCAGCCTGAGTTCCGTCAAAAAGTTGATTTACTCAACCTGTTTGGTGAATCAGTCAGGGAAACATTCGTTACCTCAGACGAAATCAATGCTCAATTAAAGATTCCATTTATGTTTACCAAAGAGGGATATGACAGCATCGATCTCTCTACAGACTCACCCATCATTGCTGATCTGGTACGCGACCGGTGGGTATTATCCGATGATGAATCTGGCAAGGTTGATTTCATCAAGGATGATTTGAACGAGATCAGCGAAAAGGTGACTCAGCTCTATCTGTCTGAATTCACGCAACAATGGTCGCGCGTGCTTGAGTCTCTTGATGTCGTAGAGTTTAAGTCGCTGGATATGGCGATGGAGATTCTGTCGCGCTTTATCGACCCGGTATATTCACCGCTGTTAGCGGTACTTCAGGTAACCGCCGAAAACACCCAGCTGTCCAGCCAGCTACTGCAAAACCTGAACGATGATCAGGAAGAAGGGAAGGCAGCTAAAGTGACCAGTGTACTGGCAGAAACTTTTAAAGGTACCGAAGTCGATCAGCATTTTAGACCGGTTAACCAATTGTTGAGAGAAAGTAAAAAATCTGCGGCACCGATTAAATCAATCAACCAGAAAATTGAACAGCTGAAAGATTTTATAGGTGAGATTGCAGTGGCCCCGGATCCATCCAAAAAATCATTTCAGGTCGCTGCTGCGCGTTTTACTCAGGGATCGGGTAATGCGATAACAGCGCTTAGCCAGTTTGCGGCAAATAAACCGGAGCCGGTTAAGCGCTGGCTAGAGAAACTGGCTGATCAAAGCTGGCGCGTGGTGCTGGCATCAGCTCACCGGCATGTCAATAGTGAGTGGCGTAACAGAGTTTATACCTTTTACCGGGATGCGCTATCCGGACGTTATCCACTTTCCAGAAAGTCCCGTAATGAACTGGCTCAGCTCGACTTTACCGACTTTTTTAAACCCGAAGGAAAAATGGATAAGTTCTTCGTTACCTACATAAAGCCGTTTGTAAAAACAGATGCCAGGTGGAGTAATAGAGTGGTCGATAACCGCTCGCTGGGCCTGAATACAAATACCCTTGCGCAAATTCATAAAGCGCAAAATATTAAAAGTATATTTTTCAGAACCAATCCAGAAGCACCGGGACTATCGTTTCAGTTAAAGCCCAACCAGTTGAATAAGATTGATGCCCGATTCTGGCTTGATGTGGGTAAGCAACGCATTGGTTACAATCACGGCCCCAAATTCTGGAAAAAATTAAACTGGTCTGCAAAGGATGAAAACAGCAGGGTTAGAATTGTTTTTGAGGACCTGAATGGCGATCACAATGAAATTGCTTTTGAAGGCCCCTGGGCGTGGTTTCATTTACAGGATAGCTCGAAAATTACGCGCACCAAGAAAGCGAATGTATTTCTTATCGAGTTCAGTGTTACCGAAGCATCCAACGGCGGAGCAAAAAGTATCCGACATCAAATGGAATTCCTGATCAAGGCGGAAAGTATTCATAACCCGTTCAATTCCAATTTGCTTGATTCGTTCAACTGCCCAGAGTCAATTTGAATGCGGGATAATAAACTCACTGGTATCTATGGAAAGTTACCCGCACATGGTGACTTCATTTTTCGCAACCTGTCCCCTGCATTTATCAATCAGTGGGATGAATGGTTACAGTTCTATGTGTCTGCTTCCCGCGAGCAGATAGGTGAAAACTGGCTTGATGTTTACCTCACCAGTCCAATCTGGCGTTTCGTTTTGTCATCTGGCGTAATAGACGAAAAGATCTGGGCAGGTGTGATTATGCCCAGCGTCGACAGAGTAGGGCGCTTTTTCCCGGTAAGTATCGTCAGGCCCATCGCGTCGAATCAAAGTGTAGCCAATTTCCTTTTCACTCAACAGGAATGGTTTCAGCAGGTTGAAACTTACTGCCTGCTAGCACTGGATGGGAAAATGGATGTGGATGGTCTGGATAGCTCTATCAATCAATTAGCGCAGAATACTTCTGAACCTTACCAGGTAACCTCAAACCTGGGTGAGTCCGGCCCCTTTGTTATAGGCCTGGAAGAAACCGCTGATGCCAGTATTTATGACGCGTTACCTTATTTACTGGATGCCAGTCTCAGTAATGATGTTGCTAGCTACAGCCTCTGGCAGACTGAAGGTTCAGAATTGATTGGGCCACTGATGTTCTGTAGTCAGGGATTGCCCCCTATTTCAGGGATAGCATCTATGCTGGATGGTCAGTGGCAGTTGAGGAACTGGAAGATACCCTATAATTTAAAGATGTAATTTAATCGATGACTGATATCACCATAAGGCGTCCGGTAATATGGAATTCGGCGCTGGATACGAATGTAGGAAAAGTCAGGGAAGTGAATGAAGACTCGGTGCTGGGTTTGCCGGCGGTACAGTTCTGGGCTGTGGCCGATGGTATGGGCGGATATGAAGCAGGTAATGTCGCCAGTCAAATGGTGGTGTCCAGCCTGGAAGATCTGTCTCGGCATGAATCCCTGAATGATATTGTCATCGACATAGAGAACCGCCTGATGGACGTAAATCATCGCATTCTCGAATATTCAGACATTATGCTTGAAGGAAGAACCCTGGGCAGCACGGTGGTGTCTCTATTAATCCAGGGCCGTGTAGGGGTGTGCCTGTGGGCGGGTGACTCGCGTCTGTATCGGTTTCGCAATCGCCAGTTACATCAACTCTCACAGGACCATAGTCAGATTCAGGAGCAAATCCAGCAGGGATACCTAACCCCGGATGAAGCGATCAATCATCCTGAATCCAATGTCATTACGCGAGCTGTAGGTGCGCAGGATGAGCTTTACCTGGATATTAATGTTTTTTCGACACAGTTAGGGGATATTTTTCTGTTATGCAGCGATGGTCTTTACAATATGCTAAGTGAGCAGGAAATTACCGATACACTGTTAACACCTACGCTACAGGGTGCCGTAGATAGCCTGATTGAACAGGCTCTGGAAAAAGGGGCCGATGATAATGTATCGGTTATTCTGGTAAAGGGAGAACAGGACGTGGCCGCCAATCGAACGCAGCATTTATCCAAAGACAGTGAGTTATGACGAATAACTCAGATGGTAAAACCCGAATTAAATTACCCGCCAACTCAAAACCGGCAGAGAGTGATAAAACTCGTCTGTCGCCGGCGAAGCCTAATACCCCGGAAGCGACTCGTATTCAGCCACCGCGTGATGCCACCCGGATTTCGATTGATGCCAAACGCATCGCAGCCAGGCGCGCGCAGGCACGAGCAGCGCGAGCGAGAGAAGAAGCCAGTCGAATGGCAGGCAATGCAGAGCAAAATACCTTGGGCCCGGATGATGAAACTCGAGTCGCAGGTGCTGCCGCGCCGAGCAATAAAACTCGCATAAAACCGGGTAATCCGCATGCAGTAAACAGGAATGATTTATCGCCTGGCTCCGTGCAGGGCGGGCAAAAAAATGATGACACTCAGTTACAAAAAACCCTGATACTTGGAAAGACAGATAGAATCAATACAGCTGAAAACTCAGGTGCAGATTATAAGGATCAGCATGTATTGAAAAACCGCTTTGTGCTCGAGCGGGTTCTAGGTGCTGGTGGCATGGGGATTGTTTATAAAGCAAAGGATCTGTTAAAAGTTGAAGCCAAGGACCGAGACCCCTACGTCGCCATCAAGGTATTAAGCGAAGAATTTAAGGAGCATCCAGAAGCCTTTATTTCGTTACAGCGTGAATCGCGGAAATCGCAGCGCATTGCGCATCCAAACATCGTGAATGTGCACGACTTTGATCGTGATGGTGATACCGTTTTCATGACCATGGAGTTCCTTGATGGTCATCCACTAGATGAATTGATACGTCGTTATAAAACCACCGGGCTTCCAACGGATGATGCCTGGGAAATCATCCATGGTATGACCCTGGCATTAAAACATGCCCACGAGGGAAATATTATCCACTCGGATTTTAAACCCGGTAACGTATTTGTAACCAAAAGCGGCATGACCAAGGTATTCGATTTTGGTATAGCGCGAGCAGTTGCCCAGGTCGAGCATCTCGAGGGGGCACAGCAGGATCATACGGTTTTTGATGCGGGTAATCTGGGCGCACTAACACCAGCATATGCCAGTCTCGAAATGTTAGAAGGCAAGGTGCCCGATGTCAGGGATGATGTGTATGCACTCGGTTGCGTTGCGTATGAAGTACTCACTGGTCAGCATCCCTATAACAAGGTGCCCGCCGATGAAGCGGAGCGCCAGAAATTAAAACCTAAACGCATTACTCATATCAAAAAGTTTCAATGGCAGGCGATTGAAAAAGCGATTGAATTGCGCCGTGAAAACCGCCTTGCAACAGTGGCGGAATTCGAAGCCGCAATTACACCGAACCTGAAATCTTCAAACTGGGTAGTGACTGGACTTGCCCTGTTATTTGCTGCTGGTATTAGCAGCTATTTCCTTTATTTTGCCAAACAGCCTGAAGCGCCGGCTTACTCAGAATTTGATATCCGCAATGAGTTGGAACTGAAAGTTCGAATTGATTTTTACAAGGAAAATATTAACAAGTTAATTGAACAGGCAAATTTTACAGATCTCTGGCAGGACTCTATCTGGAATGATCTTTCCAATCTGAAGTTATTAATTCCGGGTGGTGATCCCTGGATTGATGAGAAAATGGCTAGCGTTTTTGCGCTCTACGTTGAACAGATTAAACAGGCGATGACTGCTGAAAAATATAGTTATGCGGAACAGCTGATTAGCGCCGCTCGTCGTTATGTAAATGACTCATCCGAACTGGACCAGTTCAGCCAGAAAATTTCTCAACAAAGAGAAATTGCCCAGCAGAAACGAATAGAGGCAGCTCGTCTGGAATTAGAACGAAAACAGAAACTGGAACAGGAAAGAAAGTTACAACAGCAAAAACAGCAACAGCAGAAATTACTGGCTGAGAAAAATGCTGAAAAGAATGACCAGTTCAACGTGGGGCTGGAAAATGTGAACACCCTGCTGAATTGCCAGGGAAGTATCAATATGCGTGATTTTGAAATTGCGATAGATAAATTGAAACAGCTTTCAGCTGACCGATTTTCCCAGGTAGAGAATGAAATAATCGGATCGCTGGCAGGCTGCATCAAGCGTATTGGTGTTTCCTTTCCTGAGCGTGCCATAGACGCTAAAAAGCAGGCTTTGAAACTCTTTAATTCGCCACTGTTGGCAAGTATCGATATCAAGTCGAGAGATCCCTGTGATATTTCTCTGGCAGGTCTAGGCACTCGTGGCAAAAGGGCCATGTGTAAGGATAAACTGAAAAAATCAGGATATGGTCCAGAAATGGTAGTCATCCCTGGCAATTCGACGATTAAACCCTTTGCGATGACAAAATATGAAGTCTCCGTAGCAGAGTTTAATCAGTTCTGTGTGGCTACAGAAATCTGTACTAAACTCAGTCAAAATGATCAGCTGCCAGTCAGCGGGATTTCGATCGGACAGGTTAACGCCTATCTGACCTGGCTCAGCAATCAGACCGGTAAGAAATATCGTTTACCGAGTAAGACAGAATGGTTGCATGCAGCCAAATCCCGCAGTAAAAAACTCGACCCCAATAGAAACTGTGAGCTTAGTACCAGAGGCTTTCAAAAGGGTGGAGATCTGGTCAACTATACGGTTGGCAGCCAGAATGACTGGGGCCTGGTAAACTATGTGGGTAACGTGCAGGAATGGGTGTATTATAGCGGCCGAAAATTGCAGGTACTTGGTGGATCGTTTCTGGATCCTATGGAGAGCTGTACTATCAGCACGGCGAAAGCTCATGATGGATCAGCTGATAAAGCTACCGGTTTTCGAGTGTTAAGAGAGATACAGGAGTAGCGCAATGGATGATAAAAGTATTTCAATGATGTTGCGGGATTTATCCAGTGATTATTATCATAATCATATCGGGCTTGAAGAATATCGGCAGCAGAGAAAGATCATTCTGGATAATATTGATCAACAGATCAATGGAAAGAAAAAGGCAGAGGATGTGGAAGCAGAGGATGCCCAAAGCGCGCTGTTTATGCAAACTATCACATTTCTTCAAAATCAGGATATCGAGTAAAGCATGCAGTTGAGAATAGCCTGCTAATAGATTTACTCCTAGAAAGGGACTTATTAATTAATGATCAACCTAATTCGGTAATTATTTACCACCCCTTAAACAGAAATTTGATTGAACACGAGGATGTTTCATGGAAATAGTTAAGTTTTTTCAAACAGGTGGTGCATTCATGTATCCCATCCTGCTGGTTTTAGCGCTAGGTCTGGCAATTGCTATTGAGCGATTTATTTATATCACTTCAACGCAAAGTCGCACCAAAAAAATCTGGAGCCAGATTGTGCCCATGTTAAAGGCCCAGGATTATGATCGCGCACTTAAACTCACCGAGAATACCAAAACACCACTTGCTCATATGCTGAACTATGGCTTTGCGCGAAAGTCCAGTAATGCATCCAGAGCAGTCATTGAAGCCTCTATGGAAGAGGGCATGATGGAAGTGCTGCCCGACCTGGAAGAGCGCACGCATTACCTTGCCACCTTTGCCAATATTGCAACCCTGCTAGGATTGCTGGGAACCATCATAGGACTGATCCAGGCGTTTACCGCAGTGGCTGGTGCTGATCCGGCAGAAAAGGCGGACCTGCTGTCATCCAGTATCTCTGTTGCGATGAATACCACGGCTTTCGGACTGGTGGCAGCGATTCCCTTAATCCTGATTCATTCCTATCTGGTTACCAAAACCGCACGCCTGGTGGATAACATAGAAATGGCGGCGGTTAAATGTCTCAATCTGATTTCGGAAGAATAGACAGGGCAAGTCGTCTATGAAGCTGGTGAGAAAAAAAATGGTTAAGGAAGCGGTAGAACTGAATATTACCGCTTTCCTTAATCTTATGGTAATCCTGGTTCCTTTCCTGTTAATTACTGCAGTATTTTCGCGTATTACGATTCTGGAACTCAATCTGCCCGCTAAAAATAGTCAGGCTGAACAGCAGGAGCAAATAAAATTACAGCTTGAACTCCTCATCAGACCGGAAAGTTTTGAAATCAGAGACGCCAATCTTGGGCGGATTAAATATCTTGCACGCGCTGCGGATGAAACTAACTGGAAGGCGTTTACTGACATCCTTGTTGAAATAAAATCACGTTTTCCAGATGAAGAGAATATTACCCTGCTACTCGATCGCAGGGTCAATTATCGTACCTTAATTCAGGTCATGGATCGTGTACGTAGCGCTGATGTGGTCAATGTTACAGAATTAGAAACCGTAGAGTTATTCCCGAATATTTCTATTGGCGATGCGCCAGAAATTGACGCAACGGGCGGCGCGGGATCGGCCGAGGTCACAGATCAATGATGAAAATGTCAAAACGCGCAAAGCGTATGGAACGGCATCACGAGCAAAGAAAAAGACCAGCGCTTAATCTGGTTTCGTTGATGGATATTTTTACCATTTTGGTATTTTTCCTGCTGGTAAGCTCATCTAATGTACAGCAACTTCCGAGCAAAAAAGATATCCGTTTGCCTACCTCTGTAGCCACTCAGGCCCCTAAAGAAACCCTGGTGGTCTTTGTTACGCGAGAAAAAATCCTAGTGCAGGGGCGGGAGGTCGCCAGCATAAGCAGTGAAATAGATAGTCCTGATATATTAATTAAGGGCCTGGTAGATGAATTAAATTTTCAATCCTCCAGGACAACGGTACTTAGCGCCTCAGCACAACCACAGGCAGGAAAGGCGATCACCATAATGGGTGACGAAGAAATTTCTTACCAGTTATTAAGAAAAATACTCGCCTCCTGTCGAGAGGTGAATTACACCCGTATCGCGTTTGCGACTATGCAAAAGTCAGCTGCCAGAGGTGAGGCAGGATGACGTTAACTCGATATCATGAACTCGCCCTTAACTGGAGCTTTCAAAGCGAAGGTGATCGACGTTTTCACCTGATTACAGTAATTGTTGTTTTACTAATGCTGTCAGCAGGGCTGATTCTGTCGTCGATTGAGCTGCCACCCGTTGAGCGGCGGGTACAAAATGCCGTACCGCCACGAATAGCCAATTTCCTGCTCGAAAAAAAAAAGGTGGAGCCGAAAGTTGTCAAGCCCAAGCCTGAACCCAAGCCAAAACCAAAACCTAAACCCAAGCCTAAACCTGTAGTTAAAAAAATACAGGAAAAGAAACTGGATAAACCACTGACTCAGGTTCAAAAGGATGCACGTGAAAAAGCGGCTGAAAGTGGACTGCTTGCCTTAAGTAATGAGTTATCAGACTTGATGGAAACGGATGCTATCAGCTCAATGGTAGGCGCAACCGTACTGGATAAAGGAAACACCAACAGCAGGGAAGATACTAAAACAAAAACGCGGGAACTGTTACTGGCTGATGCGGGCAAAGGCAGTCAAGGTGTTTCTGATCAGCAGTTAGTAAAATCTACTGGCACAACCCGATTGACGGACAGGGAAATTAGTCAGGTCAAACAATCCTTGATCAGCGAAAAGGCTTTACAGGAACAAAACAGTAAAGTCGCGAGCAGCAAAACGAAGCAAAAATCCGCCAAAGGACAGGTGCGCGCTGAAGAAGAAATTACCCTGGTGTTCGATCAAAACAAGGGCAAATTATTTAGCCTGTATAACCGGGCACGACGCAAAAATCCGGGCCTCAAGGGAAAGATCATCTTTCGTTTAACGATCGCAGCCAGTGGTAAAGTTACTGATCTGGTCATTGTTTCCAGTGCCTTGAATGATAAGAGTCTTGAAGCCAGTCTGGTTAAACGTATTAAGGCATTCGACTTTGGTAGCAAGGATGTTAAACCTGTAACCGTGACTTATCCGATTGAGTTTTTACCGGCCTGACAAACACGCTCGCTAAATCAGTTCAGGGGAGTGAGCTGTGACGACAATGAATCGAGTTGCCGAAGTTAACAGCGGGTTTACTATTTAAAAGCGTATTCGCGTTTTTTCCATATCAGGTAAGCAGCCGGTATGACGAACATGGATAATAAAGGTGCCGTAATCATGCCGCCTATCATGGGTGCCGCAATTCTTTGCATGACTTCTGATCCGGTACCACTACCGATCATAATGGGGAACAGGCCCGCTATGATAATACTGACTGTCATTGCTTTAGGTCTTACGCGTAATATAGCCCCTTCCATAATACCTGCTAACAGATCCTCCTTGCTGTTGAGCTGATTTTTTGACTGGCGTTGTGCCAGCGCCTTGTCCAGGTAAATCAGCATGATGATCCCAAATTCAGCGGCTACGCCCATCAGCGCGATGAAGCCTACCATCACCGCCACCGAAATCTTGAAATTAAGTATTATTAGTAGCCAGAAACCTCCCACCAGCGCCAGCGGTAAGGAAAGCAGCACTAGCAACGCTGCAGTAACGCGATGAAATATCTGGTATAACAGAATAAAAATGATGATCAGTGTCATCGGGATAATAGTTTCCAGTTTTTCACTGGCCCTTTGCATATATTCATACTGACCGGTCCAGGTAATCGAATAACCTGGGGGTAATTTAATTTGTTCTCTCAGTTGTTGCCTGGCTGCATTTACGTAGTCTTCCAGATCTACATTGTGAAGATCTATATAAGTCCACCCATTCAAACGACCATTTTCACTCTTTAACATGGGGGGGCCATCTACTACCTTGACCTCGGCAATCTGTGATAGCGGAATCTGTGCACCTGTCTTTGTAATCAGGGGGAGTTGTTTTAGCTTATAGACATCGTCGCGATTTTCTCTGGGGAAGCGCAGGTTTATCGGGTAACGCTCCAGGCCTTCTATAGTCTGCGTTATGTTGATACCACCGATCGCGACGCTGACAATTTCGTTGATGTTTTCAATGCTGATACCAACACGTGCCGCTTCAAGACGCCTCGGAGTGATTTCAATATAACGTCCTCCAGCTACCCGTTCAGAATATACTGAGGCGGTACCAGGCAGTTTCATCAAGATTTTTTCGATCTCTAATCCGATTTCCTCTATTTTATGTATATCTGACCCTGCTACTTTTATACCTACGGGTGTTTTAATGCCGGTAGATTGCATATCTATGCGAGTTTTTATCGGCATGATCCAGGCATTGCTCAGGCCAGGGAAATGAACGCGTTGATCCAGTTCAGCCTTAAGCTTTTCCAGTGTCATGCCAGCACGCCACTCTGATTGGGGTTTTAATTTAATCAGGGTTTCGATCATATTCAATGGAGCAGGGTCGGTTGCCGTTTCAGCCCTGCCGATTTTACCAAATACACGTTCGACCTCTGGGGTCTGCAGGATCAATCTATCGGTTTGCTGGAGCAGTTCCCTGGCCTTGCCGATAGAAATGCTGGGCAGGGTAGTTGGCATATACATTAAATCGCCTTCAAATAAATCGGGCATAAATTCAAATCCGATACCATCGGCCAGGCGTGCTATCCAGGGTATACGGGAAAAGGTTTTTTTCCAGTTACTGGGCAGGTGATTATCATGCTGCTGTTCTGCAGAATCCATCTTAAACGGGGACAGAATGCCTTGAATACCCGATAAAGGCAGGGCGATACTCAGTATCAGGAACAGAGAGATGATTAAGATCTTTTTGGGGTTGTTTAAGGAGTATTTTAGTAAAGGTCTATATAGAAGAATTAAAATTCTGATCAAGGGGTTACTTTTTTCATCTGGAATTTTTCCTCGCACCAGATAACCCGTTAATACGGGAACCAGGGAAATGGATAGCCCAGCAGCGGCAGCCATAGCAAAGGTTTTGGTATACACCAGGGGTGAAAAAAGTTTACCTTCCTGGGCTTCCAGCGCCAGTACCGGTATGAAGCTCAGGGTAATAATGATAAGGGAGTAAAACAGAGCCGGCCCGACCTCACCGCAGGACTGAGCGATCAGTTTCCAGAATTCAGCTGAACCTGATTTACATTTCGAATTCTTGAGATGTTTATGAGCGTTTTCAATCATCACAATAGCGGCATCTACCATGGCACCAATTGTGATTGCTATGCCACCCAGCGACATGATGTTGGCATTGATTCCATTTAAACGCATGATAATGAAGGCGATTAATATCCCCAGTGGAAGACTGATGATGGCAACCAGAGATGAGCGTAGGTGGAACAGAAATAATACACATACCAGCGCGATAATCATTAATTCCTGTAGCAGCTTATCTGACAGGTTATCAACTGCCCGCTCAATCAATGCAGAGCGATCATAGGTCTCTATGATTTCTATGCCTTCTGGTAATCCGTGTTTGAGGTCCTCTATTTTCTGTTTTACCCGCTTTATTGTGTTTAAAGCATTCTGCCCGTGTCGCATCACGATGATACCACCAGTGACTTCTCCTTCTCCATCCAGCTCAGCGACTGCGCGACGCATCTCAGGCCCTATCTGCACGTTTGCGATATCACGCAGTAGAATAGGTATACCTTGCTGTTTTGTACCTACTGGAATCTGTTCAATATCCTGGATTGAGTTGATATAGCCACGTGTACGTAACATGTATTCTGATTCAGCCATTTCAATGACTGAGCCGCCAACCTCACGATTCGCATCGCGTATAGCGTCAGAAACCTGTTTAAGCTGGATTCCGTATGCCCGTAACTTGGATTGATTGAGTACCACCTGATATTGTTTGACCATACCGCCGACTGTTGCTACCTCTGCGACCCCTTTAATTCCCTGTAACTCATATTTGAGGAACCAGTCCTGCAGGCTGCGTAATTGTGCCAGGTCATGCTTGCCACTTCGATCAACCAGGGCGTAGCTATAAATCCAGCCCACGCCTGAGGCATCTGGACCCAGTTGGGGCACGACAGAAGCAGGCAGATTGGCAGAAGCCTGGTTCAGGTATTCCAGCACTCGCGAGCGGGCCCAGTAGATGTCGGTATGATCGTCGAAAATGACGTACACATAGGAATCGCCAAAAAAAGAATAGCCTCTAACCACTTTAGCACCCGGTACCGACATCATGGTCGTGGTAATGGGATAGGTAACCTGCTGTTCGATAACCCGGGGGGATTGCCCAGGATAACTGGTTTTGATAATCACCTGTACATCGGAAAGATCAGGAAGTGCATCCAGTGCGATGTTGGATACAGAAAACCATCCCCATAAAGAGAGGAATACAGCGATCAGCAGCACTGTAAGTCGGTTGTTTAAGGACCAGCTTATGATGTATTGAGGCATTTGAAAATTACTGTGATAAACGCAGGAAGCTGGCCTGCAGGCTGGATTCCGAATCAATCAGGAACTGCCCTGAGATAACGACCTCATCATGCTCGCTCAGTCCCGAAATGATTTCGATATTATCGTTATCTCGCAGCCCGGTTTTGACATCAAAGGGTTGGAAATGTCCATTGCCCAGAGCCTTGATCACCACCTCTCTTTCACCGGTAAGTATCACTGCCTCTCGCGGTACCGTGAGGACTTCATGATTGCTGTGGTTAACTGCGATATCAACATTGACATACATGTTCAGTAACAGGGCCTCATCCGGGTTATCCAGTGTAATACGCGCCTTTAGTGTACGTGTTTCCGGGTTTACTTCAGGGTAGATATAATCGATAGTTGCCTGCCATTTTCTACTCGGAATAGCCGGCGTAGTTATGCTTACCTGCTGGCCTTTTCGCACCGATACCGCCTGATGTTCATAGATGTCAATCATTACCCAGACCTTGCTCAGGTCGACGATGGTAAACATCGACTGGTAAGGCTCAAGGTAAGTACCTTCGCGTATGTTTAAATCAGTGATTACGCCGGACAGCGGGGCTAGTAGCTGAATGGTATTCTGTACCTTACGGGTATTGCGTATGCGCATGATATCCATGTCCATGACGTTCAGCAGGCGCAGCGAGTTGGTCAGGCTATCAACCTTTGAGTTGATTTCCTGAGCTTTTTCAGGGGCGAAAGAGAGCATATCGAATTCTTCCAGTGCGGCGATGTATTGCAGCTGGATTTCATTAATCCAGGGCGAATAAAAGTCGACCAGGGTATCTTTGCGCTCGACTCTGTCCCCTTCAGTCAATGGATAAAGACGTTGAATCCATCCTGCAGTCCTCGGGTGAATATTGACTACACGGTCTTCATCCGCGCTCACCAGGCCCTGGGTGGCAATATGATTGTGTAACTGATTTTTGCGGGCAGGCGCAATTCGAACCCCCATATTCTGTATGACCGAAGTAGTAAGAAATACCTGAGGATTTTTAACATCGCCAGACTGCGTTTTATGTGTCACCAGATCCATGCCACAGATCGGGCAGCTACCCTGGGAATCACGTACAATCTGGGGATGCATTGGACAGACATATTTATTAACACCATCGCTGCCTGAGTCATCACCTGAGATCGAAGGCATAGTATGTTTGATGGGTTTAAAAATTGAAGGGGAAGGCGTTTCAGGTGTTAGTACGGTTTTTTCATGCATGTGCTGATGCATGGGTTCCTGTTCGGATTGCATGGAATCCTGCATGCTGTCCCAGAACCGTGGCACTGCTTTAGCATCAATATGCTGCTCATGTTCCATGGTCATCGCTTCCTGATTAATCGGCATCGTCATGCTGGATGGCATATCCTGGTGGTCATGCTGCATGGACATCTCCGCATTTGCAGGCATCTGGTTTGACTGTTCTGCGAGCGCTTTACGTTTTTGTAGCCGTTCTTTAAAGCTGTCTTTGTGACGTATGGGTTTATTAATCAACGAGTCTGAAGCGCCTTGAGTTGTATCAGCTAAGGCAGTGGACGACGCAAAGGAAAAACTGATTACGCAGGCCACAAACAGACTAAACATCGTGCTTTTATGGCAATCTTTTAATCGTTTTTTTACAAACATGGATGTCCTCTGTCCGTTATTTTTTTTCATCAATTGCATGTTACGCACCTTAATTGATAGCAAGTAGTTCCACATCCAGAATCAATGTGCTGTAGGGCGGGATCCGATGTTCAACACCCTTTTCGCCATAGGCTAACTCTGCTGGGATAAACAGGCGCCATTGACTACCTGTGTGCATTAACTGCAGTGCTTCGGACCAGCCAGGAATGACCTCACTCACAGTAACATTGGTTGGCTCTTGTGTATGATAAGATCTTTCAAACGGCTGACCATTAATCAGGCTTCCACTGTAATGAACTAGAATCTGGTCGTTTAAACTGGGTGCTGGCCCCGTGCCAGCTTTCAGTACCTGATATTGCAGGCCGCTATCGGTTGTAACTATGCCCATTTTTGTTTTATTCAGTTGAAGAAAGCGCTGGTTATCATACCGATAGGCTTTTATTTTTTCCTGAGTACTGTTCTTTTCCTGCACCAGACTCTGTCCCAGATTTTCCAGTGCCTGTTGCATCTCTTTGGGTGTTAACTGTAACTCTCCGGTGAGTGTATCTTTTATTCCCATCATCAGCGCTTCGCTATCGATGGTAATATCTTTTAACTCTTCAGATGTCGCGACAAAATAGCCCATACTGTACTGAGCGCTTGCTGCAGGACTATTCAGTATCGCCATATTGGTATCGGCGTATCCATTAAACGTTGTGAGCGTTAAAATCAGCAACTGGAAATACAGGCCGCTGCGCACTGAGCTTTTTAAACTTTGAAGGCTTTTTTGCACTGTTTGAACAGGAAAGCGTCTCATTGTCTAATGCACCGATTCCAGTCTGATATCAGCAACCATGGTTAAGTTCGCATACCGGCGCATGTGTCCGTAGGCCAGTTGGGGAGGGAGATAAACTTCCCATATCGCACCGGGACGCATCAGCTGTACCGCTTCTGCCAACCCCTTAATGAGAGAGTTAACCGGCATTACTGAGGTCTCACCCCTGGCTCCAGAGTTCGCGATCTGTTTGCCCTCCAGTGTATGTATATGAAATTCAATACCTACCTTGTCGTATTCCTGTGGATTCACACCATCACCAGGCTGGACGACTTTGTACTGCAGTCCGCTAGGCAGGGAGACCACATCCTGTCTATGCCTGTTTGCCTGCATAAAAGCCTTACCTGTGAGTTTTCTGTTTGCGTAAATTTCACGCCGGCTCTTGAGCGGATGTTGGGTTTCCAGGCCCATTTTCTGTTGCAGCTGATTTCTGATTTCTGCACTGTGCTGGTTTAATGAAGCACTGTCCAACAGCGGAGTAATCTGTGCCTGGCCGTCCTGTATGCCCTTGATTAAGACCGTTTCATCAAGAGACAAATTTTTACGTTTTAGTGTGTTCCCAATGATATTTCCCAGACTGTAGCTCAGGCGCTGATTTGCGTCAGAAAAGCTGATTGCACTACCTGAGTGCACACTTGCTGAGAAGGAAAAAAATAAGATCAGAGCAGGCATGATAATCTGTATTTTCATAATGAAAGAGGGTCTTTATGGAATAATGCTATCTTACATCCATTATTCATTATGATTGCTTTAAACATGTTAAGGGTGCGACAGTCACGGTTGTATAGCGATTAATTCAACGTCGAAAATTAAGGTGCTATCGGGTGGAATTATTTTCCCCGCCCCTTGTTCACCATAGCCCAGTGCGGGTGGAATAACGAGTTGCCATTTGGAGCCACGCGGCATTAATTGTAACGCTTCAGTCCAGCCTTTAATTACCTGATTCACTCTAAAGCTTGCGGGTCGGTTACGTCGGTATGAGCTGTCAAACTCTGTACCGTCGACCAGTTTCCCTCTGTAATGTACCAGCACCTTGTCAGTGGGGCCGGGGCGCTTGCCACTAGCTTCTTCAATGACTCGATATAACAGGCCACTCTGAGTTTTGGTGACGCCTTCCTTTTTTGCATAATCCTGCATAAAAGCGTTACCTAATTCTGCACTATTGGCTACCAGTTCGCGCATTTTTTTCTTGCGTTCGACTACCTGTTGACCCAGAGCAGCAAGTGCTTTTTTCATTTCTTCTCTGGTCATTTTTGGCTCTGTCCCTGATAGGGCATCCTGTATGCCCATCATTACAGCATCCGGGTGTAATTCAAACTCCTGAATTCGAAAATCAGCGCCTACCTGATACCCGACACTGTAATTAATTCTTTCAGAATCTTCGTTAAGATTCACATCAGAGAATACTGAAAAAGAGGCGGTGCTAAGGGCCACCGCAGTGATCATAAGGTTGAATAATTTCATTGCTTCTCCAATATTTTTTTCTGTTCGGATAATCGATTGATCTATGTCCGCGAATTTTAGGACGCTAAGATTATCGCTAAATCTTTTTACCCGGGTCGTTCATAAGTGTTTAGTTTCCAGTACTTGCTGATTCGAATGTTATATAATGTGCAGTATCTTACTTACCTGATGAGGGCAAGACATTGAATCACCGCAAAATTTTGGCATCTCTGTTAATTTTTTTTAGTATTCAACCTGCACTTTATGCCGACTCGGTACTCACCTATGAGTTAACCAACCCCAATGGTAAAACGGTAAAACAAACCATATCCATCTATGGACGCTGGTTACGCCTGGATACCGAACCTCGTGGCCAGGCTGACTATGTTTTGATGGATACCGGTCGACAGTTAAAATTCGACATCTATGATCAATCCAAAACCTATCAGGTTACTCGCATGGGGCGACTGTACTGGCCAGCAACAGCCAATGTCGTACCACAATTCAAGCCGCTGCGAAAATCCGCCAGCATCGCTGGAGCACGCTGTCAGCAGGTGCTCGAAATTAACGCTTCAGCTGAGCCAATTTTACAACACTGCATGTCTACAACCGGGCCTCTTGGGCTTAACTCTCGTGAAATGGTTACTCTGTCACGTTTGTTTATGCTGGGCCGTCGGCTGAATGTCGGATGGCCTGCAGTTGCCACCAGGGACGAACGCCAGGTATCCATATCGAGTCGAGGCAAGGATGGTACCTTGCAACAGTTTAAGTCTGTATGGCATGGTAAGTTGCCCTATACCCAATTTAAAATTCCTGTCGATTACCAACGTCTCAAGCCGGATTTACCCGACCCATCAGTGTTACCTAAATTACGTGAAAAACCACTACCTCCGGTAAGCCCAAAAGAAAAACGTCGTTATCTTCAGGACTAATTATTTATTTGCTGCCAGCATCGGACTGTGCATCCTGCTGCTGGATTGATAGCAGCTCAAGATCAAGGATGATCGTTTGATGCGCCAGCAAACCCTGACGACCATAGGCCAGTTCGGGCGGCATAACAATTTCCCATCTGGCACCTGGCCGCATCATTTGCACAGCTTCGTTAAACCCGGGAAATACACTGTCTGCTCGAAATACTGCCGGCTTGCCGAGTTTCTTTGAACTATCGAATTCTCGCCCTTGCACCGTTTTTGCGCTGTATTCCACGGTTACAAAATCACTGGCTTTGGGTGTAAGCCCCTGACCTGATTTTATTACTCGGTATTGCAACCCGCTGGCTGTTGTCTTTACACCAGGTTTAGTCGCATTGTCCTGCAGGTAGGCTTTGCCCGCTTCTCGAATATTTTTTTCCAGCTCACGACGTGCCTCAAGTTTCTTAATCGCCTCTTCATTCAATTGTGAAGTGATGCTTTTTTTCAGTTTAATCAGACGCGAGTTCATTTCGCGTGCAGGTACCAGTGGCGGGTTGTCGTGCAAACCATCCATAATGCCTTTACGCAGTGCGGCTTCATCCAGCGGTATGTTCTGTTTTCTTAAATCCATACCAATCTGCTGTCCTATACTGTAGCTGGCGCGATCAGCGTCATCCCTGAGCGCAGCGTTATTATCGTCCGCTACAGAAATTATTGCGCTATGAGTCAAGCAAAGGGCAAGCGCAAACTTTATTAATCGCATATTCAAATCTTTCTCCAGAGAGCCAATAAATATATCTGAGTAGATGATGTTAACAAAAAAGGCCGCCTGAAGGCGGCCTTAAAATTTCTGCTTATTGTCTAAGCTATGATTATTATTTAAAACACCTCTGCAGGGCAGTCAACACCTGCTTCGCCTACACACATTGGTACCATCATTTCGTTATCTTCATGCTCAAGGATATGGCAATGCCATACATACAGCCCGTTGATATCGAAGTTAGCCGCTATGGAGGTAACCTCTCCGGGGTAGGTGATTACGGTATCCTTCCAGCCATCTTCCCAGGGTTGTATACCTGTCGGGGTCGTAACATTCAGGCTGGGGCCACCGCCAATCGCTGAACGTCCCAGTACCTTGAAGCCAACCAGATGAACGTGAATGGGATGACCATCGACCGTGGTATTGTTGATATTCCACTGCTCGGAGGTATTGGAGGCAATATTAGTGGTCAAAGGATCAGACCAAAGGGTCGCTGATGGTACACCCGCAGCATCCATAGTCCCTAGTACTGCAGCTTTAGGTGCGAATGGAAGTGCTGTGGGGTGAACATTGCCACCTGCATCAACACAGGCACCAGCTACTGGTGTTAAGTCAGGTAACTGTACCATGTTCAAACCAACCGCATCCGCACAGATCAGTGCTGATTCCTCTTCAATCAATGCCAGCTCACGTGGGGCGGGTGCATTAACGTTAACCGCGAAGTTTGCCAGGGCATTTGTATCTACACCAATTAACCAGGGGTCTGTCGCTGCAGCATCGCCATTAATAACGGCACTGGTCGCCTGCTTATCATTCCTTGTCCTGCGTGTATTACCGAAGTAGTCGGTATAGGTGATTCTACGGTTTTCGTTTTTGCCATCAGCATATAACGTGTCTGTTGGGCTGCTGCCCAGCAGGGCAGTTTTGACAACGAAACGCATTACCTGTCCCGTTGTTGCCGGATCAGCTGGTACGTCCGGAAAGCCGCCGAAAGGTGCATCAGGCGCAGTATTGATCATGGTGATGATGGTACCGTCTGGTAGTCCACGGAAATCCACAATAGAGTCGGAACGTTCTGCTGGTCCCATCAGCAATGCCTGCATTGGGTCCGGGGCAGGTGTTTCAGCAGTAAACTGGCCTTTACGAGCAACACCGTTGAGGTTGCGCTGCAGACCGTTGGTGGCAAACCCGGTACGAATTGCGGTTACAGTAGGCTTGAGGCTCTGCTCAGCAGCAATCTGCCAGAAACGTAGTTCATTAACAGGTAGCAGTACCTGTTTTTTCGAACGACCATTATCTTCATACTCAGGCACACTTTTATTCACCGTAACAGGATTTCCTGCAGCATCGGTAATCATCAGCGCCAGATTCAGGAAGCGCGAGTTGGTGCCATTGAGCAGACGGAAACGATAAAGTGCCGGAGCAACTTCCTGTTGAGGCCAGGTCGTACCATTCACTACCATGGTGTTAAAGAAAGCTTCCGGATTCCAGATGGGCGCAATGTCAGAAGTTGCGGGATCCATATCGATCTGTAATTCACCGGTACCGGTGCCAAACTGTCCGCCAGCTGCATCGGTTCCGGCTACGTTCAAACCTTCGAAGAACGCACGGTTATCGGGATAATACAGAGAGCCATCTGCATTGAATGAACGCCCCTGGATTACGATAGGGATCTCACGATACTTTTCACGTGAACCGCCCATGCTACCAGGGAAGTTGGTAGTGACCAGGTCTTCGCCAGCTACTGGCGCAGGACCAGGTAGAATATTGCCGGCCATCAGGCCAGTTTCGCCACCGACAGCAGAAGCATCACGAATTAACCAGAATCCAGCAGGACCCGCGTAAACATTCAGGCGTGTCATACCCAGTGAATGGTCGTGATACCATAAAGTCGCTGAGGGCTGATCATTATGGTAGCCGTAGAACGCTGAACCTTTGTAGCCTTCGGTATTTTGAGGGAAGTCGGGGTTGTTCACGTTCTTAACCACCATACCACCGCGATTGGTTAGCTTATTAGCAATGTTACCTTCACAGGCTACGTTCCAGGTATCATTGTTCTCATCGTAACCGGTAGGCTGGCTAGTCAGCATACCATCAGCATCGCGTTCGACGCAGATGATGTTACTTGCGTCAGGTAACCACCAGGCTTCTGTATAGCCGTCACCCGCGGCCGCAACATGTGCACCATGTACATGGGAAACCATAGGTACTGGACCCGTGTAAGGCTGATTAGAAACACCCCTGCAGTCTGTACGTCGCTCACCGTTTTTACAGTCAGCTACCGGATTTGCCCAGTGCAGGGATTGATCGACTTTGAACAGATGAGGCAGGGCTTTGCCGTTTTCATCTACCAGGTCATTAATCCAGTTGACCGTTGTTCTGGTATCTTTCAGGTTCTCGACAGTATACGCAGGATAATTGAATTGAGAATCAGGTGAAGGAGCAACAGCTGGCGTTGGATCCGATGCAGGGCCATAGCTCCATACTGTAGTCGGATTATACTCTGGGACCGATGTTCCAATAGCGGGATTTAAACTTTTCCAGATACCACCAGGTAGAATCTGCTGCTTAAACTGACGCACAGCGATATCGTATTCTTTTCCTTGTGCAACGGTTTGATTTGCTCCTACCGGTTGTACACGACCCGAGTCTTTCATCACGGGGGGAATCACCAGTGGCGTCACGTACTTGGGAATGGTTGTTGGATCCAGAGTGCCACCCGGCAATGCTGCTGCGTGGACTACCCCGGTCCCCATGCACAGCAAAGCAGTTAATAGCCCCAACTGACTTTGTTTAATGTATTTGTTATTCACCCTATTTCTCCTGAATAAATTCAGTATCTAACCGACCTGATCAATGTTTATTCTGTGTAAAAGCAAATTCGGAAAGAGTTCAGGCAAAATTAACCATTAGTTAACATGTGGGGGGTTAAAATAAAAATATGGTGAAGCAGAATGTCAGTTCTGACCGATAATTTTATTTAAAACAACCAGCTCGCCCGAAGCTTTAATTCCCTTTTTCGTCCTACAAAAATAACCGATAAGTTACGAAGAAATGTTAGCAAGTGCGGCAATTTGTCGCGTGGGGTCTATCTACTATACCGTCTACTCCAGTGCTGTATTTACAGGTAGAAAAATAAGAAGTTTTTCTCTGTGCTTAACCTGAGTTAACCTTTTTTAGGTCTAAAGTAGAAAAATGGAAATGCCTGCCCTGGGCTTTTTTTTGATTCAAATTCATGGCAAGCGCCGGATTATGTATTGTATGATGGCGTAAAAACTAGAGGTCAGCCATGCAACTTGAAGATAGTTCCCTGTTACGAAACCAGTGCTATGTCAATGGACAGTGGGTCAACTCCAGTAACGGTCAACAGTTCGATGTTAGCAATCCCGCAAACGGTGAAGTGATTGCACATGTTCCTGATATGGGAGTGGACGAAACCCGCGCGGTGATCAACGATGCGAATAATGCATGGGCCAACTGGCGTGAGAAGACAGCGAAAGATCGCGCCCAGGTAATTCGTCGCTGGTTTGACCTGGTTATGCAGAACCAGTCAGACCTGGCGAAAATTTTAAGCTGGGAGCAGGGCAAACCGCTGGCGGAGGCGATGGGTGAAATTGCTTATGGTGCCAGTTTTATCGAATGGTTTGCCGAAGAGGCCAAACGCGTATATGGCGATATTATTCCGAATACCTTACCTGATCGTCGATTACTGGTACTAAAACAGCCTGTGGGTGTGGTATGCGCTATAACACCATGGAATTTTCCTACCGCTATGATCACTCGCAAGGCCGCACCGGCGCTTGCTGCTGGTTGTCCTATCATCATCAAACCTGCTGCTGAAACACCGCTCTCTGCACTGGCTTTAGCTGAACTGGCTGATCGTGCCGGTATCCCGCCCGGTATTTTCAACGTCATTACCACATCTAAAGCGCGTGAAGTCGGTGCTGAAATGACTGGCAACCCGATCGTTCGTAAAGTTTCTTTTACCGGTTCTACGGCGGTAGGAAAGCTATTGATGAGGCAGTGTGCGGACACTGTCAAAAAGATAGCACTGGAACTGGGAGGCAATGCGCCTTTTATTGTGTTTGATGATGCCGATCTGGATGCGGCGGTGGAAGGGGCGATGGCTTCCAAATACCGTAACAGCGGTCAGACCTGCGTATGTGCTAATCGTCTGATCGTTCAGGACAGCGTTTACGATGAATTCAGTCGTAAGCTAGCCAAAGCGGTAGAGGCGCTTAATGTCGGCGAAGCTACTGAAGAAAATGTGCAGCAGGGGCCTCTAATCAATCAGGCTGCTGTTGAAAAAGTCGAGGAGCATATCGCTGACGCCCTGTCTAAAGGTGCCAGTATCGCAACCGGAGGTAAACGCCATAGTCGAGGTGGGACTTTTTTTGAGCCCACGGTGATTATCAATGTTGATAACTCGATGAAGGTCGCCGTGGAAGAAACCTTTGGTCCCGTCGCCCCCATCTTTAAATTCAGTAGCGAGCAGGAAGCCATCGATCTGGCAAACGATACTGAATTTGGTTTAGCTGCTTATTTTTATGCGCGCGATGTCGGTCGGATCTGGCGTGTTGCAGAAAAACTGGAGACGGGTATCGTAGGTATCAATGAGGGTATTATATCTACCGAGGTGGCTCCATTTGGGGGAGTAAAGGAATCTGGACTGGGGCGTGAGGGCTCTAAGTATGGGATCGATGAATTTCTTGAAATTAAATATCTCTGCATGGGCATTGCCGAGTAACTCGTTCCTCAGCCCGGGACTATTGTATGGGTGATGAAGTCAGCAAGACGCATTTCAAGCCTGAAGACTATCGGCGTTTTAGTGAGAAACTGGATCAGGAAACGGCGTTTGTACGCGAGTTATTTTCTCAGCAACGCTTTGATAACGCGACGCGTAAACTGGGCTATGAACTTGAACTCTGCCTGCTCGATCCGCAGGGGAAACCAGCGCCCGAAAATCAACGGGTGCTGGAACAGGCGGATAATCGGTTATTCACCTATGAACTCGCGCGCTATAACCTGGAAATCAATGGTCACGCTTTTGCACTAAATTCGTCCGTGTTTGAACAAATCCAAAAGGACCTGGACTTGCTGTATCAACAGGTGCTGCAGGTATGTACCGGGTTTAATATAGAGCCTGGCCTGTTTGGCGTGCTACCCAGTCTGGAGCACGAGCATCTGGATCCCAGTCAATTTATGTCCGACATGTTTCGCTATCGCCTGCTCAATCAGCAGTTGATCAGTATGCGCCAGCAACCGGTCAGGGTGGAGATCCATGGCGATGATCATCTACAGGTAGAACGATCCGATGTGATGCTGGAAGCGCTGGGGACCTCGCTACAGGTGCATTTGCAAATACCTTTTGACGATGCTGTTGATTGCTACCATGCTGCGCTGTGGTCGAGCATGGCTATGCTGGCCGTGAGTGCCAATTCTCCGCTTGTACTGGGTAAATCCTGCTGGCAGGAGTCACGCATTGCTATCTTTAAACAATCGGTAGATACCCGTAATGCTCAGGAAATTCGCGATGCGATAGTACCCCGTGTACATCTTTCCAAAGGCTATATCACTTCCTTTTTGGAGTTGTTTGAAGACAATGCATATTACTCACCGATACTGCCTGAAGTGATTGACTCTGCGCTAGAGGATTTACATCATTTTAATTTACATAATGGCACCATCTGGCGCTGGGTGCGGCCTATACTTGGGTATGACAAAGACAGAAAATATCATTTGCGTCTGGAACTGCGGGTAGCACCCTCAGGGCCCACGTTAATTGATACGGTGGCTAACATGGTATTCTATATCGGGTTGACTGAAGGCTTACGATTGCGTCCTTCCGAGTTAACTCGCATCCCTTATTCAAGCCTGGAACAGGATTTCTACCAGGTCGCGCGCCAGGGGCTGGATGCTGAGATAACCTGGTGCAATGGAAAAATGGGGTCGATGCAGCAGATCCTGCTGAACGATGCGATACCGGCCGCACGCGCAGGGCTGGAAAGCCTGGGTATCAGGCACACACAAAAATGGCTGGATATTATTCAGCAAAGAAGCGCCAACGCCCAGACTGGTGCGCGCTGGATTATGAATTTTTGGCAAAAGAGACCTGATACATCAGCACTGGTCATGCAGTATATGCAGCATGCGCGCAGGAATATCCCGGTACATCTCTGGCCAGCAGCTTGAAGGAATTATAGTCATCGTTGTAATGAATAATCGTTTATCAATCATCCATACCTTACCTGATCATTTTTTTGATGTGGAAAGCCGTAATATCCGTACGGTATTCCCTGAGCCAACGCTCGTACATCTTAAGGGAGATAAGCCAGAGACCCTGTTTGTCTCCATTTTGCTGCATGGTAACGAATATTCAGGGCTTAAATCTTTACAGGGCCTGTTAAAAAAATACCAGCAAAAACTGCCCAGGTCGCTGAGTTTTTTTGTTGGTAATGTAGCAGCGGCAGAAGCAAATTTACGTGTCCTGCCTGGACAAACTGACTTTAACCGTTGCTGGCCGGGGACTGAGATGGAACCAGATTCCATATCGACAATGATGCAACAGGTTGTCGACGAGGTCAGTGCCAGGCCGCTGTTTGCCGCGATCGACCTTCACAACAATAACGGCATCAACCCGCATTATGCCTGCATGACCGACGTCACGCTGCAGAATCAGCACATGGCGGCTATGTTTAACCATATTGCGGTTTATTTTACACGGCCCAAAGGTGTATCCACCATGGCATTTAATGGCATCTGCCCGGCGCTGACGCTCGAATGTGGTAAACCCGGAGATGCCCTGGGAATACAGCACGCCACTGAGTTACTTGATGCCTTATTACATCTGGACCATTTCCCAGAACGTGCTGTCGCTGCGCATGACCTGCAACTGGTGCAGACCCATGCGACGCTATACATCCCTGATGATGTGAGTTTTGAGTTCAATTTAACTGCTCAGGCTGATCTGACCTTTGAACATGGCTTTGAGCGCAGAAATTTTACCGAAATCAAAACCACCGATGTGTTTGCATTTACCCGCATTAGCAGGCCTTTGTCGATTGCAAATCAACAGGGTGAGGATGTGACCGACGAGTTTATTCGAGTGGAGAATGGCAGGATCTATCTGAATAAACCGATGATGCCTGCGATGATTGCAGCAGATAAAACGATCGTACGCCAGGATTGCCTGTGCTATTTAATGTCTGACTATCAACCTTGATAAAGCCATGAAACCTTCGACCAGCGAAGCAATGCGACTGCTCATTGATCAAATCAGGAATGCCATTCCATTTGATTCTGAGCTGCAGGATGTTTGCAGTGAAGACTGTCGTGGCTGTTCTATGAAACTGCTGGAATACCTGGATAACGAACTGGAAAGTTGGGAGTACCGATTGCAGCAAAATGAAGTACCTGATTTTCGTGACCTGTCCCGTTTGGAGCGAAGTGGGCGCAGGATATTTAAGGCTCTGCAGAAAAATGGGTTGATTGATGCTGACTGAAATCATAAAACGACCATTCAAGCGGGATATCGGCTCGAATAGTGGTTAAACTAGATCCTGTGTCACATAAACCGAGAAAGCATATAGGCTACAAGCCTTAAAAATGATATTTTCCATTCCGTTAGCGATGTATTATTGACTACCCATCTGGGAACAGCAGATCTGTAATATCTGAATGATCTACAGATACTCGTTTTACCAGGGATTTTTTTAACAAGGATGATTTGTAATTCATGATCTGCCAAACCTTATTTCTTCAAACCTTAGTTACATCCTGAGCTGCTAAATGGACCCTTATGCAATTCTAGAAATACCTCAGGGTATTAGCGAAGCTGATCTCAAGAAAGCTTTTCGTAAAAAAGCGATGAAGTGGCATCCCGACAGGGTAGGCTCTTCGGCTGAAGCAAAAGAAAAATTTTATGAGATTAATCATGCGTATAAAACGCTAGTGAGGGAGCTGCGTGAACAGACTAAACAAGCGCAATTCAACACACGGGAGAATCAACGTAAAGATGAGCCGAAGGCTGGCAAGGACGGTGTATTTCTGAATGAAATGCTTGAATACGCGATTAAGCTGGCTGAATCTGGTTATACAAGGAAAGGTATAAAAATCAAGATCAGGCAAAAGGGAGCCGATGAAAAAATCGCTGACTCTGTTTCAGAGCAGGCGATTAGCTACCTGAATAATGCTGCGGATTCAAGGGGTAGTGATCGCTCGGCGGAGGAAAACCTTAATAAGTATCGCACAAGAAAGTTTGACTATAGTTCAGTTGCTGCTGTGTTGGGTCAGCACAATCCCGGTCGTGCCAGCATGCGAAAGATTAGCTATTACCTGAATGTGTTCAATGATTTATACAGCGAAATCGAAGCCGGCGCTATCATCCCGATGAGTAAAAACAGCTATCTCAGCAAGGTTTTCAATCGTTCTATCCTGCTGTTTTTTATACTGGCGGCTTCCATTTTTTTTCTGCCAGTCATAGGCAGACTGGTCCCACTGGGACTGGTAGACTTTTTTCAGCTTCCGCATGTCATATTATCGTTGGTGCTAATTTGGTCAATGTATCGCAAACTCTGGCTGCTTTCAGTGATCGGGATTGTAGTGATGGCGGTAACGCAAAAATATTTTTATCACACGATGCCAATATCTCTGGAACAGAGTTACCGCTCTGTTTTACTGACTGCGTTTATCAGCTATTTACCTTTTATTTTGTTTACGCGAGGTTCAAATGTTTTTTTCTACCTGAAATCAAAAAATATAATCGAGGCTGCCCAAAAATATAGTTCAGACCCAGAAGATCAGTTAATCGTGATCAGGAATAACGGTGGTGTTTCCAGACTGTCTGCACTTTTTATGTCGTTACTGCTGATGTTTTACTTCCTGTATATGATTCCACAGGATGGATCGCTTTATCATAAACTTAACTGGCTTTTTCCATCGACAGACCAGTCTGTGAATAAAGATTTCAGGCAAATTCAGGCTATCTCCAGCCAGTCCGAGCTTTTATTTAATACGGCTGAAGCCCATTTCCTGAGTCGCCCGCCCGATTATGTTCAGGCGCGGCTGAATTACATCGGCGCTGCGAATTACGGCTCGCTGTTATCCTGCTATAAGGCGGGGTATATGTATTTAACTGGGCTGGGTGGAGAACAGAATGATGACAGGGCATTTAAGTACTTTTTCCTGGCTACGCAATCCCCCCTGTCCAAACAGCCTCATAAACTGAGTAAGGTAACGCGCTGGCTGGCGGAATCATATAACGCGCTGGGCGTTATGTACCTCAGTGGTTATGGCACTGCCAGAGATAGCGTAAAAGCAAGTGAAATGTTTAGTTTAGCAAGTAAGTATGGGTATCAGGGCGCAGCAAAAACACTGATGGTTTCAAAATCTGTGCCGCATAGCGATCTGCGTAGCAGGATCACATTTCCAGAGTTTGAATAGTGTCGGGTAAAGGATGATGAAAAATAAGGTAGCTCTAGGCCTGTTTTTTTTGCTTTATGTTTCAACCAGCTATGCGGTGAAATTTCATAGCTATGTGAATGACAAAGGTGAAACCGTGTTTAGTAATATTCCGCAGAAATGTGTTCAGGGTGCGACCTTGACCTGCCTGGACAGGCATCCTGTACTTTCTAGCAAAGGTTCAGCCTCCCATGACACGAAAAAATCCGCAACAGCCACTGGACTGGCGAATAAAGAAAGCCGGCAATCAAATAACAGGACGATTGATAAGTCTCATACTGGCGCTCCAACGAACGCAGGCTCAGTTAATTCAGCTTTTAATATTCTGGACAATATTGTGGAAATGAATAATTTAATGAACGAATATTATCCTGCGAGTGCTGACCCGGAAGAGGTCGCCAAAGTCAGGGCGCAGCAGGATGACATTTTAGATGTGCTGCAAATCATTAAGGGTGCATCTAACAATGAAGAGCAGGGTACTATCGAAAAAGCGATCGATGTTCTGCGTTCGAATCTGGTTCAATGATTAGAGCTTAGAACTGGTCGTTGTGCTGAACTGAATTGCTGTTACAGAAAATGAGGTAAACATATGGCTGGTTTTTATATGCTGGCAGGTACGCTGACCAGTGATCAATCGCTGCAACAACTTTCCATTCAGCTTAAGGATTTAGGGGTTGAGTCCCAGCTGGAAGACGATGAGCTAGAGCTGGATAGTCCAGCCAGTCTGGCGATACGTAGCGGTTTTGATCATGAGTTCATTCTGGTAGGCGATGCTGCGCAGAGTGATGTGCTGTTATCTGAATGCGAGCGTTTGTCAGGCTATTTAAAACAATTGGGCCTGTCACATGAAATGGAAATCTACGACACCCAGAACGAGCTGGTTAAGCAGCTTAACTTTTATCCAGAATAGGCACTGGCACTCAGCCAGCGATTTATATTCTCTTCAATCTGAGCATAAGGCTGGTAACCTCGGGTTAGCACCGTATGTGCGATGGCTGTCTGGCCGATCAGGGTGGGGAAGCCGCTAATCTTTAAATGGCGTGCATAATCGAAACTTAGCTGAGTGATGCGAGCGGTTTCAGGATCGTGCAGTAAGCGCTCAAACGCCGCGTCATCCAGCCCGAATGCTTTGGCGAGTTCAACAAGCTGCCTGGGTGCAGTGATATCCTGGTTAAACTGGTAAAACGCCTGCTGCAGGGTCTTCATGAATGCCAGTGCTTTAGAGCTATCCAGGCGGAAGCAGGCGATCACCGCACGACTTGCCGGTTCTGTGTCGTAGATAAAATCATCGCGATCAAAAAACTCAAAGTCAAATGACTGACCGGTGGCCTGCTGAACATGCTGCCAATGCCCCCTGATTTCCTGCTTTGCTGCATTATCCATAAGCTGGGTATTGCCGGGACTTAATCCTCCCATAAACATCTGTATAGGGTGGTCAGCGAAAGTTTCCTTTACCTGCTGTATGACCGGTGCAAATCCCCAGCACCAGGAGCACATGGGGTCGGCGAAGTAGATTAATGACTTATCTCCAGATTTATCCATTAGTCCCTACCTGAAAAAAAACAATTAACCACGGATAACACGGAGGACACAGAGAATACGTTGGTATTTTGTTTATCTGTAAAATTTACAAAATCATTAAATACCAACACCGATTGATCAGTTTTAATTTGAAAAAGCAGGTCTGAGTGCTTCTCTGTGGTCTCTGTGTCGTCCGTGGTGAAGATGTTTTTAAGCTGGTTAAAATACCCAGGTATCATTAGAGAGCCTCAGAAATGGACTGATAGTTGCCCCATTATGGGTTAACCTGATTACAAATCAATCCACATCAGGTAGAATTCAGCGCTTTTTTCAATTTCATACTGATTATGCTTGAAACCAATCCAATCTCCTCACATATCGAAGACTTGTTAGCGCGAATTGAAGCGTTAAGGGGGTATCTTTGACTACGTCGAAAAGAAAGAGCAATTAGAAGAAATTCGTATCGAGCTGGAGGATCCAGATGTCTGGAATGACCCGGAAAAAGCCCAGCACCTGGGTAAGGAGCGGGCGCGTCTGGAAAACATTATAGAAGGCCTGGATAACACGGCACAGATGGTCACGGATGCCGCAGAACTACTGGAGCTGGCTGAAATGGAGCAGGATGAATCGACTATAGAATCGATTCAGTCCGACCTAGAAATTGCGGAATCCACGGTTGCAGGACTGGAGTTCCGACGCATGTTCTCCGGTGAAATGGATAGCTGTAATGCATTTCTTGATATACAGGCGGGTTCCGGTGGCACAGAAGCTCAGGACTGGGCTGAAATGCTGTTACGCATGTACTTGCGCTGGGGTGAACAAAAGGGCTTTAAAACTGAGCTGATAGAAGTCTCAGCTGGTGATGTGGCTGGTATCAAGAGTGCTACTATTCGTTTTGAAGGTGAGTATGCCTTTGGCTGGTTGCGTACTGAAACAGGGGTGCATCGACTGGTGCGCAAATCACCCTTTGATTCGGGTAATCGTCGACACACTTCTTTTGCTGCGGCTTTTGTGTCGCCTGAAGTGGACGATGATATTGATATCGAAATCGATCCATCAGATTTACGTATTGATGTTTACCGGGCCAGTGGGGCAGGTGGACAGCACGTTAACCGTACCGAGTCTGCGGTACGCATTACCCATATTCCGACTAACGTTGTTGTGCAGTGCCAGAATGACCGTTCGCAGCACAAGAACAAGGCAACTGCAATGAAACAGCTAAAAGCCAAGCTGTATGAACTGGAAATTCAGAAAAAGAATGCCGCCGCGCAAAACCTGGAGGATAGTAAATCCGACATAGGCTGGGGCAGTCAGATACGGTCCTATGTACTGGATCAGTCACGCATTAAAGATTTAAGAACCCATGTAGAGACCGGCAATACCCAGGCGGTACTGGATGGCTCTCTGGATCAATTTATTGAAGCATCACTAAAGAGTGGATTGTAAGCTATGAGCGAAAAGCAAAATGTCGCAGATGAAAATATCGAAGCGGTTGATGAAAACAAACTGATTGCACAGCGTCGAGAAAAACTCTCTGCAATACGCGCGCAGGGGCAGGCCTTTCCAAATCATTTCAGACGCGATCATGTGGTAGCAGAGCTGATCAATGATTACGATTCTAAGAGTAAGGAAGAACTTGAAGAGGTAGCCGTAAGTGCTTCTATTGCTGGAAGAATGATGTTTAAACGTGACATGGGGAAAGCCAGTTTCGCCAAGCTGCAGGACATGAGTGGTCAGTTTCAGGTGTATGTGCGTCAGGATGCAATTGGCGCCGAGAAATATGAAGCTTTCAAGCATAGTGATATCGGAGATATCTTTGGTGCGCAGGGAACTCTGTTCAAGACCAAGACGGGTGAATTGTCGCTTAAGGTGACGGACCTGGTACTGCTAACCAAATCGCTGCGTCCATTGCCGGAGAAATTTCATGGCCTGACCGATACCGAGCAAAAGTATCGTCAGCGTTACCTTGATCTAATTATGAATGAAGAATCGCGCAAGGTTTTCCACACGCGTAGTAAAGCGATCAATTTCATTCGTCAGTACCTGACCCAGAGGGGATACATGGAAGTAGAAACCCCTATGATGCATGTAATCCCCGGTGGAGCGACTGCGCGTCCATTCGTGACACACCATAATGCTTTAGGTATGGATCTGTTCCTGCGTATCGCACCTGAGCTGTACCTGAAACGACTGGTTGTTGGTGGCGTTGAAAAGGTGTTTGAGATTAACCGAAGTTTCCGTAATGAAGGGTTGTCTACGCGACACAATCCTGAATTTACCATGATTGAATTTTATGAGGCTTACGCTGACTATGTCGATCTTATGGATCTGACCGAAGATCTGTTACGTAATCTAGCAATTGAAGTCATTGGTAGTACCGAGCTGAGTTATCAGGGGCAGCAATTTGACCTGGGCAAGCCTTTTGCGCGTATGTCGGTTAAGGAATCTATTATCCACCATAATCCCGACATTGATCCGGCTGCGCTGGATGATCTGGAATCCTGTAAAGCGATTGCAAACAATATGGGTATACCCGACCTGGATAATGGCGGGCTGGGTAAACTGCATATCGAAATCTTTGACAAGACTGTTGAACATCGTCTTATTCAGCCGACTTTTATTACCCAGTATCCAACTGAGGTTTCACCTCTGGCTCGACGTAATGATGATGACCCTTTTGTTACTGACCGCTTTGAATTCTTTATTGCTGGACGTGAAATGGCCAATGGATTTTCTGAGTTGAATGATGCTGAAGATCAGGCCGAACGTTTCAAGCAACAGGTTGCTGATAAGGATGCCGGTGACATGGAGGCCATGCATTATGATGATGACTATATTCGCGCACTGGAGTATGGATTACCACCGACAGCAGGCGAGGGGATAGGTATAGATCGTTTGATTATGTTCCTGACCGATTCACCCAGTATTCGTGATGTGTTGCTATTTCCCCATATGCGACCAGAATAAAAACAGGCCGAGATATAAAAATGCCCACCTGATGTGGGCATTTTTGTGTGCAGCGGATAATCCAGCGTTTTCGTCAGGCCAGGGCCTCTTTCACTTCGGCAACGCCACCCGACATATCGATCTCTTCAAAGCTTTCCATGCCGATACGCGCGAAAGCAGAAACCTGTGAGCTGTCGACATGCCCCAGAGGGTGGTCACTACCAGCCACTGTTTCGATCAGAGCGACCTGAACTACATCGGTGAAATCCGGAGGGCCGTCATGCTCACGCGTAATGTCCAGGTGTTGCTCAGGAACCATAACCATTTCTTCCTGGAAGTCCCATTTGCGCAGGATAGCGGCACCTACCACCGGATAAAGCTGGTTAATTAGGTTATCCAGTAGCTCAACATTATTTAATAGAGCGGGATCGCTCTCTGCCTTGACCAGAATGGGTGATATACCGATGCAGTGGGTCAATCCTGCCAGCAGGGCACTATCAGGGTCAAGGTTGGTACTGGTTTTTGCGAGCATCGCGCTTAATGCGGCTACGTCTGTACTCAGTTTCCAGGTTTTGCGTAGATATTTGTCAACCACCGGATTGGTAGCCTGAAACAGCTGTTTCATTACCAGAGAAGTGGCCAGGTTGCGTACAGTAATCAGTCCCATGCGTGTGACTGCATTATGTACGTTATCTGCAGTACTGATTCCCCGGTAGAGTGCTGAATTGGCAACCTGAATAATACGGGCTGACAGTGCTGCATCGGTTTCTATGATTGCAGCGATGTCCCGAATGGTTGAGTTGTCGTCATCAACGGTTTCACGAACCTTGATAGCGACTTCGGGCAGGGTCGGTAACGGTAATCGATCATGTTTTAAGTCATCAAGAATGCTTTCTTCAGTGAGGCTCATTAATCATTTTTCTCATGTTTATCAGATTTCGTTACAGATTATAGTTGGCTTAAATAGATTGACCAAAACTATCTGGCACAAAATTATTATTAGGTCGATGTTTTATAAGGTAGCGATTGCAAGTCCAGTTTGACTTCGGGTTGCTTGCTTAAAACCAGTTCATTGGACTCTGCTTTATCTATCTGTGCAATAAATAACAGCAGGCAACTGCTGTCATTTAACCTTGCAGCATCGACCACCTTTCCGCTGCCATCGTTCGCCTCGCTTGATTTCGCCTTTAGCTCATCACCGGGTTGAGGGCAGGTCGACGAATCGATCTGTGCCAGGTACATCTGTCGTTTCAATTTGCCAAGATATTGCATGCGTGCCACCACTTCCTGTCCCGGGTAACATCCTTTCTTGAAACTTACGCCATCTAGCAGCTGTAGATTACTCATTTGTAGTACAAAAGCCTGCATGGTTTGAGAATAAAGCGCAGGTATACCGGCCTTTATTTCCTGCAGGCGCCAACTGTCTGGAGATGAATAAGCCAGTGTGCCGAATGATGATTCAACCAGTGCTACCGCTTCCTGCTCATCGTTGCTGAGTATCAGGAAGCGCGCCTGGTCGTCGCTCGCCTGGACCCTGAGCGAAATGAGGGAGTCCGATTGATAGACCTGGTTTATCTGGTCTGGAAATTTTTCATCTGCGGGTAAATCCCCGAGCTTTACAGAAACCCCAATCCGGGCAAAGGAGTCAGTAATATCGGCGAGTATCACCTGTGAGCGGATTACGTATTTCTGTAACAACTGCATCACGTCCTGCAATATAGCTGCGGGCATGATTAACAGATACCCCCCTTCAATCTGAATAACACGAAAGATCGCGATCATGCGGCCTTTTGCATTCGAAAAAGAACTAAGCTGAGCGCGCGTGCTATTGATCAGAGAAATATCATTACTCAGTTGATGCTGTAGGAACTCGGTTGCGTCTTCACCTCCTACGTACAGAATGCCGCTATCGTTAAGAGCGCACAGGGTGTCCTTCAGCTGAGCCGGCAGCGGCGTTTTAGCCGCCAGAAATTGTTGCCATTGTTTCATTTTAATGTGTCCAGTTTATGGGTCTGTTGACTGATTGCCCAGTCTATGTGTTCGCCTACCAATGCCGTAGCATCGGCTCGCGCTTTTTTTAATATGGTTAAGATATGAGGGTTGGCTGCGGCGTTTCCAAGTGCTATGGAAAGATTCCTGCGCCATTTCTGGTATCCGATGCGACGGATCGGGGAACCTTCAAAACGCTGCAGGAATGTGTTTTCACTCCAATCAAAGCAGTCAAGCAGACTGATATCATCGAGTTTATGACGCGCCTTAAAATCGCTTTCACGGGTTAGTTTTTCGAATCGATTCCAGGGGCAATAAAGCTGGCAGTCGTCACAGCCATAGATTCGATTTCCGATTGCAGCGCGAAATTCTTCAGCGATTGCTGAATGATGCTCAATGGTTAAATACGAGATACAACGTCGGGCATCCACCACATAGGGTACGACGATCGCCTGGGTAGGGCATTTATCGATACAGCTGCGACAATCACCACAATGTCCTTGCACGGGCTGGTCCAGGTGTAACTTGAGATCGGTGTAGATTTCACCCAGGAAAAACCAGGATCCGTGTTCACGCTGTAGTAGATTACTATGCTTCCCGCGCCATCCCAGTCCGGCTTTGAGCGCCAGCTCCTTCTCCAGTACTGGTGCGCTGTCGGTGAATACCCGATAGCCATAATCGCCCACCAGGAGTTCGATCTCAGTGGCAAACTGCTGCAGGCGTTTGCGCAATAATTTATGGTAATCACGACCCAGGGCGTAGCGTGAAATATACGCTTTATGCGGATGGTCGAGTAGATTGATTAGCGGCTCGGACGGCTCCGGCAGGTAGTCTAACCCTACGCAGATGACAGACAATGTTCCTGGGACCATCTGCTCCGGGTGCAGTCGCTTTTCGGTATTGCGCTGCAGGTAACTCATTTCACCGTGAAAGTTTTGCGCAATCCACTGCTGATAGTTCTGGTGGTGCTGATCGAGCTGGGTATCTGTGATCCCCACCGACCGGAATCCGAGCCTCAGGCCTGTCTGTTTGATCTGCTGGCTGAGTTTGAGGGTGTCGACTGGATTCAATTGTCGTTCTCAGCAGATGTTGAATCAAAGTTAAAATACATGGCCTGCTTTTCCAGTGTATAACTCCAGGGTAAACCCGCATTCTTCCAGCCGTTGATGACCCGCTGTCCCTTATTAATACCGGATTTAGCCTTGATACCTTCAAAGCCCTGATACTGCGAATACACCTGGTCGAAACCGGCTTCGTAAAGCTCCTGGGTTGCGATTGGAACTCGACTTCCCGACTGGCAGATCAGGATGATTGGGGTTTTACGCGTTTTATGTTTCAGTTTTAGCAATTTTTCAAAATCCGCCACGAAATGTTGATTCTTGCTTGTTCTGTAGGTATTGGCTTTGTCCGACCAGCTGAAGTCGGTATTGATAAAGCGCGAGGGGATATTGGCATCAATATTAGCGGGTGCACCGATGAATTTTAATTCGGGTCGGGAGCGTATATCGACGAACAGAATATCGTCTCCCAGGTCAGCCTTGAGGTTAAAGGCCTCCTGCGGTGTCAGATATAGTCCGTACGGAGTTTTTAACTTCTCGGGGATAGCGGATTCATCTATTGCCATCAGAGGGAGTGCAATAAAACAGCAAAAGCTGAACAAAAATAGTCTTGGAACGGGCATTTAACGGCCTTTATGGATGAAAGTTTTAGCGTGATCGGTACAATACCGCTTTTTCAAACGAAAACAAACGTACCTTATGACAGTTTATTTAGCCATCGCGCTGGGCGGATCACTGGGTGCGGTATGTCGATACTGGGTTTCTACATCCACTTATGCATGGCTAGGAACCGAATTCCCCTTCGGTACCCTGATGGTTAATATTACCGGCTCCCTGATGATGGGATTCCTGGCCATATTGCTGACTGAGAAAATAGCAGTACCTGAAGAATTAAGATTTGCATTGCTGGTGGGTTTTCTGGGCTCTTATACGACTTTTTCGACCTTTGCGCTGGATGGGCTTAACTGGCTGCATAATGGCGCCTGGATGAAGGTTGCAGCGTATATGTTGATTAGTGTTTTCGGAAGTTTACTGGGCGTCTGGTTAGGTTACCTGGGCGCTCGATTTATCATGAGATAGAGAATATATGTTAGACCCAAAGCTATTACGCAGTGAACTGGATCAGGTCGCTGAGCGTCTTTTACTTAAGAAATACGAACTGGATAAAGATCAGTTTAACGAGCTGGAAAATCAGCGTAAGTCGCTGCAGGTAGAAACACAGAACCTGCAAAGCGAGCGCAACAGCAAATCTAAATCCATAGGCAAAGCCAAAGCTCAGGGTGAGGATATTCAGGCATTACTGGATGAGGTATCCGAGCTTGGAGATAAATTGAAGCAGGCTGAACAGCAATTGGAAGCGTTGCAACAGCAGATAGATGATCTGATCATGGGGATACCCAATCTGCCACATGAGTCTGTTCCCGCTGGGAACAGTGAAGAAGACAACGCGATCGTATTTAGCTGGGGCACGCCCACCCGATTTGATTTTGATGTGCGTGATCATATCGAACTGGGTGCATTACATAAGGGTATGGATTTTGAACGTGCGGCCAGGCTGTCTGGTGCACGCTTTGTGACCATGACCGGGGCAATTGCGAAGATGCATCGTGCCCTGATTCAGTTTATGCTGAATAGTCATACGCTAAATAATGGATACACCGAAGCCTATGTGCCTTACCTGGTGTCAGATACGGCGTTATTTGGAACCGGGCAATTACCCAAGTTTGAAGTTGATTTGTTCAAGATCGATTCTGAAACCCAGAAGCTTTACCTGATTCCGACAGCAGAGGTGCCAGTAACCAACTTTGTGAGTGATACCATTGTTGAAGATGCGGATTTACCACTTAAATACGTAACCCATACACCCTGTTTTCGATCTGAAGCCGGGTCCTATGGTCGAGACACACGTGGCCTGATCCGTCAGCATCAGTTTGAAAAAGTGGAGCTGGTGCAGATAGTGCGCCCGCAAGAATCCTGGCAGGCGCTGGAAGCGTTAACCGGACATGCTGAGAGTATCCTGCAGGCACTGAAACTGCCCTATCAGAAAGTGGTGCTGTGCGGTGGCGACCTGGGGTTTTCTTCCGCCAAAACCTACGATCTGGAGGTGTGGTTACCCGGGCAGGACTGCTATCGTGAAATCTCATCCTGTAGCAATATGCTGGATTTTCAGGCGAGAAGGATGAAGGCGCGCTGGCGCAATCCTGAAACCGGTAAGCCTGAGTTATTACATACCCTGAATGGGTCTGGGCTGGCTGTTGGTCGCACCCTGGTTGCAGTGATGGAAAATTATCAGCAGGAAGATGGCAGTATTGAAGTGCCAGAAGTGTTACAGCCCTATATGGGCGGCTGCAAGATTCTAAATATCAGTTAATATCTCTTATATTGTAAATTGAGCGTAGGCGGGCAAGGGATTAAATATGAGATTATTCGTTAAGCTAATATTTGCTGCACTGGTGATTGCTATTTTGTTGCCATTTACCGTGTTAAAAGGGAAGGATGGTCGCCCTCTAATGAGTTTTAAAGACCTGAAAATGCCGCAAATCGCGATGCCGAACGTGCCAGAGCAGGTTAAGTTACCTGATATGCTGGAAAAGCCGGATGGGCAGGACATCGTGTATCAATGGCGTGATGCGGAGGGCAGTCTAAACTTTACCTCGCAACCCCCGCCAGCTGGCATTGAATATTCGGTCAAGGGTTATGACCCCAGAGCAAATCTGATACAATCCGTGAAGTTAGACGAAGAAGATGCCGTTGATAATTCTGCAGACGATTCTGAACAAAACACAGCTACTCAGGTCGAAAAGGCTTCTGATATTGGAAATCCTTATTCACCCGAAAAGATAGAGAAGCTTTTCAACGATGCCAAAAACGTTGAAAAATTATTAAACGATAGACTCAAACAACAAGAGGCCATGATTGGTCAGTAACCAGGGAAAAACATGAAAAAATTATTATCCATTTTTATTATCGCAGTTTCACTGTTAAGCACTTCTGCTTATGCAGAATTAAAAGCTGCATTTATTAACAGTGCGACGATTTTGCAGGAAGCTCCTCAGGCTAAAAAAGCCGTTGAGACTATGCAGAAGGAATTTAAGGGTCGAGAAGATGCATTACGCGCCCTGAATGATGAAATCATGAAGGAAGAAAATGATTTGCAGAAAGATGGTGCGATCATGAGTCCTGAGCAAAAGAAAAAGAAGGAAGGTGATATCCTGGAAAAGAAACGTAAATTACGTTTTGACGCTCAGTCTTTAAAAGAAGATGTAGATCTGCGTCGTAAACAGGAAATTCAGAAACTAAGAGCTGAAATTTCTGCTGTGATTAGTGATTATTCGAAAAAGCATGGTTATGATCTGGTGTTTACCGAAGGCGTAGCATTTGCTGCGGATAAGTTGAATATCACACAGGACATTTTGAAAGAATTACAGAAATAAATTAGCGGCGTCTACCACGGGTAGATGATCGGCTGGTTTTTTTAAAAGCAGTACTCCTTGAGTGCTGCTTTTTTTGTGGCCGGGTATTTTCTCCTGGCTCATCTTTCGGTTGCCATGCTGGTACCAGATGTTGTTTACCATTGCCAATCAAATCACTACGGCCCATATTTTTAAGCGCGGTCCTGATCTGTGGCCAGTTTTTAGGATCATGATAGCGCAGAAAGGCTTTATGCAATTTACGTTGCTCAGGATTCTTGATTACGCGAACCTTTTCAGAACGATGGTTGACCCGACGCAATGGATTTTTTCCACTATGATACATAGCCGAAGCGATGGCTAATGGTGTGGGTAAAAAAGCCTGCACCTGATCGGGTTTAAAATCATTCTGTTTCAGCCATACAGCCAGGTTCAGCATGTCGGTATCGCTGGTACCTGGGTGAGCACTGATAAAATAGGGAATGAGATACTGTTCCTTGCCGACTTCACGTGAATACTGTTCGAACAGCTTTTTGAATTGATAATAGCTATCCACTCCGGGCTTCATCATTTTGCTCAGTGGACCATCTTCAATATGTTCAGGGGCTATTTTCAGGTAACCTCCAACATGATGCTGGGTTAATTCCTTGATATATTCAGGTGATTTCACCGCGAGATCGTAACGTAGGCCGGAAGCAACATGCACCCTTTTTATGCCTTTCAGGGAACGTGCCCTTCGGTATAGATTTATTAATGGGCCATGGTCCGTATTGAGGTTTTTACAGATGCCTGGATAAACACAGGACAGCCGTCTGCAGGATTGCTCAATTTCCTTACTCTTGCATCGTAATTGATACATATTGGCAGTCGGTCCACCAACATCGGAGATGTGGCCGGTAAATTTGTCGTCACTATCACGGATCGCCTCAATCTCACGTATCACTGAATCCTCTGAACGACTTTGAATGATACGGCCTTCGTGTTCGGTGATTGAGCAAAAAGTGCAGCCACCGAAACAGCCACGCATAATATTTACAGAGTGTCTGATCATTTCCCAGGCAGGGATACGATCATCACCATAGGCTGGATGAGGTTTGCGTGCATAAGGCATTTCAAACACCTTATCCAGTTCTGCGGTTTCCAGTGGAAAAGGGGGCGGATTGACCCAGAGGTATCGATGACCATGTTGCTGTACCAGTGCACGCGCGTTACCCGGATTGGTTTCGAGATGGAAAACCCTGGAAGCATGCGCATACAGCGGTTTACTCTGGCTGACCTGATCAAAGCTGGGCATTTTAATAACGGTATTGCTGCGTTCTATCTGTTTTGGTCGAATATTGAAGTCGGCTTTTACTTCGACTTCAGATTTATCGCTGCAGGCTGGTATTTCCTGGTAGGGGCTGACGATCTTTTCTATTTTTCCTGGTGAGTCAATTTCAGTGGAATTAATAATAGTAAAGTTATTTGGTACTTCATCCAGTATGAAGGCTGTACCACGTATATCTTTGATTTCGTTTATTTTCTCATTGGCTGCAATACGGTGAGCCAGTTCGACGATGGCTCTTTCGGCATTGCCAAACAAAAGCATATCAGCGCTGGAATCAACCAGAATCGACTGCCGTACCTTGTCCTGCCAGTAGTCATAATGTGCAATACGACGCAAACTGGCTTCAATTCCACCGATAATAATAGGAATATCACTGAATAGTTGACGAATTTTCTGGCTATACACAAGAACCGCTCGATCCGGTCTTTTGCCGGCAATCCCGAGCGGGGTGTACGCATCATCGCTACGAATTTTTCGGTCAGAGGTATAGTGATTAACCAGAGAATCCATATTACCGGCTGTGACCCCAAAAAACAGATTGGGTTTGCCCAGTCGAGAAAAGCTTGCGGGGTCGTTCCAGTCAGGTTGCGCAATAATGCCGACTCTGAATCCCTGAGACTCAAGTACCCGTCCAATCACCGCCATACCAAAACTGGGGTGGTCTATATAAGCGTCACCCGTCACCAGTATAATGTCACAACTATCCCAGCCTAATTGTTCCATTTCATCTCGTGACATCGGTAACAGCGGGGCGATACCATAGCGAGCAGCCCAATAGGGTCGATAGGAAAATAGATTTCTGGGTTGCTCGGAATTCATCGTTTACAATTTAACCTGTTTCTTCAATTTTATTTGCGTATGTCACAAGTGGATATTATTTCAGTCATTGAATCGCCCATGCACCCCAGATTTAGTGAGCTTTACACAGAGTTGGGGTTTTTTGAAATCAAACTCAACAGTATTCGAAAGGCAATCAACCTGATTAAGAAACAACAAGCACGATACCTGGTTGCAGAATTCTTCTACGCTTACAGCACTAATTATAGCGGTGTGCATAAATCAAATCTTGATGTGCTGCTGGTCAGTCTGCTTAAGTATTCGCCAGCAACACGTATCATTGTTTTAGCTGATAAAGAAGACGCCCGATATATCGATGTGCTGGATAGTCTGGGTTTTCCCTTATATGCTGTGTTGGTTCATCCGGTCGAAACCGCAGAAATGCGCGCACTGCTACAGCGGTAAAGCAGTTGCCGCGCTGCCAATATTAAAAATCGACAGGCGGCAATCGTTTTTTAAGCGGCCGGAGAGTTATCGCGCTTCTCTTCCTTTTGTTGCGGGGACGCAGCGTTGTTAGTTACTGCGGCTTCGGGCTTAGCTTCCGGTTTCGGTGCGATATTCTCAACGGGTTTAGTTGCTTCAGCAGGGGGGCTCTGTCTGGCTTCAGCTGCTGGCTTAGGCTGTTGTTGGGCGCCAGCAGGTGATTGCTGAGAACCGGATTCTACTTTAGGAATAGCTGCAGCTTCAGGTTTCATTGCGGGTGCTGTCTGAGGTGCCGTAACAGCGGCCGCTGCCTGCTCTGGTTTTACCGCCGGAGGGGCTGTTTGCTGTTGCCGGTTATCGGGTGCAGGCGCAGTTTTTTCAACCGGTGTATTTCTGGTCTCAGCTTTGCTTTCTGCGGATTGTGCAGGCGCTGGTTGAGGCACTGCTGTGGTTTCTGCTTTGGGTCTTTCGCTGCCTACGCCCTGATTTGAATGAGGCTTTGCTTCGCCACTCTCAGCCGGTTTAGATCGTGGCTCTGAGCTGCGCTCAGACACGGATGATTTATCAGCGTTCGCCGTTTGCTTTTCAGGATTGCTGGGTGGCTTGCTATTCTGCGCTTCAGTATTACTCTGAGCAGATTGTGCCTGCCTGGACGAATCCTGTTTGCTGTTGTCAGTATCTGCTCGGTCTGATGATTTATTTGCCGAAGGCTGTTGATTGTTCGTATCACCCGAGGCCGAATCATCGTTCGCATTTTGACGTGGAGCTGAAGAACGCTTCCTGTTTTGATTGGAAGCGGTTTTACGCTCCCGATTATCAGGCGACTTTGAATTATCAGACTGAGCGCTAGCTTCCTGCTTATTATTATCGTTATTCGCTTGCTCGTTAGTGTTTTCGCTATTCTGACGTTTATTCGAGTTGCGATTACGGTTACGGTTGCGATTATTATTGCGCGAGCGGGTAGGTTTAGAACTGCTGTCTTCTGAATCCTGGGCACCGCTTGACTTTGCAGTATCCGCCTGCTGGTTTACCTTATTTTCGCTATCAGCAGCATCACGCCGATTCTTCTGTTTCGGGTTGCGATTACTGCCTGTGTTACGGGTTCTTGTGCGATTTTGCGAGCTGGCATTGCGCTGCCTGGTACGATTGTTCGTATTGTTAGAGCGGCGATTGCGATTGTTATCCTTACTTTCGTCCGTTTCTTCGTCAGCTTTTTTAGCACCACCAAAAATCGCGCTGATTACCTTGCTGATCAGTCCAGCCTGTTTCGTTACCTCCGGTTCAGCGGGGGCGGGTTTAGGTTTCTGAGGCGGTGGTGATATTTGTTGTACCGCGGCCTGGACTGGGGCAGCTGCCTGGGCTCTGGATTCTGGCGTATATATAGGAATATCTTCGCTAGCCAGTTCATAGGAACTTTTGTAGCTTGACTCATGGCGATGAGTATCGTTGTCTCGCACGCGTTCAATTTGAAAATGAGGGGTTTCCAGATTAGGGTCCGGTACCACAACACAATGAACCTTGCAGCGGTCTTCTATTTCCGCAATCTTTGAACGTTTCTCATTAAGCAAATAAGTGGCACATTCCACCGGTAAGCGCGCGAGGATGCGACCGGTATTCTCTTTCAAGGCTTCTTCTTCTAAAAGGCGTAGCACTGAAAGAGACAGGGATTCCACGTCACGAATAGTGCCCTGGCCCTGGCAGCGTGGGCACACGATCTGGCTGGATTCTCCCAGGGATGGACGTAAGCGCTGACGCGACATTTCCAGCAATCCAAATCGTGAAATCCGCCCAATCTGAACACGCGCTCGATCTTCGTGTACGGCACGTCGCAGGCGTTGTTCTACCTCGCGCTGGTTTTTGTTTTTCAACATGTCGATGAAATCTATAACCAATAATCCGCCCAGGTCACGTATGCGTAACTGGCGAGCTATTTCATCGGCAGCTTCCAGGTTGGTATTTAAAGCGGTTTCCTCAATGTCTCCACCCTTGGTAGCTCGGGCAGAGTTGATGTCAATAGAGGTGAGTGCCTCAGTAGGGTCGATAACAATAGCACCACCGGAAGGCAGGTTTACCGTGCGCGCAAATGCTGATTCGATCTGGTTTTCAATCTGAAAACGATTAAACAGCGGCTGGTTATCATCATAAAGCTTCAGTTTATGCAGCGCATTCGGCATAACCATGGACATGAATTCATGCGCTCTGGTGAACGCACTTTTTGAATCGATCAGAATCTCACCAATCTCATTCTTGTAATGATCTCGCAATGCCCGGATCACGATGTCGCTTTCCTGATAAATCAAGAATGGGGCGGGTTTCTCTTTGGAGGCGTTAACGATGGCATCCCAAAGCTGATTCAGGTAGTCCAGATCCCACTGCATTTCTTCAGTGGTGCGGCCCACGCCTGCTGTACGTGCAATGACGCCCATGCCTTTGGGCATTTCCAGCTCAGACATGACCTGGCGCACCTGATCTCTGTCTTCACCTTCAATACGGCGCGAAACACCCCCTGCTCGAGGATTTTGTGGCATGGCGACCAGAAACCGTCCTGCCAGACTGACAAAACTGGTGAGTGCTGCGCCTTTGTTGCCGCGTTCTTCTTTCTCCACCTGGACGATGATTTCCTGGTCAACCTTGATCGCGTCCTTGATATTGACCCGGCCATCCTCAGCTTTGGCTTCTTCAGTGAAATAATCGCGTGAAATTTCCTTAAACGGCAGAAAACCATGACGCTCAGCGCCATAATTAACAAATGCTGCTTCCAGACTGGGTTCTACGCGGGTAATGACACCCTTATAGATATTAGATTTTTTCTGCTCTCGAGAGGGTACTTCTATATCGAGATCGTAGATAAGCTGGCCATCGACCATGGCCACGCGAAGTTCTTCTGCCTGAGTGGCATTGATTAGAATTCTTTTCATTTATTGGTTTGCCTTGATTAGTTCGCAGCAGGCAGGTCGTAGCAGCACCGTTTTCAATAAGAGAAATCGGTTCGATATTGTACGTCTGAGTGAAATGTAAGGGTTGGGTAACCCGCGCATGAGCGCTGAAATAATGTTTCAGTATCAGATTGATAATTACGAGACTGTGCATAGCGAATGAGTTAAACTGTGGTCTTAGACACGAAGTTGTCGGACCCTAAAAAGATCGGGTACCTAAAGTCACCTGATCTGGAAAATTGTTTGTGGCTTCTCAATTTTAACTTGTTGGCCACATCCGAGCGAATATAACAACACATTCCTGATACTGCAATCTTTTGGATAAAAAATCTCCTTTTTCCAGCGTTCAGCTGATTACCATCGCTGATGCCCAGGCTGGCCAACGTCTAGATAACTTTCTGATTAAAACGCTGAAAAATCTACCAAAAAGTCGGCTTTACCGGATTATTCGCAAAGGCGAGGTGCGGGTGAACAAGAAACGCGTCAAACCAGAGTATAAGCTGGAAGCAGGCGACCTGCTCAGATTGCCTCCATTACATATCGAGCAGCAGCAAAGCGAGTCCTTCCAGATTCCTGAAAAGCTGTCTCGGTTACTCGAATCACGAATCCTGTATGAAGACGATCACATCCTGGTACTAAACAAGCCTGAAGGGCTTGCTGTACATTCGGGTTCTGGCCTGAAGTACGGCGTGATTGATGTACTTAGACCTTTACGCGCGGAAGTTGACCTGGAGCTGGTACACCGGCTCGACAGGGATACCAGCGGCTGCCTGTTGCTGGCCAAAAGCCGTCCCGCGTTGCTCGAAATGCAGAAGATGTTGCAGAACAACACCATGCGAAAAAATTATCGTGCGCTGGTTAAGGGGCACTGGAATCGTGCTCTGGTGAAGATTGAGCTGCCCCTGTTAAAGCAAACTATGCCCAATGGTGAGCGCCGGGTGTATGTGGATGAGCGAGGACAGAAGTCTGATACCCGCATTAATCAAATTTCCCACTATACTCAGAAGGGTCTTAAATATAGTTTGCTGGAAATCAGTTTGATGACCGGTCGTACCCACCAGATTCGAGTGCACTGCCAATCACAGCAGCATCAGATCGCCGGGGACGATAAATATGGTGACAGGCAGTTTAACAGGCAGATCAAAAGCCTGGGTTGTAGCAGATTGATGTTACATGCCAGTAGCCTTGAAATTCCAGCGTCAGCCCTTACTAAGAAACTTTGTATTGAAGCACCAGAGCCTTCAGAATTCAGGAAATTATCACAGCATGAAGCCTAAAAAGTATCAACTCATTATATTCGACTGGGATGGCACCATTATTGATTCCCAGGCTCATATCATAAACTCTATGAAGCTGGCGATGAGCGACGAAAACCTGCCGGTGCCGGAGGATGCCAGAATCCGGCATGTGATCGGACTCAGTCTGGATCGGGCTATTCTAAGTTTATTCCCCGAGCTGGATCAATTGATGGTTGAGCGCATTGCCAGTAACTATCGCAGGCATTTTTTCGCCAATATGAACCAGTCAGAGTTATTTGATGGGGTGGCAGAAACCATCCAGGATTTGCATGCGAGTGGCTATTTTTTGGCAGTAGCTACGGGTAAAGGTCGGCAGGGCCTTGATATGGCATTAAAAAATACCGGGCTGGAGCCGTTTTTCCACATTACCCGTTGCGCCGATGAAACCCGCTCCAAACCTGATCCACTGATGCTGGATGAAATATTAACCGACCTGGATTTAGACCCTGAAAAAGCCATCATGGTGGGTGATACCAGCTATGACATAGATATGGCATGTAATATCAAGATGGATTGTATCGCCGTGACCTATGGTATGCATGACGTCCAGCATTTAAAAAGCAGTAACCCCACCTATTTAATCGATTCAATCGATCAGCTATCCCAGTACGTATAAAACGAGATTTTTATGGATCAAGAACAACCCCAGAATAAACCAGAGGAACAAAAGCCAGTAGCTTCCAGTTCCAATGACTATGAAGCCATCGTTCAACGACTCGCTTTTGCTGCTATCAATGAACAAAGGCGCAGTCGACGCTGGAGAATATTTTTCCTGGTGCTGACGTTCCTGTACCTGACTCCAGTGTTGTTGATTACCCTGGACGTGAGCGATATGAATATTTTTAATATGAAAAAGGGAAGCACTGAAAAGCATACTGCCGTGGTAAAAATGTATGGTGTTATTGCCGGAGATAGCGAAGCCAGCGCAGAGAATATTATCAGCGGTTTAGAGGATGCATTTGATGATAAAAATACCGCAGGTGTCGTATTGGAGATTAATTCTCCTGGCGGTTCCCCGGTTCAGTCAGCCTACATATACGATGAAATGATGCGCTTGAAAAAAGAACATGAGGGTATTCCCTTGCATGTAGTCGTTACAGATATGGCTGCTTCTGGAGGGTATTTTGTGGCCGCGGCGGGCGATAATATCTATGTGAATAAATCCAGTCTGGTGGGATCTATTGGTGTGCGCATGGATAGTTTTGGTCTGGTTGAGTTGATCAAAAAGCTGGGCATTGAGCGCAGGTTGTTAACCGCTGGGGAGCATAAAGGTTTGCTGGACCCATTTCTGCCACAGAATGAACTTGAAAAGCAGCATCTGCAAAGCATGCTGGACCAGGTGCATCAGCACTTTATCGATTCGGTTAAACAGGGTAGAGGCGAGCGTTTACAGCAATCGCCTGATTTATTTAGCGGCCTGGTGTGGTCGGGTGAAGACGCTATCAAGCTCGGATTGGCGGATGATTTTGGCAGCACCGCACAAGTCGCACGTGATGTAATCAAGCAGGAAACTGTGGTTGATTTTTCCAACAAAGAATTACTACTGGACAGGATTGCGAATCGAGTAGGGGCTTCCTTCGGAACAGTCATCAACCAGAGCATTCGTCAGCAATTGAAACTTGATTGAGTTCTCACAAGCTTTGTACTGATTATAAAACCCATATTCGTATAATCTATAACCTACTATTCGTGCGCCAGAATATTGGCAGAACTCTAACCTGGTGGTTTTAGGATGGAAGACATCTTTATTGGTAGACAACCCATATTCGACCATAAACTGAATATCTATGCCTACGAATTATTATTTCGCAGCAGTGGTAACTCCTTCTCTGCGAATGTGGTGGATGGGGATAGCGCTACCTCAAAAGTCATCATTAATGCGTTCGTTGATATAGGGCTGGAAAAAATTGTTGGTCAGCATGTGGCCTTTGTCAACCTGACCAGGGTCTTTATCTCAAATCCAGATCTGATTGTGGCTCCTCCAGATCAAATTGTACTGGAAATTCTTGAAGAAATTGAACCCAGTGAAAAAATCCTGAACACCTTAAGAACACTTAAGCAGCAGGGACATACCATCGCACTGGATGATTTTATCTATCACGATAAATTTGAGCCTTTTATCGAGCTGGCTGACATCATTAAGCTCGATATTATGGCTCTCTCAGAAGATGAAATCAGGCAACATGTACAGCAACTCAAACGTTATAAGGTGAAGTTACTGGGTGAAAAAATCGAAACCTATGAAGAGTTCGAGTTTTTAAAATCGCTAGGGTTTGATTATTATCAGGGCTACTTTTTTTCCCGCCCCACTGTGATCAAAGGGAAAACAATAACCCCGAATCAGCTAACAATTCTGGAGTTAATCGCAAAAATTAATAATCCAGAGGTAGATGTTGATGATCTGAGCAGTTTGATCAGGAATGATGTTTCTCTGAGTCACAAGGTCCTCAAGTTTATCAACTCGCCGATGAGCGGGTTAAGGACACAGGTCGACTCGATTCAACAGGCCGTGGTGATGTTAGGCCTGTCCACGATCAAGAACTGGGTAACTATTCTTGCCCTGGCAACCGGGTCAAACAAACCCATTGCGCTGACAGTAACCGCACTGGTACGCGCTCGTAGCTGTGAGCTAATGGCGCGCGAAGCCGGTCTTCCCAAGCCTGAAAGCTTTTTTACGGTGGGCCTTTTCTCCGCGTTGGATGCCTTGATGGATCAGCCTTTACAGGAGCTTTTGAATGAATTGCCTTTATATGATCATTCCAAGCTGGCCCTGTTAAAGCGTGAAGGCATTTATGGTGAGGCGTTAAACTGTACGCTTGCAATGGAGCAGAGTGATTTCGATCATATTAGATTCAACGATATGCAACTCCCCTTGCTCTACGATATCTATCTGGAGTCAATTGGCTGGGCCGATAGCCTGACCGGTAGTATCAAATAGGGGTAAGCGGCGCTAGACGACCTTGAAGCCTGCCTGCTCCAGCATAGCGGTTAATCGGATCAGCGGAAGTCCAACTAATGCAGTAGGGTCTTCCCCGCGCAGGTAGCTAAATAGACTGATTCCGTAGCCTTCAGATTTAAAACTTCCCGCACAGTTATAAGGTTGTTCGACCTGAAGATAATGATCGATCTGTTCATCAGTCAGGTCACGGAAGCCAACGCGAAACTCGACGCAATCAACCTCAGCAAAAGTTTTGTCCGCCTGTTGTAGCGCTAATCCGGTATAAAAAACAACTTCCTTACCCGCCGCATTACGCAATTGCTGCTGTGCCTTTTCATGGCTTCCGGGCTTGCCCAGGATGACGCCGTCAAGATAGGCACATTGGTCAGAACCAATGACCAGTGCCGCTGGATAATCTTTCGCAATATGCGCTGCCTTTTGTTGAGCCAGCCTTTTCACGTAGTCTACAGCCTGCTCATTGGGCTGAATCGATTCATCAATATCAGGAGATATCGACTGAAATGGAAAATTAAGGCGGCTTAATAATTCACGTCTAAATGGTGAACTGGAGGCGAGAATAACTTCAGGTTGATTCATGTAGAGATCGGGCGAGACAGCGAAAAAAGTGAGTATATTATAAATTACTGTTTTAATGCACCCGGGAATGGTCTATTTTTTGCTTTAGGCGTAGACAAATGGCCGCTTATACGGTTAGAATCGCGCGTTTATGCAAGGCAAGTTAAAGCGTACTTATCGGATATCCTCCGAACTGACTCGAAAAGCCGATTATATCGGTGAGATCTCCCTGGTTGAAATGCCTAGACTGATGAGTTTAGCCCTTAAAAATGAGGGTGAAGCCAGGGTTTCATTTCGCTTCGGTTTAAATGTGTTAAATCATGCTGTGATTACAGGTGATTACGTCGCAGATATCGTAGTTGAATGCCAAAGATGCCTTGAGCCGATGACCTATAGCATTGAGCAGAGCTTTGAATTGCTGATCGATGCTAGTGATGAAGACATAGAGTCTTTTCAGGTCGATTCGGTTTATACCAGTGAAGGTTATCTCGATGTATATGAAGTGATAGAGGATGAGCTAATACTGGCACTTCCCATCATTATGATGCATCAGGACACTTCCTGTAATACTTATTTGCAACCGGAGCCGGAACAGGTTTCAGTTGAGAAAAAAGACAATCCTTTCGCCGTTCTAGCAACGTTGAAAGGCACTAATTAACTTTATGTTGGAGAAAATCAATGGCCGTTCAAAAAAGTCGTAAAACACCGTCACGCCGTGGTATGCGTCGCTCTCATGATGCACTATCCGGGCCTGCACTATCTATCGAATCTACTACAGGTGAAACACACCTACGTCATCACGTTAGCGCAGATGGTTTCTATCGTGGTCGCAAGGTGATTGCCGATAAAGTTGAAGCTGACGACGAAGAATAATCGCAAAGAGTTTTTGCAATCATACGGGCGGATTAAAACCGCCCGTTATTGTTTATAGCGCCCAAAAATATGATAAAAAAGATTGCTATTGATGCGATGGGGGGTGACTTTGGTCCCTCTGTTACATTGCCGGCTGCATATAAAGCAGTTTCAGAATACTCGGACATAGCGCTCGTTCTGGTAGGACAACAGGATAAGCTGGAACAGGAAATGCAAAAACAGGGGCTGAAACCAGACCCTCGAATTACCATCCACCATGCCTCTGAAGTGGTCGCGATGGATGAGTCGCCTGCTGTCGCCTTGAAGAAGAAAAAAGATTCTTCTATGCGCGTATCCATTAACCTGGTTAAGGAGGGTGTAGTTGATGCTAGCATCAGCGCAGGTAACACGGGCGCATTAATGGCGACCGGTAAGTTTGTATTAAAAACTATTCCTGGGATCAGTCGTCCAGCCATCTGTACTGCATTACCGACTATTACCGGTCATACCCACATGCTGGACCTGGGCGCTAATATTGATTGTACGCCGGAGCATTTACTGCAGTTTGCCATTATGGGTTCTGTCCTATCTGAATCGGTTGACGAAAAAGAAAAACCCAGCATCGGCCTGTTGAATATTGGTTCTGAAGCAATCAAGGGTAATGAGATTGTCAAACAGGCGAGTCAACTGATCTCACAGACCCAGTTAAATTACAGAGGCTTTATTGAAGGCGATGATATTTATACCGGCAAGGTCGATGTGGTTGTTTCAGATGGCTTTGTCGGTAATGTATCACTCAAGACCGCAGAAGGACTGGCATCAATGGTTACCACGGTTTTAAAGAAAGCATTTAAGAAAAACCTGTTTACCAAAATTGCAGCATTGATCGCCCTGCCTGTATTGAATGCGGTCAGGCATACCCTGGACCCACGCCAGTATAATGGTGCCAGCCTGCTAGGGCTGAATGGTATCGTGATTAAAAGTCACGGCAGCGCTGATGTGGATTCATTTTTCAATGCCATTAAAATCGCCAGCATCGAGATCGATAAATCAGTGCCAGAGCGCATTAATCAGGTAATTGCACAATACCTGCCTTCAGACGAGGAGAAGACTGCATGACTTATGCACGCATTACTGGAACGGGAAGCTATTTACCAGAAAAAATAGTGACCAACTTTGATCTGGAAAAAAAAGTTGATACCTCTGACCAGTGGATTCGCGAGCGTACCGGCATCGAACAGCGTCATATCGCGCTGGATGGGCAAACGACCGTTGATTTAGCCGAGCGAGCAGCACGTAATGCGATTGAGGCTGCCGGGTTAAAACCTCAGGAAATCGATTTAATTGTACTGGCGACAACAACGCCTGATCGAATCTTCCCCAGTACCGCCTGTCTGCTACAGTCTCGCCTCGATATACATGGGTGTGCGGCTTTTGACATACAGGCGGTTTGTACCGGGTTTATCTATGCCCTGGGTGTAGCGGAAAAATTTATCAAGACTGGCAGTGCGACTAAAGCGCTGGTAGTGGGCGCTGAAACCTTCTCGCGCATCCTGAACTGGGATGATCGCGGTACCTGCGTATTATTTGGCGATGGTGCCGGAGCTGTGGTGCTGGAAGCGAATGAAGAAACCGGCATCCTGTCGACCCACTTGCATGCCGATGGCGATTACGAAGCTTTACTGCGCGTTCCTTACGGCCCTTCGCAGGGGTTTGAAGCGATCAATGAAATTAACAGTAAGGTCGAAATGCGCGGTAACGAAGTCTTCAAGATGGCTGTGAACACCCTGGGGCGTATTGTGGACGAAACCCTGGAAGCCAATAATCTGGAAAAAACAGATATTGACTGGTTAGTTCCGCATCAGGCCAATCTGCGCATCATTCATGCGACTGCAAGAAAACTCAAGATGCCGCTGGATCGAGTGGTCGTGACGGTGCATGAACAGGGCAATACCTCAGCTGCGTCAGTCCCTCTGGCGCTTGATACAGCAGTGCGTGATGGACGTATCAAGAAAGGTGAGATGCTGTTGCTGGAAGCCTTTGGTGGCGGGTTTACCTGGGGCTCTGCCTTAGTTCGTTACTAATCCTGACCACTAAAAAACCAGACCATGGCTTACGAAATTGAAAGAAAATTTCTTGTTGCCTCAGATGCCTGGCGTGAGCAGGTTTTTCATACTATCCATATCCAGCAAGCTTATCTATGCAATACCGATAAAGCGTCGCTGCGAGTCAGGATTGCAAATGATAAGGGATACTTCAGCAGCAAATCCATGACCAGAGATATTCGACGTCACGAGTTCGAGTACGAAATCCCCCTGGCTGATGCTGATTTTATGATCCAGCATATGTGTCAGGGTAGCGCAATCAAAAAAGACCGGAACCTTGTCAGAGTAGACCAGCATGTCTGGGAAATTGATGAATTCTATGGCGATAATGACGGTTTAATCGTTGCTGAGATCGAGCTTGGCCACGAGAGCGAAACGTTTACCCAACCTCTCTGGTTAGGTAGGGAAGTGTCATCTGATGCCCGCTACTTCAATATGGCTTTAGTAGAAAATCCTCACAAAAACTGGACTACATGAGGTAAGAAATTCTGCTATAGTTGTAGGACAACTTGAGGCAGAAGAAATGATAAATGTACTCCTTACCGATGATCACGCGCTGGTTAGAACAGGTATAAAACGCCTGCTTGAAGATAGTAAACAGATTAAAATTGTTGGTGAAGCGGATTGCGGTGAAGCCTGCATGGGGCTGGTATCGGAGCTCAAGCCTGATGTCATCCTGATGGACGTGAATATGCCTGGAATGGGTGGGGTAGAGGCCTGTCGTCGTATTCTTCAACGCGATCCTGCGCAGAAGATAATTATTCTCACCATCCATACTGAGCAAACCTTTCCCAAACGATTACTGGAAATAGGCGCGCGTGGTTACCTGACCAAGGAATGCGACTCCAGTGAAATGCTAAATGCGATCAAACAGGTGCATCAGGGTGGTTCCTATATCGAGCCGCGCATCGCACAACAACTCGCCTTATCCTTATTACCCGGCAATGAAGAAAACCCTGTTGACCGATTATCCCGACGCGAATTCCAGGTCATGTTGATGATCTCTCAGGGACTGAGTAATGGTGAAGTTTCCGAACGCCTCTGCCTGAGCCCGAAAACCGTCAGCACCTATCGATCACGCCTGCTCGACAAACTGGGTGCACATAGCGAAGTGGATCTCATTCGTATAGCGGTAGAGCAGGGCATGGTGGAATTCGCACAATCGGATCCGCATCAGTCAGAATGACGATTCCCTATTGCATCACCAAGCTTCGCGAAAAACACGGCTGTAACAGCTAGGGTTTTGAACAGGCAACAAGATGTAACAGCACAGCGATGGTAAACGAACACACAAAACACCCTGAGGCTTTTGATGCGCAGACTTTTCTGAAGTCGGTAAATAACAAGCCTGGTGTGTATCGCATGATTGATGAAAAGCGTCAGGTGATCTATGTGGGTAAGGCCAAGGACCTGAAAAAACGCCTGTCGAGTTATTTTCGTAAAACCGGCCTTTCTCCAAAGACGCAGTCCATGGTGCGTCATATCCAGTCGATTGAAGTAATCAACACACGCACCGAAAGCGAAGCGTTGATACTCGAAAATGACCTGATTAAAAATCTAAATCCTCGATACAATATCCTGTTTCGGGATGACAAAAGTTACCCCTATATTCAGCTGACTCGGCATACATTTCCGCGACTCAAAGTTTATCGAGGTGCGACCAATGCGCGTAAAGGAAAGTTCTTTGGCCCTTTCCCCAGTGCCGGTGCCATTCGCTACACCATCCAGCATTTGCAACGCATCTTCAAGTTAAGAAATTGCGAAGACTCGGTGCTGAAAAATCGCAGCCGTCCCTGCCTGCAGTATCAGATTAAGCGCTGCACTGCGCCCTGTGTCAACAAGGTTACTGAGCAGGAATACGCACTGCAAATCCATCAGGCCGAGTTATTCCTGAAGGGGCAAAACGAAGAGCTGATCTCTGATCATGTCAAATTGATGCAGCAGGCATCCAGCAACCTGGAGTTTGAAAAAGCGGCTGAATACCGCGATAACATCGAACAATTACGCAAGGTGAATGAAAAGCAGTTTGTAACCGGGTTTAGCAGTAATCTGGATATCATTGCCTGCGTCCTGCACCAGGAATATTGCTGTATCCAGGTGTTTATGATCCGTAGTGGTACCTCACTGGGTAACAAGCCGTTTTTTATCCGTACCAAACTCGATTCGGAAGCGGCTGAGATTCTGGAAACCTTTTTGGTCCAGCATTATTCGAGGCACCCGGTACCGAATGAAATCATTGTCAATCAGGAGCTGGAAAATTCTGCACTAATGGAGCAGACACTATCCAGCTTTGCTAACAGCAAGGTCAGTGTAAAACATAAGGTTAGAGAAAAACGTAAACATGCTCTGGAGATGGCCGAACGCAATGCAGCAGAATCCCTGCAGCGGCATTTACAGTCTTCCAGTAACCTGAACAAGCGCTACCAGTCATTGATAGAATCATTAAATTTAAGTGAAGCGCCACAGCGTATGGAGTGCTTTGATATCAGCCATACCATGGGGGAGGCGACCAAGGCTTCCTGTGTGGTGTTCGGACAGGAGGGCGCCATTAAATCTGACTACCGGATTTATAATATTCGCGATATTACGGAAGGAGATGACTACGCTGCGATGCGCCAGGTACTGACTCGGCGCTATGACAAGCTTAAGCATCAACCGGAGCATATGCCGGATGTCATCTTTATTGATGGTGGAAAAGGGCAGTTGCATAGCGCGCTGGAAATACTGGAAATGCTGGAAGTGTTTGAGGCAAAACCGGGTCTGAGGGTGATTGGCATCGCGAAAGGACCCGAGCGTAGAGCAGGCTATGAAAGCATCCTGGACGAGAATTATAATGAACTGCGTATCCCTATGGATGCTCCAGCGCTACTGTTAATTCAACAAATCCGCGATGAAGCGCATCGATTTGCCATCACCGGGCATCGCAAGGCCAGAGCTAAAGCGCGGAGAACATCCCGGCTGGAAGAAATCCCCGGCATTGGCGCGAAACGTCGGCAAATGCTATTGCAGAAATTTGGTGGATTACAGGGTGTAAAATCGGCCGGCATCGAAGAACTGATGCAGATAAAGGGAATAAACCGAGAGACCGCACAGGTCATATATGATACCTTTCACGGCTAGCAAATATAGTCAATTATGAAGTTAACTCTCCCTACCATACTCACCCTGTTCAGGATAATCCTGATCCCCGTTTTTGTTGTTGTGTTTTATCTACCGATGGCGTGGGCGCATGCTGCAGCAGCAATCATCTATGCTGCTGCCAGTCTGACCGACTGGTTTGATGGATACCTGGCCCGAGTATTGAACCAGGAAAGCGCTTTTGGAGCATTTCTTGATCCAGTGGCAGATAAGTTAATGGTAGTCGTGGCCATCATACTGCTGGTAGAGGCCAATCCCAGCCCCTGGTTAGCGATACCTTCCCTCATTATCATCAGTCGTGAAATTACGGTATCTGCTTTACGAGAATGGATGGCGGAGCTGGGAAGCCGCACCACAGTACAGGTGAGCTTTGTAGGCAAAGCTAAAACCACAGCACAAATGTTTTCGCTATTTCTGATGATTTATCATCAAGAATTATTGGGCATACCCATGTTTGAATTGGGTTTGGCCTTTTATTATCTATCTGCAATCCTGACCTTATACTCCATGCTGGTCTACCTAAAAGCCGCATGGCCAGTCATGCGCAGCAATGGTTAATAAAGCACTGTAAATAAACTTTAAAAAACATTGAAAAATAGGGCAGTTACAACTTGACACAAAAGGACGAATCGCTAGAATATCGCCTCTTCGCGGGAATAGCTCAGCTGGTAGAGCACAACCTTGCCAAGGTTGGGGTCGCGAGTTCGAATCTCGTTTCCCGCTCCAGATTCAAGCCTCGACAAGTCGGGGCTTTTTGGTTTTAAAGCGATAGAACAAGCAGTAAAAACTAAAAGTATTTAGTAGACGTAACCAATATGGCTGGGTGGCAGAGTGGTTATGCAGCGGCCTGCAAAGCCGTGGACGGCGGTTCGATTCCGCCCTCAGCCTCCATACGTTATGTCATTGTTAACCATTAAACGCTTTAAAGCATGTTGTCATTGCGAGCGAAGCGCGGCAATCTTAAGACGGTTGTTACAGCCAGTAAGCAATCTCAATTATTAAGACCACTCAGTACTGCCGGGGTGGCGTTGTGGTAGACAGTAGTTCAGCGAACTACCACGATTTTCAAAAAGGGCGAGATTTACAAAGACCACTCTGATATGCCCGGGTGGCGAAATTGGTAGACGCAAGGGACTTAAAATCCCTCGGTGGAAACACCGTGCCGGTTCGACTCCGGCCCCGGGCACCATCCTCATCTTCAAGCATAACTTTCCATTTTTCTCGTTCCTATACCATGCGAGGGAATGCATATAGCATTTGACTATGTTTGGGTATCACAAGCTGAGTACTTTTCCAGCTCCGTAGTATAGCCGTGCCTGCGTGCGAGTAACTTTTCAGGCATGAAAAGTCACCACAAAATTGACCGGATCAATTTTGAACAGCTCTGTTGGCCCGGAGTAACAATGCTTCCCCAACAGTCCCTTTATTATTCCGGGCTTCCTGCCCTACACCCTTCGGGCCGCACTGCGTGCGTTCAAAATCGCTCCAGACGATTTTGTCGTCAAATGTACAGCCAAATCGCGGTCGGGTCAGACGCGTTCCAGACGCGACTGACTCTAGATTCGCATCCCAGCGAATTTACCCCGATTTAACTGCACTTTTGCCGCGGGCCTGGATAGAGTTTTAAAACCAGAGACTTCTAGCAACCCGTAACCCGGAATCGTAGGTCGGAAAAGCGAAGCTCCTTCCGACGTTAAGATTAAAGGGGACAGAACAATTTAAAGGATTAAGATTACAAGAAGACTGTTGCCAGCTAAGCCAGCCTTGGCTATAGCCTTTTTCAAATTGTGGCTTAAAGTTGATATCCTTCTGTCATAATGCGGGCTAAAAATAATGTCATTTAGGTATAGGAATTCCTATGACTTTAGCACCAGATTTGAACGTTGATCGCCAGCAGTTAATCGCCCGGTTTGAACATGTCCGTCGTCAGACCGAGCAGCTGTGCCAGCCACTTTTAATCGATGACTACCAGATCCAGTCGATTCTCCAGACCAGTCCTCCGAAATGGCATATCGCCCACATGAGCTGGCTATTCGAAGCGTTTATCCTGCTTAAATATCAGCCAGGCTATCAGGTGTTTGATAAAGACTTCGATTATATTTTTAACAGTTATTACTACACCCATGGCAGCATGCATCCACGCGGCAAGAGAGGCTTTCTGTCGAGGCCAGCGGTGGATGTGGTGTACCAGTATCGCGCTTATGTCGACGAGCATATGCTTCGGCTAATCGGGCAGGTGGATGCTGATCAATGGGCGGAATTTTCTTTTTTCGTCACCCTGGGACTTAACCATGAGCAACAACACCAGGAACTGTTGCTGATGGATATCAAACATAACTTTTTCGTCAATCCGCTTAAACCCGCCTATCGCGACGATCTGAATATCCCACAGGGTGAAACGCCAGCTTTAAACTGGGTTGAGGGGAAGGAGGGCATTCAAATGATAGGCAATGATACTGGCGCATTTTGTTATGACAATGAAACACCGAGGCATCAGGTTCTGTTGACCGCACATCGTTTGGCAGATCGTTTTGTAACCAATGTGGAGTATCGGGCGTTTATACAGGATGGTGGTTACAGCAATCCCGCACTATGGCTGGCTGATGGCTGGACCTGGTTGCAGAATGCGCAGGTCCAGCATCCGCTTTACTGGCAGCTACAGGACAATGAGTGGATGCAGTTTACCCTGGGCGGTTTGCGCGAATTAAATGCACACGAGCCGGTATGTCATATCAGCTACTACGAAGCAGAAGCCTATGCTCACTGGGCAGGAAAACGCCTGGCAACGGAAAGCGAGCTGGAATGCCAGCTAGCCCAGCAACCTTTAGAAGGTAATTTTGTCGAGTCTGACTATCTGCAGCCCTGTCCGGCCGGAACGCGCGGCCAATGGTATGGTGATCTTTGGGCGTGGACCAAATCAGCCTATTCCTCATATCCGGGTTTCACTCCACTTGCTGGTTCGATCGGCGAATACAATGGCAAATTCATGTCAGGTCAGATGGTGTTAAAGGGTGCTAGCTGTGTGACACCCGATACTCATAGCAGGGCCAGTTATCGCAATTTCTTTTATCCCCACGAGCGTTGGGCTTTTACCGGCATCCGCCTGGCCGAGGATATCCAATGACCAGTCTGTCTTTTCATGATTACCAGCCTGAAACCCTGAGTTTTTATGACACAGTGATTGAAGGTTTATCACAGCCAGTTAAACAAATTCCACCCAAGTTCTTCTATGACGCCAAAGGTTCGTGGTTGTTTGAAAAAATCTGCCAACAGCCTGAATACTATCCTCCCGCCGTCGAACAGCAGATTTTGAAAGACCTGGCGGGTAGAATCGACAGTCTTTGCGGGCAGGGACGAACCCTTATAGAACCTGGTGCCGGAGCGGCGCGCAAGGTTCGCCTGTTACTGGATGCGCTACGTCCCGGCGCTTTCGTACCGATGGATATTTCATTCGATTTTCTTAAGCAGGCTGCGACGCAATTATCCAAAGAGTATCCCTGGTTACCCGTACTCGCGACCTGTGTTGATTTTACCCATTCATTACCGGTGCCGGATAAAGCTCCCGAGGGTGCTCGGTTATTGTTTTTCCCCGGCTCCAGCCTGGGTAATTTTGATCGTTCACAAGCTCGAGAATTCCTGCGCTTGATTCATGCCACGCTAGGAGAGTCAGGTATGCTGCTGATTGGCGTCGATACCCGCAAAGATGCGTCGATTCTGAACGCTGCTTATAACGACGCGGCCGGTTATACCGCACAGTTTAATATCAACTTACTGCATCGACTACAGAATGAACTGGACGCAGAACTTGATATCGATGGGTTCCAGCATGAAGCCTTTTACAACGACGAGCAAGGTCGGATCGAGATGCACCTGGTCAGTTGTAAGCGACAACAGATACATATCAATGGTAGTAGTTTCAGCTTTGAACAGGGCGAAAGTATTCACACCGAAAACTCCTATAAATACTCACCTGGCGAATTTATCAACCTGGCGGAGGATTGTGGGTTTAAACTGAAGGAGTACTGGCAGGATCAAAACAAGATGTTTACAGAGTATCTTTTCATCGCGCAATGACGCTGAGAAAAATGGACCACCATGCTGTATCAGACCATTAAAAACGGGTCGGACCTGGTCATTTCATTGATTTTATAGATGTTAAGCTCGAGCCCCCCGATCCTACGCTTAAAAGGCCTTTTTTACAGGTAAAAACCGAACCGAAAGAACATAGGTTTCTCAGGAGAGACCAGATTCGCTCCCTCGATTATTGATTTACCACCGAACCAAAGCTGATTAACTTACCAGCTCGACAATACCGGTGATTTTACATTAGTTTGGTCCGACCCGGTTTAGGCGCTGATCAATGGGTTACCTGATGGCTTGCGGTCTGGTCAGAACCGAAAGCTCTAAACATGCCGAACAGTGAGAAAATTCTGTGTAGCAAATGAATGCTGATCGGAGTTGCTGTCGTTTCGGTCGGGATTCTGAGGGTCTGTTGCCGACTTAATATGTCGGGAGGTTGCATATATCCTTCATATATCTTCGCGCCTTGATGGCCTGGGGTATTGTAGCTATCCTCCCTATAAATCAAATAAACATAAGGATGCTTTAAGCGCATGTTGGATAAGATTACTGAATTAGACATGCTTAGCCAATTTCGCGAAAGTGTAATTGATAACGCCTGCATTTGGATTAACGTCCTGGACCCTACTGGCCAGATTTCGGTATGGAATAAGGCTGCGGAACAGATTAGCGGATATCTTCGTGAAGAGGTGATTGGGAATCACAAAATCTGGGAGTGGCTTTATCCGGATCCTGACTACAGGATGGAGATAACTAAAGCTGTAGTGGATATACTCGATAGAGGAATTGAGGTTGAAGGATTCGAAACTCAGATCAGAACAAAGTCTGGAACAACTAAGATTATTTCCTGGAACTCACGACGTTTTTTCGATAAAGAAAATAATGTTATCGGTTCGATAGCAATAGGGCAGGATATTACTGCACACAAAAAAGCCGAGCGTGCGCTGGTAGAAAGCGAACGCCAGTTGGCTACATTGATGGCGAATCTTCCTGGTATGGCCTATCGCTGCATCAATGATGAGTTCTGGACAATGAAATTTGTCTCCAATGGCTGTTATATCTTAACAGGATATTGCCCTGAGGCTTTAATAGACAATCGAGAAATTAGTTATGCCTCTATCATTCATGAGGATGACTCGCCACGATTAATGGAGGAGATTCAATCCGCGTTGAACAGCAACAGGGGTTTTGCCGCTGAATACCGGATAAGACGTAAAGATGGTAAGGAGATATGGGTATGGGAACAAGGGCAGGAGGTGCTAGTTGATGGCGATAAGTATCTGGAAGGAATAATTGCAGATATCAGTCAGCGCAAAGCGATGGAGCTGGAGTTGACGAGACTAGCCACTCAGGATGCGTTGACAGGGCTTTACACTCGCCGTGAGTTTGAACGTCAGTTCCATGATGAGTTGAATCGTGCCAGACGATATAACCGTCCATTATCACTATTATGGATTGACGTGGATAATTTTAAATCTGTCAATGATCGTTATGGTCACCTTGTTGGTGATGAGGTTCTTCGGCAACTTGGATTGCTATTTCAAAAAAGTATCCGAAACATTGATTACGCAGGACGCTATGGCGGTGAAGAATTAGTGATTATTCTTCCGGAACTGGATGAATTAAAGGCTGTTGAAATGGGGGAGCGTCTGCGAAAAGTTGTTGAGGAGACGAAGATAAATGTTGATGTGGCAGACGATGTTTTCGTAACCATCAGCGTAGGCATTGCTTCTTTTCCTGCTCATGGTGCTACGCCTGAGTGTCTGTTTGAAGTGGCGGATAAGGCAATGTATAAAGCAAAAAGGAATGGGCGAAATAAGGTTTGCACATTTTCCGAGGCCCTGTAAATCATCCATGTTAAACGGGGCAGTTATAATCAGATAAATCGTAAACACCCATACAACCATGATAGAAATTGATTACGTCGATCTTCGTAGCTTAAATCAAGAAGAGCTAAAAAATATTCTAAATAAAGGAACGGTTCGAGAGCATCTGGTTTCCCACGAAGAGTTTGATAAGCGCAATTTAATAGCCTGGATCGATGAAAAAATCGAAATGGACGCTAGATTGGGATGTAAGGTGAGGGGGATTAAAGTTAACGGTAAAGTTGCTGGTTGGTGTGGTATTCAGTTTGAATCGGGTACCTACGAATTGGCTCTAGTGCTCGATGATGAGTTTTGGGGTATTGGTACAGTGGTGTTTAAAGAGCTCATGCTGTGGGCATCTGAAGCAGGGCTTAATAGCGTTGTCCTGCATTTATTTCATACTCGACCAAAGTACAGATTTCTTAAAAATATGGCGATACGTGTTTATCAAAGTATGATATTTGGACAAAAATATACAACCTATGAGTTAAAGGTACCAGGTGCCCGGCAACAGTAAGCAAGTTAAGTCAGTTACCTTATACCCATTGTGTTACGCCTGGCGCACTTTACCGGCTCCACGGTTGCTAGCGTTATAACGCAAAAAACCGTGTCCCGAGACTCTCTTAAAAAAAAGTAAAACAAATCTAAACCGGGCGGACCCGATTAATTCATTGGTTTTATAGATCTTAAGCTCGAGTAACCCCCCGATCTAACGCTTAAAAGGCCCATTTTACAGGGGAAAAACCGAACCTGAAGAACATAGGTTTCTCTGGAGAGGCCGGATTCGCTCCCTCGATTATTGATCTACCACTGAACTAATGCTGATTAACTTATCAGGTAGACAATACCCGTAATCACACCCAGGCATAACACACAGGCGAGGATCAGTTTTAATGTTAAGGTTACTTTTTTATTCATGATTTGAGTTGGGTAATTAGCTTCTTTAATTAGAATATCTCCAATAGCTCGATTAACGAACTTATTTGATAGTCAGGGATGTAGACATGCGTTTCCTGGTCTCGCTTCATATGTATTGTTTTATACCCCTGTTCATGTGCGGCCTGTAGATTTTGTAGGCGGTCATCTATAAAAACTATTTGATCAGGGGGATGTCGAGTTTTAGCTAACAGCATCTGATAAATTTCAGGCTGTGGTTTTTTGCAAGCCACGTGTCCACTAAAAATGATCGGGTTGAAATGTTTTTCGAATTCAAACTTTGACGATAGCGCTTCAGCCCAGATAACTGGGCAGTTTGACAGTATCGCGAGCTGATGATGTGTTTTCAACTGCTTGATCACTGGATAAAGGTCGGTATCAAGCTCCAGACAGTTGAGAAGTTTTGTTCTTAGTTGCCGGTAATCGAGCAGACCCAATGAATGCCAGAATTCGGCTTCAGTTATTTTGCCCAGATTGAATTCTTCATACGCTGATTTAACCCGATGTTTCTTTATATCTGGTGGTAGTAAATGCATTAGCGCGTTGGAGATCAGGTGCGCTTCAGTCACTATCACACCGAACAAGTCGAAGGCGATAATTTTAGTCAGGGTAGGGTTCATTTAGCTCAAATGGTATGGGGGTTTTAGATTAATCATCGTCATCATTAGTCACCGATTTGCTTTTTCTGGGGCAGTTTGTGAACCACTTTATTGTCCTCACTGGAATCAAACCAAACGATTGACATTTCAATAAGGTGTTGAGATTGAGGAATATTTCTCAATTTTCACGTTATTTTCACGATTTATCATTAGTCTAATTCTCATGGATGAGCGGGGACTGGCTTCTCAGTTCCTAAAATAATCACATTTGTTGAAGTTTATGGATGGATGTGGGTAGGCTTCGCTTATCGTTTTTCCACATCTAGATGTAACTTCTTAACAAATATCTAAGGATGGTGCAATTACCATTTCGTTACAATTTGTGTGGTGTATTAAGATGAGTAGTATAGTTTTAGCAACCGTATCCTTAATCCTTGCTTTTGTTTTCATGATCATGTGGATCCGTGCCCGAAGGGCCGCCCGTAGCGCTGAAATTGTCGCTTACGGCTTGCGTGCACAGGATGACAACGATGAAGATACCAAAACGAATCTGATTCATAAAAACAGGGAGTATCACGAGGCGATCAGGAAACTGAATCAAATGGGTCAGGTTAAGCTGGATAGCTGGGGCCGTTGGGTTTGGGCAGATTCGGGCGAGTTGTTAGGCAACAGATAAGGTCCAGGTTGAGTATCTGATTGATACTTCAAGAAACCTAAAAAACCTATTTCTCTGTCGAGGATATAATGTTCTCCGGGGGAAAGGGATAACTTCATATATCGTAAAAACACAAACTGGGGCTATCTCCAGTTAATACTTCCCGCTAGTCCTGCCAGATTTTGGCACACCACCTATAATGATTTTTTGTGAGGCCTGAGGCGAGCTAGTTGAGTGCATCTTTCGCATTCAAACGCATCGTCATTTAGATCTCTACCAACGATTGCTTAAGGTGGTATATTTGCAACGCAATCATAATGGCTAAAAATGACACGATACATAATAAGAGGAGTTCGATAAATGATCATTGCCAAACAGGAAATAGATATCCATTGCCCTGAAACCGATATCTATCATCGATTATTGTCGCTGGATCACAAGCATATTGTGGAGCTAGGTTGTGGTAGTGCTGATATTACGCGAGACATTGCTTCTGCTGGTGTTGACCGTAAGGTATGGGCATTTGAAGTGGATGAGATCGCGCATACCAAAAACCTGCAGATGGCCGATTTACCCAATGTGACATTCGGTCTAGCGGGTGCCCAGGATATTCCTCTGCCTGACCAGTCAATTGACATCGTTTTTATGTTCAAGTCACTGCATCATGTACCGCTAGATTTGATGGATCAATCGTTACAGGAAATCTCAAGGGTTTTGAAACCTGGCGGATTGGCGTATATCTCGGAGCCTGTATTTGCTGGAGAATTTAACGAGATATTGCGCTTATTTCACGACGAACAAAAAGTCAGAATTGCTGCATTCAATGCACTGGAAAGAGCAGTAGCAAGCGGGCACTTCAATCTGGTAGAAGAAGTTTTTTTCAAGGCACCGTTGAAATTTGCCAGTTTTTCAGAGTTCGAAAATAAGGTGATTAAGGTTACTCATTCCAATCATCAGCTTAGCGATGACCTGATGCATCGGGTGCAACAGGCGTTTGAAGCGCATATGGGTGAGGATGGGGTTCACTTTAACCAGCCGATCCGTGTGGACCTGCTACAACGACCGCTGTAATCGATTGCTTAAGGCTCAAAAACTGCTTTCAGTTATTTGGTGTTTAGATATTATTAATTACATTAAAAGTGTATTGTATCTATTTGAAATATAAAAATATTTATTAGCGATTGATAGAGGAATATTGTTTTACGTATCCGCGACCAAGCGCTGAAAACGGCAGCTCAAGTCCAAGCTCCGGTACCTGAGCACCTATCCATGCAACAAAGGTGTTGCTATTGGGGCCGGGAAATACCCGGTATTCATTTTTCCAGGGGTAATTTTGAACCGCGTGTTCGATCTGGTTGATGAGCTTGTCTACGCCTTTTCCTCGTTGTTCTGCAATTAAAACAGGTCTGGATCCATACCAGTAGCGGTCAGGGATATCCTGGCGCGATCCTACAACACTCCCCCCACCGCGACTTCTCCAGCGGACCACATCATAAACTGTATATACTGGCTCCTCGCTACGTTTCACAGCGACCCAGGTATGAATAGCGAACCAGCCACGCCAGCCCCAGGCGTCTGCGCCGTAGATTTGAATGATGGCCTCTTTATTGTGTTCGGGATCAGGAGCAATGCCTGCAGATTCTCTGCTTGCAGTTTGCCAGTCACTATTGGCGCTACACCCAGATAAAGAGAGTGACAGTAAAATCCAGCAAACTAGATTGGATCGCAATTTCATTTCAATTTTCTGTAATGTCAGTAATTTTGAGTCATTTGTCTTCAATTAAAGTTCATTTGCGGATACCGCTCTCTTTTACTAGAGATGGAAATCACGATGAAAAATCGATCCGCCTGTTCGACCTGTTATCGATATGTAGATTTTTACTTTAGTTAAGATTTGATATGGCATAAGGTAAAATTGATTTGAATCAAACTGTTTATAATGACTTAACATTCTAAACAAACACGCTTACAATCAAAAAGTTATCATTCACTAGCAAAACATTATGAGTAGCATAATCGTGTCTATTATCGCGAGTTTATTTGCGATCTTCTTTTTATTTATGTGGCTACGTGCGCGTCGAGCCGCAAATGCTGCAGAGGTCGTTGCCTATGGTCTGCGCGCGCAGGATGATAGTGATGAAAATACCAAAACCAGCATTTCCATTATGGAGGCGGAATACGAAGCGGCGATTGAAAGGCTGAGTCGTATGGGCGAAATTAAGCGCGATGACTGGGGGCGCTGGGTGTGGGTTAACACGGGTAAACAATTAGGCGATGATTGATTAACCCAAAGGTTTTTGTCGCTAAGTGAACATTATTTTTTCATCCAAAAGTTTGTTCTGTTTATTTAACGTATTAATCGCCTATAATCGGACAATGATTAGACGAAATAATATAAATGGAAAATTCCTCTTCTGGTGATGAGACACCTGAAAAAGCTGCAGAATACCTGAGACTAACACTAGCGAAACTGCGTGAGTTAAAAAGTCCGGTTAGTGCTATAAATTATGCTCTGATCTATACCTATTTTGCTGGCGACTCAGTCGCTCTGAATGAAGAGCTAGACGGCTTGATTTCTCGCAACACGCCTCTTACTTCAGACCTCGCCGAAAAATTATTTACCCGATATGTCTGTCATTGTCGAGAAGTCGTCAATGAAGATCTGCATGCGGAAATTATTAATACCCTCACCAGCGTACTGGGATCCTTCGTAGATCTTGCTGGACGGACTGCTCGGTCAAATGCTTCTCTACAGTCTCACCTGGAAAAACTGGAATCTGTATCAGGACCCGAGCAGGTGCTTGAAATAGCCGCTGAAATCGTTCAAGAAACGGCTCAATTTATAAATGCGACTCAGGTATTTGAAGAAAGCTTAAAAGACACTACCGTAGAGATAGAGAATTTGAAGGGTGAGCTGGATAAAGCCAGGCAGCAGGCTTTTAACGATGCGTTAACCGGCCTGATGAACAGGCGAGGTTTTGACCAGGCTATAAACGAAACCATTAATGATTCAATAGAAAACAAAACACCTTTCTGTTTACTACTTATCGATATAGATAATTTTAAACAGGTTAACGACACACATGGACATCTGGTGGGTGATAAGGTACTACGAGGCCTGTCTAAGCTGCTCATTAACCAGATGCGGGGTAATGATATGCTGTCCCGCTATGGTGGTGAAGAATTTGCAGTAATATTGCCTAACACCCCCATCAACGGCGCCTTTACGGTTGCTGAAAATTTGCGCAAGTCGGCGCATAAGTTACGCCTGACGAATGTGAAAACAGGAGATCGACTTACCGATATTACTATTTCCACTGGCGTGACCTGTTACCGCAAAGGCGAGACTGTAGAAGCACTGATAAGTCGGTGTGACAAAGCTCTATACAGAGCGAAACATCAGGGAAGAAACAAAACAGTCATCGGCGAATAGCCTGTGAAGCCGTAAAGTATGATTCAGAAAATCTTGCTTCCCTCCATCTTTGTTGTCCTGGGCTGGGGGTTCTGGGTAAGCCCTGATTTCAAGGTTATTAGTGCCGGTGTTGCCATTTTCCTGTTTGGTATGTTGTCACTGGAAAATGGCTTTAAGGTGTTTACGGGCGGTACGCTGGATTCTATTCTCAAAAAAACGACAGACAAACGCTGGAAGAGTCTTGCGTTTGGCGTCATCTCTACCAGCGTCATGCAGTCCAGTTCGCTGGTTTCTGTTGTTACTATTTCCTTCCTGAGTGCAGGGCTGCTTGGTCTTTCCGAAGGTGTCGGCATTATTTTTGGTGCAAATCTGGGCACAACAACGGGCGCCTGGCTGGTGGCAGGGTTTGGATTAAAGGTTAACATTTCGGCTTATGCCATGCCGATGCTGGTGTTCGGGACGCTGTTAATTTTTCAAAAGTCCTCTACCTTGAAAGGTATTGGCTATGTACTGGCCGGGCTGGGGTTCCTGTTCCTGGGCATTCATTACATGAAAGAGGGGTTTGATGCTTTCAAGGATACTCTGGACCTTACCCAGTTCGCGGTAACTGGTTTTTTTGGGCTTTTACTGTACACATTGATTGGCATGGCGGCTACCGTGATTATGCAATCCAGTCATGCAACGCTGGTGCTGACGATTACTGCCCTGTCGATTGGCCAAATCAGCTATGAGAACGCCCTGGCGTTGGCTATAGGGGCGAATATAGGTACCACCATAACGGCCATCATTGGTTCACTGAGTTCCAATGAGCAGGGTAAGCGCCTTGCTGGGGCTCATCTGGTGTTTAACCTGGTTACCGGAATGATCGCTATTATATTCCTGCATCAAATGCTTTCGGTTGTCGACTGGCTTTGTGTGGGGTTAGGCATCGATTCGACCGACTACACACTCAAGCTGGCTGTCTTTCATACCCTGTTTAATCTAGTTGGTATTGTCGTCATGCTGCCGTTACTGGATCCTCTCGTTAACTGGTTAAATGGGGTCATACCGACTCCCGCACCCGCCCGTTTAAAGGCCCGTTTCCTACATGAATCGACTATTGCGTATGCTGACACAGCAACTGAAGCAGTACGTAACGAAACGCTGCACATGTGGGATAACACGTTAGATGTGATAGCGCATGGATTGCGGTTACCACTGGACAAGATACTCAACACCGAGGTTGATATCTCCACTCTGGTCAAGGAGTTCCCGGTACGTAAACAGGTCGATATAGATCGTTACTATGATCTCAACATTAAAGGGCTTTACAGCGACATCATTTCCTTTATCAGTCGTGCCAGTTTCAGCTGGGAAATGGAACAGTCGGGTGAGATCCACTGGTTGCGGAAAGCCAATCAGGACATGGTAGATGCCATCAAAGACATCAAGCATCTGCAAAAAAATCTGTTACGTTATTCTAATACCCAAAATTCTGTCATCAAACAGCAATATGACACCCTTAGAATACAGATCGCGACACTTTTGCGTGAGCTGGAATTAGTCCACCATGCTGAAACAGATGAGCTACCTTCATTGATGATCGACCAGCTGAAACTGGATTCCGATAGTCGCTACTCGAACCAGAATCTGCAAATTAACCAGTTCATAAGAGAACATAGAATCTCAGCCGAAGTGGCCACATCACTGATGAATGACCAGGCCTATGTATACAATGTATCGCGGAAATTGATTGATATGGGACAGACCCTCTTCGTCAAGCAGAACAAAGATCTCAGTGGCGCTGAGAAAATCGTACAACTTGATGATAACGAGTTAAGGGAAATACACGACCATCACCACGAAGAGAAAGAGGCTAATTCAAATGGGAAGTAAGAAACTGCTTAAAAAACTGGCCGAATTTTTTGACCTCGATGCGCGTGCGCGGCAAAAGCGTAAGGATGAATTAAACGAACTGCTGGCACGTCTGAAAAGTAAGGAAGAAGAATTAAAGCTCGAACGCGAGCTAGAAACTGATGAGGAAGTGGCTCGAGATCTGGATAAGAAAATCGACCTGGTTCATAGTCAGCGCAAGAAAGGGATCTCGCTGTTGAAAGAGATCAGCCACGAAGTGTAATGCTTCTGAATCTTTTAAGATTCATCTAAAGCTCCCGCAGTATTTCAATCTGACCGTGTAATAAGCTATCTTGTAGCTAACACCAACAACCTGTCTTAGACAGCGGTATTGTGCACAATCAGGCATGTTCTCTATTAGCGAAACATTGAATGAAGGTCGCAATAGTTACCGGTTAATTAGTGCCTTATTTCTCAGGCTGTTATCGGTAATCTATTTTATTGCCTTTTTCTCCATCGCTATACAGATCAAGGGCCTGGTCGGGGAGCAGGGCATTTTACCGTTGAGTCCCTGGCTGGATACCCTGCTTATGGACTGGGGGTGGTCAGCATTTATCTATTTCCCAACGATTTTCTGGCTGGATCAAAGCGATCTGTTTTTACAGTCCGTTGCCTGGGCAGGCTGCGGCCTGTCTATCCTGTTGTTTATGAATCTGTGGCCCCGCCTGTCGATGAGTCTATTGTTTCTGTTCTACCTGTCACTGGTAATAGCAGGACAAACTTTTATGAGTTTTCAGTGGGATGGTTTATTACTGGAAGCGGGCTTTCTGTCGATCTTCCTGCGCCCGGATTCAAAAGTCATGATTTTCCTGTTTCGTTGGCTCCTATTTCGTCTCCGGTTCATGTCTGGTATTTCAAAGCTGGTCATGAACGATCCTTCCTGGCTGGGGATGACTGCGCTGCTGTATTACTTTGAAACTCAACCTTTACCGCATGCAGGGGCCTGGTATTTCCATAATTTACCGGAAATTGTGTTAATCGCTGCCACCGTCGCCGTGTTGATTATTGAAATCCTGTTGCCGCTGATGATGTTTATGCCGCGGCGATATCGCTTTTTTGCGGCCTGGGTAACGCTGGGGTTACAGCTGTTAATCCTGCTGTCCAGTAACCATAACTGGTTTAATCTGCTGAGTATGATTCTGTGTTTATTTCTGTTTGATGACAAAGCAGTGGCACGGGTATTGCCGCAGGGTGTACAGCGTTTTTTACTGCGGGGTTGGGATACCCGCGTGCAGAGACCTGTTACGGTATTGAGTAATGGCTTTAAAAAGGTACTGGCGGCCGTTGTAGTGACTGCCGGTCTGCTCAATATCCTCAGAATGTCGGCTGTTACCGATTTGGGCACAGCCAGCAATGAAGCGCTGGATGTGCTGCAACAATGGCATGTGGTTAATAGTTATCATGTTTTTCCTACCATGACCCAAAGGCAGCTTGAATTGAAGATTGAAGGCTCGATAGATGGCAGGGAGTGGTGTGAGTACGAGTTTGTTTATCGGCCTAATGCGCTGGATAAAAGGCCTGAGGTGATCATCCCTCATCAACCTCGACTGGACTGGATGATGTGGTTTGTTACGCTACATCCCCGGTTTATTCCGTGGTTTGACCAGTTCTTGACTGCGCTACTGGAAAACGCGCCTGGTGCAACAAGTTTACTTAAATCCAATCCATTCGCTGAGCAGCCGCCCCAGATGCTACGCGTTAAGGTCTGGCATTATCAGTTCACTACACCGCAGGAACGAGAAGAAAGCGGAAACTGGTGGAAACGCAGTGATCTGGGATTGTTTACTCCGCTTCCAGGAAAGTACAAAATTCAGCCTTCCTTGAACTTACCTAATGAATAAACCTGACAGGGGGTTAAGCGATGGTTAAAAACTGGATTGTGTCAGGTCTGTATCTGATTTTACTGGGCTGTAGCATCACGGATGTTGTCATTGTCGGACCGGTTAGCGATGAAACAGAAGTTGACGAGGTCGCTGTTTACTATGGGCAATTACCCGAGTGTGAGATATCAACGATTGCGCATATCCGCGCACCGGGCGAATTTCTGACTCGACATGGGCTGATCTCAGCGTTTAAACAAAAGGCTGCAGAACTGGGCGCTACTGCAGTCCAGGTGATAGATATACAAAAAAGTGGATCTACAAATTATTTTGGTTCAGCTCGCGCGATTCGATGCGATTAAGAACAGCAAGCTTTATAGCTTTAATCTGAACCTGAATCTTCTTCAGCGTCTGCCTCCTCGGTAGCGCTGTTGTCATCGTCGCTTAAGATTTTATCTTTTTCTTCATCAGTCATGATGAGAGTGTCATCATCTGCCATAGCTGTACCTCTAGTTACGTTATTCGCCTGGCCAGTAATCGGTTGCAATCGGCTGACCTAAATCGGCTTTAATCAATTGTTGACGAACTTTTAGCAGATGCTCGATTAACTGTGGTTCAGATTTCTCGTAGGCATCGGCATCTGGGGCTCGTTTCACGACAACACCGAGTAATTCGGTTATCGCATTGCCAATGGAATTTTGGCTAATGGTGACAATCCAGTTACCCGCGTCATTTCTATATATTAGTTGCTTAAACGCAGGTTGCCAGCGAATTGCATTGGCATATTTAGCATCTTTTACACATTGATCCCTGACAATCTTGGCGGTGCTTAGGAAATCATTATTAAATAGCAGCTTATCAACGACCTGTTGAGGAAAATAAACATCTTTTGGAATAGGCGCGTTACGGGTGGAAACCTGGGTGAAAAAGGTTCGGTAGAAATCGATAAAACCCTTTAGCAACAGGTCATATTCGCGCCAGAACTGTACCTGCTTCAGGCTGTCTATGCCTCCCGTGATTTCCCAGCATGGCAAACCCTGCGGATATCCTGTCAGCTTTATCTGGGATTTTTCCCCACTGGCTGGCTTAAGAATTTGTAGATCCAGCGTTTCAAAAAACGCCTGATAGACATCACGCATATAGCTCTGGAACAGGCTGTGCTGACCACCATCTGTCAGGTTGGGGTTGTTGGGGTCTGCAAGCTCGGCATCCCGCAGTTGTTGCTTGTCAAACACGATAAAGTGGTTGTGCAACATACGAATGCTGGGGACACCGGGCGATGTCATTGGCCAGGTTGCGTCCAGGCTGGCTTCACCACAGAGTATTAAATACTGTTCCGGGTCAGCAAAGGTTTGCTGCATGTAGCTGACCAGAATTTCATTCATTCGATTCCATACATTGCGTACATTTTCTGGAACCTGAGTGCGTCTTACCGGGCGCCCTAATGGGTCAAGGATGATCTGAGAAGTGTTATAGATAATCGAAGTATCGAATATATTCGAATGCCCCAACGCTTTGCGGTATAACAGCAGGTTTTCATCATTCTGAAGCAGGCCATTATTGTGCACCAGATCATTCAGATTTTCCGTGCTATTGAAAAATTCGTTGGGCTTCATGCCCTCGGGAACATCCAGTGGGATGGGGCGAAACGGGGTGCTAATCTCTCTGGGTCCAATCTGCATTTAATACTTGCTCCAATGTATACAAGCGACCTAGCATACAACAATTAAACTGTTCTGGGACTTCAAAAAAATTTAGCATGATATTGATCAAATGAATCTATCCGAGAGTAGTAAAGGGATCACTTTGGCCTTTGTGGGGATCCTGACGTTAAGTCCTGATAGCCTGCTGATTCGTCTGATTAATACGGATTTGTGGACGGCTACTTTTCTCAGGAGCATTTTTATCGCTCTGTCGCTTAGCGTGTTTATGCTGGTTCTGTATCGGGGCAGGGTGCTCGGGCAAATACAGCAAATGGATCGATACGCCATCTTAATCATGCTGTTTATCTCTGTGAGCAATATTTTTTTTGTAGCCGCTGTTCAAACTACCAGTGCGGCGCATGCCCTGATTATCGTAGGCGCTGCACCGGTAGTTGCGGCCGTTCTTGCTGTGATTTTCATTAAGGAAAAAGTCAACAATAAGACCTGGGCTACCATAGTAGTGGTACTGGTCTGCCTAATTCTGGTGGTTTATGACGATCAGGAAAGCACCCTGACAGGGGACCTTTATGCATTGCTGGCCTGTTTTCTGTGGTCGAGCATATTTATCTTTGGCCGGTTGACCCGTACCACAAACATGCTGGCTGCCATGTGCCTGAGCGGTTTTATCAATGCAAGCTGGTCATACCCATTGGCGGATCTGTCTGCTTTAAGTACCCAGCAGCTTGGCTTAAGCGTATTACTGGGGTGCCTGGTTGGCGCTGCCTTATCTCAGATTACGCTTGCGCCACGCTTTATACCAGCTGCCGAAGTAGCCATGTTCATGCCACTGGAAACGGTGTTTGGTAGCCTTCTGGTCTGGTGGTTCCTGGAGGAGTATCCGGGCATTATTTCCATCACAGCAGGTAGCGTGATGATAGCGACGATTATGCTGTATAGTTATTTCACGCTGAAACAATCTACGCTAAATGGATATTCATCATGAAATCAACAGACCCTGTGGTTATTAACTCGGTCAGGCGATGGTTTGAAAGAGCCGTGCTCGGGTTGAATCTGTGTCCATTTGCACTTCGTCCCTACCGTGCCGGCGCCATCCATTTTGAGCTAACTCATGCATTAGACGATGAAAGCTGCTTGACCGATCTTTACCTGAATCTGAATAGAATGGAAAGCGATGAATCGATAGAAACCATGATTCTTATCTGTCCTCATCATCTGTCTCATTTCGATGACTATAACCAGTTCCTGGCGCTAGCAGAACTGTTGCTGGAGCAGGAAGGCTGGGCAGGGACGTTCCAGATCGCTAGCTTTCATCCTGATTATTGTTTTGATGGGGCTCTGCCTGATGATCGGGCCAACTGGACCAATCGCTCGCCATTTCCCCTGTTGCACCTGATCCGCGAAAAATCAATCTCGCAGATCATTGATGCAAATGCCAATGTAGATCAGATACCGCATACCAATATTGAAAAACTCAAGGCGCTGGATGATGAGGCTATGTGTGAAATATTCGGTAAGCATTTTGAGCAGGCGAAGGGCAAAAAAATACCGGATTAAATCCGGTATTTTTTATTGCGATTTATACAGCTCTAGTTCTGTATTTGCTGCAGTACCTGCGCGTTTGAAATAGCTGCGATGCGCTGGCCGTTCATATAGGTTGGCATGTGACGCAATAGCTCGCTGACCTGTTGTTCTGAATCAAAGTCTCCTCCGTAAATCAGGGTAAACTGCTGTTGATCGGCACTCGCAAAATAGGCCAGTTCCTGTTTGAAATAGTGGTTATAGCGCTGAGCGATATCATACAGCTGCTGCTTATCTGAAACGCTAGCAATCTTGATTGAGAATTTCTCGGGATCGAGCTGGGACATCCATTGTGAACCGTGGATGGTATTGTCACTGCCAAAATTATATAACGGTGCCAGATACTGTACGCGTCCATCCAGGCTTTCAACCTGATCGTTCATACCCTGCATTTGCTGTTGAATTTCGGTGATATTGGTTTGCAGTGTGGCGATTTCCTGATTCAGCTTCTGCGATTCGACCTGTTCCTGTCGGACCTGGCTCTGGATTTCACCAACCTGGCTTTCTACCTGAGCGTTACGCTGGGTTTCAGCACTAAATTCTGTGGTTCTCATGTACTCGCCATACACAAACAGACCGACGATAGCCAGTATCAATAACAGGCTGGTCGCAGCAAAATAGCGGAAATGTTTCTTTTCCAGGGTTGCCAATGCCAGCAAGTTTTGGCCTAAGGCACTGGTTTTTTCATGCAGAGACTCGATAAACCCCTGTTGCTGAATATTTTGTTGCGCAAGTTTTGCGGTGTGTAACTCCAGTGCTTCTACGTCAGCGCTTAGCTTTGCGGTCAATACATCCAGCATTTCGCTGGATTTTTTCAGGTTTGCACTCTCTTCAATCAATTTTGCTGAGGTGGTTTCCAGGGCTGACGCTCTTTTGTCTAATGCTTCATCAACGCTTTGCATCAGCATTAATTTCGCTTTCTGGCTGTTTAAATCTTCAGTATTGGTCTGGATCTTATCGTCAAGTCGGCTAGCTCTTTGCTCTGAGTTACTGGCGATGGTTTCCAGTTCCGTGACAATTTTTGCTTCCAACTCAGCAAGTGCCTGACTATTCTCCTTGATGCTTTTGGTTATCTTAGAACTGATCGTTGTGGCTTTTTTTGAGAGCTTTTCTGCACGCTGTATGAGGTCTGCGTGAGTTTGCCTGAATTCATCATTTACCGCAGATTGAGTGTCGATGGCTTCATTTAGTGCTTTTTCTGAAGATTTTTCCAATGACTGGATCGTATTGTTAAGCTTTTTCAGATCACTGCTGATCTTTGTCGATTGTTTGTTCAGGTCCTGGAAGTTTCCTTCAATCACGCCTAACTGCTTATAGGTTTGGGTGACTCTGTCCGTAATTTCTGCGTCCGATTGTGTTAACTGATTGATATCCGTTTTAATCTGTTTGTTAGTCTGGTTAAGTTTTTTGTCCAGCTTTGAAATCGAGTCCTCAACCGATTTCATCTGTTTATTGATTTCCAGCACCTGATTTTCTTTTTTGCTCTTTATCTTAACCAGGTTATCTTCTTTTTTTACTTCAACCTGGTCGCTTTCCTGATCTATTTGAGATTTCTGTGCCATGGTTATGTCCGCCTAAAGATTTAAACTTTAGAATATTAGCATAAACTAATGTAAAGCCTCAATACTTGATATTGGAGTAACGGAATACGATAGGTTAGAATCAGCCAAAAATTTGGGATGTAATCAATATGAATTTCTCTTTTTCCGGTTTTGGACTGCGCTTTCTGTTCTCGGCGATTTTATTATTTGCTACTTACAATCCCGAGGGATATTCATATTTTCACTGGGTAAAAGAGGTTTTTCCTTCCGTATCCATTGAACAGGCTTTTGTAGGAGTGGTCCTGCTTATCGGCTATGTTATTTATTTGCGTGCGACTTTCCGTTCACTGGGGATGATTGGACTGGCACTGGCTTTTGCATTTTTTGGTCTACTGGTCGCCATGCTTTTCAAATGGGGCTGGCTCAGTCTGGATGGTTCCCGGATGTTGTCCTATGTGGTTGAAGTACTGCTGGCAGTGATACTCGCGGTAGGGATGTCGTGGTCACATATCAGGCGTCGTATGTCCGGTCAGGCAGATATGGACGATGTTGATGAGAATTAATGGAGTATTTGCTTGTAATGATAAGATTTAACTTCTAAAATCATTTGTAACTTAATGAAAATTATAGAAATGTTGTGCGAGGGTTTATCAGCAATCTAACGATTTCCAGACACTACCTGTACACGGTCTGGATCATTTTACTCATCACCCTGATTCCTGTAGTCCCTGTCTCTGCTTCTATAGACAAACAACGCCTCGATTTTCAGCAGGCCGAGCAGGCGCTGCAAGATGACGATATGCTTCAGTTTTCGCTGCTTAAGTCTCGTCTCAAAGATTATCCAATCAAGCCTTACCTCGAATACGATGCGTTAAAAAAACGAATCGATAGTGCTGACGCAGAAGAAATCAGTGACTTTCTTCAGCAGTACAAGGATTATCCTTTTGCTTATCACTTGCGTAGTCAGTGGCTGAACTTGCTTGCTGAACGTGAACAATGGCAACAATATCTCAAGTTTTACGATGGGCGTAATGAGACTCGCTTTAAATGTCAGGCGTTAAATGCCCGGCTCAATACCGACACCCAGCTTTTTGGACTAAGCGATGAGATTAAGGCTATCTGGTTATCTGGTTATTCTCAGCCTGAGCAGTGTGATCCGGTTTTTGATTATTTCCTACAAACGACAGAAAATTCTCAGCAGCTGATCTGGCTAAGGATTGAAAAAGCATTTAAGGTGCGACGTCCTGCGCTCGCGAGGTACCTGGCTAAAAAGCTGGATGCTGAGAATCAGGAACTGGTTGAAGTCTGGTATCAGGCACATCGGAACCCGGAAGATAGCTTTCCCCAGTTAAAAAAATCCGCTGATAATGAGCTCAATCGTAAGATTATTATTCATGCACTCGATCGCCTGGCTCGCAGAGATAGTTTAAAAGCGCGCGAGCTGTGGCTGGGCGTCAAAGGTCAATACCAGTTTGACCAGCAACAACTGCAGCTGATTGAAAAGCGTGTTGCACTGTCTTCAGCCTACCAGCATAAACCGGAAGCAAAAGAATTACTGGAACAATTGCCTGACGAGTTAAAAACCGATAATGCTTATCTGTGGCTGGCCAGAATCAATTTACGTGATGAAGACTGGATCGGCTTGGTTAAAACTATTAATGCGATGCCCGAGCGCCTGAAAAAGGAGGCCGAGTGGGCTTACTGGCAGGCACGTGCCTACGAGGAAGCGGGCCATGCAGACAGGGCACAGTCGCTTTTCAGGAATCTGTCCAGCAGAAGCACTTATTATGGATTTTTGGCAGCCGATAAGTCGCAGCAGAAATATGTGATTAATCAGCAGGAATTGTCAACGCGCTCTTCTGACGACGATGAAAAGCTGCTAAAGGACAACGTCAATTTATTGAGGGCTCGCGAGCTCTTCTTTGTGGGCAGAAACCTGGAGGCACGGCGCGAATGGTTTCAGGGTATCCGCAAATTAAAAACCGAAGAAATCAAACAGGCTGCGAAAATGGCGTTTTCCTGGAAATGGTTTGATAATGCCATCAAAACCGTCGCAAAAACAGGTCATCGCAGCGATTACGATCTGCGTTTTCCGATGCCTTTTCAGGATGAGGTTATGCACCAGGTCAGCAGTCATAATCTGGATGCGGCGGTGGTATATGGCATTATGCGTAGGGAAAGTCTGTTTGACCCGTTGGCGCGCTCACGGGTTGGCGCTCTTGGTTTAATGCAGTTAATGCCATCAACAGCCCGCGTGGTAGCCAGATCTCTGGGCTTAAAGAAACCCGCTCAAAGTGACATTCTTGATGTTGCCAATAATATCAAGCTAGGTACTCAGTATTTCAAATCCGTATTAAATCGCTTTGATAATAATATCCCGCTGGCAGCAGCGGCTTATAATGCTGGCCCCAAAAATGTAAAAAAATGGCTGCCTCAGGATGAACCCATGTCTGCTGATCTGTGGGTGGAAACAGTTCCCTTCAATGAAACTCGCAACTATATCCAGGCAGTGCTCGCCTATGCCACTATCTTTGACAAACACCTGGGCCAGAGCGTCACCATCTCAAGTCGCATGGATGATGTTCGATCATCCTATCAGTGACTGATCATTAACTGCCCTAAATTTGCCTGTTTTTGGTCGCTTTTCCAATAGTGAGTGGTTTTTTTCTTTGTTAGTATCTGAACGCAATTAAGCAATTCACCCAGAGTTCCAAGAGCCTCGATTACAGCATGAGCAGACAAAAAAACAGAACCAAAGGACAAATGCGGGGGCGTCGTACCGATGCCGAAGCGCTAGCGCAGGTGCAGCAGCTATTACAGGATGCATCACGACAACGCGATTTATTGATCGAACATTTGCATCGGATTCAGGATCAGTACCATTGTTTGAGTAACGAACATCTGGTGGCGTTGGCCGAGGAAATGAAGTTGCCGCAGGCAGAGGTGTTTGAGGTCGCGACTTTTTACCACCATTTTGATGTAGTCGCTGACGGTGCAGCGCCACCACCTTTAACGATACGTGTATGTGAATCCCTCAGTTGTTCGTTGTATGGCTCTGATACCTTATACCAGCAGTTACAGCAGTTAGCGAATTCTGAGGTTCGAATCCAAAAGGTGCCCTGTGTTGGTCGTTGCCAGTACGCACCTGTGGCGATTGCAGGGACCCAGCCTGTGCATCAGGCAGATTTGCAAAAGGTCAGCCACTGCATTCAGCAAAACGAGACTCAGGCAACACTGCCCGAGTCCTTCATCAATTACGCCGAATATACCAGTAACCAGGGCTACCGGCTTTATGCAAGCGCCAGTGAAGGCACACTGAGCATTGATGAGATTATTGATCAACTGGACCATGCTGGCTTAAGAGGATTAGGTGGTGCGGGGTTTCCAGCCAGCAGGAAATGGCGCATATTGCGTGATCAGGCTTCACCTCGCTATCTGGCTGTTAATATTGATGAGGGCGAGCCTGGTACTTTTAAAGACCGCTACTACCTGGAGCGTGACCCGCACCGGTTTCTTGAAGGGATGCTGATTGCTGCACTGGCAATACAGGCTTCTGCCATCTATATCTACCTGCGCGATGAATACGCGGCATTACGCCTGATGCTGCAACAGGAGTTAGCAGTTCTGCGATCTGAAATGGGCGATAAAATACCTGAAATCCACCTGCGCCGCGGTGCAGGAGCCTACATCTGTGGCGAAGAGTCAGCCATGATTGAGTCTCTGGAAGGTAAACGCGGTATGCCGCGTTTAAGACCACCGTATCTGGCCGAAGTGGGGTTGTTTGGTCAGCCGACACTGGAGCACAATATGGAAACCCTGTACTGGATCAGGGATATTCTGGAAAAGGGGGCCGACTGGTTTGTTTCTCATGGACGTCATGGACGTAAAGGATTGCGTTCGTTTTCGGTCAGCGGACGGGTCAATAAACCCGGCGTACATCTGGCCCCGGCAGGCATCACCCTACAGGAACTGGTTGACGAATATTGTGGCGGGATGCAAACAGGGCATGAGCTTTATGGCTATTTTCCGGGAGGCGCCTCAGGTGGAATGTTGCCTGCGTCACTCAGTGATATTCCGCTGGATTTCGATACCTTGCAGGAATATGGCTGTTTTATTGGCTCAGCGGCAATCATAGTGTTTTCCAGGCAGGATAGCGCGCGCCAGCTCGCGTTGAATGCGATGCAGTTTTTCAGGCATGAATCCTGTGGTCAATGTACCCCCTGCCGAGTGGGTACCGCCAAGGCGGCAGGTTTAATGCAGCAGGCAAACTGGAATATCCCTTTGCTGCAGGAGCTATCGGATGTGATGGTCGATGCCTCAATCTGTGGGTTAGGGCAGGCGGCTCCAAATCCACTGCGATGTGCGATTAAATACTTTCCGCAGGAGTTTGAATAATGGCTGGTTCTGAACAAATTTCCTTTACACTGGATGGCAATGAAATCACTGCGCAAAGCGGTGAAACCATCCTTCAGGCTGCGACTCGACAGGGTATCGAGATTCCACATCTTTGCTACCGGGATGGTTACCGAGCAGATGGCAACTGTCGCGCCTGCGTGGTAGAGATTGAAGGCGAAAGGGTGCTGTCACCTTCCTGTTGTCGATACCCCACAGAAGGTGCAAAGGTATCATCCAGTAATGAACGGGTGCTGAAATCGCAGAAAATGGTGCTCGAGTTACTAAAAGCCGATAGCCCACAGGATTTGCCAGACAATCAGTCTGAACTGGATTTCTGGTTTAATAAATTACAGGTGCCCACACCGCGCTTTGAGACACGAAATCAACCTGCTGCAGACCAGACAAATCCGGCCATCCGAGTGAATCTTGCAGCCTGTATCCAGTGCGGGCGCTGTGTTCGGGCCTGTCGCGAAGAACAGGTAAATGGGGTTATTGGTTATGCCTGGCGCGGAGATGAATCAAAAATCGTTTTCGATCTCGACGACGACATGGGTGCGAGTAGTTGTGTTTCCTGTGGGGAGTGTGTGCAGGCCTGCCCGACAGGCGCATTATTACCAGCTATGGAGATGTCCGATAGTCAGGACACTAAAAAGGTCGATACCACCTGTCCCTACTGTGGGGTGGGTTGCCTGCTTACCTATAACGTTAGCGATAATCGCATCACCCATGTCGACGGTCGCGATGGACCTGCGAATAAGAGCCGACTGTGCGTAAAGGGGCGTTTTGGTTTTGATTACATTCATCATAGCGGTCGATTAACGCGTCCCTTGATCCGTCGTGCGGGCGTGCAGAAAACCGCGCAGCTGATACCCCCTGAAGACATGATGTCGGTGTTTCGTGAAGTTAGCTGGGAAGAAGCGCTGGATTTCGCTGCTACCGGGCTGAAAACGTTATTCGATAATCAGGGGCCACAGTCATTAGCCGGATTTGGATCAGCCAAAGGCAGTAACGAGGAAGCTTACCTGTTTCAGAAACTGGTCCGTACCGGATTTGGCAGTAACAATGTGGACCATTGTACGCGTCTTTGCCATGCCTCATCAGTGGCGGCGTTACTGGAATGCCTGGGATCAGGTGCTGTATCGAATCAGGTAGCAGATGTCAGTAAGGCAGAGGTCATCGTTATTATCGGCTCCAAGCCAACGGTCAATCATCCAGTCGCTGCAACCTTTTTCAAGAATGAAGTCAAAAAGGGTAAAAAACTGATCGTACTCGATCCTTACCGCTCGGACCTGAGATTGCACGCGACGCATTATCTGCAGTTTAGACCGGGTACGGATGTTCCGTTGCTAAATGGCCTGATGCATTGCATTATCGAAGAGGGTTTGCAGAATGATGAGTATATACAACAGCACACTGAAGGCTTTGAACAGTTAAAGCAAAAGGTCAGCGAATACAGCCCTGAAAAAGTGGCTCCCATCTGTGGTATTGATGCGAATACCATTCGGCAGGTCGCGCGTCTGTATGCACTATCCGCAGGTTCCATGATTTTCTGGGGTATGGGGGTGTCACAACATATTCATGGGACTGACAATGCACGCTGCCTGATTGCGCTTGCACTGATGACAGGGCAGATTGGTCGTGATGGCACTGGATTACATCCACTAAGGGGCCAGAATAACGTTCAGGGGGCTTCAGATGTCGGTCTGATTCCTATGATGTATCCAGGTTACCAACGCGTGAATGAAAGCCAGAGCAAAGCGCATTTTGAAAAACTATGGAACCACACGCTGGATGACAAACCCGGACTTACCGTTGTCGAAATCATGCACGCAATTCATGATGGTCAAATTCGAGGCATGTATATCGAAGGTGAGAATCCCGCCATGTCTGATCCCAACCTGAATCACGCACGTGCTGCCCTGGCAAAGCTGGAGCACCTGGTTGTGCAGGATATCTTTTTTACTGAAACTGCAGGCTTTGCCGATGTCATACTGCCGGCTTCCGCGTTTCCGGAAAAAAACGGAACCTTCACCAATACCGATAGACGTGTACAAATGGGCAGGCAGGCAGTTCAACCTCCGGGCGAAGCACGTCAGGATCTGTGGATTATTCAGCAGCTGGCTCAGAGAATGGGGCTCGAGTGGGATTATCAGGGACCGCAGGATGTATTTGAAGAAATCAGAAAGGCTATCCCGGATATGGCGGGTATCACCTGGCAACGCCTCGACGCCGAGCACAGCCTGACCTATCCGCTGAGGAATGAAGGCGATACGGGTACTGCAACTATCTTTACCGAGAATTTCCCTACGCCTAATGGGCTGGCAAAATTTGTCGCAGCGGATTATATTCATGCAGATGAATTGCCTGATGAAGAATTTCCTTTTATATTTACCACTGGCAGACAGCTGGAACACTGGCATACCGGAAGCATGACGCGACGGGCCTCAGTACTGGATGCGCTGGAGCCGCAACCCGTCATCAATATTAACCCAGCTGATATGAAGCAACAGAACGTCACTGCGGGCGACATGGTGATGGTAAGATCCCGGCGGGGGGAGTTACACGCCACCGTCCGCAGTGACCCTGGTTTACAGCAGGGCAGTTTGTTTATGGCATTTTGTTACCATGAAGCAGCTGCCAACCTGATAACCAATGAAGCGCTGGACCCATTCGGAAAGATCCCTGAGTTTAAATATTGTGCAGTGAAGCTAGAGCCTGTTAGCGCAGGTAATTAGGCGGTCTGCTGTTGTTTCGATTGCGCTGACTGAATATTCCAGGCTTCAGTTAGCGCATCAATAAAGGCAAGAATCACCGGGTCATGGGCTCTTTTCTTCGGATAGATGAAGTTAAGCTCGACTGAGGGTATCTCTATCTCTGGAATATAGAAATATCCTTTTTGCTGCCCTTCCACAGCGATGTCCTTACGCATAATACCTATGCCAATACCCGCTTTTACCATGCTATGGAGTGCATCTTCCTGGTCTGAAGCGAGTACTTTTTCAGGACTGTAACCATGTGCGTCGAATAACGATTGTATGGCACAGAAGTAAGCACAGTTCGGTGAGGTATATACCCAGGGTAAGTCAGCCAGTACTTTTATAGAGGGTAGCGTAATCCGGTCCTTCCAGCTGGCAGGAGCGGCGACGCATAACTCGACCTGATGCAGAAAAAGCGTATCCATCCGATGGTCTTCGCAGGGTCCCGAGGTGAAGGCACAGTCCATACGACCAGTGCGCACATTCTGGATATTGGTCTCACTCATACCTGCCATGAAATTTAGTGCCAGGTTAGGGTATCTGGCGGTCATATAGCGTTGGAGTTGAGGCAGCCTGAGAAACTCCGCATCATTGTTTAAACCAACACGGATGCTACCGACCAGTTCATCCTGCATGCTCCTGGCCAGCTGGGCGAACTCACTGGCAGAGGCCAGCGTTTGCTGGGCACGCGACAGAAGGTTGTGCCCCTGCGTGGTTAATTGCATGCCTTTCGGAGTGCGATTGAATAACTGGATGTTTAATTCCTCTTCCAGCGTCTTGATATGAGCGCTGATCGCAGGCTGGCTGGTATGCAGGCGTTCGGCTGCACGAGTTAGATGTCCTTCTTCTGCAACGGTAACAAAAGTTTTAAGGTGATAGAGTTCCATGACAAAGCAACTTTTTGATATTGGTATGATTTCAAGTACACACTAAATCAAAAAATTTCGCCATCGTATTTTCAAATCGACTTCATCTGATCTTATGATGATTCACGCGCCTTGCAGTGTAATCCGGGCTGAACGAATGCAAATTGAGTAAATAAAAAAACCGCTGCCAGCAGTGGGAGCGGTTTTAGTAACGGATTATATCAGCAAATATGGGCGCTAGAGCTGTTTATACTCAGCGATAGTATCCGCCAGCCAGTCATTAACGGATGAATACCTGAGTCCTGTTGTATTGTTATTTCGGTCGAAATAAAAAACTTCTCCCGTTTTCGCGGCGACGCAGAGATGGTTTCCTGAATAGTCCTGAGTCAGTGGCACCCAGTCTTCCTTCCATTCACTTCCTGAGAGTATCCCGACCTCGGTAGAGTCATTGATGATTTCAATGGTTTCTACAGAATCATCAACCGATAGAAGCCGTTCCTTGTTCTTAGAATTAAAATCGCCTGTAAAATCCGCTCCCTGGCCGTTATGCCAGTTCCAGATGGCTTTCAGGTCATCTGGCAGTTCGTCATACAAGGGGCCAAATTCCGCTTCCATGTAGACATCTGGAACACCTGGTTGCATCGATTGGTACAGCTCCGGCCTTTTGATCCTGATGAGTTCGTCAAGTTCTTCGAGTTGTTTATTCATAGCGCTCTTGTTATTCGATAGTTGGTTTGATTGAAGTTCAAATTACCGATTCTAGTTCATAATTAGCAAACCAATGATGAAAGTTTTATTAAACCGCATAAAATTAAAGGTTTAATGAGAAGTAATAAACTTTTTATCACCAAAAAGCAAATTTAAACAGTGAGTTATAAACGTTAATTAAAGTAAAAAATATTTATAAGACAAGGTTAAGATGAGCAATTTTGACCCTTTTGAAGGGGACAGTCTGTAATTGAAGCAACGCTATGACCGATCAGCATCGTGTAGATGCGCATGTAGGAGAAGGTTTAATCGTCCCCCCACATCAACTCTCCACATTCACTCAGGTCGTAACCGCCCATTTCTTCAGCCAACTTGACACCTGGATCAGACTGGATGGTTTTGAGCAGGTTCTGGAATAGATGCCTGAACCAGATATTACGGGGGATCACAAAGTCAAAGGCCTGCCAGCCAAGACTAATAAATTGCAGGCCAAACTCATTCGCGATTGCGCGTGTGCCCGGGGCAATATCCGATTTGCGCTGAATAATTGATGCTGCAGCTTCGCGCTCAGACAGTGCCACCAGGGAAATATCGAGCATGTCATCATTCAGTCCATGTTTACTGAGTTCCTCCATCAGAAAGCGCTGTGCACCGGAGCCATTCTGGCGTACAGACCAGCGATGTTTTTCAGTAAACAGGCTATCCAGGTCTGGTAAACGCTGATGCAGGTTTTCGTGCAGTATCAGGCCCTGCTCACGTTTGAATGCTCGAATCAAGACCCAGTCAGTGTGGCGGGAATACTGCTGCAACAGGGAGGGGTGGCGACGATAGCTTTCACTCTCGGGCCCCCAGTGCATACAACAGCCGTCAATCTTGCGTGATTCAAGCAGAGACAGGCCGGCTCTGGCTCCTGACGGCGTGTAGGTGACTAGCGCCTTGCTACCGAGTGATTCCGAATAGCCCAGTATAATGCGGTAGATCAATGGGTCATCGCTGCCGCTAATGATCAGGCGGTCATGCAGCAATCCGTTATGGGTGGAATCGAGCATCCATTTATCGATCAGTTCACGCGGGAACAGCCATTTGCCCGTGATCTTGGTAGCGGGAATCTTGCCATCGCTAACCAGGGCGTAAATCTTTTTCTCGTTAAGGTGCAGGTAATCAGAGACCTGTTTGACGTTCATGAAAACATCGAAATGGTTTTCAACATACTGGCGCATTGTAAGATTACCTGACCCCGGTTTTCTGGGAGGAGCCGTGCTGCCTGGATGGAATAGCATCAAACTGAATGCTGGAGTGGCCGTTATAAACGATAAAATGCCGGCCTTTGGCGCGTGCAATTAACACTACGCCCATTTTTTTTGCGATATCCAGCCCCATCTGTGTTGCACCCGAGCGTGACAGCAAAACCGGTATCCCCATCAACGCAACCTTTATTACCATTTCAGAGGTGAGTCGTCCCGTGGTGTAAAACACCTTGTCATGCGAGGGTACTTGGTTTAGCCACATGTAACCGGCGATAGCATCTACCGCGTTGTGTCTGCCTACGTCTTCAATGAAGATCTGGCTTTCATCTCCCTGACAAAGGGCACAACCATGGACTGCGCCAGCGCTTTTATAGATTTCGTTATGCTGATTGAGTTTGTTGAGCAGGCTGTAAATCATGGATTGCCGAAGCTGTACCTGTGGCAGCTTAATGTTCTCAAGTTCGTCCATCAGGTTGCCGTACATGGTGCCCTGACCACAGCCGGTAGTAACGGTTTTATGTTTTAGCTTGTCATCGAGGCTGTTTACCCCGTTATGCGTCACAATGGCGACGGATTCGGTTTCCCAGTCTACCTGTATCGATTTGAGTTGCTGAATATCGCTGATAATGCGCTGATTTCGCAGCCAGCCCAGGATCAGCAGTTCAGGATAATTACCCAGTGTCATCAGGGTGACAATTTCACGCTTGTCCAGATAAACCGTTAACGCTCTTTCGACTGCAATATTGCCGGTCACCTGTTCGTTAAATTCATTTACTGCGATTACCTCGTTGGTACTTTGTAACCCGGCATTACTCAGTTGAGGTTGGTAGTGAGTATCCAGCAGAGCAGGTTGATTCATACTTATTTATCCACCGGTCATGTTCATATGCCGCAGCAGGATTTCATTGGATTTTATATCGAAATCATGCCCTTTCGGCTTAATATCCAGCGAGCGAATGATGGCATTCTTTAATACTTCTCGATCACCGGGATGGGATCTGATGATTTGCTTCAGGTCCATCGAGTGCTCCTGACCCAGGCAGAGTAAAAGCAGGCCTTCAGCCGTCAGGCGAACGCGATTGCAGCTATCGCAGAAATTATGGCTATGCGGTGAGATAAAGCCTACGCGTGTATCCGGGTAGGCACTCATGCGGTAATAGCGTGCCGGACCAGCAGTATGCTCAGTGGTCGGGATCAGTTTGTATCCAGACAGGTCATCCAGTATGGCGTCACTCGAATAATAAGTGCCACTGTGGCTATGTTCACCAGTAATACCTAACGGCATATTCTCGATGAAGCTGATATCAATTTTACGTTCGATAGCAAAATTGAGTAAGTCGAGAACTTCGTGATGGTTACGATCTTTAAGAATCACGCTATTGATTTTAATTTTTTTGAAACCACAATCGATTGCGCTTTGAATACCCTGTAGCGTTTTTTCAATCTTGCCGACACGTGTAATCTGATTGAAAAGGTCAGGGTTGAGCGTATCCAGGCTAATATTGATTCGTGTAACCCCGGCATCTTTTAAGTCTTCAGCGAACCGACTTAACTGGGAGCCATTGGTGGTCATGGTCAGATCTTCCAGCCCATCCAGTTGCCCCAGATGCTGGAATAGCGACAGGATGTTTTTTCTTACCAGAGGTTCACCCCCGGTAATGCGGATCTTTTTGACGCCCAGCTCGACATAAGTTTCGGCAATATAATGGATCTCTTCCAGCGTGAGTAACTGACTACGTGGAACAAAGGTCATATCTTCTGACATGCAGTATTGACAGCGCAGGTCACAACGGTCGGTTACTGACAGGCGTATGTAATCGATTTTTCTTCCGTAGCGATCAATCAGTTGATTTTCTTTAGCAGCTGTTACTTCATTCGGCATATTAACTCTCTTTTATTCTCTGTCAGCTTGTGATCGTGCCAGCAATTGTTGATGTATTGCAATATACATACCCAAATGCGGATCACACTCATATTGCTGCAGTAAGCGCACAATTTGTACAATTTTATCCACTGAGTTCTGTTAAAACTTTCCTATATGGGTCGTTTTGTACCACTTCTGTAAAGCATACTGACCCATTTTGTTCCAATTCAGGGTGTTTTTAGCCATTTAATTTTTGCTCGAGTCGGGATCACAAAGCCCTGAACCAACTGGTACAGCTTTTGCACCGTTATTCGGTTAATCGACAGTGTAAGCAACACATAAACCCATGTAAAAATTAGTAAGCTATGGATAAGATTGAACTTAGCGATTATACACAGAACATACCTCAAAGCATGTCGATGTCTGTCATCATGCAAAAGTCTCCCAGTGACCACCCCTGGGTTGATTTCAGCTATGACGTGATCGGTGTGGTTCCCAGCGAACCGGATAATGCAGATACGCAGAAAATCCGCCTTATCCATCAGGAAAACGGTATTGAAAAATACCTTATCAGTGGCTTAACCCTGTCTTTACACGTCGATGAATGCGAAAGCTACTACCACAACCTGATGTCGCCTAAACCCGGCTGCTTTATTGTGACCGGTGAGACAGAAGACAATAGCGAAATGCCCATCCCTTACCTGATCAGCCTGAGCTTTGATGAAGTGCATGCCTATCTGGAAGGAGAAGAAGATGTGTACGCTGTGCCAATACCCCCGCAACTTTATCAATGGGTCGAAGCCTACATCCTGACCCATTACGTGGCGACCAAAAGAGTCAAACGCAAACTCAACAACTGGAAACAACAGGCAGATGGAAAAGTCAGTATAAACCCTGGCCCGTTATGATGAGTGAACAGGAAGGGTTACTCACGCGCTGGTCGCGTCGCAAATCACAGACTCGAGAAGACAACGCCAGGGAAGATGAGCTGCTTGAGGGCAAACCGAATACCTCCATTGATGAGACTAACCAGAAACCGAAGCTACAGGAATCTGTAGCTGAAACGTCAGAGGTACTCACTGATGCGGATATGCCGGACATTGAGAGTTTGCATGAGGATTCCGATTTCAGCCTGTTCATGTCTCCCGGGGTGAGCGATAAATTACGTAATCTGGCGCTGAGAAAGATGTTCTCTGCGCCCGTGTTCAATCTGCGCGATGGACTGGATGAATATGATGAGGATTACACCAGCTTTGAACCGCTTGGAGATGTTATTACCAGTGATATGAAGCACCAACTGGAGCTGGAAGCGCAAAAGCAGCTGGAACAGGCAGAACAGAAACTCCTGCAGGAAGAAGAGCAGCAGGAGAATACAGACCCTGTTCAATCAGTTACTGAAACAGTTGAAGATGGTGAGATATCGCAGAATTCATCCGAGCCGGTCTCCACAGCAGAATCAGAACAGCGGTATGAACAGCAGGCCGAGGCCGTCTCTACGGCGACAACATCGTCAGTCAAACAAACGGGTACCCATCAAGATCATGACTAATCTCAATGCCAGGAAAGCGGCGGTTGCCGCAATGCAGGCCTGCGCCGTCAAGCCCACCAGTATCATTACCTATCAGTCGCAGGGACAGGTGGCCGTCATCGCCGAGGCGAAGCATCTGGCGGCGTTAGGCACGTTCTCAGATCAGCTGACATTGACCCGAATTCTGGTTGCTAAGGTCGCAGACGGGCTATCGAATAACCAGTTTGATATGCAATACGAAACTGCGGAGGAACTGATCGTCGAGGGTTATCTGGGTAACTTTAATATCCATTCAGGACTCGATACGAACAGGCAGGCTGTGAAAGCCGACATTGTGGTGAATATGACCACAGTGACCTATTTTTCACAGCAGTTACTGCCCGCGGGCTACCTCGAAATATCGCCTGACAGTGAAGATTTTGCGCAGTTAAATGAGCAACTGCTTGACATGCTTGGGGTGTTTGAGAAGCCCCGATATTTTCAGCATGATGCGGGCCTCTGTGCGCATTCCAGTAATGGCCGCACGGTTTGTACCCAATGTATCGATGCCTGTCCGGCGAGCGCTATCAGTAGTTTAAATCTGATGATTGAAGTAAATCCTTACCTCTGTCAGGGTGGGGGTAGCTGCGCCACCGTATGTCCATCGGGGGCAATGCAGTATGTGTATCCCAGCCTGCAGGATAATGGGAACAGAATACGCAAAATGTTGCAGGTCTATGCCGAGCAGAGGGGAGATAATCCTGTTCTGCTGTTGCACGTGGAGGACGCACATTCGGAGCGACTACTGCAGCAGTTTGATAACCTGTTGCCACTTGAACTGGAAGAACTGGTCAGTGCAGGTGCTGAGCTGTGGCTGTCGGCGCTGGCTTACGGTGCAACACAGGTGGTTTTGCTGCTGAATGATGAAGTACCAGCGCTATCCCTGCAAAAACTTCAGCAACAGCTCGAATGGTGCCAGAGCGTACTGTACGGGCTGGGTATCAATCCTGCGGCAATCAGCTTGCAGCATGCGCGCGATGAGCTGACGCTGATTCAGCGGGAGGATAACACTCCCGCTGCTGAGGTCGTAATGCCGCAGAATAAACGCAGCGCTTTTTTCCAGGCACTGGATCATCTGTACAAATATGCCGCTAAAACACGTGAAATCGTAGAACTCACTGCCGAAGCCCCTTTTGGTCAGGCGATTATCGATGAATCTCGTTGCACCTTATGCATGGCCTGTGTGGGTGCCTGCCCAGGCAGGGCACTACAGGATGGATCAAATCGAGCGATGCCCGAAATTTTCTTTATTGAAAGCCAGTGTATTCAATGTGGTACCTGTACGCAGACCTGCCCGGAGGATGCAATTGCCATTTCACCGCGCCTGCTGCTTGATCGCGAAAAACGCAATCAGAGCAGGGTGTTAAACCAGGATACACCCTTTGCCTGTATCAGCTGTGGCAAACCGTTTGCTCCCACTTCCGTGATACACAAGATGACACATGCATTAAACGGTCATTACATGTTCGGTACGCCACGGGCAAAGAACCGGCTAAAGATGTGCGATAGCTGCAGGGTGGCTGATATTGTCCAGGATCCAGATGCCCTAAATGGTAATTTTGACCCATTAAACACAGATTCTGGCAATCGTTTATCCTGATTGGTTATTTTTCAGGATTTATTTCCTGAAAAATCTGGAATAGATGTTGCTGCTTAGGTAAAGAGCTGAGGAGTTACTTTATGACATTGCTAGTCCAGGCATCTATAACAACAATTGAAAATACGCAACACGCATCCGATCAATACCCAGGGGATGATAATGAAAACAATACCCTGGATGAGAATTCAAACCTGGAACAGGACCAGCTGTATCGTGCATCCAGCTATGCACTGATTGCTGCGTTACTGAGAACAGCACCAGATAGCGCCATGCTGGAATACATTGCCCAACTGATCCAGCAACCGCATGACGACAGCGATGACTTGCTAATCGCTATGTCAACACTCGGGCTATCAGCCAGAACGCTCAGCCCAGCATCCATTGATGATGAATTTCATGATCTGTTTATCGGCCTGGGTAAAGGCGAACTGGTGCCTTATGCATCCTGGTACCTGACTGGATTCCTGATGGAGAAACCGCTCAGCGACCTGCGCCAGGATCTCGCCCGACTGGGTTACCAGAGGGATGAGTCGGTTACTGAGCCTGAAGATCATGTCGCCGCGTTATGTGAAGTGATGTCCATGATGATCACCGAGGATATCTCCCTGGATATCCAGAGGTCCTTTTATAACGATCACATGGCAAGCTGGATTGATCGATTCTACACCGATCTGTCGCAAGCAAAATCAGCCGTATTTTATAAATCTTTAGGTCGTTTTGGCGCCGCGTTTAATGCGCTGGAAACCGACTTTTTTTCAATGCAGTCCTGATTCGCGGGTTTAAAACCCGATAAGAAAATCCGTTTGTGGAGGTAGTTTTAGTGAAAAAGTTAGAACAGGCACAAGATCAGAAACCTCAAGATCAACAACGTAGAAATTTTGTAAAAAAATCTACCCTGATAGGTGTGGGCGTGGCTACTGCTGCTGCATTACCGCAGACAGCGTTGGCTGATACTGCTGATCCACAACCGCAAAAAGCCGAACAGAAAGGCTACCAGGTCACGCAGCACGTGATTGACTATTACAAATCTGCAGCGGTTTAGAGCGAGGAAATACTGATGAAAAAATTAACCAGAGTATCCACTCAGGCACAAAATCAGGTTGCGTCTTCTGAAACTGGTAAGAAGAAGGTATCTGAGGCGTTGAGTCGACGGGCCTTTTTAAGGAATTCAAGTCTGATGGCTGGCGGTGCTGCATTTGCTACCACCCTGTCCCCGGTAATGATGAAGAAAGCACAGGCCAGCACCGAAGCCGCTAAAGGCAGCATCAAGGAAGTTAAGACCATCTGTACCCACTGTTCGGTAGGCTGCGGCATTATAGCTGAAGTTCAGAATGGTGTATGGACAGGACAGGAACCCGCATTCGATCACCCCTTCAATAAAGGTGCGCACTGTGCAAAAGGCGCAGCCATTCGTGAACATGGTCATGGCGAGCGGCGTCTGAAATATCCAACCAAACTGGTCGATGGTAAATGGAAAAAGATTTCCTGGGAGCAGGCCATCAACGAGATTGGTGACAAGATGCTGGAGATTCGCAATAGCTCTGGCCCGGATTCCGTTTACTGGCTGGGTTCAGCAAAATTTAATAATGAACAGGCTTACCTGTTCCGCAAGATGGCGGGTATGTGGGGCACCAATAATGTCGATCACCAGGCGCGTATCTGTCATTCCACGACAGTGGCCGGGGTAGCGAATACCTGGGGCTATGGTGCGATGACCAACTCCTACAATGATATCCACTTTTCAAAATCCATCCTGCTGATTGGCTCAAATCCAACCGAAGCGCACCCGGTTTCCTTGCAGCATATCTTTAAGGCTAAGGAAGAAAATAATGCGCCGATTATTGTCATCGATCCGCGTTATACCCGCACCGCTGCGCATGCCGATCATTACCTGAAGATCAGACCGGGTACCGACGTGCCGATTATCTGGGGCATGTTGTGGCATATCTTCCACAATGGCTGGGAAGACAAGGAGTTTATCCGTCAGCGCGTATACGGCATGCAGGATGTGATGGAAGAGGTTAAAAAGTGGACTCCTGACGAAGTGGAAAAAGTGACTGGAGTCCCTGAGAACAAGGTGTACGCAGCAACCAAGGCGATGGCTGATAATCGCCCCGGCACCTTTATCTGGTGTATGGGGGGAACCCAGCACACCATCGGTAACAACAATACCCGTGCCTACTGTGCCTTCCAGTTAGCGCTGGGCAATATGGGCGTCTCCGGCGGCGGCGCCAACATCTTCCGCGGACATGATAACGTTCAGGGCGCGACCGATCTTGGTGTGCTGGCGGATACACTGCCGGGATATTACGGATTAGCTGAAGGCTCCTGGAAACACTGGTGCCGCGTCTGGGATCTGGATTTCGAATGGGTGAAAGGTCGTTTCGATAGCGGCAGCTATGAACAGAGCAAGGGCAAGGACGTTCATGTGATGAATACCAAGGGGATCCCTGTTTCGCGCTGGATTGACGGTATTCTGGAAGATAAGGCAAATATCGCGCAAAAGGACAATGTACGCGCCATGGTGTTGTGGGGCCATGCGCCAAACAGCCAGACCCGTGGACCCGAGCAGAAGAAGGCCATGGAGAAACTGGATCTGATGGTTGTGGTTGATCCCTATCCAACAGTATCAGCGGTTATGCAGGATCGTACCGATGGTGTGTACCTGTTACCCGCTACAACGCAGATGGAAACCTACGGCTCAGTGACCGCCTCTAACCGATCACTACAGTGGCGATCACAGGTCATTGACCCCTTATTTGAGTCGCTACCTGATCATACCATTATGTACAAGCTGGCCAAGAAGCTGGGCTTTGAACAGCAGATGTTCAAGAAAATCAAGGTTAACGGCGAAGAGCCATTGATTGAAGATGTGCTACGTGAAATCAATCGTGGCATGTGGACCATTGGTTACACTGGGCAGAGTCCGGAGCGCCTGAAGAAACACCAGGAGAACTGGGGTACCTTTGATTATTCTACGCTGAAGGCTGAAGGCGGCCCGGCCGATGGTGATTTTTATGGATTACCCTGGCCATCCTGGGGTACACCTGAAATGAATCATCCCGGCACGCCGAATCTATACGATACCTCCAAGCGTGTAGCCGAGGGTGGTTTAACCTTCCGTGCTCGCTTTGGTGTCGAAAGAAATGGTGTCAATCTGCTGGCCGAAGGCTCGTACGGTAAAGACTCCGATATCAAGGATGGTTATCCGGAATTCAGCGATAAGGTGCTGAAGAAATTGGGATGGTGGAACGACCTGACGGCAGAAGAACAAGCGGCCGCAGAAGGCAAGAACTGGAAAACAGATTTGTCCGGTGGCATTCAACGGGTTGCGATCAAACACAACTGTTCGCCTTTCGGTAATGCAAAGGCGCGCGCGATGGTATGGACCTTCCCTGATCCTGTACCGATTCATCGTGAGCCTTTATATACCTCACGACGTGATCTGGTAGAAAAGTATCCTACCTATGAAGACCGCAAATCCTTCTGGCGATTGCCCACACGTTATAACTCAATCCAGGCTAAGGATTACAGCAAGGATTATCCCATCATCCTGACTTCCGGACGTCTGGTTGAATACGAGGGTGGTGGTGATGAAACCCGCTCCAATGCCTGGCTGGCTGAACTGCAACAGGACATGTTCGTCGAGATCCATCCGCGCGATGCCAATAATGCCGGTATTAAGGATGGTGATGATGTCTGGGTTGAAGGTGCTGAACAGGCAAAGGTCAAGGTAAAGGCGATGGTGACACGCCGGGTAGGGTCAGGCGTTGCATTTATGCCTTTCCATTTCGGTGGCGTATTCGAAGGCCGCAACCTGCTGGATAAATACCCAGAAGGTACCGCGCCCTACGTCGTAGGTGAGGCAGCGAATACCGCTATGACCTATGGTTATGATTCAGTGACGCAGATGCAGGAAACTAAATGCAGTCTGTGCCGCATTACTAAAGCTTAGATGAGAGGGTTTTAAAATGGCTAGAATGAAATTCTATTGTGATGCGGAGCGCTGTATTGAATGTAATGGCTGTGTTACCGCCTGCAAAAATGAAAACGAAGTGCCCTGGGGTGTGAATCGGCGCAGAGTGGTCACCATCAAGGATGGTGAGCAAGGTGAAAGATCACTCTCGGTTGCCTGCATGCATTGCTCGGATGCGCCCTGTTCAGTGGTCTGTCCGGTTGACTGTTTTTACACCACCAAGGATGGCGTGGTGCTGCATGACAAGGATATCTGCATAGGCTGCGGTTACTGCTTTTATGCCTGCCCATTTGGAGCACCACAGTTCCCGCAGGATGGTGCTTTTGCATCACGCGGCAAAATGGATAAATGCACCTTCTGTGCGGGCGGCCCGGAAGAAGATCACAGCTCGGCTGAATTCAAGAAATACGGCAGGAATCGACTGGCTGAAGGAAAGTTACCTTTGTGTGCCGAGATGTGTTCAACCAAGGCGCTGCTGGCGGGTGATGCGAACGTGCTATCCGATATCTACCGCAAGCGCATTATCAATAGAGGGGCCAGTGTGCTTGACTGGGGTGTCTCCTACGATAATGCCAAGTTAAGGTCCTAAGCTGAAGTAGTTAAACAGTCTGTAGTGGATTCATACAGGGAGGTATGAATCAGCCAGGCAAAATGTTACAGCAACATATAAACAATAATAAGCAGGGGATAGAGTTTGTGAACAGGCCAATACATCCTTCCACCGTATTGCAGTCAGCGATGGTCATGCTATTGCTGCTGTTGTATGGGATTTTTCAACCAGGCTTTGCCGCACAGCAAAACCCGGTAGACGGTGTTAGCAGCAAACATCCCTCTACTGAATTGTGGCAGGCAGTACGTCAGCGCAACGATCTGGTGGCGCCGGCTACAACCCAGTCGCGTAGTGTCGATGCCGCTGTTCTGATCAACGAGCGCGGCGATCAATGGGCACGATTCCGTATGGGAACGCTGGCGAAGGTCGCGGCGTATACGCTGGCAGTTATGATCATCATTATCCTGCTGTTTTACCTGATTCGCGGTAAGGTCAAGATCGCGTCTGGCCTGTCGGGAAACATGGTTTTTCGTTTTACCGATTATGAACGGGTACTGCATTGGGTGCTTGCGTTCGTGTTTCTGTTCCTGGCTTTAAGTGGCCTGGTTTTATTACTGGGTCGGGATTATTTAATCCCGCTGCTGGGGCAGGAACTATTCTCGCTGCTGGCTTCATCCAGTAAGGAAGGACACAACCTGTTTGGTCCGATTTTCCTGGTTTCCATCATTCTGATGCTGATTAAATTTATGCGCCGCAATATCTATGAAAAAGGCGACCTGACCTGGCTGCTTAAAGGGGGCGGCATGATCGGTAAAGCTCACGTGACGGGCGGGTTTTTCAACATGGGTGAAAAATCCTGGTACTGGATGGTCATTATTATTGGATTCCTTATCTCGATCTCTGGACTGATTCTGGTTTCCCCGGCACTCGGGCAGAGCAGGGTCATCATGGAGCTGTCGCATATCGTGCATGTCAGTGGAGCAATTCTCCTGATTGCCGTTTCGATCGGTCATATGTATCTGGGTTCAGTCGGTACAGAAGGTACCAGAGAAGGCATGATTAACGGCTATGTAGATATCAACTGGGCAGCTGAACATCATGATCGCTGGGCTAAGAAATGTCAGGATAACAATGAGGTCATCAGTGCCGATGAATACGCTGCGTTAAAGGGCGAGGCCCCGATTAAATTAGAGGATAGCCACTCATGAGCGCATTCATTGACGGCCCCCTGTGGTATTTCGCGCTGAGCGTATTTTTTGCAGGTATCGCCTGGAAAATTTTAGTGATCCTTTTTGCCAAAAAGCCGGTTGATCTATCCGTCCCCAGAACCGGTTCTGCTGGCGGCGCCTGGCGCACCATTATGAGTCGTTTCATACCCGAAAAAAGTATGCTTTCTGATATGAAACTGCAGCTGATTGCGGGTTATATGTTTCATCTAGGATTGTTTGCCGTACTGTTTTTTGCAAAACCCCATGTTGAATTCCTGGAACAACATTTCCTCGGTTTTAGCTGGATTCCGATGCCACACTGGGCCTTTATTGTGGCTTCCCAGTTTGCATTTCTGGGGTTGTTGATGCTGTGGTTGTACCGGGTGATGAATCTGGTATCCCGACTCATATCAACAGCTCAGGATCACATTGCAACCATACTCACTTTTGTGGTGATGCTAACCGGTTGTCTGGCGCTACTGGAATCGTTTGAAGGCTTAAGACTATTACATCGTTTCTGCGTGGAACTCTTTCTGATCTATTTTCCGTTCAGCCAGTTAATGCATGCCTTTACTTTTATACCCAGTCGAGCCTTTACCGGGGCCTGGTTCGGGCGTCGCGGAATCCGGTCCTAGAGGTCTTTGATGATGAGTGAACAATTAGAGCGTGGGTTGAATGCCTTAAGAGCAGAGATCAATAATCAGGTTGATACCTTTTTCAGCAGTTGCGTGCATTGCGGGATATGCGCAGATTCCTGCCTGTTTTATACAGAAACCAAAGATCCCCGCTATACGCCAATCTACAAGACCCTGCCGCTACGTAAGCTATGGTCACAGGAATACACTTTCTGGGGAAAGCTGGCGGGTAAGCTGGGTTTGAATACCCCGCTAACTGAACAGGATCTAGCAGCCTGGGAACCACTGGTGTACGACGGCTGCACCATGTGTGGCCGTTGCAGTATGGTGTGTCCGCTGGGCATTAATATTGCCTCCATCATCCAGAAAGTTAAACATGGTCTGGCTGCTGCGGGTTATTCACCACCTGATCTGGTCGCAGCCACACATCGTGCGGTTGAGATAGGCAGCCCGATGGGGGTTAAGCTACCCGCGCTAGAGGCGCAGATTCGGCATATCGAGCAGGATAGCGGGTTAAAGATTCCGATGGATGTTGAGGGTGCGGATTATATGGCTCTGCTGTCGTCTATGGAGATCATGAATTTTCCAGAATATATTGAAGCTTTGGCGCGCATATTCAAACAGGCGAATGTGAGCTGGACGCTTTGCTCTGAAGCCTTTGAGGCAACCAATTCCGGGTTACAGCTTGGTGATAAAAAGGTCGCTGGCCAGCTGGTAGAAAGAATCGTTGCGGGTGCAGAAAAGCTTAAGGTGAAAAATGTGATTAGTCCGGAATGCGGGCACGCGTTCTCTGCGATTCGCTGGGAAGGTCCTAATTTCATCGGTAGACCTTACACCTTTAATGTCGTCCATATCCTTGAATTGCTGGATCAATTACATACTGAAGGACGCTTCAAAACCAATCTAAGCGATACTGAACGCCTGACCTTTCACGACCCCTGCCAGATAGTGCGGAAAGGTGGTGTAGAAGCCCAGCCTGCGAGGTTGATCAAATCTGTCTCCAATAACTATGTTGAGATGACCGATCACGGCAGGATGAACTGGTGTTGTGGCGGTGGCGGTGGTGTCAGTACGATTGAGCGCGCAGAACAGCTAAGACTTAAAGTATTTAATAAAAAGAAGTCGCAACTTGATGAATTAAAAGTAGAAACACTGGTTTCAGCCTGTGCAAACTGTCGTCTGGTTATGGAAGAGGGGCTGGAAGAAAACGATATGGATATTCCCATCATAGGCTTGACCGAGTTACTGGCTGAACACCTGGTCGAAAATGATAGAAGCTGATCATGCCAGTTAAACAGCTAATTCATAATTTGAGTGATAGCGCGTCCAGCCGTGAAATGACGGATGAGGAATTGGATGAACATTTTCGACAGCTGGTTGATGCCTTTATCGATCAGGCAAATACCCTGGCACAGCAGAGTAATGCACAGAATATAGGCCTGGCTTTGCTACATGCTGCTTCCAGATACAATGCGTTTGTCGTATCCACACAGGCGCCCACCCTGGCTGATTACAACCGCGATCTGTTTCGTGCGCGCGAGTTTTTCCTCAATCAGTACGAGGAAATGCTGGACCAGAATCTTGCCGATTACCGAAAGGTTTATGAAACCAGCAAACCTCAGTAGATACGGTCTCTGCCGCACAGGCAGGGGATCTGATAAGCGCCTGCTTTAAATTCAGAAAAGTGCATTATTGGGAAAAATTTACCATATCAATATGGTAATATTGTGCTCTTTCAAGCAGTCGAGAAAATCATGTCTTCTAACCTACGTCAAAGCGTATCGCTTATTTTCCTGTTCCTGATCTCGTTTTCACTAATTTCCTGTGGAGGTAGTGGCTCAACCGGCGCAACCCAGGCGAAAGGTACGGTGGGTATTCTGTTAACCGACAAACCCGCGGATCCAGCCCTGTTTGAAGCGATAAATGCATCTATCGCCAAAATAGAACTGATTGCCGCCAATGATCAAACCAGCGTTCCTCTGTACTCCGGTGATATCCAGGTGTTTGATTTATTAAGCCTGAAAAATGAAGCCATTCCGTTCAGTTTCCAGGACGATGTCGCCGTCGGCGAATACTGTAAGATTCGCCTCACCCTGAGTGACCTGGAGCTGGTGCTGGCTGATAATACCCCAGAAAATTCCAGTGATAACCCAACCTTTCATCCCAAATTACCCGGCAACGGAAAGCTGGATCTGGTCGCGAAAAACTGTTTTAGCGTTGCGGCAAATGAAGTGGTGACCATCCAGGTCGATATTGATGCAGGAAACTCGATTCATGTCGCCAGTAATAATAAGGGCTATAACTTCCGCCCGGTGGTATTCGTTGACGTATTAAGTCAGACCACAGAGGGGAAACTGGTGAGACTGGATGGAGAAATCACGGCGGTCGATGCTTCTGCGCAAAGTCTGCGTCTGTGTAATGCCTTACCTGATCACACGATGACAAAGATTGGTTGTGTTGATGTGAACTTTAATCAGGATTCAGCCTATTTCAACAATGTCGACTACGCGGGTGCGCCGCGTTCACTGGACGAGCTATTGATGGATTCTATGATTGGTGAGTCAGTGACAGTAGTCGGTAAACTCAGCTATGAGGCAGCATCAAGCTCATCTACGGCATCAATTTCATCGGTTCTGTTAGAAATGGATGCGTTGGTGGTTGAGTTAGGCGAGTTTATGCAAATCCCTGGTACCGTTTCGGTGGATGCCGATAGTGCGGGTTTTACCATGTTAATGAATAGTGGCAGCCCGGTAATTACTGCAGATAACAGCCTGGGCGTTATGTTATATGCGGACACTACAGGTATTAATGGTACACGTGTGATTACCAGGGCTGGTGACCTGATAACTGCGCTGGATGTTAAGCAACCATTGCCGGTCCAGGTTGATGGTACCTTACTCGCCGTTAGCGGAGGTGATCCCGTACTTAACGCCGCACTGGTAATACTTGATCAGGCCGCACAGGGCACCGAGCAGGTTACAGGGGTGGTCACTGCAATCGGTAGCTTAAGCTTTGCGATTGCACCTGATGCAGCGACTGTCTGTGGTGTCGCAACGACTCAATTACAGGTCAGCCATACCGACGCACTGGAGATTCTGACCGTCACCATTACCAATACGGGTAGTGAGATTGTTGCTGGAGGCACCCTGGCAATTGGTCAGAGCGTAGGCATGAATGGCGTCTGTGGCAGCTCTGATTATGAAATAGATAGCGTAGTTATTGTTGATGATCAACGCGTGCTGTAGACAGGGCGTTATTCTTTTATAAAAAAAAGCCACCCTTTGCGGTGGCTTTTTTCATTGATAAAGATACAGCCGGTATAGCGCTCTTAATTTGCAACAATATTGCGGTCTGTCATAGGGTCCAGTTTTTCACCCTTAAGTAAATGCCAGGGGGCCTTATAGTAGACAGGCAGGTTATGAACAGGCTCGGTAATAATTTTAAACATCCATACAAAACCAACCAGCAAGCTGTGGGTAAACATCAACTGGATGCCGCGAAATAGAAATCCCAGCACAGATACGAATGCCCAGGCCCAGGCTAAATGATCCAGCATCCCTGCCTGGGTGGTATACGCGGGTACCAGTCCGAGTAATGTCGGGCTGAAAAAAGCGATACCTGTGGAGAGCAACCAGAATGAAATTAACCAGACCTTCTTATTCAGATTAAAACCGACCTTAATCGCTTCTTTTTTATCATCTGCGATGTCATTCACCGTATCATAATCATGTGGTTCGAACACAAAATGTCCAATCTGGCGCGGCGCCATAGCAATAAACCAGCCAAAGAATACGGCGCTGGTGAAGTCTATAAAAATGAGTGCGTAGGTAATCAGAAAGCCGATTGCACTGATCAGATGTAATGTCTGATTCATGTAGCTCTGGTGATAAAAACGCAAATCATCCCAACGTTGCTGGTGTAATTCTTTCCAAAAGTTCATCGATTTCTCCAAAGTTATCAATATGAAATAGTGTGTTTAATATCAGCCGGATGATTAAAAGCGCTTAATAGTTCAGGCGCCTGATGTGTGGTAATTGCGCTGGCTAATTTAAACTGGCGATGAGGCTAGGCGTGGTTTATTTCAGTTTGATAACAATGCTGTGCAGTATTGAATGATTTCCGCAACTCATTGGCCGCGGACTGATACTGGTCAATTAATTGCCAGATACGGCGATGATGTATGCGAATGGGGCAATTTTGAGGGGTGACTATAGACTATGGCCCATTGATGTGAGGCGATTATTTACTAACCGCGGTTAGCTCAATCTCCTCCAGCTGTTCTCTAATCATTTTTTCATCTTCCATCATGACTGGGTCACACTGTAATGTAACCTTGAATTCAGTTCCCTGACCAGGCTGAGAAGACACTTCTATATTGCCCCCATAGCGGCGCACCAGGCTATAGCTGATTGATAAACCCAGACCGGTGCCTTCACCCTGGGATTTGGTCGAATAAAAAGGATTAAAAATTTTACCCAGTTGCTCAGCCGCTATGCCATGGCCGTTGTCACGAATGAAAATCTGTACTCCAGGTACCCTGGTATCTATGGTTTGTATACTGAGCTGGGCATCCTGTTCGGGTAGTGCCTGGATTGCATTAACGATGAGGTTAACCAGAATCTGCTGTAACTCCTGCTGGTTGATGCAGACTCTCTGGCTGGCCTGCAAATCCAGATCCAGGCGGTAATCGAGCTGAGTACGGAGGTGGTGAACCAGCTTTACTGTTTCCTGAATCAGTTCGTTAACGTCAACATCAACCATATAGCCAGCATAACTATCGGGTTTGGCATACTGCAACAGGTTGCTGGTGATGTCCTTGATACGATAGATCTGCTTGATAATCAGGTCTATCTCATCCTGCACTGGTTCCAGCTGTGGACCGAGTTCATCAATTACAATGTCCAGATTACCCAGCATCACGGCAGTAGGGTTATTGATTTCATGCGCGACGCCTGCGGTTAGCTCTCCAAGCGCGGCGAGTTTTTCAGCGATCACCAATTGCTGGCGGGTTTTACGCAGCACATTAATCGTTTCTGTCAGCTCTCGATTCTTGATAATGAGTTCTGTTGTTCTCTCTTCAATCTTTTCCTCCAGCTCGTTGGCCCAGTTCTGGATGAGTGAGTTACGCTCTTTCAACAGGTCCAGCATGCTATCAAATTCGTTAGCCAGGCTACCCAGTTCATCCCTGGACTTGATCGCACCTATTCTTTTATCTTCACCTTTTTGTGTGGCTGCGATAACCCGACTCATCATTTCTATTGGTTTGAATATACTTTTGGCACCGAATACGGCAACTAGTGCCGATAAAACCATCAATATCAGAATCAACAGTACCAGCACCAGCAGTGCATTCAGTAAAGCACTTTTAAATGGTGCTTCCAGGAAGCCGGCATATAGCATGCCCACACGATTATTATCGACATCAAGAATGGGTTCGTAGGAAGATATGTACCAGTCGTTAACGACGAAAGCCCTGTCGATCCAGGTTTTACCCTGGTCCAGAACCCGGGTCCTGACCTCGTTAGAGACTCGGGTTCCCAGCGCGCGTTGGCCGGGACTTTTGGTGGGGACATTAGTGCTGATGCGCACATCATCCAGAAACACGGTGACGGTACCGATACTGCCACTGATCAGGCTGCCCGGACCATACACCAGATCGCGGATCACATCGACAAAGGTAAAATTTCGGTTTAATAAAACACCTGCGTCCAGAATGGCTTTGACCTGGTTATTCTGCATGATGGGATAAAGCGCTCGAATCATCATGCCGCGATCTTCGAACTGTTTATCACTGGGTTGGGCCCTGGGTGTGTCAATTAACTCAAGATGTACCTGCTTTGCAAGACTCTCTGAAGCCAGCTGCTGAGCGTTGAAGATTTCAACTCCGGAGGAGGGATGCCCCTGGACTGCGGCCTGCAGTGCAGATGAGGGCTTTATCGCCGATTCCGACGGCCACTGGGAGCTGTGGATGACCTTGGTGCCAGTGGCGTCCAGCAGCTTGATGTAGGAAAGATTTTCACTCTCTTTCAACTGGTCCAGATGTTGATCAATTGAGAACAGGTGGTTAGCCGATAATGCAGTACGAAACGAGTAGGATTCGGCCGTTCTGGACAGGGTATTCAGGTAATCGCGCTTAATTCTCTGGAAGATATCATGCGAAACCGATAGATCCGTATTGACCTTGATGAATAGCTGGTCATAGGAGAAGTTAGCTCCCCAGTAGATCGCCAGCACCAGTGCTATAGGCATCACGAGCAGGATAGGGAAGAGTACCAGTACCAGCAGCTTGTACCGAACGGTATGACGAACCTTACTGATGATTTGCGCGATCACCCGCATGCAGCTTTATGCCTGTTGTGACCAGTTGCCTACCTTGCGTTCCAGGGTTTTTCTTGAAATACCGAGTATCCTGGCCGCCGCTGATTTATTGCCACTTTGCTGATCGAGAATATTCAGGATATGGTGTTTTTCAACATCTTCCAGTTTATTGCTATCACTGCCGAGCTGGACGTTTGGCGCTGCCGCTGTTTGTACATTTCCAGTAATACAGTCGCTGAGTTTGGCATTCAATAGCAGACTGCGTTCGATAACATTCTTCAGTTCACGTACATTACCGGGCCAGTCGTAATCAGAAAGTAGCTGGATTTCCGCTTCGCTCAGATCGTAGGGCTTGATACCGAGATTGCTGGAAAGGGTTTTAATAAAATACTGCGCCAACAGTTTTATGTCTTCAATGCGATCTCTTAGTGGCGGGATCTTTAGACTGAGTACATTCAGCCTAAAATAAAGGTCTTCACGAAACTGGCCTTCTTTCACACGCTGTTCGAGATCACGATTGGATGCCGCGATGATTCTGACATCTACCGGTACTTCCTGGTTTGAGCCTACCGGGCGGATTGTTTTTTCCTCCAGTACGCGTAACAAATGTGCTTGCATGGATAAGGGCATTTCGCCAATTTCATCCAGGAATAAGGTGCCGCCATTGGCATAGCGGAAGAGACCTTCTCGCCCCTGGTGCGCACCCGTAAATGCCCCTTTGACATGACCGAACAGTTCGCTTTCCAGCAGGTCAGCGGTCATAGCGCCACAATTAACGGGAACAAAGCTGCCACTTCGCTTGCTCATATCATGAATGCTTTTTGCGGCCAGTTCCTTACCCGTGCCGGATTCACCAGCGATCAGGATGGTAGAGGGCATAGGCGCAACGCGTTTAATAACCTCGCACAGATTCTGAATCAACTGGCAGGCACCAATCATACCTGAACTTTCATAAATTTTATCGACATGCCGACGTAGCACGAAGTTTTCACGCTGGATTTCCTGACGCTCAATGCAGCGCTCAACAGAGGTAATAATCTGGTCAATTCGAAACGGTTTGATGATGAAATCAGAAGCCCCTGCGCGGATGGCCTCAATCGCGATTTCAAGCTGGCCGTGGGCGGTGATAAAAATTACCGAGGTATTGCAACCCGCCGCACGTAACTCTTTCACCCATTCAACACCAGACTTGCCGGGTAAGCGAATATCAGCGATGATTAAATCAAAATGGCAGCGTGAGCGCAGTTCTTCGGCTTTTTCTACATCTTCAGCTGACTCAATCAGGCCGACGTGGCGGGAGAGGCTTTTTACCAGAAAGTTTCTAATACCATGTTCGTCATCAATGATCAGAATTGATCGTTGTTTGAGATAGCTGTTGTGGCTCTGGGGAAGCGGTTCGAGCTCTTCTGCTTTTAGTGCATTCTGGTTCACGAGGTTATCCTGTAATATGGCTAATTTTTATTATTGGATCAATATGAACCAGTTTGGTTTATAAAATTTGGTTCATTTTGTCCTATTGCACCAATAATACGATAATCCGAAGTTGATTGTCAGCGAAAAATAGAAATTACTGCCGATTAATAACAGGTATATTCGCTGCGAAAATTACACAATAACAGATATTTAGGTAGGAAAAATATTATTATGGCATTAGAATTGCTAAACAAGCTTACCAATAAACTATTTTTATAGTTTCCTATTTCACTCAATCTGCATAGAGTATAACCATGAGAAATCTAAAACTATTCCCCCTGTTATTTTTAATGACATTGGCGTTTTCCTCGGCCCAGGCTGTCACAAAGTCAGACAGTGACAAACAGCCAATACGAATGGCAACAACTACCAGTACAGAAAACTCGGGTCTACTGAATTACCTGCTACCCGAATTCAAAAATGATACGGGTTATGATGTGCATGTGATCGCTGTTGGTACAGGGAAAGCGTTGAGGCTCGGTCGCGACGGTGACGTGGATGTCGTACTGGTGCATGCACCCGGTGCTGAGAAGGATTTTGTCGATCACAACTATGGCGTTAAGCGTTTCCCTGTCATGTACAATGATTTTGTAATCATCGGTCCTTCCAGTGATCCGGCCAAGTTGAAGCAGAGCAGCTCTATCAATGATGCGTTCAAGCGCATACAGGAAACTGGCAGTTTGTTTGTTTCACGTGGGGATGATTCCGGTACTCATAAGAAAGAGAAGAAAATCTGGCAGGCTGTCAATATTGACCCTAAAGGAGACTGGTATCGCGAGGCAGGTCAGGGCATGGGTAAGGTTATCCAGATGGCCAACGAACTTGAGGCTTATACCTTAACCGACCGGGGTACCTGGTTAAGCTACCAGAATAAGGTTCAGATGCAGATTGCCTACGAGGGAGATAGCCTGTTATTCAATCCTTACGGTATTATTGCCGTCAATCCAGCACGTTATCCCGATATCAATAACAAGGGTGCAGAAGCATTGATTAACTGGATCACTTCTAAACGAGGACAGAAACTGATTGGTCAGTACAAAAAGTTTAATCAGGTGCTTTTTACCCCTAATGCAAACACCAGCACTGCGGAAAAATAGCCGCTGAGGCCATTTTTTAGATGGAAGATTTTGAGTATTATTTTCACGGCTTGAATAAGCACTTCGGCGCTAAACCCGTTATTCTAGATGCCCGCATCAAGATGAAAAACGCGCAGTGCACGGTGTTAGTCGGTGAAAACGGCGTGGGTAAAACCACGCTGCTCAAAATTCTTTCAGGTTTAAGTCAGCCAGACTCAGGCTTTTTGCGCATAGATTCCAGGGATCGTAAGATTAAAAAGGAAAAGTCTCAGCTGCTGAAAAACTTCCTTTATATGCACCAACAGCCCTATATGTTTGATGGCTCTGTGGAAAAAAACCTGAATTACATCATTAAGCCTTCCAGGCACATGCAGGAGAAAATTCAGCTTGCGGTCGAATGGGCGGGCCTGCAGCGTATTCTTAATCAGAATGCTAAAAGTCTGTCTGGAGGCGAGTTGCAACGTGTCGCTATCGCTCGTGCCTATCTTCGAAACCCTCATGTCGTTTTGCTAGATGAACCGACGGCTAACCTGGATCAGGCATCAAAACGAAAAATGATCGAATTACTCAAGGAATTTAAGGAGCAGGGAACTGCAATGATTATCGCCAGTCATGATCCTGACCTTTTCCTGTCATTACAGGATGAACGACTACAGTTGGATAACTGCAAACTCACCAATCTCAACCCGCGTCCCAAAAAGAGAGATGGCGTAACCCATATAGCTAGCTATCAATCAACAAGATCAGCCTGATTAGCGAGGGACTGTTAACAGGACTCACTCAATCGCGGTTGCTTAATAGTGTAGTCACTCGATTTTTACCTTCGTTTTTGGATTGATAAAGCGCATTATCGACGCGTTTGAGCAACTCACTATCAGTATCTGCAATGTCCGATAGTGTGACTCCAAAACTGGCTGATAGCCGACAGTTTTCACTGAATGGATAGTTGTTTATAGTCTGGCGTAAATCTTCTGCAATTTTTTCAGCAACATGTAACTGGGTGTCGGGTAGTAAAATCATAAATTCCTCACCTCCCCAACGAGCCAGAATATCGGTTTTCCTAATCGACTCTCTGGCCAGATGGGCCACTGTTTTCAGCGCAAGGTCTCCAACGTCGTGACCATATTTATCGTTAATCAATTTGAAGTCATCCAGATCGAACATGATCAGTCCAAGGTTTCGCTCATGCTTGCGCGCAATTTCCAGCTGGAATTTAATTTCATTATCAAACTTAAACCGGTTATAGGCCTCTGTTAGCGGGTCGGTCGTCGCCTGATGGGTCAAACGTCGTTCCGTGATGATATGGTGGGTAATATCGCGCTGTGATTCGATTATCTGGACGATTTCACCCTGTTCATTAAATACCGGACGAGACATTAGTTCTACATAGATTTCACTACCCGCGCTGACAAAGTGGCGATGAACTACTTTGGCACTTTTTTTGTGCTGGAGGATTTGCTGTATAGGGCAGGGGTCATCACTACCTTCGCAGGGAGTATTCTTATGATGTGACAGATGATAACAGGTCATGCCTTCGGGAATTGATTCTCCATCGTTGTATAAGGCCTTGGCGGCTTCGTTGGCCAGTAAGATCTGGTAGTTTTTGACATCAATGACCACCGTTGGATGGGGTAGTGTCTCCAGTAAGTTGTGGACATACTCCCGGGACTTCTCCAGTTCTTCTTCAGTTTGCTTAAGCTGCGAAATGTCGTTCACATAGCCATAGTAGTGCGTGATGTGGTTTTTCTGGTTTCTTACAGCTAGCGAGAAATGGCGTAACCATTTTCGATTTCCCTCAGAGTCAACCACCTGATAGGGTCTTAGCTCAAATGATTTAAGGTTCTGTTGCCTTGCCTTCGCAAGGTCATCCGCAATTTGAGATAGGAATTCGGGTGCGACGATTGAGGAGTAACTGAGCTCATTATTAATAAAACGGGCTGCAGAATAACCCAGCACAGACTGTATGTTTTCAGAGACATAGTCTACCGGCCAGCCGTACTGGTCCCTCCAGTTGAAAACGATCGTTGGTCCATTAATGAACAGATCCCTTTCGTTTTTTATGATTTTATTGAGTAGTGCAAGCTGATTTTCACTGTCATGTCGTTGTTGGTTAAACTTCATGATGTACCAGAGGATTAAGGCACCAATCGCCAGGAACAATAAAAATATGTGTAACAGTTTTTTCGCTTCGGTAACTATTTTATTCCGCAATACCTCTGGCGGCAGGTAAGCGATAGCGCTCCAGTTGCAGATACTGCAGTTTTGCAGGCTCTGCATTGCCGGATACTGAGACAGCGATGAAAAGACGAAGATACGATTGTTTTTATCAAACACCCCGCTATTTGATTGCTGAATCTGCGCCCACACCTGAGGAAACTGGGTGGAGAATAAATATTGCGGATCGTTCCTGAACATAAATGCCCATTCCTGTTCGGCATGCGGATTAACAAGATAGTACGCATCCTGATTAACCAGCATAAACTGCATCAGGTTAGATTCATTATTCTGTTTAAAATGCTGTAAAACCGATTTCCCAAGATAGTCGATAAGCAGGACACCTGTTAAATTGCCATCGATATTAAATAACGCAGTTGAAAAATACATTACGGGTTTCAGGGGTACCGCCACCTGACCATCGATCACACCTAACGACAAACCTGAGACACTGACCTGACTGGGTTTAAGGTCTAAAGATTGTGCGATAAACTCAAGCTGGGAATCGTTCTGCATATGTTGTGGTGGTCGTAGCTGCGGACTACCCTGGTTGAGGCTTACACTCAGGATTTCCTGCCCCTGGTTATCAATATATCGAATGCGATCATAATGAGTCCTGTTTCTTAACAGGTTAATAAGGCGATCAACAATCAGCTCTGGATTTTCCTGGTTTTGCTTCGACTGCGCAAAGCTTAAAATATCCTGATCCCTGGCAAGATACAGTAAGTCCTGACGAGTATGATCAAACTCCAGTGAGATGAGGTTTAATTCGGCTTCAATTTTTTGCATCAGGTTTTCGGTTACTGCGTCCATCTGCAGGCGAAAATGGTTATAGATCATGCCTGTAAAAATCAATGACAGCGTGAAAACAAGACCGAGTAGATTGATAAGATATCGGATGAACATACCTTTACCAGTCAATCTTCAGAGGCGATTTTACGCATTGCGTGCATCGCTGTTGTGATTTCTGCATCCTGGTAAATAGACAAGCTGCTTTGCAATGTGTGAATGCTGTTGCCGTCCTTGTGCGACATAACGTCAATAACTCCCTGATATATGCATCTGTGATCTAAAACTTTTGTTGCTGGCAAACATCTCGCAAAAACTGTGCAAGTTGCCTGGCTTAAAATGCCGTATCTGAACGCCGAGTTTGCCGGTCATTTTATCGAACTTCCAGCCATATCATTGTAATGACGGACTGAGCTGGTTTTTTCGTCATCTATTTTCTGACCCAGTATAACATCTTCGGCCTTATCCAGAATAAGCGGATATTGCTGGCGCGCGATTTTTTGTTCTAGAGCAATAACATCGCTGACATCATCAACAACAACGACGAGGTATTTTATATTTTCGTCAGCACCACGAATACAGGAAACCGTGGTTAAGCCGCAAATTTTTGATCCATCTTTACAGTGATAATCTTTTTGATAGCTGAAAGAATCGATTTCATGTTTACGCATTCTATCCAACAGCAGATATTCATCTGAAATCTCTAGTGAATCATTAAGATCCTGGAAGTTGAATTTAAGGATTTCTGTTTCTGAATAGCCAAGACTTTGGCAGAATTTCTGGTTCACTCTAAGCAGTTCACCATTAATGGATACATGTAATATGCCTACGGCAGCCTGTTCGAAGGTTGCCTTAAAACGTTCTTCGCTCTGTCTAAGTTCAGCCTGCTGTTTACTCAGTTTTTTATTCAGGGTAAAGATACTGGCCATAAGTATGGATTGAAAAAGCACGACCGCAATAATCGCAATAACCCAGTATCCGTAGGTCATAAAAATCCCGCGTAACGTCACATCACCGTAGTGTTGGTATGGAGGTAATTTTAATTGTTGCAAAATATCGTGTACCGGCAGGTAATTTTCCGGAATCGTCCAGCCTTCAATATCCGCTGCAATGGCCGCAGTACTTTGTTCAGGCATTTGCATCATCGCGATGGCAATAGATCTGGCCAGCATACTGGAGGTATGTTCCAGCTTGGCCATAGGCCATTCAGGATAAAGTCGAGTGCTGAGTTTAAATGGAAAACCTGCAACCTGCTGTTCATTCAGAATGCGTAACTGGTCGAGATTTAGCTTACCGGTCTGGGCCATACGCTCGAGCGTGTCGGTTCTGACGATTCCCGCATCTGCGACGTTAGCGAGTACCGCTTCAACCACAGCATTATGAGTATTTTCAAAATGGACATTAGCGAATTCATCAACGCTCAATCCCTGTTCGATAAGCTCCCTTAATGCCATGATCCATCCACCGAAGGAAGTGGGGTGGACCGCAGCAATCTCCTTATCCTTTAAATCACTTAATGTCCAAATATCGGTATGCGCCTTGCGGGTAAAAATAACGCTGCCAAACTCAGTCGCCTTTTGTCCGCTGTTATAGCGGTTTTTTAACGTGAGGATGCGACGTAGGCTGAAGCGCACTGATAAATCTACATAAATACCTGAATTGACGATGACGAAATCGACCAGCTTTTTATCGACTAGCAGGGGAATTTCATCGAACTCCATGGCGACAATAGTGAAATGATAGCCGCCTAGTCTCTGGTTTAGATAACTCGCAGTGGGTTGCCATTTTTGTAAAGCAGTATCAACCCCCTGTTTGGCGAGCACACCAATTTTTATCTCAGTGGCTTCAACTGAATTTTGCGACCACGCAAGTGGTATAAAAAGAATGAGGAATAGAAAGATGCCACGCTTTAGAAATTTCATTCACGAAATATAGCCTATTGACTTTTTTTTCCTATAAAAGCGTTCATAAATCTTGCTATTACTTGATATAGCTCGGCACGGCTTAGGTAGAATATAGTTCGCGCTGCGGTGGTTACTCGAAATGTTAGCAGTGATAGACGCTGATTCTGGTATTTAGATTATTGCTTTTAATAGTACGAAGCTAATGGGCACATACCGCGCACTTTGGGTTTTTAGGTATAGTCACCTGCTGCCACTGCATGTTTAAACCATCAAACAACAGCAGTTTGCCTTTCAGCTGTTGAGTATGTCCGGTAATAATCAGTAATGCCTGTAGGGCCTGCATGGTACCCATGATGCCCACCACGGGCCCTAGCACGCCTTCAGATTCACAGGTTTGAGCATTCTCGTATTGCTCTCCATACAGGCATTGATAGCAGGGGCCGTCGCTATCGGGCAGATAGCTCATGATTTGTCCTTCCAGTCGAATCGCCGCCGCGCTGACCAAGGGGGTGCCCGTTTCAACGCAGAAACGATTTACTGAAAAGCGAGTCGCGAAGTTGTCACTGCAGTCGAGCACCAGAGTGGCTTTGGATATCTCCTGTAGCAGTGTCTCACCAACCAGTTCGTAGTCGATACATTCCACCTGGCATTCAGGATTAATCGAGTGAATCTGTTCGCGTGCTGAGTGGGTTTTTAACTGGCCGAGTTTCGACTGGCTGTGAATGATCTGGCGTTGTAGATTGGACTCTTCAACAACGTCAAAATCGCTGATGATCAATTGACCAACACCTGCCGCAGCCAGGTAAAGGGCTGCTGATGATCCCAGTCCGCCCATGCCGATAATCAGTACATTACTCTGCTGGATCCGCTGTTGACCAGCTTCGCCGATCTGTTTAAGTTTGATCTGCCGTGCATAACGTGATTCGTCGGCGGGGTTCATATAGGGCTCCTTTCTCAATAGTGATGTGCGTCATCAGCATGTACTTCGCAGATAACTGTTATCCGCCTCCCTTATGAAAATAGCGGAAAAATTTTTCAAAGAACAGCTGTTCGTCTTCAGTATTACCCGATAGCAGATTAAAGTTTACACCCAATACAGGCAAATCGAGTAGACCAAGTGTACGAGGAGGGAGTTGCTCAACCTGAATGCGGGTCTTTAATTCTCCTGTATCGTGGGAGATTAGCCAGCTACTAGGGCTTAGATCCTCGCAGCTATAGTCTGAAGCTGCGGCGCTAAAGTTTCCATGTAACACCCTGGAAAATTCGTCGATGGTGTAACCCATCTGGATCTGGGCATTGCCAGGGTTGTACATGGAAAACCTTAGCCACCAGCCACAGGAGGCCAGATGGCTACGGTATCATTGGCTGACAGGATATGTTCGCTCCTGTCTTCGCCACACACGAAATGACCATTAACTAATACAATGTGCGCCTGTTCATCACTGATATTAAAGCGCTCTATAATTTGCTGAACATTAGCACCGTCAGGGACTTCAATATCGCGCCTGAAACGTTCTTTTCCCGGGGGAAGATATTCCATCAATGAGGCATATAACTCTATCTGCATTTTCATGCGTGGTACCCAATCTCCTGAGTAGAAGCCATATAAGCCTCAACGAAGCGCGTGGGATCCTTCAGTAGTTTGTCTTTCCAGTAACCCAGTGGAATACGGCTTTCGATCAGTCCGCGCAGGATACCGATGTGTGCGGTCATCCCGCTGCAACTGGCACCCACCAGACGGTCCTGGTCGAACTGCAGGTTGAGGTATTTGTAATCCTCCGGGGTGTATAGCTCGGCGCTGTCGCCGCCGGCGACGCCCATCCAAAGGCCGAACGAGTGTGAGATCAGACCCAGTGTGTCGAGCACGTTCATGTTGAGCGATCCATGATGTGTGCTGCGTTTACCGGCCATGTTCATCGCAGCGATGCGGCCATGGTCGGTGGCGGTGGGCTGGATCGCCTGTACTGAGGCGTCCCCAGTAGAGAAGTCCAGTCCCTGGGCCACGTCACCTGCGGCATACACATCAGGATCAGAGCTTTGCATCTGCTGGTTGACCAGGATGCCCTGATCGACCTGGATGTTGCTGCCTTCGATCAGTTCCAGATTGGATTTCACGCCGGTGGCGGTGATGATCAGGGCCGCATGGTTGAGTTCGGTGCCATTGCTCAGATGCACATTCGCGCTGTTGTCACCATTGTCAATAATGTTGTCTACGCTGCAGGAGGTGTGTACATCAACCCCTTTTTCGATACACCAGGCCTTGAGCAGGCCACCGGCTTTTTCATTCAGCATGCGCGGTACCATGCGGTTGCCAGTTTCGATCACGTGTAACTCGACCCCGCGCTTGAACAGGGCTTCGAGGATGATACTGCCGATAAAGCCCGCACCGATCAGCACCACCTTGCTACCGGCTTGTGCGCGATCAA
>JBNKDE010000002.1:0-417251 GCA_050288105.1 Gammaproteobacteria bacterium
ATGTTTGTTTGCACTTCCATTGTAACAACTGACTGAGGTTTAAGCCTTTTTATTGACGACTAACTGGGACAGCAGTGGGTCAGACTCGATCGATTTTTTATATCCAATAATACCGGCCTTTTAAAACAACTGATTGAACAGACAGTGCTTTATATCAGAGAAGACTCGAGGGTCAGGCCTTACATTTGACATACATCAGATAAACTCAAATTCTAGACTTTAGAAGTAAACATTAAATTCATAGATTCAAAGCAATATTCCCGTCCAGCCTGGTTTAGGAATGGAACAGTAAAATCTATCTGTATTTGCTGCTTACTCCTGACCATATTGGTAATTTTTCAAAATAATTCTCTTAGATATTCAGTTGGCACCCCTAAACAATCTGATATAGTTTTGCACGTTAAATAAATAAGGAAATTGCGATGGCGAAAATACGGGATTTTAAACTGGGCTCTGATGGTAGCTATCAACTGGTTAGAGTCTGTGAAAAGCGGAAGAGCAACACACAAGATCAACCAAAGGACATAACTCTTTCCCTTGGGAATTTCCTTCCTTTTGACGATCTGAACACACAAACCCTCAATGTATCCAATATGCTTGGCATGAAATTGCCAAAGTTCACTTTAAGATCAGGTCAAGTATACAACGCATTTGACGGAAAGCGTCTAATCTACGAAGTAGGATGTAATACTGTTATATATACGCTTATTAATGCTAAAGGAGGTGAAAGTTTTCGATTCTTCTTACAACCTCTGGATGGATTTGTATTTGATTCAACCAGTCGAAGCATTGCCGCTAAAGTAGTTAACGCGACTGCTCCAATAAAAACTCTGGTTAAATACGAGATGTATTTTTTGCTGGGGCTTATTTCAACAGCAAGTACTGCCACTCTAATTTTAGTGGTCGGGACAGATATTACAGTCTCAGGGATTATTGCCAAAAGCAAAATGGATGCTGCTAAAAAGTTCACTGAAGATCTATTATCAGAAAAAAAAGCAATGGCTGAATATGCTCCAGTACTTCATTCAAAAATTGAGGAAATTTTCCTTTCTCAAACAAAGGTAAAATGGAAGACCTTCGGTTCTCAATTGCCCAAAACCATAATTAAGGACGAGAAAACACAAGCCCAACTCGCGGGGGTATTAGCGGGAAAAGCTGCTATTTCACCAAAAGCATTTAATGTATGGACAGCTGTTTTCGCAATATTATCAACTGCAGTAATCAAGTCTGTTACAAAATCGCCTGAAGCATACTTGAATACTATTGATCAGAAATACAGGCCAATTTTAGATGATTTACGTTCAGTAGATTTCGATAATATTTCTGCTGGCTCAAAGGCTGTGGCAAAATTTCGAACTCTTATCGAAGAATCAGGCGTTAAAATAAGTAATGAAGAAGCTTTAGCTATTATTAAAGAAGTTAATAAAAACTCAGTAAATCTGGAGACAAGTCTCAAAAATGTACATAATTCACTCAATGAATTTTATCGAAGCGTTAAAGATAACTAGGAGCACACGAGTATGATTTTGATGAGACATTTTCAAAATCCAATCAATGTGTTCTACTTATTAAGTATCTTGCTATTAATACCCGCATGTAAGACAAATGATATCAATGATAATAAACTCCTGTTACAGGACGCCGACGCTTTTTGTAAAATTCATTCTGCGGATAATTGGAAAGACTTAAAACGAGACATATCTATTTCTGAGTTTAATACACTGATTAAGGCAAAAGTAAAATCAGTGCTAAAAACAAATGAGTTTTTAAATCTTTTAGATGATATGGACAGCGTAGAGTTTTATCGTGAGATGTACCCTACGGCAAAAGCAAAAATCGAATCATTAACGGGCAGCACGTGGGATTGTCCTGCCTACCAGAATTTCTATAAATTGAAATCACAGCCCGTTAACCTTGAACAACAGGAATCACTCGAACCTCAAATTATTGTAAATTCTTCAGATCAGTATTTCCTTCTAGGTGATCCATTAAGTTTAAGTACAGATAAATTGGAGATATTCATTCACTCAAGGACTAAAGACCAGACAGACTCACCTATTATCATCCTATTAAAGGCTGGAGCCACAGATTTGGCGTTACAAAAATTGTTTAAAGCGCTATCGTCGTTAAAGGTTACCAATGTGAGAGTGATAAGCGAGGAATAAAATAACTACGATACCAAATTAATTGGTATCAAGGGTCATGGGGTCAACCAAACAACTGAGTTTGAAGCAATCATGGACCAACAACACACTCTAAAAAAGGATCCAGAGATTTCATATCAACATTATGTTAATAATGTATCCGCATTAACTGGTGAAATATTTTCATATCCTGATTTAAAAATCCATTTTCAGGAAACACTGAAATAGCTGCTCTTATTCGAAGCCCGGTGATCTAGGACCTCAATACTTTCAAAAAAAATAACCTACAAAATAGTCTTTCTCACCTTGACCAGTTTAAACGTGATATTTGGACTACTGGTTACTGTACTCATGATGGGTGGGGATTTTTTGAATATTATGAATGAAGCATATTCAGAAGGTCAGCTTCAAACATTTGATACTTTTTTTCTTACCTATATCCTTCACCCTGCAACAGGAATAATCTATTCTACATTATTTATTGGACTTGCTGTTTATCAATTTCAGATAACCTCTATCTCATTACGTTACATATTACATCTTGTGCTATTATTTTTGTCTTGCCTCATTTTATTAGAGATAGCTTTACTATTCTCGAAATAAGTCTGAACTTCAGGTTCATATCGAGATAAAGAATATGGATACCGCTCTCGTTTTGTTTTTCGAAATCGAATGTCCGTCACATTATAATAATCATAATGCGAAAAATGACTTCAAATTCCTTTTAATCCAGCCACCTTTGTGAGTAACGGTGGCCCCACTGGTGGCTGTATTCACCTGGAAATCGGTGATGCAAAGCGAGTATACGACTGGGTTGACCAGAAAACACGTATAACAATGGATTACCCCTGGTAGGTTAAAGATTATGATTCAAGCTTTCTTTTTATTAATAACTTCATCCCTGCTCTTTGGCTGCGCAAGCCTGCCACAACAAATCAATATCTTAGGTACGTATAAAGTTGAAGACAGAACATGCAGAGGATCAGATGTTCAAATTCAATCTTGCCAGCAAATCAGATTACTTGAATTCGTGAAAGGCAATTTTTATACAATTTCAGATAATGAAGTAGCTTTTGTCACCTGGTCCGGTGATAGAAATGAAGACTTATTGTACTCAGCAAAAAAATACAATGGTCAACTTATCGTTTACGCTTTCCCCACCTCACTGTCTCTTTCTGAAGATACAGGGCTATATAGATTTGGAAGTAACAATGCTAGCGATATGTCTGAGTTAAAATTTACTCGAATGAGTGGTAAAGACATTAACTTGTTACAAAAAGAATACCCCGGTAATGAATAAGAAAGCTTACAGGAGTTACTCGGTCAATTTGATCAAAAACCTGGGAGAGTTTACGTGATCCAATCTTGTCTTTTGCCTCGATTTGAAATAAAAACCTCATTCAGACTCACTCACAGCTTTCACCCAAATAACTTCGCTAAAGAATTACTTTGATCCGATCTGGTTTAGCTGACATTGATGCTCCGATGAGGGTTTAAAGGAGTTTTCTCGATATGGCGCACTACTTTTTAACCAGTCTGACTACAAAGAGTAGTAGAACGGCTCCAACAGTGGCGGTAATGATAGATCCGATTAAACCATGCATGGCAATACCTAACTGGCCAAATACAAACCTGCCGAGTACCGCGCCAATTATGCCAACAACAATATTACCAAGTAGGCCGAAACCACCACCCTTGATTAATATTCCTGCCAACCAACCTGCTATGGCACCAATCACCAATAATATTAACAGTCCTGTTAGATCCATAATTTCACCTATTTTATTTAATTCGTTTTCACTGTAGTCGGCAATGCCCTAACGTAATGGAGAAAACCATCGGGCTAGTCTATTCAGTATATCGGTTATGAATTGAAAATTTTGTAAAATCCGGCTCAACCACGGGTAGGCGGCGCAAAACCACTACACAACAACAGCTACTGTAGTGAGCAATGGCGGAGGTATTTGTGAGGTTGAAAAAGGGTTAGCCGGTAGCGAATTTTTGCTCGTTTAACAGGCAGGCCTGTTCCCCGATGATTTTTATAGCGTGTTCAACTTTCTCATTATGCGGGGATGCATAATTCATCCGCATGCAGTTTGTGTATTTACCCGTGCTGTTAAACAAAGCACCCGGTGCAATACCGATATTGAGTGGCTTTAGTTTTTCATTGAGTTCAAAGCTGTTTATGTGTTCGGGGAGTACAATCCACAGGTTTAAGCCTCCACCCGGATAGGTCATTTTGGTGCCTTCCGGAAAATATTGACGTACTGCCTGTATCATCAGATCTCTGTTTTTATGGTACTGGTGTTTAGCTGCCAGGTTATGTCGGTCGTAGTAACCCTGTTTGATAAATTCTGAAATCACCTGTTGCGGTAAGATGGGCGAAGAATAAGAGCTGATGAACTTCAGGTGTTCAATGACTTTTCCATAGCGTCCTGCGGCCACCCAGCCCACTCTAAACCCTGGAGCGATGGTTTTGGAGAAGGATGAGCATAGTAGCACCCTACCCTCTGTATCGAATGATTTAATGGTTCTTGGGCGCAGGCTTTGGTAAATCAGATCGCCATAAATATCATCTTCAATAATGGATATGTCGTATTTGGCAGCCAGTTTCAGTAGCTTAACTTTATTTTCATCAGGCATGATGTAGCCCAACGGGTTATTAGAGGTTGGGATCAATTGAATGACCTTGATGGGCCATTGCTCCAGCGCAAGCTCAAGCGCAGGCAGGCTAATACCGGTTTCAGGGTGGGTTGGTATTTCCAGCACTTTTAATTGATTCGATTGTATCGCCTGTACCGAGCCGTAAAAAAAAGGTGAATCGACAGCAACTATATCCCCCGGTTGGGTAACGGCCTTTAAGCTTAGTGACAGGGCTTCCTGACAACCCGAGGTGACAACAATATCATCAGGATGCAATGAGCAGCCTGACAGGAGCATGAGTCGCACGATCTGTTCGCGCAAGCTGTCGGACCCCTTGCCTGCTTTGGCCTGGAAAAGGACCTGAGGCTGATATTTTGCGATTTCCTGGTAAATGCGTTGCAGTGGCTTGAGGGTTTTTAGTTCCAGGTCCGGTGTGCCTCTGCCAAAAGCCATAAAACCATTTTTTCTCTCGGTGGCAGTTAACGCCAGTACTTCATCCCAGTTATCTACTTCGACGGGTTTCTGGTCTGGACGGCTTGTATCCGGTAACAGGTGATGCGTCTGGATCGGTTTGACGTAATAGCCTGATTTGGGTCGAACAATAGCAAGGCCGGTGTCTTCCAGTAAACGATAGGCTTCCTGTACCGTAGAAATACTGACATTGTGTTGCTGGCTCATGTCACGTATAGACGGGAGCTTTTGATTGACCTCGAAATACCCGTTTTCGATTTGGTCAGAGATGGTGCCATACAGACGTTCATAGAGTTTCATAGGCTACTAATACCATAAAACATGACAGACGTTCAATTTTTGCCGCGCAAACAGTACAGATTTTCTCGCGCGCTTCATGACAGATATAAAAATACGCGATCTGTACTGCCAATTAAATTTTGAGGTGAATCTGTCATGAAAATACAGAGTTATTTAAATTATCTGTACTGGAAATGTTGGGGGTCACAGATATGCTTTTAATTAATGTTAAATCCGAGTCAGCATTGCTTTATGGCTTGAAAAAGCGGGTAGCGTTATATATTCAACGCTCCAGAACTCGTAAACAACTGCGCGAACTGGATGACACAGTCCTGAAGGATATCGGGCTGACCCGCCAGCAGGCTGAACAGGAGGCGCGGCTTTATTTCTGGCAGGGTGATGACATCTTGCTGACTGATGATTCACGCTGCATCGAGTTATAGCATGCTATCCTGCTTTATGCGTACCCAGTATAGCCCAGCACTTCAAGGCTGCCAGATGAGCAGGCGGCGTTACTGACACGCGGGCTGGAGCTGCCCTTGTGTTCATCCTGGTTGCTGATACCGTTGCTGTCCTCTGCAAATTTCGATAAGGCCTGCGGGTATCGTTCAAGAAATTCTTAGCTCTCTGGCCCGTTTTTCAATAATACAGGCATACTCCCTGCGCTAAATAGATCCTGCGTCCACCATAAAATTGCTGGCAGTGCACATACGCGCATCATCGGAGGCCAGGAATAGCACCATACGTGCAATGTATATGGGATCGATGGGTGTGTGCAGGCACTGGCGCTTGAGTTGAGCCGCCAGTGACTCATCGGTAACCCAGAGTTCTTGTTGCCGTTCGGTCATGACCCATCCGGGAACAACGGTATTGACGCGGATACCATGATGCCCCAGATCCCTGGCCATGGTTCGGGTCAGTCCATGGATTGCGGCCTTGGCTGTGGCGTAGACCGGAAATCCACCACCGGCTTCCCACCAGGAATTTGACCCCAGGTTGATGATTGAGCCCTCTCCCCTTTCTATCATGCCCGGTGCCACGGCCTGGATGGCGAAAAACTGATGCCGAAGATTGGTTGCCATTCGTTCATCCCAGTACTCAGCGCTTACTGATTCCCAGCTATGACGGTCATCATTTGCCGCATTATTGACCAGTACATAGGCTGGTCCGAGCTTATGCTGCAGATCTGATATAGATTGTTTGAGCGATGCGATATCGCATAAATCAGTTTCAGCAAACAGGCAATTGCCTTTCAGTTCTTCAACCAGTCTGGTGGCAAGCTCAACATTTCGATCCAGAAAACCCACTTTGGCGCCCTGCTCGACAAACACCCGAACCATGTCTGCACCAATGCCAGACGCCCCGCCCGTGATAAAGACGACTCGATCTTTAAGTGAGGGATGTTGCGACCATAAATTTTCAGCGTTGTTGTTCATTTGATACTCCGGATTCTAAGACAAAACGTAATATTCAGCATCGCTGCTGACAACGTTCAGATCCCTGACAATAATTGTTCGAATTCATCCAGCGGCAGCGGTTTACTGAACAAATAGCCCTGATAACTGGTACAGCCGTGCTGTTCGATAAACTGCAGTTGCGCCTCGGTTTCTACCCCTTCTGCGATCACCGACATATTCAGGCTGCGTGCCATCATGATGATGGTTTGAGCAACTACCGCATCATTCGCGTTGTCAGGTAACTGGGATATAAATGAGCGATCAATCTTAAGCTGTTTCAGGGGTAAACGTGTCAGGTAAGATAGCGAAGAATAACCGGTGCCAAAGTCGTCCAGCGCAAATTCCACACCCAGCGCTTTGAGCGCGTTTATTTTATTGATCGAGTCCTGAATACGGTCAATTAAAATACTCTCTGTTAGTTCAAGCTTCAGGTGATGTGCGGGCACCTTTGTCCTTTCGAGTATCAAACGGACTCTATCCACAAAATCAACCTGCTTGAATTGATATGGACTGACATTAACCGCCAGATCAAGGTCGCACTTGTGCGGCAGCCTGGACCATTCGCAGAGCTGCCTGCAGGCAGCTTCTAACACCCAGTAACCAATCGGCAGAATCAGACCGGTCTCCTCAGCGATTGGAATAAACTCTGTCGGTGATACGATACCCCGTTGCGGGTGGTTCCAGCGCAATAAAACCTCGGCACCGGTAACTCCTTGCAGCCGGTCAACCTGCGGTTGATACAGCAGTAAAAACTGTTGCTTCTCAATACCTTCACGCAATGCAGCCTCTAACGCAGCTCGTGCAGCAAGTTCAGCCTGCATTTCGGGGTCGAAATAGCGCAAGGTATTACGTCCATCTGACTTTGCCTGGTACATCGCAATATCGGCCTGTTTCATGAGCTCGCGTACTGATAACTTGTCACCAGCAAATAGCGTGATTCCCACACTTGGGGTGACGTAATGGGTATGTCCATTAATCACATAAGGCTGACCAAGTACCGTTATGACCTTTTCCGCAACTGACCTGGTGGACTGCAGAACCTGTCTGCTCTGAGTGCCGAGATTATTGATCAGAATCATGAATTCGTCGCCACCCACACGAGCGACCGTATCTTCCTCGCGCACGCAGGTGAGCAGACGCTGTCCGACTTCAACCAGTAATTGATCACCCGCGTCGTGACCGCGTGTATCATTAAGGACCTTGAAGTTATCCAGATCGATAAATAGTAATGCGCCCTGTGACTCTCTGCGCGCACCCGCCGCAAGCGCCTGTTCCAGCCTGTCCAGCAACAGGCGCCGGTTCGGCAGCAAGGTTAACGGGTCATGGTAAGCCAGGTGTTCGATCTTCGCTTCAGCAGCCTTGCGCTCGGTGATATCAAGCATGGTACCGACGTAGTGAGAAACTGCGCCATGCGGATTTTTAACCGCCGTGATATTCGACCAGCCGGGGTAGATTTCACCATTCTTTCGACGGTTCCAGATTTCTCCCTGCCAGACACCTTCGCGTCGGATACAGTCCCACATCGCTTCGAAGAAAGCTTTATCGTGATGCCCCGAACTGAGCATATTCGGTGTCGAGCCCACAGCATCCTGCGCCGAGTAACCGGTTATCGCGGTAAAGGCTGAATTAACCCGTAGAATAGTATTCTGCGCATCGGTAATGATGATGCCTTCCTGGGCTTCAAAAGCGGTCGCTGCGATTCGAATTTGCTCCTGCGCCTTATCGTGTTCAATACGCCGACGCAGGGTCACAATCCCGAATGCCAGATCATCCGCCAGCTCGGCCAGTAACTTTCGTTCATCTGGCGTGAATGCACTACATTCGGAGGAATAAATACTGAGTACACCAAAGGTATGTCGATTCTCATCCTTCAACGGTAATGCAATTGAAGACTGAATATGAAAGCGCTCAGTTATCTCGCGCCAGACCCTGACGCTCGGATCATTATTAAAATCATTGACGTAGACTATTTCACCATTGCGGATCGCAGTTCCACTCGGACCCTGACCCGTTTCCGCCCCTCCCCAGGAAACCGGTAGTTGATTAATCACGCTGAAATCTATATTTTCCCCGGTCCAGGCTACCGGACTTACGGATTTATCTGGATCATTTTCTGCGTACCCTACCCACACCATTCGATAGCCTGCTTGCTGACAGATGATCTGGCAAATCTCATCCAGTAATTCCTGCTCGTTTTCTGCGCGTATCAGAATCTGATTACAATCGCTGAGTGCACGCAATTCACGATTCAAACGCTCGAGTGCTAGCTCATTCAGCTTACGCTGGGTAATATCAGTCAACATGGCAAACGAGCCGTTAAACTCACCGTCCTCGAATATCGGAGTCGCTGATAGTAATGTCCACAGAGTACTGCCGTCCTTACAGATAAAGCGGCGTTCATAGGCACCGGAAAGACCTTTCTTACGCTCCTCTGTTTTCGCCAGGTGGTCAGCGATATCCTCCTCAAACATAAAGTCAGTGACCAGTCGCCCATTCAACTCGTCGATGCTATAGCCAATCATCTCAGCCATGACCTGGTTGGCAAACACCGATCTAAAATCTTTATCCTGAGCCCAGATACCTTCACTGGTTGTCTCGAAGATGCGACGGTATTTCTCCTCGCTATCACTCAGGTCGCGCAATACCAGCAAGCTGGTTAAAGCATCCGTTAACCGATAACCAATCTCCAGCAGCAATCGCTGCTCCGATTCTGTCCAGGCACGTTCATGTGAACATTGGTGTAAGGCAAATTGCCAGGGACTGCCCACCTTGGGGTAAAGCGCAGTAGAGAGCAAGGACTGTATTCCAAAATTCTTAATACGATTGAGTTCAGGTAACGAACGACCTGAGTCTGCTCCATAATCCAGCACACCTGGGGTTTGCAGTTGCAACTCAAGCATTGCAGCTACTTCAGGATCCCAGGAAATTTCCACTCCCATCTCCTTTAAACCCGGATACTCCGGGCGGGTTTTCTCCATCGGGCTCGACCATGCTTCTGCAGACGGATCGCAGGGATAAAATAAAACAGCGCGATCGCAATCAAAGATATCGAGTACTTCAGTGAGCACATCATTCATCATGGTTTCGAGATCTGCCGAGCGCTGGATGGCACGGTTGATTCTATCCATATTCGCCAGGAATTCGGCTCGCAGTTGACGCTCCTGTTCTGCCTGCACCTGCTCGGTAACATCACGACCAATCGCGAGCACACCCATGATGGCTCCGTGTATATCGCGTTCCGGGGCAAAACGCACCAGATGCGCCCGAAAGCGCCCCTGCGCATCAGGAATGGTTAGTGTCATATCGCTCGATTTTCCGCTTTCGAGTACCTGCTGGACATGCTCCTGAAATTCAGCACTAACCTCCGGCCCGCCGACCCCCAGTTCTACGGGTGTCTTACCATATAGCTTAGCTGAATCAGCCCCGATGGTCTCAGCCATCGTCGAATTCAGGTAAATGGTGCGGCACTGGCGATCATATCGAATAATGTTGTCGGGTGAGTTTTCCGCCAGGCTACGGTATTCCTGCTCACTCATGATATTTTCCTTCACCAGTTGAGTTACATCCAGGCGCGCTTTTACACGCGCCAGTAACTCTGAGGTTATCACTGGTTTCCGGATAGTATCGACATCGCTTGCTGGAAAACCCGGATGTTTTATTTCAACATCCTCAGCCGATGCCATCAGGATAAGCGGGATATCCCGCGTATCCTGATTCATTTGGAAACGGTTTGCGACTTCATCTCCATCGAATCCTGATGAATCCACATCAACCAGAATCAGGGAAGGTTGTTTTAAACCGGCCTGCCTTTCACCCGCTTCGATGCTTGAACTAAGCTCAACATCAAAACCAGCCAATGCCAGGCAATCTGAAACCACCTTCTGAATGGCTGCATCGTTCTCAATGATCAGAATACTTTCTTTGTTTGGACTGGTGCTCGTCATCATGTATTTCTATAAACTAAGAATGCTGGGTGCACTTTTGACTCAAGACTACATATAAATTATCCATATGCAGTGATCGACTTTGTGTTCTATCGTATCCAGCTGAACAAGCACCAAATTTCGAAGGGTAGTTTTTATGCGTTATAAAAACATTCCGTAAGCCACTCGGGTAACCCACTACACTAGAGTATATGCGGTAAATGATAGTTTTTAAGATTAAAGATGAAAAATTAGCCAAAAAAGCGAGCAGACTCACTCCGCAGTCCTCAAAAAAATATAACTCATTGATGAGATGACGTACCCAGAACCCCCGCCCCAGGATAGGTAGGTAAACTGAAAACAGACTTAAAAGAATTAGAATCTCTGGATTAGTATTTACAAAAAGGACTGGCTTTCAGCATTGAAGCCGCCATAACGAAAGTAACCCAGGCGAACGATGACTTCAGGTCATCAAACCACTGCAAAACCTTAAATACAAAAACCTGAATATTTAAGGGGTCATAGACATTAAGGTTTTAGTTGATCAAACCACAGCACAGGAAGGGTTCAATTTTATCGCCATGGTACCCAAATTATGTCGGGTTTCAGTTCATCCAGTTTATTTCCCAGTGTGTTATTACCGCTGAAGGAACTGGAGATCAGTTATATCATTTAGTTTGCCTGAGTCAAAAAAATAGATTGAAGATTTATTTACAGAACAAATAACGATTTCCAACAAAAGGGGGCATGGTCATAACTTTAACTTGAAACTCGTGCAAAGTAACAGGCATGGCTTTCACCCAGAAAACTTCGCTAATACAGCAAAACCCGTGTTCAAAAAGCACTTAACAGGGCCTCACTAATAACCCCAGCACTTACTTTAGAATACCCTCCGCTACTCAGTATAGAGTCAGGAATCTTCCTGGCTTTCAAAAAGTCAACAGCCATGATTTCCCGCTGCACAATTTCCTCGTAGGTAAATCCAATTTCATTGTATATGCAGAATCCTAATCCTTCGATACTGTGGCAAAACCTTCGGTGAGTTATCTCAGTCTGTCTGACGGGTTTGTAATACTCCTCCCCTGTGCGCTTAGGAAAAGCGGCTTGTCGGCTACCAGGAAGGGCTCTCGATGCGGTATCAAGTATTTGTGATGATAAGAAATGACTGTTACAGCCATATTGATCAATCGCCGTTACACAGCGTCCTCACCACCTGGAACCATATCGACAACACTCAATAATTTATTGTGCAACCTTCATGCTAATAAAATGGATTCCAGACCCGAATGGCACTAAATTAAGTAGAAAACTGTCTTCGCCGTAAGTAAGAGCCATTGATCCCCTGATCCAGACTGACTTCCTTTAAGGCAGCGTTGTAAACGTCCAACACGCAATAAACCCCCAAATACGGCCCCTATTTTATGGATATTATGGAATTTGAGGGGCATTCGTTCTATACCTTAACTTATATTCTCATTACGCCAGTTTTCATGAACAAAGTCAGCATTTCGACCGAAAAGTCTCACCATTCTCGTGCCGAGTGGCGACGACGCACAGCAATTATCGCCTTCGGGGTGCTCGCCTTCGTCAGTTATACCGCTCTGGTAGCATTCAACCTCCTGCATGCGCGGGAACGTGAGCTAGCAACAGCTCATGACCAGCAGTCCAGTCTGTCAAAGATTCTCGAAGGTCATGCACAGGCTACCATCCAGAAAATCGATACCGCACTGTTATCGATTCAATTACAGCTCTCAGGAAAACCTCAATCACTTCACCCTGAAGCGTCACAGGTGAACTCAATACTGGCTTCGCACCTGGCTTTAATCGGAGAATCGCAAAGCCTTCGAGTAGCCGATGCCAGTGGTCATTTTATTTATGATGCAAGTGGCACCTTACATTCGGCGACTATCTATGATCGCGCCTATTTTTTGCGTAATCGAGCCGAACCGGAAGGCCAGTTAGTTATATCAGAGCCCCTGTTTGCTCGTATCACCCATAACTGGGTGGTCACTTTAAGTCGACGCATAAATAATGAGAAAGGAGAATTTGCAGGATTGATTCAGGCTGCAGTACGTGCAGTGTATTTCCAGAATTTCTACGCTTCATTGAATCTCGGTTCGACCCATAGCGTTACCCTGTTCGACGACAAATTACGTATGCTAGCAAGATTTCCACCTCAACAGGAGCAGTTAGGCAAACCCATAGACAGTCAATCGCTACGTGATTTTCTGGTGAGCGGGGCCATCGAAAAAACCTACACAACCAGCTCCGCGGTTGATGGTATCGAACGCCGCTACATCACTAGAAAAGTCGGCCAGTACCCCCTCTACGTCATTATCGGTCATACCGCTACCGATCAATTAGCTGAATGGCATCGACAGCTCTACTGGAGCATTGTCGGCGTAGTAGTGCTGGGAGCGGTCCTGGTAGGATGGATTGTGGTCTGGCTAAGCAGCTATGATTCTGCGCTCGCTCTGGCGGGCCGCATGACTTCAGCCTACGAGGCAACATTAAAGAGAATTCAACATCTCGCCGAACACGATCCACTAACTGACCTGCCCAACCGCGCCCTACTGGAAGAGCGCATGGCATCATCATTGGCTGAAACCATTGGTCGACGCGCAGATCTGGTTTTGATGTTTCTCGACCTGGATCGCTTCAAGGATGTTAACGATACGCTCGGCCACGCCGTGGGTGACAGGTTGCTAATCCAGGTGGCAGACCGCCTGCGTGAAAACCTGCAGGAACAGGATACCATCAGCCGCCAGGGGGGTGACGAGTTCGCCATCCTGTTGCATGGTTACTCCAGCCTGACCAGCGTTGCCGAAATCGCTCAACGACTGATCGATGCCTTAGCACCTCCTTTTCAGGTCGATGAGCATGAGCTGCTGATATCCGCCAGCATAGGCATCAGTGCTTATCCCCAACATGGGTCGGATATCGTCACTCTACTGAAGAATGCCGATACAGCAATGTACCAGGCTAAAGCTGCAGGCGGCGGATCGTTCCGCTTCTTCACCGATGAGATGAATACCCATGTATTAAATCGTGTTGCGATGGACACAGACCTGCGACATGCTCTTGCGAACCGGGAATTCATGCTGCATTACCAGCCACAGATTGATGGAACCAGCGGGCATATAATTGGCGTAGAGGCGTTGATCCGTTGGCGACATCCCCTGAAAGGAGATATCCCGCCCGGGCAATTTATCCCAATCGCCGAAGAAAGCGATTTGATCAACAGCATTGGTGACTGGGTTTTGATGGAAGCCTTCAGCCAGGCAAAACAGTGGATGGATCAGGGGCTGCCTGAGCTGACAATGGCAATCAACATCTCAGCGGTACAGCTGCGCCAACCAGACTTCACAGCCCGGGTCGTTGATGCCCTGGAGCAATTTAGCCTGCGTGCCAACCTTGTAGAACTGGAAATTACCGAAAGCGCATTGATCAGGGATACTCAGCGTATCGTTAGCATACTCAATGAGCTACGCAACCATGGCGTGCGACTCTCGGTGGATGATTTCGGCACCGGTTACTCGAGCCTAGGCTATTTGAAACACCTGCCTTTCGACAAAATCAAAATTGACCAGTCTTTCGTTCGCGGGCTTCCTGAAAATGAGGATGATGCCGCGATAACCCAGGCCATTATTGGCATTGCCAATAGCCTGAAGATGGAGTTGATTGCAGAAGGAGTGGAAACCAAAGCACAGTATGAATTTCTACTACAGCACGCATGCCAGCAAATGCAGGGCTACTATTTTGGCAAGCCGATGCCTGCCGCCGACATTGAAGCAATGTTGCGCCAAAAATAGAATGCTGCAACGGTGTAATGAGGCAACATTAGTGACGCTTATCCAATGAAACCCTCTATTTCAGCAAACCCTCGGATACAGATATCACTTAATTCCCGCCAGGCAAACACACCTTGTGGATCGATATGCACGGTGGTGACGCCAGCGCGCTTACCTGCCTGCAGATCAAACAGGTAATCACCGACCATAACCGCATGCTCAGCCTGAATATCCCAGAGCTTTAGTAAATGTAAAATACCTTCAGGCGAAGGCTTGGGTTCGCAGGAATCACGATCAAGTAAATGATCTAGCGGGAAGAAATGGTCGATACCACAGGCCTGCAGGGTGTGCTTCACGACCGGCATGGTATTACGTGTGAGAATTGCCAGTTGCGCTCCACGGGCATAGAGTTTTTCAAGTACAGGAATCACACCATGCATTAGCAGGGCTTTATCTGCATAGTAAAGTTCCAGCTCGTTCAACATGCGCCACAAAGGTTCTGCCTGATCAACTGGCATCGCTTTTAGTGCTTCCAGAATAGGTACTGATACTGGCAGGCCAAGTTGTTTGCGAATATGATTGAAATCGTGCGCGCTAATAGTCAGCGTACCATCCAGATCAAAAATCCAGTGCTTGCATGATTTTAGTGCATATAAAGCAGACATAAACTAGTACAAAGAAACAACCTGTTTAAACAGACCAAACAATAACTCGAGCCCCTTTTTTAACTTTAATGGTCCTGATTATTTCCCCAGGCAACCACAGTCTGGCATTGCTCACCCAGGCCATGTATGCCGAGACTGACCACATCGCCCGCTTGTAGCCAGGGAGCAGGGTCACGTCCCAGCGCCACCCCTGGCGGGGTACCGGTGGTAATGATGTCACCCGGCATTAAGGTCATGAACTGGCTAAGGTAGCTAACCAGATAAACACAGGAAAAAATCATGGTGCTGGTATTGCCGGTCTGCATGCGCTGACCATTCACATCTAGCCACATGTTGAGATTCTGCACATCGTCGATTTCATCCGGGGTTACCAGCCAAGGACCGGTGGGACCAAAGCTGTCACAACCTTTACCCTTGGACCATTGACTCCCTCCGCGGTCAATCTGGAAGGCACGCTCGGAAACATCATTGACGATACAGTATCCTGCTATTGCCTGTTCAGCCTGGGACTCATTCACATATTGCGCCTTACTGCCGATTACGATAGCTATCTCAACTTCCCAGTCGAGTCGGGTAGAGTTTTTAGGCTGGATGATGTTGTCATTCGGGCCGCAGATACTGGTATCTGCCTTGTAGAAAACCACAGGCTCTTCTGGGACAGGCATACCTGCCTCGCGGGCATGATCTGAGTAATTCAGGCCAATCGCAATAAACTTGCCCGGTTTTGCAATACAGGAACCAAGACGCGGAGAGCCTTCAACCCTGGGCAGAGTCTGGGGATCGATGGCCTGAATTTGTGCCAATGATTCCGCGCCCAGCATGGCACCATCGATATCACTGACATGCGCTGATAGATCACGAATATTGCCCTGACTATCCAGTAAGCCCGGCTTTTCTTCACCGACATTCCCATATCGTAGTAATTTCATCTTGGCTTCTACTCCAGTGAGTTCGCAATCATTGTTGGACTAACTTTTGACGCTCTGCAGGATAGGCTTCATAAAAGGCTTATTCGCGATCAGCTCTTCAAAACTGAGCCCCGTTAACTCATAGGGCAATACCAGCCAGTCCTGTGTTTCGTGCAAATAATAATCAGGGTTGCGATCTGTGCGGTTATTTTCAGGTTTAAACCAGATCGTTGCCACGCGCGTATCTGCGGGCATATTCCTACGCGTGCGCGATTTCAGCTTATCGATTACCGCTTCGATGTTAAGCCCCGAGTTAAACACATCATCGACGATCAACAGCGAATCATCATGCTCCAGAGTTTCGTACAGATACTGCAGGCCGTGAATTCTGATATCACTCTTATTATTAACCATCTGGTGATAACTATCGGCGCCTTCATAAGAGGTACGCGCAGCAATATGGCGAGTTTTGACCCCCAGATGTTGCAGGCATTCCTGCACATAGATACCTACCGTACTACCGCCGCGCCAGAGTCCGACAATCACACTGGGACGAAAACCACTGTTAAAGATCTCCACCCCCAGGCGGAATGAATCTTCCAGTAGCTGTTGCTCCTTGATAAACTGCTTGCTCATTTTCGCTATCGCATTATTTCAATGCTGCTGATACTACTGAGAAAATGCTTTGTTTTCATCCACTATATGAGGTTTATCATGAGCGAAAAGCGATACCTGGATGCCCAGACACTACTGGAAGACTCCTTCAAGCTGGGCGCACAGGTAATTAACAGCGGTTTTAAACCCACTTTTATCATTGCGCTTTGGCGTGGCGGCGTCCCTATGGGTATAGCGGTACAGGAGTTTCTACAGTATCACCACATCAGGACCGATCATATTGCTATTCGCACTGCCTACTACTCTAATTCCAGCGTAGATAATACGGCTAAAGAAGTAGCTGTATACGGCATCAATTACCTGATAAAAAATTGCTCGCACGAAGACAGGTTACTATTTGTCGACGATGTTTTTGATACCGGTAAAACTATTCAGGCAGTGATTGAACATGTCAGAAAACTCGCCCGACGTAATACCCCTGGCGATATCCGAGTCGCCGTCCCCTACTATAAACCCACACGCAACCAGACGGGTCGTGCGCCGGACTATTATTTATATGAAACCGAGCAATGGCTGAAATACCCGCATTCACTGGAAGGATTAAGCGATGAAGAGATTGCTCGTAACCGACCGGAGTTAGCAGAGATACTGGCAACTGCCAGATAAAAGAAGCGCATTCAGCTCTGCCCCCTAAGTCTGGACAGTGGCTTATGACTCAGATCATTGGCAACGATTCATAATCGCTAATGCATAAAAAAGCTCGAATACCCAAATTGGGGACGCTCGATTATTTTATTGAAATGGTTGTCGCCTGAATAGCAAAGCCAATATACTGAGATTCAATTCAATGCAAAGGAATAAAAACAATGCCTGATGCAGATATCGGCTTAATCGGTCTGGCGGTTATGGGTCAGAATCTGGTGATGAACATGAATGACCATGGTTTTCATGTATCCGTCTACAATCGTACAACTAGCAAAGTTGATGACTTCCTCGCTAGTGCTGCGCGCGATAGCAGGGTGAGCGGCTACCACAGCCTGGAGGAATTCATCGCCTCACTCAAATCCCCACGCAAGGTAATGCTGATGGTAAAAGCAGGCGAAGTAGTCGACCTGTTTATCCAGCAATTGATTCCGCTGCTGGATAAGGGAGACATCATTATCGATGGCGGAAACTCACTATTCACCGATACCGTGAGGCGCACTCAGGCGCTTGCACAGCAGGGCATACTTTACTTAGGTACCGGCGTTTCCGGAGGCGAGGAAGGCGCACGCCATGGCCCCTCTATCATGCCCGGAGGCAACCCTGAAGCCTGGCCTCAGGTAAAAGAAATTTTGCAGGCTATATCAGCAAAGGTCGATGGTGAGCCCTGCTGCCAGTGGGTAGGCGAAGAAGGCTCAGGTCATTATGTCAAAATGGTACATAACGGCATTGAATACGGAGATATGCAGCTGATCTGCGAAGCCTACCACCTGATGGGAGAAGGCCTGGACATAGATACAGACGCCATGCACCAGGTATTCTGTGACTGGAATCAGGGCGTACTGGATTCCTACCTGATCGAAATCACTGCCAATATATTGCCCGTTAAGGACGCCGATGGCAGTCCCCTGCTGGATAAAATTCTGGATAGCGCCGGGCAGAAAGGAACGGGCAAATGGACCGGTATCAACGCACTGGAACTGGGTATACCACTCACCCTGATTGGCGAAGCGGTATTCGCCCGCTGCCTGTCTGCACTTAAGGACGAACGCGTCAAGGCGCAAGAAGTACTGGGCAGCCCGCAACCTGACTGGCAGGGCAATTCGCAACAGGCCATCAGCGACCTGCACGATGCGCTTTACGCCTCCAAAATTATTTCCTATGCACAGGGTTTCATGTTAATGCGCGAAGCCGCAAAAGAATATGGCTGGACATTAGATTATGGTGCCATAGCGCTAATGTGGCGCGGCGGCTGTATTATTCGCAGTGCTTTTCTTAAAAATATCAAGCAAGCCTACGAGAAAAATCCCCAGCTGGAAAACCTGTTGCTGGATTCATTTTTTAGCGCAGCCATCAAACAGGCAGAACCGGGCTGGCGCAACACCGTGCAACTGGCAGTGCAACTCGGCATACCTGTACCCACGTTTAGTGCCGCGCTTGCATTTTATGATGGTTATCGCCGAGGCCGCCTGCCCGCAAACCTGTTGCAGGCCCAGCGGGACTATTTCGGTGCCCATACCTACCAACGCATCGATAAACCGCGTGGCGAATCGTTCCATACAAACTGGACAGGCAGCGGTGGGAATGTCGCATCGTCGCGTTATGACGTTTAAATTCTAGTTCTGCGAAATACGAGAAAGCTATGAGTGATCACTGTACCTATGTCATTTTCGGCGCGACCGGTAACCTGTCGCGATTGAAGCTGATGCCAGCCCTGTACCATCTGGAATGTGCTGAAAAACTCTCACAACAAACACGAATACTCTTTATCGGCAGGCGCGACTGGACCCAGGAATACTGCCTGGAACAGGTGCATCAATGGGTAGAAGTGAAGGCTCGAGGTGGTATAGACGAAGCACTGTTCCAACGCTTCGCACAGCGTATCGATTATTTTAAGGGAGACTTGAATGACTTCGATATGTATCAGCGACTGGAAAAATCACTGTGCAGCGATTGCGGTTATCCAGAAAACGTTATTTATTATATGTCGATACGCCCTGCCGAGTTTGGCCTGGTAGTGGAAAACCTCAGTAAGGCAAACCTGATGGATGAATCCCACGGCTGGAAACGCGTCGTGGTCGAAAAACCCTTCGGTTATAACCTGGAAAGCGCCAAAGCGCTGCATCATCGCCTGTCACGCTACCTGACCGAAGAACAGATTTATCGAATAGATCACTATCTGGGCAAGGGTACGGTTCAAAACGTGCTGGTATTCCGCTTTGCCAACGTCATGATGGAACCTTTATGGAATCGTAATTACATCGATCATATCCAGATCACCCATTCAGAAAGCTTTGGCGTGGGTAGCCGAGGCAATTTCTACGACGGCACGGGTGCCATGCGTGACATGATCCAGTCGCACCTGCTACAGCTATTAACCCTGGTCACTATGGAACCACCTGTAGATATGGATGCCGAATCATTGCGTGACGAAAAGGTAAAGGTTTTAAAGTCCATACGCCCTATTCCTCAAAACGCAGTAGATGCGCATAGTTTTCGTGCCCAGTACACAGCGGGCACGGTCAATGGTAAAAGCGTCAAGGGTTACCGTGAGGAAGACAACATCCCGTCAGAGAGTGTCACCGAAACCTATGCCGCACTAAAAATCTACATCGATAACTGGCGCTGGCGTGGGGTACCGATTTATTTACGTACGGGCAAGGCGATGGCCAGGGATCAGTCATCGGTTTCCATCTGTTTCCGCAAGCCGCCCAAGCAGTTTTTCAGGAATACCACAGTAGAACGCATGCATCGCAACTGGGTTATTTTAGGCATACAGCCCGAAGATAGCCTGCGCATGCAAATGACCGTAAAGGAGCCCGGGCTGGTCATGAAAACCCGCCAGACTTCACTGGATGCGAGCTTTCATCATGTGGGTGAGCAGAACACGGATGCCTATGAAGATTTGCTGCTGGATGTGATCGAAGGAGATCGCTCCTTATTCCTGCGCTATGATGAAGTGGAATACCTGTGGGCTGTGGTTGATCCGATATTGCGCACCTGGTCTACCGAACGCGATTATATCAACACCTACCCTGCTGGTAGCTGGGGACCTCAGGAAAGCCGCCGCATCTTCGACAAGGCCGAACAGCAATGGCGCCATAGCCTGGAAATAGAAGATAGTTACGAATAAACCACAACACGGGGTTTGTCTGGACTGGAGTTAACCACGAAGCGCACGAAGGACACGAAGAAGAGATCAAATAATATATTCTCTGTGCTCTCAGTGTCCTCTGTGGTTTAAAAAAATCCTTACAGCCCGCACAACCAAACCGCAGCACCAGCAAGCCACCATAGGAAACATCTAGAGCAACCAAAAAACCTTCGTGATCTTCGTGTCCTTCGTGGTTCATTCTTTTGCTTCGTGGTTTATAACCTAGGCAGGCAAATCACTCTGCCCCATTAAATACTCATCCACAGCTCGCGCACATTGACGGCCTTCACGAATCGCCCACACCACCAGTGACTGACCTCTACGCATATCACCTGCAGTGAATACCTTGTCAATTGAAGTCTGGTAACAGCTTTCACCGTCGGTAGTAGCCGATACGTTGCCACGGGCATCCAGATCCACACCCAGTTGCTCCAGCATGCCGGCATGCACCGGATGCACAAAGCCCATCGCCAGAGTCACCAGATCGGCCTTGAGTTCAAATTCAGAGCCAGCAACTTCGGACATATTCCATTTACCCTGATCATCCTGAGTCCATTCAACCTTGATACATTGAACAGCTTTGACATTACCCTGACCATCATCGATAAAGGCTTTGGTAGCCACCGACCACATGCGCTCACAACCTTCTTCCTGAGAACTGGAAGTCCGCATCCTGTTAGGCCATTCAGGCCATGTGGTACCTTTGTCTTCTTTCTCAGGAGGTTTAGGCATAATCTCGATCTGCGTCACTGACAATGCACCATGCCGATTGGATGTACCGATACAGTCAGAACCCGTATCACCACCACCAATCACTACCACATGTTTGCCGGTAGCACTGATTAAATGATCTAAAGCTTCAGGTCTATCCTGAATCACCTTGCTGTTAGCGCGTAGAAAATCCATAGCAAAATGTACACCTTCGAGTTCTCGACCAGGTACAGGTAAATCACGCGGTACTTCAGAACCACCGGTTAATACGACGGCATCAAAATCATCCAGCAGGGTTTGCGCAGGCACATCCACACCGATATGCGTATTACAACGGAATTTCACTCCTTCGGTACGCATTTGCCCCATACGGCGATCAATGATTTTTTTATTCAATTTAAAATCGGGAATACCGTAACGCAACAGGCCACCAATCTGGTCTTCCTTTTCAAACAAGATCACCAGATGACCAGCACGCGCAAGCTGTTGAGATGCCGCCATACCCGCAGGTCCGGATCCTACCACTGCAATCTTTTTATCGGTTCGGTGTTCAGGCACCTCTGGCTGTATCCAGCCTTCTTCCCAGGCATAGTCAACGATAGCGCACTCAATAGTCTTGATGGTTACCGGAGCATCCTCGATATTCAGGGTACAGGCCGCCTCACAGGGCGCAGGGCAGATTCTGCCGGTAAACTCCGGAAAATTATTGGTTGAATGCAGGACAGAGATCGCTTCCTGCCACTTGCTCTTGTAAACAAGATCATTCCAGTCTGGAATCATATTATTCACCGGACAACCGCTGTGGCAGAACGGAATACCACAATCCATACAGCGCGCAGCCTGCTGATGCATTTCACTACTGGACAGCTCGATCACAAATTCATTGTAGTGAGTTAAACGATCTCCCACCGGACCATAGGTACGGTCTCGGCGTTCATACTCCATAAAACCTGTTGGCTTACCCATGATTAATGACCTCCTGTAGCGACTTCTGAGGTAGATTGCTGACGTGCCTGCATCTCTTGCAATGCGCGGCGGTACTCGACTGGCATAACCTTGACAAACTTCGGCAGGTATTCTTCCCAGTTCTCAAGAATTTTGCTAGCGACGGAACTATTGGTATAACGCCTGTGATTCTCCACCAGCTGTTTCAAACGAATCTCATCGAAACGGGTCATGTCATGGCTCACATCAACCAGGCCCTGGGTCTCCAGATCACCACCTTGATGATCCAGTTTTTCCAGCGCAATGTCTTCCTTCTCAATCGGCTGCAGCTCGACCTGTGCCAGGTTACAACGTTGTTCGAAATTACCGCTTTCATCCAGCACATAGGCAATACCACCAGACATACCCGCAGCGAAATTACGCCCGGTTGGCCCCAGGCATACCACGATGCCACCCGTCATGTATTCACAACCATGATCACCGACACCTTCTACCACAGCAGTGGCACCCGAGTTACGCACACAGAATCGCTCACCAGCGACACCATTAAAATAACTCTCACCGCTGATTGCGCCGTACATAACCGTGTTACCCACAATGATGTTATCTTCAGCCTTGCCGATTGCCGAGCTTCTGGGCGGGTAGATCACCAGGCGCCCACCTGACAGGCCCTTGCCCACGTAGTCATTGCCTTCGCCTTCCAGCTCAATCGTCACACCCTGGGTAACCCATGCGCCCAACGACTGACCCGCGGTCCCTCTGGCTTTGATGTATACCGTGTCATCCGGCAACCCGGCATGGCCATACTTTTCAGCCAGACGCCCCGACAGCATAGTACCGAAGGTCCGGTTATAGTTATGGATATCTATCTCAATTTTGACCGCTTCACCTTTTTCCAGCGCAGGCTGGGCCAGGCGAATCAGCTCATGATCAAGCGCCTGATCCAGCCCATGATCCTGTGATTCAGTATGGTAGATATCCACACCTTCAGGCGTTGCGGGCTTGTACAGCAGGCGGCTGTAATCGAGACCATTGGCTTTGGAATGTTTCAATGCCTTACGCATATCCAGTCGATCCATCTGGCCGATCATTTCATTAAAGTTACGATAACCCAGTTTAGCCATCAGGCGGCGTACCTCTTCAGCGATAAAGAAGAAGTAATTCACCACATGCTCCGGCTTACCGGTAAAGCGTCTACGCAGCTCGGGGTCCTGTGTAGCGACACCGACCGGACAGGTATTGAGATGACATTTACGCATCATCAGACAGCCTTCGACAATCAGCGGCGCAGTGGCAAAACCAAACTCATCCGCACCTAGCAGCGCGCCAATAACCACATCACGTCCAGTGCGCAGGCCTCCATCCACCTGCACTGCAATTCGGCTGCGCAGTCGATTCAGTACCAGGGTCTGGTGTGTTTCTGCCAGACCGATCTCCCACGGAGAACCGGCGTGCTTCAACGAAGTCAGTGGGCTGGCGCCTGTGCCTCCATCAAAACCCGAAATCGTTACATGATCGGCATGAGCCTTGGAAACACCAGCGGCTACAGTACCCACACCCACTTCAGAAACCAGCTTCACGCTGATACGCGCAGCGGGCTGCACATTCTTCAGATCATGGATGAGCTGTGCCAGATCTTCGATAGAATAGATATCGTGATGCGGTGGTGGTGAAATCAGGCCCACGCCGGGCGTAGAGTGACGCACCCTTGCAATCTGCTGATTCACCTTGTGGCCGGGCAATTGACCGCCTTCACCCGGCTTCGCACCCTGGGCAATCTTGATCTGGATATCGTCGGAATTCACCAGGTATTCGGTGGTTACACCAAAGCGACCAGAAGCTACCTGTTTGATGGCCGAACGCATGGGATTCATGCTGCCATCAGGCTGTGGTGTAAAGCGCTCTACTTCCTCACCACCTTCACCGGTATTTGACTTACCGCCGATCGCATTCATCGCAATTGCCAGTGTTGAATGTGCCTCGTAGGAAATCGAACCGAAAGACATCGCACCCGTCGCAAAGCGCCTGACGATTTCCTTGGCTGGTTCAACTTCATCCAGCGGCACTTCATTGCGGTCAAACTTAAACTCAAACAATCCGCGTAATGTCAGTAGCAGGCGATCCTGCTCATTGATCGCGCGCGAAAACTCTTCAAAAGTGGACCAGTCATTCTTGCGCGTCGCATGCTGTAACTTGGAGATAGTTTCCGGTGTCCAGACATGATCTTCGCCGCGCAGGCGGTAGGCGTAATCCCCACCCACATCGAGGTGCTTTTGATAAATCATCGCATTACCATAGCCCTTGTCATGCCAGCGCAGCGTATCTTCTGCCACCTCGTCCAGACCAATACCTTCAATCATGGTGGCGGTGCCGGTGAAGTACTGCTCGACAAACTTCGAAGACAGACCTATCGCATCAAATATCTGCGCGCCACAATAGGATTGATAGGTCGAGATACCCATCTTCGACATCACCTTTTTCAGGCCCTTGCCAATCGCCTTGATATAACGTGCCTGCGCCTGTTCCACGGTCAGGTCTTCAGGAAACTCATCCTTTAGCATAGGAATCGTATCGAATGCCAGGTAAGGGTTAATGGCTTCTGCACCATAACCTGCCAGTGTTGCATAGTGATGTACCTCAAGTGCAGCACCTGTTTCAACAACCAGACCCGATAGCGTACGCAAACCTTTCCGGATCAAATACTGGTGCACCGCCGAAGTCGCCAATAGCGCAGGAATCGCGATATTGTCAGCATTCACGTTTCGGTCAGACAGGATGATGATATTAAAGCCTTCACGCACGACTGCCTCGGCACGCTCGCACAGCTGATCCAGCGCATCCTTCATACCGCGGGCACCATGCTCTACCGGATAGGTAATCGGTATCGTCTGCACACGGAAAGCGCCTTCTGAGTAGGTTTCAATGTGACGGATACGCTCCAGGTCTTCATTGGTCAGTACGGGCTGTTTCACTTCCAGTCGCTTGTGCGTACCCGCCTCATCCAGACCCAGCAAATTGGGGCGAGGACCAATCATGGAAACCAGTGACATCACCAGCTCTTCACGGATCGGGTCGATAGGAGGATTGGTGACCTGGGCAAAGTTCTGCTTGAAGTAGGTCGACAGGTGCTTCGCCCGCAGCGACAGTACAGAAGGCGGGGTATCAGTACCCATTGAGCCAGTGGCTTCCTGACCGGTCAGCACCATCGGTAATAGTAAAAACTTGAGATCTTCCTGGGTAATACCAAAGTTCTGCTGGCATCTAAGCAGGGTATCGCCTTGCGGGGCCATCGGAGGCACATCAGCCGGCAATTGATCCAGCGGAATCTGGCTTTGATCCAGCCATTTTTGATAAGGCTGTGAAGCGCTCAGCTCCGCCTTAATTTCCGAATCATCAATGATGCGCCCGGTTTCCAGATCGGCCAGAAACATCTTGCCCGGTTGCAGGCGCCATTTTTTGATAATTTTCTCTTCGGGAATATCCAGCACACCCATCTCGGATGCCATCACAATCAGGTCATCGCTGGTCACCAGATAACGTGCTGGACGTAATCCGTTTCGATCCAGTGTTGCGCCTATCTGACGGCCATCGGTAAAAGCAACTGCAGCAGGTCCATCCCAGGGTTCCATCAGCGCGGCGTGATACTCATAAAATGCCCGACGATCCTTGTTCATTAGTGGGTTTCCAGACCAGGCTTCCGGAATCAGCATCATCATCGCATGCGATAAGGAATACCCTCCCGCTACCAGTAATTCCAGCGCATTATCAAAACAGGCGGAATCCGACTGACCTTCAGGAATCAGCGGCCATACCTTGGATAAATCTTCACCCAGAATATTAGACGCCATGGTATGGCGACGTGCTGCCATCCAGTTGACGTTGCCGCGCAGGGTGTTGATTTCACCATTATGCGCAATCATACGGAATGGCTGAGCCAGATCCCAGGTCGGGAAAGTATTGGTAGAGAAACGTTGGTGCACCAGCGCCAGTGCTGACGTAACGCGCTCATCACTCAGATCAGGGAAATAATCGCCAACCTGTCCTGCCAGCAACATGCCCTTGTAGTTCACGGTACGCGAAGACAGCGAGGTAATATAGAATGAACGACGACCTTCCAGACTGGATTGGCGGATAAAGTTTTCAATCTGCTTACGAATCACAAACAGCTTACGCTCAAAAGCATCCTGATCGGCGCAGTTATCACCACGACCGATAAATACCTGACGTACTACCGGCTCCAGTGGCAAAACACTCTCACCCAGGCTGCTGTTATCCACTGGCACATCGCGCCAGCCCAGTACCGACTGGCCTTCCTGTTCGACAAACTCTGCAATTTTATCCTGCACCGTCTGACGCGAAGCCTCGTTCTGCGGCAGGAATACCATACCGACCGCATACGAACCATATTCTGGCAGCGTCACGCCCGCTTCAGCACGGAAAAACTCATCCGGAATCTGTAACAGTATACCCGCGCCGTCACCCGCCAGGGGATCAGCACCGACTGCGCCACGATGGGTCAAGCGCTCCAGAATCTGTAGACCCTGACTCACTATTTCGTGACTTTTAACACCTTTGAAATTGGCTACAAATCCAACACCACAGGCGTCATGCTCATTGGCGGGGTCATACAACCCCTGCTTGGAAGGCAATCCTGACTGGTTCACACTAACCTCAACAAATCCGTACCAGGATGCTATCGCATCCAGGCTTCATCAACAGAAGAGAAATTTAACAGTTTTCGTCCCAGCTTATGCGGCGTGGCTATAGAGCAATACTAGGGAATGCCGATAGATATCCCCGAGACGAAAACGCACTTAATTCGCAGCTGACTAGTTTAAAGTCATCTGGCAGAACCGCGTAGGATAAAACAGAGTGACTTCAGAAGCCACTTTGATTATAACGAAAGTAACTTAAAAACTACCTATATCAATCGTAAAGCACTCTGCAAGCACAAAAAACACCAGCCTGAGCGCCCAGTTATCATGCCAAAGGCACGAAATAGGTGCAAAAAACACAATAGCCAGTTAAACCTACCTTAACTGGCTATCCTTATTGCCCTTTCGATTGTAGCCCGCGTGACTGGCCCGATGCTCATCAAGCCTGGACTGACAGGACACACAGAGACGCACACCCGCAATGGCTTTGCGGCGTGCTTGAGGGATTTCGTTTCCACACTCTTCACAATGAGATAAACCCTCACCTTGAGGCAGCTGGCTGCGAGCCTGTTGAACCGCATCCGCCACACTGGCATCAATCTGCTCCTGCACTGCTCCATCAGGAGCCCATCCGCTCGCCATGGTAACCTCCGGATACGTTTGATAAATCATTAACAGTGTCTGAAACCCGTGGATAAATCAAGCAGGATGGGAAAGTCGGTCGAGAAAAATTCCAATATCCATACACTATTTATCGATAATAGTATTGACCATCCCTGTAAGCGATTCGCAAGCTGTGATTTCGGTCTTTTTTAATGTGGTAATCCCGGTTTGTTATATGACTTACGAAGCGCCAGTAAGCTTTTATTTCTGACCGATCGACCTCAACAATCAGATAACCCCGATCCCGATAATTAGCGTATAAGGATCGAGAATCAAACACAGAACTTGCTTTCTCCAGTTGCTGCAGCAAACTGCCGTCCTCTACACCATATTCCTCTTCTATTCCTGGGGACGACACCGAAGTCACACCCAGTTCGATACCCAGCAACTGCTTCTCCTCATCTGTCAATTCACTGGCCCAGGCATAATGAGCATCTCCAGAAAGTACCACTACCGGCTTCTTTTGCTGTTGAATTGTTCGATACAACCTTTCGCGTTCAGCGGCGTACCCATCCCAGGCATCCAGGTTATATGGCAACATCGACTGCAGGCGTTCAGCTTCCTGTGCGGTAACCGAGGTATCACCAAGGGACATACGCGCTTTAATGCGTACTGTGGCCTGCATACTTTCAATCATCTGCTGTTTAATCTGAGCTTTTTGATCACCGTTGACTCGGTTATAGCGAACAGCTTGTTGCACGATTTCATAGGGAATCAGGTTTTCCGATAACCTCACCTGCTGACCAATCAACTGCCACTGTGCAGAGGATTTTTGCATCATCTTATACAGCCAGTCTAGCTGGGTATTACCCAGCAGATTGCGACGGGAATCAAAGCGAGCCTGTACAAAATCTGCCAGATCAAAATTATCGTCTGGCTTTAGGTAGTCCATATATTCGAGTGGTCTGTCACGGGCTATGAGGCGCGTATCCAGCATGTGTAATGAGAGTAGTGATCCAAAATCAAAACTGCGGTAGACTTGAGGCATAGTCGTTTGCTTTGCAATACGAACTGGCATCCATTCCAGATAGGCCTTAATGGCTACCGCCTTACGCTGATGATAGTCATGCCTGGCTTGCGCGGTATATTCTTTAGCACCATCTCTATAGGCATTATCAGCGACTTCATGATCATCCCAGATACAGATAAATGGGAACAGGCTATGCAGCAACTGCAGATCGGGATCGCTGCGGTAGGTTGCATATCGACGCCGGTAGTCATGTAGCGATAAAAGCGGCTGCTTATTATCTTCAGCTAATGCCCTACCGATCTCTCTGGCGTGTGAGGCACCATAGCCGGGGTTACCATCGTCATCCTGCATACCATTTTCATAGATATAGTCACCCAGATGAATCACCACATCAATTTTGTCTTTAAACTTACAGGCATCATGATAAGCATTGAAATACCCATTATTAAAATGCGCACAGGAAAAAACCGCCAGTGCCACGCTGTCAGTCTGAATCGGCAGGGTACGCGTTCGTCCTGTGCTGGAGTAGGCATTTGAAGTTTTGAAACGGTAAAAATAAATGGTATCTGGCTGTAAATCCTGCAGATCAATCTTGATTGTGTAATCCTGTTCCTTATGCGCACTGAGTAAACCTGACTGCAGCAAAGAGGAAAACCCCGGGTCTAAGGAGACCTCATACCCAACCCACACCAAGGGGATATCCATAGTGGGTGTAACCCGAGTCCAGATGATGACCTGGTGCTGCAGGGGGTCACCGCTCGCCACACCGTGCGAAAAAAATCCGGCGCTTAAAGCCTGCTTTTCCGCGCCAGCTTCGGACGCCACCGCGGCCGCGTTTGATAGCATCATTGCTGAACCGATTTGAATAAACTTCCTTCTTGAAAAATCCAAGTTATCTTCCTGTTTTTACTACCTATTTAATTAACTTAATTTACCCAACTGGGTGTTAATAACAAGCGATTTTCGCAATGTGACGCAGATCATATACAACCGTTTCCAGAATTCTAAGATCAGTTTACTAAGAGCATTTCGATTGATAATTGACTGAGGTAAAAGCGATGCAATATTCAACAAACAAAATAAAGCCTGCTGTAATGTTTATGCTGACCGCCGCAGGTCTTGCGCTAGTCTCCAGTTGTGGAGGAGGTGGCGGTGGTGGTACCACCGAAGTCATTGACTCAACACTCGATACTGCTTCTGTAGAAACCCTGGCTGGGCGAGTCGTGCTTGAGGGTGACTGTGTTGGTGTTTCCGGGATTGCAGATTTAAGCCAGGTCGATGCCTTGCGTGTTGCAAGTCACCCTGTCTCTATGGAGCAACCGTCCACGCTTGCCAGTCGAGTGAGCGATTACACCGACCAGATCTATGGCTTAATTAGCGGGACATTCACCAAAACAGGTGACCATGAAAATGGCACCGATACCCTGGTCTATACCTATTCTGATTACACCAATCCGGTTGGTGATCTGGTGTTGCAAGCAAATGGCAGCGCCTCGGTGGTTTACCATGGTGAGCCGACTGAACTCGGCCCTGTCGTCAGTAATAAAACCGTTAGCACCAATGGGCCTGTCAGTATTGCAAAAACGCCCAACATCTCAATTCGACCCGGCATCGCACTAAAGTCAAACGCCAGTTATGAACTCAGCGTCAGTGGATTAAATCAGATCTATGCTGCCGTGTTGAGTAACCCTGATGATCTGGTGGTAAATAATGTCACACTTAAAAATCTGGATACAGGCCAGGTATATACGGTGACCAACCTGCAAAGCAAAGGTAGTTTTGGATCCAGTCAGGTAACACTCAGCGACCTGAGCTATACCTATACCAGCACTGATGTGGGCACCCTGCAGATCACCAGCGATAACGTGGTTATCAATCTGGATGGTATGAAGATCCCCAGCGATGTTGCAGGAACCTTCACTATGACAGCCACCGATGGCAGCAAGGGTGAACTTGTGATCCAGAGTAATGGAAACATAACCATCTATACCGGAACTGGCCCTGGAAGGGTACAGGTTTCTGAAGTCGACTGCTCAGGCCTGGTTCATTAACTCGGCACATTTTGCAACCCGCATGAATGCGGGTTGCAATTTTGTCTCACCGCCACACACCCATCTACCGATATCCAAAGCACAGTATTTGTAGTTTAATGTGCCAACTTTAACAATCCTGCAGCTGCCGCCTCCAACCATCAGTATGCGCTATCTACAGACTGTGAGTATTTAGTTTTATGCCAGCACATCACTATCAGCAACAATTACTAAATCGTCGATGGCTGCTTGCAGTGGCCATGTTGCCACTGTTACTTGCCAGCCTGAATCTGGGCTATCTCAGTCATGCCGGATATACAGGCATAGATTTCGCTCAACAGGACGCTGCATGGGTGATTACTCAGGTTGCAGCGGACAGTCCCGCAGCGCGCGCTGGTATCAGCGCTGACAGTCAGTTAATTGCAATCTCAGGACTAACCCTGCAGCGTTATGACCTGACACGAGATCAGGATGAGATTCCTGATTATGCATCACTCAATCGATGGTGGCAGGTTCAGCAACAACTTGCACAGCAGGTACTCCCTGGTAAGTCAGTCCAGCTAAGCTTAAAACCCTTACATTCTGCCAACCTGGTGACGGTAACTGTCGAGGTTGAAGGGATGGGATGGGCGCGCGCCTTTCAACGCACAGGCATGCTCACTGTCATCAGTTTGGTATGGGCATTCATTGGTTTGAGTGTGGCTTTACAGAGGCAGGGGGATGAACGAGTCACTGTATTTTTTTCGCTGTGTCTGGCTTTTTCGAGCTCCTTCCTCAGCTATGTCGGGTACTACTACCGAGAGCTGGCGATTGATCACGATTACTTCACTTTTCTGCGGGTATTGAATGGATTTTTATCGCCACTGATTGCAGCCACCTTCCTGCATTTTTTTTTAGTATTCCCTCGCCGCTTTAACTGGCACCGAGGCCCCTATTTAGCGATTGCTATCTACCTGATCCCCCTGCTGATGGTCATGATCTATCAACCTCGAATTTCCTATGTCATTTTTTACCTCTATGCCATCTCCTATTTACTGCTGGGCTGCGCTGCTTTAGCGATAAAATATCTGGTTACAAATACCATCAAGGATCGCATTCAAATGCGCTGGGTATTCTGGGGAGCCACCCTGTTCGCTCTGGGTGTTGCAGTCCTCAACGTACTACCGTCCATTTTGAATCAACCCAGCCTGATTAATAACACTGGAATAGCTGCTCTGGTGACCCTGCTACCACTATCTATGGTGATAGCGATCAGCCAGCATCGATTACTCGATATCGATACCTTGTTTGATAACACCCTGATCTATACCCTGACTCTGGGGTTACTGGGCGCAGCAGACTGGATGGTAATTAGTACCATCAGCAACATCAGTCTGGGAGACCATAATTTCAACGACCCCATCGCGTTTATGCTGGGTCTCTGGCTGGCGCTGATCATATATACCCCGCTCAGGGAAAAGGTACGCTACTGGGTGCGACGATTACTCAAGCGTGACATTTACTCAATGCAGCAGGTCAGCACTGAGCTGGGGCGCGCATTGATCGCTTCTTCTGATTTAGCGCACGCCTTTGAGGAGGCCGCAAGCAAAATCAAACAGACCCTGCACCCTCGAATCCTGCAGAGCTATATCAATAGCCAGACCGGACCACTCCCCTTAGAGCAGCAGGATAGCCCGCAGGGTAGCCCTGAATTTATTCAGGCCTGTGCAGCGGTAAAGCAAACGGAATTGATAGAGACACTAGACCCGGCCCTGGCCACCAGCATTCCCTCAGGACTGAGTGGCGGCATCGTAGTCGCTGTGCAAAATACTCAACGTGCACTGGGATTTTTTATTCTTGGCGACAAACAGTCGGGGCTGAGCTACAACAAAAACGATCAGCAACTGTTACAGATGATAGCCGGTCACCTAACGCTGGCGATAGAAGGGCTATTGGCGCGAGAACTGGCGGCTGAAGAAAAACGTCAGATTTTCGGAGACCTGCATGATGATGTAGGCTCCAAATTATTATCGCTTCTTTATCGATCCAGCGACCCTGAGAGCAGTGAACTGGCGCGCTCTGCATTACAGGATTTACACGATGTTGTCTCACAACCCGATGAAGGCATTCTTCCTTTACAGGATGTACTGGCCGACTGGCGTGCCGAAGCTCAGGACCGACTGGATGCGGCCGCCATTGAGTTGAAATGGCAACAACAGGATATTGCTCAGCAACAGATACCTCTACACCGTTGGCGACATACCGCAAGGATACTCAGAGAATTGATTAACAACATCATTAAGCATGCTGCTGCCAGTACAACCAGTATTCACATTCAATTTAAAGGGGACACACTTAAACTAACGGTGGCTGACAATGGCATAGGCTGCGATCCTGAACAATGGAAACGAGGCAGAGGCATCAGCAATATAGAACACCGTATAGCCAAATTGAATGGAAAGGTTCGGTGGCTGAAAGCAGCGCAGGGCGGATGCGAAACACGGGTTGAGATTCCACTCGTCGAAATGCAGAGCAGCATGATATCGAATGCACCGCATCATGGCGGGACTACCTCAATAGCGGAAATTTTAAATCGACGCTAAGGGTAACTCTAATCCGAGCGCCCGACGGCAAGATTCAGGACCATACCGTCAACATGGATTAAGGGCACCTCTAATTGTGTCTTTTTCCGCGATTTCATCCTTAGATCCGTAAACGGCATATCCCTATGCCACTCCTGCGGCGTCAGCTCCGTACTCAAATACCCAAAGCATTCGCTTCGCTCACGGGGCAGGCTCTCCTCATGTATGTCATATACACTGCGGTTCTCCGTGCGGTGGTTATTCGCTTCGCTCACCCTTCGGGCTGCCCTGCGGGCATTGTCTGCGCTACGCTACGACTCCTTGCACTCACGAAAAAATCCGAATTTTTAGAGGTGCCCTTAAGTGGTTTCGCTATATTTCATAAACCCGGCTGTTATGCCTTAGTAGTGATAGCGTAACTGTGCGATAAGTAGGGAATCATCTTGAACTGCATAAACCATTCGATGTTCATCATTAATTCTGCGAGACCAATAACCGGAAAGGGCATGTTTTAATGGCTCTGGTTTTCCTAAACCATCAAATGGCTCACGTATTACATCTTTTATTAAAAGGTTTATTCGCTTTAATATTTTTTTATCAGTTTTCTGCCAGTACAAATAGTCTTCCCAGGCTTGTTCGGCAAATATTAACTTCACTCCAAAAGTTCCTTTTCTTCACCCTTCCCCTGTTCAAGGTCTGCAATAGCGGCAATCAATCGGCGGGTGTTCTTGGGGCTTCGAAGCAAATAGGCCGTTTCCTCAAGGGCTTGGTAGTCTTCCATCGAAATCATTACGACAGAGCCTTCTCCTTTTCGGGTAATGGCAATCGGGTTATGGTCGTCGCAGACTTTTTCCATTGTTTTGGCAAGGTTGCTACGAGCGGCAGTATAACTTATGCTTTGCATGGCGGTAACCGTACATGTACTAAAAACCGTACATTAGCATATAAAGGCATAACAAGTACAGCCAGCAGCAAAAACCTACGCTGCACTGCGGTTTTCCTCTACTGTAGGCGATACCATGCCTGCGTAATTCAATGAGGGTTAACCAGTCCCAGACGGGTGGCTTCCATAGTAGCCTCAGCGCGCGAAGAAATATTCAGCTTCAGGTAAATACTTTTCACATAATCTCCTGCGGTATAGCGGCTTATGTGCAGGATATCTGCTACCTCGGCCAGTTTAATGCCCTTGGCAATCAGGGTCAGAACCTCTCGTTCGCGTGGGGTCAGGTTATGCTCGGGTGGTACTGCAGGTTTACCAAAATGATTCAGTAAACGTCGGGCAATGGCCGGTGAAAGCGGTGGTTCGCCATTCGCGATTCCCTGCAGACGCTGAATAAACTGATCACCCGGCATATCTTTGAGCAGGTAACCTCTGGCACCGGCCTGTAGCGCAGGAAACAAATGCTGATCATCATCGTAAATAGTCACAACCACACTCAGCGTTTGAGTGCTGATGCTGTTGATACGGCTGATGACGTCCGTACCATTTCCATCGGGGAGATGCAGGTCAATCAGCGCCAGATCAAAACGCTCTGCATCAACATGGGTTAAGGCCTGTTGAACGCTTGTTGCCAGACTGACTGAAATACCTGGAAATACGGTATCCAGTGCTGCTGCCATCCAGTCCCTGGCTTCTACCGTATCTTCAACTATGAGTGCTCGCTGCATGCCATTCTCGTCGTTTTCCAGCAATTTTAACCGCTTCTTTAAATGATTGCCCACCCCGCAGGGTGGGCAACCAGACGTTTAGTCGATCTTGCGGATAGTATGATTATTGCCACCATCTGTGACGAACAGACTGCTACCATCAGTCGTGAAACTGGTTGGACTGAAAAATTGCGCAGTCATTACGTCGCCGTCTGCACTGCCCTGACCCGTCTGATATCCGACCAACCATTCTACAGTAGCAGTCGCAATATCAACCTTACCAATCGCTGGACTGACGCTGGGCTTACTGAAATACAGATTGACCCCATCGCTAGTTAGAGCTTCTACATTTAACAGCTTGGCATCCCAGGCGAATACCGAAGTCGTTGCTGCTGCAACATCAATCTTGTGGATGACGTTGTTGCTCATGTCAGCAACATACAACGAACTGCCATCGGTGGTAATACCATTCAAACCACCAAAGCTATCATCATCCACAAATACTGTATCAGTACCTGTCGCAATCTCTACTCGATAGATCAGGTTATTAGACCCATTACTGGCGCTCAGGTAAAGATAAGTACCATCAGTTGTGATTCCTTTAAAGCTGGCATTACCGATAGTCGCTAACGTGCTTACAGTACCTGTTGAGGGATTAATCTGATACACGCCTGAGCCAACAGCGCGAAATAATGATGTCCCATCAGTGGTCAGAAAACCCGCCAAAGGCGTATACGAACCAGGTACAGTCGTCACTTCACCAGTGGCGATATCGATCTTGCGGATAAAAAAGGTATTCGGGTTAAAAATATCTACTGGAGACTCCTTCGACATCAGGAACAGACTGGAGCCATCGCTCGTAATAGCGCTGGGATACCAGAAGCTGGCTGCCGCCCCGGTTCCATCGCTGACACCCTCAGAGCCGGCAGTACCGGCCAGCGTGGTGACATCGCCATTCAACGCCAGGTCACCATTCTGTACCGCACCACCCATCTGACCTGCCGGGCTACTGCCACCACCGCCAGTGGTTGGCTGAACGCTGCTGAGTGTCACGCTACTGGGCGGTACTGAGAGATCACTCAGAACAACTGTCCAGTTGCCCGTCGCTTTCTCACATTGCAACACGCCCTGTGGAAACACGCCATCGTTATGGATGACATTGACTTCATTTGTTTCATCGTAGAACTGGTGCGAAGCTGCATCAAACACTACCCCCAGTGAATTATTATTGTCGTTCACCACACGATATCCTGGTCCACCAAAACTGCCCGCAGCGACCAGCGTGAGCTGATAGCTGGCAGCGCCGTCATAGAAAGTCATCATTCCGCCACTTCCGCCGCTAACATACATGGTGATATCCCCCGCGTTGGAGGCAAAGAAGCTGTCCGCAGAAGTGCTATCACCACAGGCTGAGGTATTGCCACCACCCGCGCCAGAGCCCAGATTGCTCAGATCGATACTACCCTGAGCAGCGCTAAATGAAGTGACCGCAGTTTGCAGGGCGGCGTTACCAAAACTGCCCGCCATCGACGTTAACTCTGCTGTTAAATCTGCTGCAAAACTGGCAGGTGTATATAGCAGCTCGCTGATCGCGGTTGTTCCAGACTGGCCATCCAGAGTCCCATCTGCCAGATCGCTGGCTAACTGTGTTGCTACCGTCAGTGCAGGGGTAGCATCCGATGCACCCAGTTGCGCCATTGCTGCCAGTAGCAATGCATAGCGCCCAGCTTCATCATCACCCAGATCGTTACTGGTCGTCGCTGCATTGAATAATAAAGGAGTTGATAACAGGTCAGTCAACTGAGGAGCCAGCGCCAGACGTACCAGCTCATTGATTTCATTAATGGTCGTATCGCTAAGGGTAACTGACTGCATCATGGCAATCTGGTAGGCCACCTCGGACAATGGAGAAATAGCACTACTGGTCTTACCTGCAGGCACCAGTGCATGCAATAAGGGCCCCGTCCCCGTGGGTAGCTCGCTGCCTGCTGCTTCATCAAAATAGCTGGAACTGGCACTGCCGACCAGCTCAAGAACAAACGGGCCAGTATAATCCGCCGAGAATTCAATCATCGCGCTTCCATCGCTGGCTAGATTAGAATTGCCCACCAGAGTGGTGCCATCTGCCCGATAGATATTGACTGTTGCACCCTGCACCTGACCTAGAGAGGGGGTTACTGAAATAGCATCAGTAGTGACGCTATCACTGCCTCCACCACCACAGGCCGACAATATCAGCATAAGACAAAAACCGCTCAGTAACTTAACACTGGATTTACCACACATGAGATAACTACCTTTTGAGATTGAAAGATAACCCACTGTAAGCATGGTTTTTCTCAGGGGTATCCCGCGTTTACGGGGTGCGAGGCAAAACCTCGATCACATCACATTATGTACCTCGCTTTACTGAACAAACTCAATACACCTGTGGCCAGTTAACCATTTGTTTCTAAAACAAACAGGACACAGGGGATTTGTGGTAGCGGGGGCTATATAGACAGGAGTTATGAGGCGGAATCTTTTTCAGAAAATGTATCTACTCCCTACCTTTCGTCCGGTTTTCATGCAACTTTCACCCTGTTCTGCATAAACTTACAGCCAGCAGGACACCTGGGTTGATCTCACACAGGTTAAAATGCAAAAACCCGGAAGGGAACGGGCGATCTCTTCTATGATAACTATTACAGAGCACCTGCAAAAATTATGGTGTTCTTGCCACTGAAAGTTTTACAGGGATTGGGCATTGGACAAATGTTTACTTTCCCGAGAAAAAATGGATTTATATGAGGCTTATCAAACTCGCAACTCTGGGAATGCTGTTAATACTGGCGTTGGCACCCCCTCTACAGGCTAATGAAGAAATTCGTGTGCTGGTCCTAATCTCGCTGGATGTCACCTACCCCTACGTTAAATCAAAGGTCGATGGCCTTAGCTTTGAAGCGGTGCGCCAACCTGATACGATCCTGCTCGATATACAGTCCATAGAAGATCAGCGCTTCACCGACCCGCATCAACAACACAGTTATTTCAGTACCCGAGCAGAACAGTTTCGCAACAGTAAACCTGATATTATTCTGATTACAGGTTCGCCGGTCATTTTTGATTTTTATAACGAATATATCTATCCACAGATGCCGGATGTACCTATGGTGGGTGAAACACGTGCTGTACCCGACAATCATAAACCACAGGCATACAGTTTTATTGAATATAAACAGAATATGCCGCTCACCATCGACATTGCTTTATCCAGCGTTCGACCTAAACACGTTTATTTAATCGGGGATGCGACACACCCTGGCTCGCAACTTTCCATGCAACTGATTGAAAAAAATCTGCCGCCTGATTTCAATCTGCCGGTGCAGCGCCTGGACATGCCCTTCGACGAGCTGATGAAAAAGCTCCCCACCTTGCCAGAGAACTCTGTCGCTTTCTATAGCCTGATTTTCTCAAATGGTCATGGTAAACGGATGATTCCAGAAGCCGCACTGCAGACACTCTCCAGTGTATCCCCATTCCCGATTTTTGCGTTTCATGAAACCATGATTGGTGCCGGCGCAACAGGCGGTATGGTCGCCAAAGGCGAAGATATTGGCATACAGCTTATTCAGGAAGGGTTACGGGCATTTAAGTCCGGCCCCTTTAATCCACCGCGCATAATTAACGCCAAAAGCACTCTACTGTTCGACTGGTTACTGCTTACAAAATACCAGCTTGATAGTACAGATTTCCCTGCCGATACCGAATACATTAAATCCCCGCAAAACCTGCTGGAAGAATATTTTTACGAATTTATTGCCAGTATTATCGTTATCGTCATACAGGGCGTGATGATGGTTTTACTTGTATTCAAGATCCGCCAGAACCAGTCCCTTACCCATCAACTGGAACAAACCCTGTTGCAACAGGAAGACCGCATCGCTGAACGAACTCGAGAATTAAAAAAGACCACCGACCGGCTCAGCGGTCTTTTCGACAGCCTGCATTCAGGTGTTGTGGTGCACGGTGCTGACACTTCGATCTTATTAAGCAATACACGTGCAAATCAGATATTAGGCCTGGTCAGCAACCAGGTAATCGGAAGCACTGCGGAGGACACACAGTGGAATTTCACCGACCGACTGGGCAAGCATCTGGTGATTAAGCATTACCCGTTAAAAGAAATTATAGAAACAGGCCGTCCTATCAAGGACTATATGATCAGCATAGGTGAAGAAAAACGGCCCTCGAACAGATGGCTACTGGTTAATGGCATGCCCATCTATAATAACGAAGGCAAGGTCTCCGAAGTCGTCATATCATTTACTGACATTACTAAACTAAAGCAGTCAGAGCAAGCACTGACCAGAAGCAATAGCCAGCTAAGTGCGATGTTTGAAAGCCGGGATGACCTAATTTATGTTGCTGACCCTGAAACCTACGAACTACTGTATGTAAACCCCGCATTCAAAAAGACCTGGGGTGAACATGTGTTAAAACGCAAATGCTTCCAGGTGATTCAGGGCGAGAAATCACCCTGCTCATTTTGCACCAACGATAAAATATTTGGTGCAAATCAGGGTAAAACCCATACCTGGGAGTACTTTAATGAGAAAAGTGGACACTGGTACCGCTGTGTGGACAAGGCAATCCCCTGGGACGACAACCACATGGTTCGCTTTGAAATCGCTACCGACATTACCCAGGAAAAAGCCACCAACGCCAAATTAATCCAGGCGGCGACCGTATTCGACAACACCTCAGAAGGCATTATTATTGCCGATCTAACCCCCACCATTGTCGATGTAAATCCAGCGTTTAGCGAGATCACTGGATACAGCCGCGATGAAGTCATTGGAAAGAATCCGAATATCCTGAAATCGGGCAAGCATGATAGTGATTTCTACCAAAACATGTGGCAGTCACTATATGAAACGGGGAGCTGGAGAGGCGAAATCTGGAATCGCAATAAGGAAGGCTTTGTCTACCCCGAACTACTCACGATAAGTATGATCCAGGAGCAGGAAGGTAGTCCTCAGGGCTTTGTAGCGGCTTTTTCTGATATCACATCCATCAAACAGTCTCAGCAAAGACTGGATTATCTCGCACATCATGACCCACTCACCGATCTACCGAACCGCCTGCTATTCAATGAACGACTGGACCAGAGCATCCGTCGCGCCACGCGCAATAAAACCAGCCTGGCGGTCGCATTCATAGACCTGGACCGTTTTAAAAATATTAACGACAGCCTCGGGCATCACGTGGGTGACGAATTACTGCAACAGATTAGCGAACGCCTTAAGCGGGCGATACGCAATGTGGATACCGTCTCCAGAATTAGTGGTGATGAATTTGTCGTGCTGCTGGAGGATGTAAACAGTCCTGAGGATACGGTAACTGCAATAGATAAATTGATGGCTATATTTCAGCGCCCTTTCAAAGTCAGGGGAACTGAAATCCATACCAGTTGCAGCGTTGGCATAAGCCTGTTCCCACAGGATGGTGGCAGCTCGAATGAGCTATTGAGAAACGCAGACTCTGCCATGTACCGGGCCAAGGAAGAAGGACGCAACGCCTACCAGTTCTATACCCAGGAGATGACCTCAGCTGCAATGGAGCATGTCATTCTCGAGAACGCGCTCAGAGGTGCGTTAAAGCGCGAAGAGTTTGAGCTGGTATTTCAACCCCAGGTAACACTGGATGATTCGAAACTCATTGGACTGGAAGTGCTGCTGCGCTGGACCCATCCTGAACTCGGATCAATTCCACCAGCACGATTTATTCCTATTGCCGAGCAAAGCGGTCAAATCAGGGACATTGGTCTATGGGTGTTATCCGAAGCCTGCAATCAGGGAAAACAATGGCTGGATAAAGGTTACAATTTTGGCCGTCTGGCGGTAAACCTTTCTGGACAGCAACTGAGCTCGACTGAATTTTCAGATCTGGTGGTAGAGGTGTTATCCAGCACAGGGCTAGCGGGAGAATATCTCGAGCTAGAAATCACCGAATCGTTTTTTATGAAGAACACCGAATCCAGTGTCCAGAACCTGCAATCCATCAAGCAACAGGGGGTATTAATCTCTATAGATGACTTTGGAACAGGCTACTCATCACTCGCCTACCTTAAAAAACTACCCATCTCCAAACTCAAGATAGATCACTCTTTTATTCGTGATATCCCCGATGACAGCAATGATATGGCCATTACCGATGCAATTATTGTACTGGGCAAAGCATTAAAACTACAAATTATCGCCGAAGGCGTGGAAACCCAAAACCAGCTTAATTTCCTGAAACAACATGACTGCCAGCTCGGCCAGGGCTATATTTTCAGCCCGCCCCTATCGGTATCGGACACTGAGCAGCTACTGTCCAACAGCGGAAAAATTACTATCTCGGACGATAACTGAGTTCTTAAAAGGGCCACAGTAGATATACTTGAGGCTATCATCCGCAAGCCTTTTTAGGCAGAATCTACCACAACAGAAATGAAAACCTCGCTCACGTGACCGTCGAACCCATCATCGCGCAACAACTCGCCAGCCTGTACCGGCAACATTCCGGCAAGGTGCGCGCCACGTTAATACGCCTGCTGGGTGATTTTGAACAGGCAGAAGAAGCCATGCATGAGGCTTTCGCAGCAGCCATCGAGTCCTGGGGAACACAGGGTATTCCACAAAATCCAACAGCCTGGCTAATCTCCACAGCTCGATTTAAGGCCATAGACACCATGCGCCGCAAGCAACGCCTGGGCGAGCTGGCCCCCGAACTACAACAGCTCGCACACGAAATTGATGAATACAATACAGAACTGGCGCAACAGGATATAGAAGATGACCAACTACGCCTGATTTTCACCTGCTGCCACCCCGCCATTGACCCAGTGATACAAATCCCGTTAACCCTGCGTGAGGTTTGCGGGCTGACTACCGAAGAAATCGCCAGTGCCTTCCTGGTGTCGCCTTCCACCATGGCACAGCGTATCGTACGTGGCAAAGCCAAGATCCGGGATGCGCGGATTCCATTTGCCATCCCGGCCTTACCCGAACTGGCCGAGCGTCTGGATGCGGTACTGTCGGTCATATATCTGGTCTTTAACGAAGGCTATTCTGCATCTAGCGGGGATTCAGTAACGCGCCAGAGCCTCTCCAACGAAGCGATTCGCCTGGCCCGACTTGTCCTGCTACTGCTACCCGACCCGGAAGTCATGGGCCTGCTGGCATTAATGCTGTTACACGAATCACGTCGACCCGCGCGTACCGATATCAACGGTGACATCATCCTGCTGGAACACCAGCAACGCTCGCTATGGGACCAGGACCTGATTCAGCAGGGTAGCGAGCTGGTCCAGCAGTCATTTGCATCACGACGCTTCGGTTTTTATACCTTGCAGGCGGCTATATCGGCAGTGCATGCGCAGGCAAAAACTGTTGAACAAACCGACTGGAACCAGATCGTCACGTTATATTCCTCGCTGTTACAGCTAGAGCCCTCCCCGGTGATCGAGCTTAACCGCGCGGTAGCCGTAGCGATGCGCGACGGCGCGCAGGCAGGACTTGAGATTATAGATCGCATCGTAGATCGCGGTGAACTCAGTGACTACCACCTGCTTTACTCCACCCGAGGAGAGTTACTGCGCAGATGCGGGCAGATGGAACTGGCGATCATAGCGTTTAAACAGGCCCTGGAATTAACCCGGCAGGAACCGGAAAAGCGCATGCTGATGCGCAAAATCGAGCAAATTCAATCCAGCGAATAGGGCTTTCGCAGACTCAAGAAAGCTTTTTTAAAAAATTTTGCATAAAACTGTCGATTTCACTAAACCCCGTTCGACTAACTGATAAAACAGCCAACAAGCGGAGACAGCTATGAAATTCGTATGTTTAGGATATTTTGACGAAGCACACTGGAATACTTTACCGCCATCCGAACAGGAACAGTTTATGGAGACCTGTTTTGCCTATGATGATGAACTGCGTCGTGGCAAACATTTCCTGGGTGGAGAAGCATTGGGACCAGCAAGCGAAGCTGTCACATTAAAAATGAGGAATGGATCGGTGGTCACCACGGATGGCCCATTCCCAGAAACCCGCGAAGTCCTCGGCGGCATCCTGCTGCTGGAGGCAAATGACCTCAACCATGCCATCTCACTGATGTCCAAACACCCCGGCCTGAAGGCTGGCCCATTTGAAATTCGCGCGGCAGACGAGACCATTAACCAGTTGGTTCAGCAACGTAGTGAGCAGTTCGAAGGCTGAGAGATAGCTGACCTATTCTGATGTTAAAAAAACGGGGGAGTACCAATGAACAAAATCACGCCATTCCTGATGTTCAACAACCAGTTGCAAGAAGCGATTGAATTTTATACTGCAACATTCCCACATTCAGAGATTAAATCCCTGTCTCGCAACGGCGCTGACGGCCCGATTACTGCTGCAGAATTTGTTATTGGCGGACAATCTTTTATGGGCTTCAACGGTGGCGATTATTTCAGGTTTTCAGAAGGATTTTCATTATTTGTCGATTGCGAGGACCAGGCTGAGGTCGATGATTACTGGAACAAGTTTATCGATGCTGGTGCGCAACCTGCGCAGTGCGGATGGATTACCGATCAATTTGGAATTTCCTGGCAAATCGTACCGAAACGCTTCATGCAACTGGTCAGCGACGAAGACCCGGACAAGGTGCAACGGGTGATGGCGGCAATGATGAAAATGATCAAGTTAGACGTGGCGGAACTGGAAAAAGCCTATCACGGTGATTAACCCCCTTTGCATTAATTTAGCTGTCAAATAAAAAACCACAGAGGAGACAATACGATGAAAGTCATGGTAATAGTCAAAGCATCACCAGGTTCAGAAGCAGGTACCCTGCCCAGCGAAGAGTTAATGAGCGCTATGGGCCAGTTTAACGAACAACTGGTCAAGGCAGGCATCATGCAATCCGGTGACGGTTTGAAGCCCAGCAGTCAGGGCTTAAGGGTAAGATTCAATGGCAAAAACCGCAGCGTTAGCACTGGCCCGTTTGCAGAAACCAACGAACTCATCGCCGGTTACTGGGTATGGAATGTTTCTTCGATGGATGAAGCACTGGAGTGGGTTAAAAAATGCCCGAATCCGATGGAAGAGGAATCTGACATAGAAATCCGCCCCTTCTACGAAATGGAAGACTTCGCCGAAGTGGATACCTCGGGCGAGTTTGCAGCACAGGAAGCGCAATTACGTCAAACCATCTCGCTACAACAGGCCACATTGAATCCCTACCTGTTTTTTGAGGGGCGCTGCGACGAGGCGCTGGAGTTTTATCAACAACACCTGGCAGCAAAGCCAGGGCTGATATTTCGCTTTAGCGACAGCCCAGAACCGATACCCGAAGGCGCCATACCAGATGGGTTTGAAAACAAGGTCATGCACTGCGAATTCAGCATAGGGAATGTTAAAATTTTTGCCTCTGACGGTAGTTGCGCAGATGAACCCACTAGCTTTGCAGGTTTTAGCCTGGCCCTAACCGTACAAACCGAAGACGATGCACATCGGGTATTCGATGCTCTGGCCGAAGGAGGTCAAATCAATATGCCACTAAGCCAGACCTTCTGGTCCCCTTTATATGGCCAGGTTAGCGATAAATTCGGCATCGCGTGGATGGTCATGCTGCCCGCAACCCCCAACTGAGTGCATAAGCCATGCAATACATGCTTTTGATATACAGTGAAGAAGCCTGCTGGTCAGAATCCGAGACCCAGGCCTGCCTGTCCGAATCGATGGCAATCTGCGAAGAATTGACTGCACAGGGGAAGCTGCTCAGCGCCGCCCCCCTGCACTCAATTAGCAGCGCCACCAGCGTACAGATACGCCACGGCAAGCGCCTTATCACCGACGGCCCATTTGCCGAAACCATCGAGCAGTTAGGTGGTTATTACATCATTGACGTAGAAAACCTTGATGAAGCCATCACCATAGCCAGTCGCCTGCCGCCAGCTAAAAAGGGAACCGTGGAAATTCGGCCGCTGAAAACACTGCCTGGAGAATAAAAAAACGGCAAATTGCTAACTAATTGGTTAACAGATAATTTCGAGAACCGAAAAGACTTAAGCTATGAAGCCGTATATAACCAGTTCTTCAACAGTTTCGTCACCCGCGGCATCACGATATAGGTCATCAGGATAACCTGAGTGGGAATGACGACTAATAGCTTACCCCAGAAAGGAAAGCCGCCAATTAAAGGGGACAGGATAGTGCTCAGGCTTAGCACCAGTACATACACCACAATAAACAACACCAGGGCCATCTTGTGTTTTGAGGGCACATGGGTTACCGGGATACTGGGTAAGTCAAACCAGAATTCCAGCCCGGTGACTTTCTTTCGGATCGCTTCTCCCTGCACCAGGGGTATGACTTTTTCCAGCCATTGCGCGCGCTCGTCGGATTGCTCCCAGTGACAGGCATTGGGGTAGTTATCGAAACGATAGATAATCACATATTCGCCTTTGGTCGCATCGCTGGGGCGCAGCACATTGGTACCCATGTGGCCAGGAAATTTCGAGGCCGCCTGGGTAATACCGCTAATCCAGTCTTCGTATTCCTTTTCTCTTCCTACTACCGCTTTGCGCGATACGCTAACCGTTACCGGGCCATCCTGATTGTCGTGTACCTGTGTCATTTACATTCCAATAAGCAAATCTTGTTCAGGAATTTTTCTGGGCATCCAGTTTGGCTTTGGATACGCCGCCGATCGTCCAGTTATCGGCTGACACTTCGTACAGGACTACGCGTACCTGGGATAATTGAACATCCAGATTCCTGACTGCAGCTTCTGCGACTTCACGGCAGAAGGCTTCCTTCTTTTCCTGCGAGCGGCCTTCGATAATAGTTGCTTGAACTAATGGCATTGCCTTTCTCCTGTGAGTTAGCTGAAGCTGATACTGATTGAACCCAGATCCTGGTAACGCACTGAAACAAAATCACCTGCTTCAACCGCAACCGCAGAGGTAATCCCGCCCGTCATAATAAAGGTACCTGCGGGAATCACTTCGCCGCGTTCTGCCAGCATATTAGCCAGCATGGCCACACTGGCTGCTGGATGTCCCAGCACAGCGGCTCCGGCACCTAATTCGACCACCTTGCCATTTTTTTCCATCACCACACCAATGGTTTTGAGGTCAACATCTTCGATGCGTTTTACATTGCCACCGGTAACAAAACGTGCCGAAGAAGCGTTATCCGCAATCACCGATTTGAGGTCAAAATTGAAATTCTCATAACGCGAATCGATGATTTCAACTGCTGGCACCACGCTGGAGATTGCATCCAACACATGTGCAATCGTACAACCCGGTCCGGATAGCTCCTTGCTGGTAATAACTGCAATCTCTGCTTCCACCTTGGGATGAATCAACTCACTGGTATTAATAGTGCCACCGTCAGGCACACTGAAGTAATCACACAGAAACGCATACAGCGGATTTTCTACACCCATCTGCGACATCTTTGCGTAAGAGGTTAAACCCATCTTCAGGCCAACCACCTTATTACCTCGACTTTCCTTGCGACGACGGATTTCCCACTGGATATCGTAGGCGTCTTCCCAGTCCATATCCGGGTAGTCGTTGGTGATTTTCTTAACATCGTGAGCCTGTAGCTCAGCGTTTTCCAGGTGCTCTGCCAGTTCGGCGATGACTTTAGGGTCCAGAGTACTCATTTATTTATGCTCCTGTGCGTGACATTTCGAGCGCCACGTCTTCAATCATATCTTCCTGTCCACCGACCATACCGCGGCGGCCCAGCTCAACAAGCAGATCTCGGCTGTTGACGCCATATCGTTCCTGTGCGCGTTTGGCAAATAACAGGAATGAGGAATACACCCCAGCGTAGCCCAGCGTCAATGCATCCCTGTCCACCCTGACGGGCTGGTCCATCATCGGTACAATCAGGTCTTCTGCGACATCGGTAAGCTTGTACAGATCAACACCGGTTTCTATGCCCATGCGCTTGCATACTGCGACAAAAACTTCCAGCGGCGTATTCCCTGCGCCCGCACCCAGACCAGCAGCGGAGCCGTCGATTCGAGTCGCACCGGCCGCAACCGCAGCCACCGAATTGGCCACGCCCATGGCCAGGTTGTGGTGACCATGAAATCCCAGTTCAGTTTCTGGCAGCAATGCCTCGCGTACCGCAGTCAGGCGAGCCGTTACATCATCCGGCAGCATATAGCCCGCAGAATCCGTCACATAGATGCAGTTTGCGCCATAGCCTTCCATCAGTTTCGCCTGCTTCACCAGGCCTTCAGGATCCAGCATATGAGACATCATCAGGAATCCAACCGTATCCATACCCAGTTTGGCGGCAGCGGTAATATGCTGCTCTGACACATCGGCTTCGGTGCAATGGGTAGCGACACGAATGGTATCCACGCCACAGCCATGCGCCATATTCAATTCTTTAACGGTACCGATACCCGGCAGTAGTAATGCGGAGATCTTCGCGTTTTTCACATGCGGGCGTACAGCGCTCAGGTATTCTTCATCGCTATGCGCCGGGAAACCATAGTTCACCGATGCTCCAGCCAGACCATCACCGTGGGTAACTTCAATCAGCTGCACACCTGAGTCATCCAGTGCGCTGGCGATTTTGATCATTTCGTCAATAGAGATTCTATGACGCTTGGGGTGCATACCATCGCGCAGACACATGTCGTGAACGATAACTTTGCGGCCTTTTAAGTCGCTCATGTCAATTCTCCTTAAATTAACCGACGGCTGCTGCGTCGTTGGTTTCAAGTTTGATACTGCCGTTAGCGATTTCTTCGGCAAACATTTCGGCGGTACGCAATGCGGCAGCGGTCATGATGTCAAGGTTTCCGGCATACTTCGGCAGATAGTCACCGAGGCCTTCCACTTCCATGAATACCGATACCCGGTTGCCATCGAACACTGGCCCGTTTTTCAGGGTATATCCAGGCACATACTTTTGCACTTCTTTGATCATTTGCTGGATAGATTCGGTAATCGCCTGCTGGTCAGGTTCCGTTTCGGTCAGGCAATGCACGGTATCGCGCATCATCAGCGGCGGCTCGGCAGGATTCAGGATAATAATCGCCTTGCCTTTTTTCGCGCCACCAACCTTTTCTACTGCATTCGAAGTAGTCTGGGTAAATTCATCGATGTTCTTACGCGTACCAGGGCCAGCAGATTTAGAAGATACGGTCGCGACAATTTCTCCATATTCAACGGGCTGTACACGCGAGATTGCAGCAACCATTGGAATAGTTGCCTGTCCACCACAGGTCACCATATTGACATTCATTTCGCGCTTGCCGATATGGTCCTTCAGGTTAACCGGTGGCACGCAGAAAGGACCAATCGCGGCCGGGGTCAGGTCGATCATCATCGCGCCCTGCTCCTGTACCTTGCGACTATTTTCCGCATGTACATAGGCTGAAGTTGCGTCGAATACCACCTGGATATTGTCTTCACGCATATGCGGTACTAGGCCATCAACACCCTCGTGCGTGGTTTTGATACCCATACTACGCGCACGTGCCAGGCCTTCTGATTCAGGGTCTATACCCACCATCCATACCGGCTCAATCCATTCACTGCGCAGGGCTTTGTATAGCAGGTCAGTACCAATATTACCCGGACCGACGATTGCACAACGTATTTTCATTTCTTTATCTCCCAATCTCATTCTATTCGATTACACAAAGCGAACCGCTGTGCGCCCGATTCCGCCGATACTAACCGACATAAAATCACCCGGCTTGACCGGCTGTAAAGGTACCAGAGAGCCCGACAGGATCACCTCACCCGCTTTCAGCGGCGTACCCAGCTTTCCAAGCGTATTCGCCAACCACACCACGCAGCTGACCGGGGATGAACCCAATGCCGCAGCACCAGCCCCGGTTGAGGCCAGGCGGCCATTGAGTTCCATCACCATGCCGCAGGTAGAAAGATCGAGCGCACGCGGACTGACTGCATCCTGACCCAACAGGAAGTAACCACAGGAGGCGTTGTCTGACACCGTATCCTGAATCCTGATTTTCCAGTCGCGGATGCGTGAGTCGACGATCTCAAAGCAGGGCACGATAAAATCGGTGGCACGCAATACATCAGAAGCACTAATACCCGGACCAACCAGATCCTTTTTTAATACGAAAGCGATCTCACCTTCCGCCCTGGGCTGGATCATTTTGTCGGTGATGGAAAGTGGCTCACCTTCTTCCACCACCATGGCATCGGTGAGGTAACCGAAGTCAGGCTGGTGTACACCCAGCATGTTCTGCACCGCAGCACTGGTTACACCAATCTTTTTGCCGATAACCTTTTCGCCATCGATATCGATGCGCTTCTGCAGCAGCCGGGAAGACACCTGATAGGCATCTTCGATGGTCATTTCGGGTTCTTTATCTGATAACGGATCGAGCATTTTCTGATTGCGTAATGCGTCGTATAAATCATCAGCAAAACCCTGAATCTTGTTTTCATCCAGCATGTCGAATTCCTGTTAAAGTTTGATACATATATTTTTCAGCTCGGTATAGAACTCCATCGAATGCACACCACCTTCGCGTCCAATGCCAGAGTTCTTCATACCACCAAATGGCGTTCTTAAATCTCGCAGGAACCAGGAGTTAACCCACACAATTCCAGCATCGATTTTCTGGCTCACACGATGCGCACGCGACAGGTTCTCAGTCCACACCGCAGCAGCCAGGCCGTATTCAGTATCATTCGCCAGGCGAATGACTTCTTCTTCACTATCGAATGGCGTAACGTGGCAGCAGGGGCCGAAAATCTCTTCTTTCATGATCGGGGAATCTTCCGGCAGTCCGGTCCAGATGGTAGGCTGCACCCAGCAACCTTGCTTCAGCGCGCCCGGCATATCCGGTTCACCACCACCGGTTACCACGGTGGCCCCCAGGTCTTTGGCTTTCTGATAGTAGGAAAGCACTTTCTGCTGATGTTCCTTGCTGATTAACGGGCCCATACTGGTACAGGCATCGTCCCAGGCACCCAGTTGCATGCCCTCGGCACTGGCTTTCAGGCGGCTGACAAATTCATCGAAGATTGGGCGTTCAACATAAACCCGCTCGGTGCCCAGGCAAACCTGGCCGCAGTTGGCAAATACCGAACGGAAGGTGCCTTCGATGGCCTTATCCATATCGCAATCGGCAAACACCACGGCCGGGTTTTTGCCGCCCAGCTCAAACGACACATGACGGATATAGTCCGCAGAATTCTTGATAATGGCCGCACCGGTGCGGGTCTCACCGGTAAAGGTAATGCCATCCACATCAGGATGCCCGGTCAGGTAGGCGCCAGCCGAATCGGGGCCAAAGCCATGTACCACATTAAATACACCTTTGGGCACCCCGGCTTCAGCCATCACTTCGCCTAACAGGGTTGTTGTCCGCGGAGTTTCTTCGGAAGGTTTGACGACCACGGTATTGCCACAGGCCAGCGCTGGCCCAACCTTCCAGGTCATTAGCAATAACGGCAGGTTCCAGGGACTAATTACTGCAATCACCCCTTTCGGTTTACGTTGCGAATAGTTAAGTGCACCTTCTCCATCTGGCGTATCCAGCATGAAACTTTCGGTTGGAACATTCTTTACCAGGTCGGCAAAGATCTTGAAATTGGCTGCCCCGCGTGGGATGTCGATATGCGAAGCAAGCGATTTGGGCTTGCCTGTGTCCAGACATTCGGCTTCCAGAAATTCGTCAAAGCGGGCATTAATACCGTCGGCCACCTTGTGCAACAACTCCATTCTTTGCGCCATTGGCATATGCCCCCAGGGGCCCTGCAGCGCGTCTTTCGCCGCCTTGACAGCCATGTTGATTTCAACTTCCCCACCTTCGTGGACGATGCCAATCTGCTCATTGGTTGCTGGATTCACATTGGCGAATGTCTTGCCGGATACTGATCCAACATACTCACCATTAATAAAGTGTTTGATTTCCTTCATTTGTTTTTACTCAGTTTGTCAACTCTTGGATTAATGGCGAGGCGTAACTTCGCAAACCACCAGGCCAGATAAAATATATCGCTAAACAGAAAAATATATATTTTATTAGGTTACTTATATTTTATATATATACAAGCTTTTTATCGATATTTTTAAGTAATTACAATATTACTCGAAAAACTATGTATTCCATTGCTATAATGCCCGTCAGGGAAAAATAGAGACTCCGTCCAATGATCAATACCACTCAAATAGAGACCATGCCCAAAACCATGACCGATTCGGTCTACCACCAGATCAGGGAAGCGATCATTCAGGGTAAGCACGCACCTGAAACCAAACTCAAGATTGAACAGTTAAAAAAAACCTATGGTGTTGGTGCAACCCCCATTCGTGAAGCGCTTAGCCGATTAAGCTCTGATGGCTTTGTCATTACCGAAGGACAACGTGGATTCAAATCAGCGCCTATCTCTATCAAGGATCTACAGGACGTTACCGACCTTCGGGTTATGCTGGAGAATAAAGCGCTGGCAAAAAGCATTGAGCAGGGTGACGATAACTGGGAGTCACGTGTCGTTGCGGCTTTTTACCAGTTGACCAAAGCGGAAAAAAACAAAGCCCCTGACAATCTGGATTCCTGGGAACAGCGCAACCGTGAGTTTCATGAAGCGCTCATCTCTGCCTGCACATCAGACTGGCTAATCCGGTTTTACCGGGTACTTTACGATCAGCACAAACGCTATAGAAATATCTCCATCACCTCGTCCAGCGAAATCAATAAAGGCCGCGATTTACACGCTGAACATCAACGTATTTACGATGCAGCCATTGCAAGAGATGTCGAGACCGCCTGTGCAGAATCGGAAAGCCATATCCGAAAAACAGCGACCGTCTCACTCAAAGTCCTGGAACAGCGGATGAAGTCCAAATCCTCCAAAAAAACCAGAACCTGATCAGTCTCATTTACATGGCCAGGGGAGAAAACGCCTCCACTGGCCTCAACCATTTCAATTAATCGGCATCCAGCAGTGCTTCAAGTCCTGCTTTGGCACATAATTCATCCTGCTCTTCACTGCCACCGGAAACACCAATAGCACCAACCACTTCACCTTCCATTTGAATAGGGAATCCGCCACCAAAAATAACTAAACGATCACGATGCACGATCCCTTCCCTTAGCTGAGGAACATTTTCCAGTACCCCCATCCAGTCACCGGTAGGAAATCCAAAACCGACTGCGGTGTAAGCCTTATCTATTGAGATATCAATAGAATGAAGAAAAGCACCATTCATTCGTTGAAACGCCAGCAGATTGCCGCCGCGGTCAACCACTGCAGCATTGATTTTTATCTCCAGCTGTTCAGCCCTGGCTACGGCAGCTGCTACCGCGCGGGCAGCAGCTTGCCAATGCAGCTGAAGTTCCTGTATCGCGTTTCCCATCAGGTCACTACAGTCAGGAAAGCATCATTAAGCTGACGGTCATGGTAGAAAATACCTTTACCGACATGATCGAAGTCCCAGCTGCGCATAGGGTGATCTGGATAAGCTGCATAACCACCACAGTAAACTTCGTTGCGATTACCTGAAGGATCGAAGAAGTAGATGGTTTGCCCACGCGTGATACCGTGGCGGGTTGGCCCAATATCCAGAGGCACGTTATTCATTGAGATAATATCGGCAGCCTGACCTACTTCATTCCAGTCCTGAAGCAGGAAGGCAGCATGGTGCAATTTACCGGGTTGCTCATGTTCAACAAAAGCAATGTCATGCGCTTTCATGCCACAGGTTAACCAGGTTGCCAGCGAATCTTCTCCTTCTGGCAGATCAACACGCTCTGGCTCATAGAACTCAAGCACATCCACCAGAAACTCTCTGGCTTTGCCGATATTCGGGCCATAGCACAGCAGATGATCAAAGCGGCTTGCACCCATGCCATGTGGACGGGCGGGATAAATATCCGGGTTTTTAATACCAGGATGATCCTGTGACTGCTCAATATCATGATACAGCTCAAGACGATGACCGGTAGGCAGAGTAAATCCAATTCGACGCCCAACGCCTGGCTGCTCACCTGCGGCTACGTGATCAACTTCCAGGCCCCATGCAACGATCTTAGGCTCGATATCGGTCAGATATTGATCGCTATCAACTTTATAGGCCACATAATCCAGACCAGCTGAGTCAGCCTCTCTCAATACCACACTATGATGATCAAACTCATCCCATCCCTTGAAATACACACGACCATCACCTCCCTTGCAAACCATGTTCAGGCCAAGAATATCCTGGTAATGATTGATCGCTTCGCCCATATCCAGTACTCGTAATTGAATCAGACCGGGACGTAACACACCTTTAAGCGCCATAATATTTTCCTCTACTGTAAATATATTAAGTTAGTTAAACGACGTAACTTCTTTTTCTGGTAGTTTTGAAAAAACCAAGAACTTGAGATTTAGAGAATGGAATGCCATGAGCTAACGTGTAACCGCCTTTTTGAACTGACCTATCACCTTCAGCGTAATATTCGAAGCAGGTTGACAGCGGCAGGCCAGCACGCGGTGTTCAGATTCATCCTGCTCGGTCACACAAGCACGACTCATCTTCTTTTTAGTGTAATCACCAGAAATGATTTCCACTTTACATACGCCACAGCCACCACCACGACAGCCAACCGGAATCCCTCTCTTACCCAGTCGCTCCATGCCCTGTAACAGAGTCTGGTCTCCCGAGCAGTCATAAAATTCGCCAGTGTCCTGTATCGTCACCTTATGCCGTATCACACACATTCCTCTAAATCTTTTATTCTATTCATGCGGGCTTTTTGTTGATTTACTAAAGCCCGTCCTAACCTCAATTGCAGAATGTGTGCCAGCCGCAACACTGAGTGCGCAAATAGTAAAAAAACCAGACACTGAGCAGTGCGTTTACTCGATTTAGCACACCTATTTCCGGCGATATTTTTACGATTTCATCAATATTTGATCATTTGATAAAATTTAATCGATTTATAAAACTTAAATATCGATATTTTTATATATCGCGATTATTTAATTTATATCGAAATTAAATTTTATTAATCCCGGAAAATCAGTTAGTATTTTTATCAAATAATAAAATTTTCATCTCCTGATAAAATCGTGTTTTACGATTTGATAAAACCTCAGGATTTCCTCAAGCATTGGGAGGCAACCTATGAGTACACAAGTTGACCTGAGCCGGGACTATCATTTCCCTGAAGATCTGCATCTGACGCTTCAGCCTGGCAGCATCATGCTGGATGATGAACGCATGATCATGCTGCACACAGATGCCATGGCTTCGTTACGCAAGGAATTAATCGACACCCTGGGCTCAGAGCGTGCGCGCGGCCTGTTGACACGCATGGGATACGCATCCGGGGTACGAGATGCCAAGCTCACGCGCAAGATGATGCCGAATGCCAGCGATGAAGATCTATTGCTGATGGGGCCCAAACTACACATGCTGGAAGGCATCGTGAAGGTGACCCCGTTGAAGATCGATATCGATATCGTAAAGGGTCGTTATAACGGTGATTTGCTGTGGGAAAACTCCTACGAGGCCGAATCCCACATCAAACACTTCGGCGTACACACCGAGTCCGTGTGCTGGACCCAGATCGGATACGCCAGCGGCTACACCAGCGAGATCGTCGGCAAATTCATCCTCTATCGCGAGCCCGAATGCCAGGGCAAGGGCGACCGTCACTGCAGGAATATCGGTAAACCAGCTGACGAATGGGATAATGCTGAAGAAGACCTGAAGTACTTTCACCCTGACCATATTGCTGACCAGCTGTTAAAACTGCAGGAAGAAGTCGCCAACCTGCGTTACTCACTCGATGTTGATACCGCATTAGGGGATATGGTTGGTAGCTCGGCGCCATTTTTACAGACCTGCGAACTGATTAAAAAGGCTGGCGAAAGCAATGTCACTGTTCTGCTGCTGGGTAAAACCGGGGTCGGTAAGGAGATGTGTGCGCGAGCGCTGCACAGCGTGAGCCCACGCGTCAAGAATGCCTTTGTCGCTATCAACTGTGCGGCAATTCCAGAAGAATTGATTGAGTCTGAATTATTTGGCGTCGAAAAAGGCGCCTTCACTGGCGCGCACCATTCACGCCCAGGCCGTTTCGAGCGCGCCCACGGCGGCACTCTGTTTCTGGACGAAGTGGGCGATCTATCTCCCGCCGCGCAGGTCAAGTTATTAAGGGTATTACAGGAGGGCGAGTTCGAGCGTATAGGCGATACCCGCACCCGCAAAGTCGATGTTCGTGTCGTCGCCGCCACCAATGTCGACCTGCAGCAGGCAGTTGACGAGGGCAGGTTTCGTGCCGACCTGTATTACCGGTTAAATATCTTCCCTATCCTGATTCCCTCGTTGCAGGAACGCAATGAAGACATCCCCGCACTGGCCAATCGCTTCCTGCATAAATACAACGCTTTGCATGCTAAACGTATTTCAGGCATTAGCGAGCGCGCGCTTGAGGCGATGAAAAACTATGACTGGCCCGGAAATATTCGCGAGCTACAAAACATGATCGAGCGTGGCATCATCATAGCCAGCAACGGATCTCAGATCGACCTCCCGCACCTGTTCCCCCATGTGAACACCGAAAGCCAGCCTCAGGCTGCCAGTGAAGTCGACAAGCAGCCTGTTGCGCCAACGCCTGTCGAGCCCGATATTGATCAACTGATCAAGCATGTACTGGATGAAGGCATGAGCCTGGAACACATAGAAGGCCGTCTGATGACGTCGGCAGTACAAAGGGCGAAAGGCAATCTCTGCTCAGCTGCACGTATGCTGGGTATGACCCGGCCGCAGATTGCCTATCGCCTGAACAAGATGGAAGATCCCACTACCGAGTGACTAAGTCATATCCGACCCAGTAGCGCAAAGTGCTCATCGCAGCAACGCGCGGCCTGGCGTTTATTGCGGCTAATGCTTTGAAGGACGCTATCAGCGGCTAGCTAGATATTCTTGAATAAGGGACTTTTTTTCGAGTCATCCTTATGCGCCTGCGTATAAAAATTTTCCATGAATATATCACGCTCAAACAGACGTCCCTGCATCAGGGTAGTGATACAGGCATCAATCATGGGCGGCGGACCGCAGAGATAGGCCTTGTGCCCGGCAAACCGGCCGCCGAAATGCTCATTCGCCACCTCGTGCACAAACCCTCTTGCCCCCTGCCAGCCGGAATCCAGTGGCTCTTCGGATAAAGCGGGCACATAGGTAAAGTTATCGTGCTCCTGTTGTAACTCTTCAAACAGCTCACGATAATAAAGCTCTGACTGATTCCTGGCGCCATAGATAAAGGTGACAGAGCGGGTTTCTCCTTTTTCAAATAAATCCAGGATCATGGATTTAGGACTCGACAAACCAGACCCCCCGGCCAGGAAGATCATCGGCTCGGGTGCCGAACCCCTGACAAAAAACCGTCCGTAAGGCCCGTTAAATCTCAACTCATCACCAACCTTGAGATTCTCGTGTATCCAGTGCGTAGCGGCACCTCCCTCCACCAGCGCCACATTCAGCTCAACCAGCTTTCTTTCAGACGGCGGGCTGGCAATGGAAAATGCACGTGGATGATCTTCCATACCCGGAATCAGCAGGTTCACATAATGCCCCGCCTGGAATTCAATGCCGTCATGCTCTATCGCCAAAAAGATACTTTTGATACGCGGGGTCAGCGTCTCGATCCTGGAAACCACACCGGTAAAATCGCGTACCGGATGATTTTCCGCATCCGCTTCTTCATCGATGTCGGCTTCAATCACCAGATCGCTGCCAGGCGTTGCGCAACAGGCCAGGCATTTACCCTCTTCGCGCTCCATATCCATCAGCGCGAAGGGTGAGGCTTCGCCATGCTCCACCTCCCCTTCCAGCACATCAACTTTACAGGTTGCGCACAGGCCATGACCGCAGGCATGGGGCAGGTAAATACCTGCCCGTAATGCTGCATCCAGCAGAGTCTGCCCTTCTTCAACCTCTATGGTTTCGCCAATTGGCTCAATGGTTACCTGGTAAGTCATTGTTTCACCTAGCTGCCTGATCCACCAATACCATTCAGGCCTGGGGTATTAAAACGAACTACCGACTTGTGGCCGATGCCATTCTGTTTCAGGCTCGCCTGCATATCCGGATTAAAAGCTTCTCCATCCAGCATCCACTGCACCTCATCCCAGTTGATTCGAGACCATTCTGGATGCGGCGCGTAAGCAGCAGGCATCACCTCATGCACCAGTGCAGAAAACGGCATTTCAGGTGGCAACGGAAAAGCGCGCGGAGAGTCGACCATCAGATGATGATCCCATCCGACAATGACCATCTGATTACCATGAAAATTCTCCACACCATCTTTCATTCTGGCTGGATATTCACCAATTGATTTTACTGACATTATTATTCTCCTACAGTTAAATGATGTGAGCCTGATCAGGCGTTAACGGCCTGTTCTGTAACCGGGTTTTCGTCAGCCTGTTCCAGCCCCTTCCATTGCTTCCAGCGCTTCTCTTCAGGTGAACCCACATAGTCAAGATTATCGACACCCAGATCCAGTCCATACCAGTTAAGTACATCCTCCAGACCTGCACCACCGCAGTTACCCTGAAATATTTGCTGTACCGGTAGCCAGGACTGGCTATATTTTTCCGGTTCATTTTCAAAAATCGACTTACAGGGATCAGAACAGAAATGGTATTTGTCACCCTGATACTCGGTACTGCGGTACGCGATCTGGGTAGGATCATCCACCTCGGTAAAGCCCATAGGAATCTGGCAGGTTGTACACAGGCAGGGTAATGTCTGTGAATAGTAGCGATTACCTTTTTCCTCTTCTTCACGCCAGTGCTCAAATCTCGGGCGATAGTATTTGTCGAAGGTATCGGGATACTTAGCAGATAACCAGTCCAGCTTCTTTTTGTCTGGAACCCAGGTGTGAAAGGCCGCCGCCGCACCAAAGTTATACAGGATTCCCCACACCTGATGACTGATATGGTCTTTTTCCTTGGTACAGATATTCACAAAATCCGGCACCTTAATGCCATAGCGAGCCAGATCTTTAAACAATGCGCCACCGTTTTCCTCGAAGTAAATTTCCCAGGCTTCTTTCCAGGACATCGGGCTTTCCGGCAACATATAATCCATCATGGCCGCTACCAGAGTCAGCACCTTGTACCCACGCCACAACCATTTGTCGATCCAGCCCTGCACAATAGGTACATTCGCTTCATCCTGTTCCAGCATAAACTTGATCGCTTCCAGTCCCAGCGTCATATGCCTGGCTTCGTCTGACTGCGCAGAAAAACCAAAGGTTACGGTAGACATATCACCGTTATAGGCAGCCCCTGACATAAAAGGCACAAACAGAAGATTGGTCAGCACAAATTCAAAAGAGAAGCCAATCGCCACCATGAATTCGAAGGGGCCAGCCGTATTGGCATCGTCAAAAAATGACTTAGGTACTGACAGATACCACACGCGGTCATGCCATTTGGTAAAATCATGGAAGCCATCGAAGTACTTATTGTAGTGGCTCAACGTATGCACCTGCGTCTGGACGTGCCTGAGCTCATCCAGCGACTGCATCTGGCAGGCCACTCTGGCCCCTTCTCCTCTAAAATGCCGACCCTGTCTAGCAAAGCCCCTGTGCGCCTGGTATTCCAGTGGAGACACGCCCTGGATAAAGAGCTTGAGGGCACTGACATAGCGCGGATCAGTAATATTCAGGTGGCCGTTATTCTGCGCAAATGCATCCATGATGGCATACAGTTTTTTCTCCTTTTCCCCCTGGTACTTCCAGTAGGCGTCCATTGTCATACGAAACGGATCCTGCCAGGCATCCCAGTCCTTAATTTTGATACCTTCATAAGTATCGTAAGGAAACACCTTATCCATAGGTTGGTAACTGGTTTCCCAGCCCAGGCGAGTCATCAGCTTGTAGCGCTCGCGCATATTCAATTTTTTAGACATTCTTATTCCTCTTCAGTATTCGTTATTATTCGTGCCAGTAAACGGTGAAGTGATCATCATCTTCATCCAGGTTGCCACCAAAAGAAATCAGCTGCAGCTGTATATCCTGCGGATCCCAGTCGTAACCTTTCAGCTCGGAGACTGTCTGACGGTTCACCACCAGTTTGCCAGGGGCAGTGATGCGGATCATGGCGGGAAGGTGCTCTACCTCGGCCTGCGTATTATCTTTGACAATGGCTTCCACTATTGACCTGGACTCATCAACGTCCTGCAATGCAATAAATACCTTACTCATATCAGCAACCCCATTAAACCGTGATGCCGATCTTTGCTGCTCGGCTTTTTAAGGACTGGCTGATTTCATCCAGCACAGTCTGACTATCATCAAAACCCAGAGCCGCTAAAGGGGCCACAGCTTTTTCAGCTTCGCTGAACCAGCGCTGGAACCATTGGTTGATTAACTGCTTATTGGCGTCTGATTCGGCAATGGCGACAGATAACTGCTTGTCTACCCAACGCGACGATTCGGCATACCAGTCCACAATAAACTCGGTTAGCATGGAGTAGGTGGACGCACCCATCTGATTCAGACGATTTTCCAGCTGACCAAAAACCAGTGGATGTATAAAGCTGTCCATAATCAGGTTTTGCAGCAGGAACAGCTCAAACCAGTCTTCAACGACCAGACTGTCTTCAACCAGTTTTCGTAAGCCCTGCCAGGCGGCATCATCCATCCAGGCGGCTTTTGCCTGATCGATAATGGCATCGTCATTTTCTGAAAGGGCCAGAGCGATACGAGTAATGTATTGTGCATTACCCAGACGATCTGCTGCATGCAACATAGCGGCAGAGGTGATAGACGCACCATAGCCCATCGCACAGATCTGAGTATTATTCATATTGGCGGCCCACTCGTAATGACGTAAAGGCAGTACCAGCGTAGTCACCAACGCTTTAGCCTGTTCAGAAAGTGTTGCCAGCAGGTTGCGCTTTTCCACAAACTTGAAATTCTGTTCGGCGGAGTCCTGCTGTTTAGATCGCGCCATGCAGTAGTTACCATAATAATACTGACGCGGATCCACCAGACTGTACCAGTCTTCCATCACAATCGCGGTACGACTGGCATCATACAGCTCCTTGTCGGGCTGCCAGGTTGGTCGGTAATGAAAATGTTCCGTCGCCTGTATATCAAGCACTGCTTCCTGGTAACGCGTAGCTGGCTTTCCCTCCCCAATCCGTCGGGCAATATGGCTATATGCCTGCCTCACCGGTTTCAGTTCTTTGGCCTTAATATCAATTTGCATTCATTCATTCCTCAGGTTTATTTATTTTTAAGAAACCCTGAATATCCCGTCCATGTTGGTTCAGGGCATGAAAAGCGGAAAATTGTATTTCCGCTCTTCTCACAAAATCGATGACCTGTAGTCTTCGACTCTGGCGCCACATCACTGTGCCGCGGGAAGCACTGAATAAATCAGCGCTTCCATCTAATCATTACTCACTAACCCCCGGTTCACCGTAGCGCCACTTCAATTTATCCAGATCCACCTGAGCCTGTTGCTCGGGTGTTAACTCCCTGACATTGTTCAACTCACAGAAGGTTTGAAACTGCGAAAACGGCAATACCAGTTCAATAAAAATAGAGGGATCTCCAAAAGAAAAATCAAACTCAACAAATGCGTTTTTGCGTACACCAGTTACTCGGACATATCGAGTTGAAGTTAATTGGTCAAAATTATCGGCATTAGTTTGCGTCATCACTCTGTCTCGCTACCGGACGGTTATTGATTAATCTTTGTGATATATCCAGAGCAATTCCCGGGCCAATATTTTTTTTACCCTACATTCAATGATTTAGTTTTTTTACGGCCCGCAATTAAGCGAAGCAACTTAACCAAATGATCAAGCCCGGCGCTGAGTTAACCTAATGATCAAATGACCTTTTGCTCATATTGGTGCCAGAGCAAGTCATCTATGCAAGAAGAATTAACAGAAGGTATCAGGAGAAAAGTAGTGATGTGAACAAAAACAGGGATCAGTAGTAACGCAAGTGTGAATTCAACTGTCTGCGTTCAGGTGCGTATTACTGTTACTGTGAAGGTAGCAGCTTATATCAATTTCAGTTTTTTTAACCGATAGCGACACTGTGGTCCGCTAATACCCAGTAGTCTGGCAGCAGCTAGCACGTTGCCCTGAGATTTTTCCAGTGCGCTCGTTAATAGTTCTTTTTCAACCTCATCCAGGCTCAGGCCCTGTTTTGAGAATTGATCCAGTAAAGTGGAAAATTGCGCCTGAGGAGCGGACCCTGTCGCACCATGGCTGGATTTTAACTGCAGGCTTCCCTTCTCACCGATCACCCTGGGATCTTTTTCCGGTTCCGGCATGTTCAGGCAAATCATACGAGATTCAATATGATGGTTATTCTGCGTCAGGATCACTCCGCGCTCGAGGATATTCTCCAGTTCGCGTATATTTCCTGGCCAGTGATAACCCTGAAACCTTTTACTGGCTTCATCGGTCAGCCCCAGTACACGCTTGCCATATTTGCGATTGTGTTTTTCGATAAACTTTTTAACCAGACCGGGCAAGTCAGCAAGTCGCTCACGTAGTGGCGGAATAGTAATCGGAAAGACATTCAGCCGATAAAAAAGATCAGCCCTGAACTTACCTTTGGCCACCTGTTGTTCCAGATCGACATTGGTGGCTGCAACCAGCCTGACATCAACTTTTATCGGCTTGCTACCACCGACACGCTCAAATTCGCCAGTCTGTAACACACGCAGTAGCTTGGCCTGCGCAGCTTCGCTCAACTCGCCCAGTTCATCCAGAAACAGCGTGCCGCCATCGGCACGCTCAAAGCGCCCTATGCGCAGTTTATCAGCCCCGGTAAAAGCCCCTTTTTCTGCGCCGAATAATTCCGACTCTACCAGCTCAGAGGGCAATGCTGCACAGTTGACTGCTATAAATGGTGCATTTTTGCGTTGCCCGAATTGATGCAGCGCCTGAGAAAAAACTTCCTTGCCCACACCGGTCTCTCCCAGCATCAATACGGTCACATCCGTTTCTGCCGCCTTCTGCAACAGGAACATGGTGTCGCGTATGCGTTCAGAGTCTGCCACGATATTTTCCGGATCCAGACCATAGGCAGCTACCGTGCGTAGTTGCTGAACTTCATACTGCAGATTATCGAATTTGCCGATTAAAGGTTCACTGGTGAATATCTCTTTCAGTGCCTCCGCATCTTCCCACTCTTCCAGCGGTTTTCCGATGATACGGCATTGATGATCGCCTTTACCGATACATTCCACTTCCTTGTAAAAAATAGCGCAGCCCATAAAGTGACTGGTATAGCCGCTGGCATAACCCAGTAACTGCCAGCATACCGCCTCATCAGAGACACCTAACAAACGCATATGCTCTTCAGCTTCGAATGAGTTGGTCCAGATAAACTCACCGTAGAATTTACCCTGCGCTATATCGATCTCCACCCTGACCGGATCAACCTTGACCACGCCTTCAATGGTATGCAACTGCGGGCCTACTGAAAAAATCTCCATTGGATCCTGGTTAGCACGAATCCTTTTCGCCAGCTCGGCATCAGACTGGGCTGACTCCCAGCCCATGCGAATCATAATATCGCGCGCGTAAGATTTACCTAAGGTATTAATCAGCTCCTTACGCATCGAGCCAAAAGCAGAGGTATGTAACAACAACATTCTCTGCTGTTCCAGCCAAATCGTACCCGAGTCATTATCGAAACGAATCGCTGCGCACAGGTCGTCGACAGGAGGGAAAAGCTTGTCTGCCAGGCTATCAGTCATCGCTTGAGTTTAACCATTTCTATTCAACCGAGCGAAGTAGTCTTTCAATGTGATATTGCCGCATACATCGAGTCGTGAAGCTGTTGATTGAAAGGCTACCAGTATCCATCAGGTTACAACAGAAAGAAACCGCTCGTTCAATTTCTGGTCGTGATAGAAGATCGCCCCACCCAGCTCATCCTCAGTCCAGGTGATGGTCTGGTGATCAGGATACCAGTCGTAAGAGTCACAGAAGGTTTCATTCCTGTTGCCGGAAGGATCAAAGAAATAGATCGTACGCCCACGCGTAATACCATGTCGCGTTGGGCCTATATCCACCGACATCTTATATCGACCCATAATGTCAGCAGCAGTTAACACCTCTTCCCAGGAACTGAGCAGAAAAGATGCATGATGTAATTTGCCTTTTTCTTCATGACGGATAAAAGCAATATCATGCGCTTTCATACCGCAGGTTAAAAAGCTGCCGATTTTGAATTTTCCATCCTCGCCCGCCATAACCTGTTCGGACTCGCTAAAACCCAGCACTTCCTTAAACAGTTTGACCGAACCATCCAGGTCATCACCATACAACAGGCAATGATCGAAGCGCTTCACCTTCATCCCTTTCAGGTCTTCAGGCCAGGGGTGAGGATTCACCAGTCCCAGTCCATTTCCCTTAAAATCTTTCTCGGCGTACAACTCAAACAGATGGCCGGTTGGAGAGTCAAAACGAACGCGATCCCCACAGTGCTTAAGTTCACCTGCTGCAATTCGTTCTACCTTGCAGCCAAAATCTGTCAGGTCCTGCTGCAGTTGATCCAGCGTTTCATTGCTATCAACCTTCCAGCCCATAAAATCCATACCAGGGTGATCGCTCTCACGCAATACCACCGAAAACCAGTCCTGCTCATCCCATCCTTTTAGATAAACCCGGCCCTGGTCATCTCGATCGGTTTCGATCAAACCCATTCTTTCCACATAATGGGTAATCGCCTCGTCCATATCCAGTACTCTTAACTGAACATGACCAGGCCTCAATACACCTTTCATTGACATAACATTCTCTCCAATACGGCTTATTTATTGTTATCAGCACAGTGACTGCTGGGGACTACCTTGCTGAAAATGTATACGAACTAATATCGATTTACAATTATTTATCGATTTTATTATTAAAAAGATATTTTAAATAATTATTTATATGGCCATTACTCTGTCCATGGGAATCTATAAATAATTGATTTAATTAAATTTTATTAATAGGAACAATAATTTCGGAATCGAGCCAAAGCTATGATTCCAACCTGCTTAGTTGTCAAAGAATCAGCCCATACACCATAAGTCAAACTAAAAAATTATTTTTTATTCTTTATTTTCAATTACTTGAAAGAATTCCCGCTCTCCCCAGGAGTATTGCAGGAGTGTTTTTTTATACTTTCCTGTTGTGTAACATAATTTTTTATGTATTATCGCTTTTTCTTATATTATCGATATTTATATCTTTATCGATATATAAATAGCTGTTAATAAATAAAGGCCTCACTTGAATGAGCCAAATACTGAGGAATAAATCATGAAAAAATCTACAGCAGGCGTTATTGCCTGCGCACTCTCCACCCTGTTCGTTTCTGCCAGTTATGCCAAAGAAGGTGGAGACCAGTACCCTCATGGCGCTGAAGGATTCATGGCTGGCGCACTTCCCCCGCCAGGAAATTATTTTCTTAACTATGCCGGCTATTATGGTGGCGATCTGCATAACGGAAATGGGGACAAGGTAAATGGTGTCGAGGTCAGCGCATACTTTGATGCCCTGCGTTATGTCCATGTTACTGAAAAGACCGTGCTTGGGGGCAATATGGCCTTTGGCGCAATATTGCCTATCGTCAAACAGGAAATTAAAACACCCGGCGGGACATTGAAAGACTCAGGCACTGGTGATATCACCATCCATGCATTTGTACTCGGCTGGCATCAACCCAATTTGCATACGCTGGCCGGACTGGATATCAACCTGGCTACCGGCTCAGACAATATCACCGCTGACTACGACACTTTCGAACCATTTTTTGGCATGACCTACCTGAGCGACGATGGATTTGAAGCTTCTGCCAAGCTGATGTACAGCATCCATCAGGAGAACGACAGCACCAATTACCAGTCGGGTAATGAATTCCATATGGATTACACCTTCGCCAGACATGATGGTGCCTGGGCATACGGAGTGGGTGGTTACTACGTAAACCAACTTGATGAAGATTCTGTCAATGGCGTTGACAACGGTGTCAAGGGGCAGGCTCTGGCATTTGGCCCGGAAGTAAAATATGACGCCAACGGCAGCAGTTTCATCGCTAAATGGCATCATGAAACCAGCGTAAAAGACCGTTTCTCGGGCGATAAACTCTGGTTCAAGTACATCACCGGTTTCTAATACCGAAAACTTATAAACCAGCGAACCGTGCAGGGATGCTTCGCTTTACACAATGACAATAAATTAGCCCACGGTCCATTCAGTATCGATGAGACCCCAGCACGAGGAATTTCAATATGAACACGAAAAACAAACAGACACAAAATACGTCTGGCCTTTCAAGACGCGACGCCCTGAAACTCATGGGTGGCGCTGCTCTGGCACTCAATACTGGATCGCTGTTTGCCGCTAAAACAGGCAAACCTTTCAAAATCGGTTTTGTCAGCCCACAGACGGGGCCGCTGGCAATTTTTGCTGAACCCGATGCGTTTGTACTGGGTGAAATGAAAAAAATTCTCAAGGCTGGCATCACCATCGGTGGCACCAATCATCCTGTAGAAATTATTTATAAAGACAGTCAGTCCAACTCCAACCGCGCAGCCGAAGTTGCTTCGCAACTCATCCTGGATGAAGAAGTCGATATTATGGTCGCAACCAGTACCCCAGCGACCACCAACCCGGTAGCCGATCAGTGTGAATTGAATGGTGTACCCTGCGTTACCAATGACACACCCTGGCAACCCCATTTCTTCGGACGCGGTGGTGATCCTAAAAAGGGTTTCGAGTGGACTTATCACTTTTTCTGGGGACTTGAAGACATCATCGGTTCCTATACAAACCTGTGGCAACAAACCGCAACCAACAAAGTCATTGGATCGCTATGGCCCAATGATTCAGATGGTAATGCCTGGGGCGATGCTGAACGCGGCTTCCCACCGGTATTAAAGCAGAAAGGTTTTGAACTGGTTGACCTGGGCCGTTTCCAGTCGCCTGCAGACGATTTTTCATCTTACATCTTCGAGTTCAAGAAACGTGGTGTAGAGATTGTTACCGGCGTTATCCCGCCGCCAGACTTTGGTAACTTCTGGTCACAGGCCGGACAACAGGGCTTTAATCCAAAGATTGTGACCGTTGCAAAAGCGAGTGAATTCCCCGCCGCAATAGAGCCATTTGGTAATAGAGCAGAAGGCCTGACGGTTGAGGTCTGGTGGTCTCCATCGCACCCTTACCATTCAGGCTTAACCGGTCAGTCATCAGCTGAACTGGCAGCTGCCTATAGTGCTGCAACCGGCAAACAATGGTCTATGCCGCTGGCATTTAAACACTCGCTGTTCGAAGTCGCCATCGATGCGCTGAAACGCTCTGACGGACCCGGCAACCCGGAAGCGATTCGTGACGCGATTGCATCTACCAACTACAACTCCATTGTAGGACCGGTCAATTTCCAGACTGGACCGGTACCCAATATCAGTAAAACACCACTGGTAGCCGGTCAGTGGGAGCGCAGAGGCAAAAACCTTGAGCTGGTCATTGTAGAAAACTCTCAGGCAAAGGACATTGCACTGCAGGGACAGTTGAAGCCATTAAGTTAATAGCCGATGTTGTTAACCCCACGCTACAAATGTGGCGCGGGGTTAATGTTGCTGGAGTCTGTCTTGAGTTTATTATCACTTAACCAAGTGTCAAAGCGATACGGTTCTTTGACGGTTACCGACAACCTTTCCTTCGAGTTAAATGAAGGCGAGGCGCTGGGTATTATCGGCCCCAATGGTGCCGGTAAAACTACCATGTTCAACCTGATCACTGGCGATGTAAAACCGGACCAGGGCGATGTGTTAATGGATGGAAAATCCATTGTTAACCTCACCCCCTCGATACGCTGTAAACAGGGCATAGGGAGAACCTATCAGATTCCGCATCCATTCGCGGGTATGTCAGTGTTTGAGAACGTGCTGGTAGGTGCAGCCTACGGTGGTGGATTAAACAAGGCTGATGCGCGCAATCTGACACTGTCGGTGCTGGAATCTACCGGCCTGATTGACAAGGCTAATCAACTCGCAGGCAGCCTGTCATTACTCGAACGCAAGCGCCTGGAACTCACTCGCGCTCTTGCCACACAGCCGAGAGTTTTATTACTGGACGAGATCGCCGGCGGCCTCACCGAGCATGAAGTACATGAACTGGTTGAGTACATTCTGGATATTCGCAAACAGGGGGTTTCCATCATCTGGATAGAGCATATTGTGCATGCCTTACTATCAGTGGTTGATCGCCTGATTGCGATTAACTTCGGCGCAAAGCTTACCGAAGGCGATCCACATGAGGTGATGAACAGCCCTGAAGTTAAAGAAGTTTATATGGGGATTGATGCCGAATGAGTTTCCTCTCCTGTCATCGACTTGATGCAACCTATGGCGACTTCCAGGCGCTGTTTGGTATCGATTTTTATCTGGACAAAGGTGAAACCGTCGCAATTATTGGTTCCAATGGTGCGGGTAAATCGACCTTTTTACGCGCCATCACCGGCATGCTCAAGGTCAACAATGCCTCGGTTCGCTTTAATGATAACGATATTGGCGGGCTACCCGCGCATGAAATCAATCGCCTGGGCATCTCCATGGTGCCCGAAGGCAGAAAACTGTTCCCCAGTTTAAGCATTGAAGAAAACCTGTTAATCGGGGCGCAATCCCGACGCCATGGCCCCTGGAACCTTAAAAAGATTTACCAGCTTTTCCCCGTGCTTGAAGAACGTAGAAAGTCTCCGGGAACCGCGCTGTCAGGTGGGCAGCAACAGATGGTCGCTATAGGCCGCAGCCTGATGTCTAACCCGCAGGTGCTGCTTTGCGATGAAATCTCGCTCGGCCTGGCTCCCGTTATCATCAAGGATATCTACGATAGCTTTCCTGAAATTAAATCGCATGACATGTCCATCGTGGTTGTGGAGCAGGATATTCGACAGGCTATGAAGGTCGCTGATCGCGTGATCTGTTTTCAGGAAGGTCGAATTTCTCTGCAGGGAAAACCTGACGAGTTAACCCATGAACAGATTTCAGAAGCGTATTTCGGAGTATAATCATGGCCGACTGGACTAACGTCATCATTCAGGGTTTGCTACTGGGCGGACTGTATGCATTATTCGCCACCGGACTGTCGTTGTCCTTTGGTGTCATGCGCCTGATCAATATGGCGCATGGTGACCTGATCATACTCGCCGCTTATTTATCGTTTGCCGTGGTACAGCCGCTGGCCATCTCTCCCTTCCTGAGCCTTTTCATCGTAATCCCATTGATGGCCCTGTTCGGTTATCTGTTACAGCAGTTGCTACTGAATAAAATTCTGGGCGATGACATTCTGCCCCCTTTACTGGTCACCTTTGGCCTTTCCATCATTATTCAGAATGCACTGCTGCAGATTTATTCCGCAGACTCGCGCGGACTCAATGCCGGCGAGATTGAAATCAGCAGCATAGATCTGGGCGGCGATATTGCAGTCGGCGTTTTTCCTGTCCTCGTCATGCTAACCGCAATAGCTGTGATCCTGGCATTACAATATGTTTTCTTCCACAGCAGTATCGGGCGCTGCTTCAGAGCGACTTCCGACGACCATGAAACCGCCCAGTTAATGGGTGTGAATACGCGCAAGGTGTATGGACTGGCCATGGCGATCTCCATGACCGTGGTGACTATCGCTGGTGTATTACTGGCGATCCGCACCAATTTCGATCCCGCAGCGGGACCATTGCGCCTGCTGTATGCCTTTGAAGTCGTCATCATCGGCGGCCTCGGCTCACTCTGGGGAACACTAGTTGGCGGCATCGTGCTAGGTATTTCACAATCTATTGGATTCAAACTGGATCCAGGTTGGGGAATACTGGCTGGACACATCACCTTTCTTGTCATTCTAATGCTGCGCCCAAATGGGCTGTTCCCAAAAACCCGAGACAGATAATGATTGCTATAACCGACAGATACGACATTACTCGTGGCTCCAAACTGACTGCAGGTTTTGCCGTCGCACTGGGTATCATGACGCTGGTGCTGATCAGTGCCCCCTGGTGGCTAGGTCGTGGTGACATGCGTACAGTGACCGAATTTTTATACATTCTGGCGCTGGGCCAGATGTGGAACCTGCTGGCAGGTTATGGTGGCCTGCTATCGGTCGGGCAACAGGCCTTTGTCGGCGTAGGTGCATACACCATCGTAATATTTTCTTACAAGCTAGGACTCAATCCATTCCTGACCATTCCACTATCAGGAATCATCGCACTGATATTTGCGATCCCGATTTTCTTCATGATGTTTCGCTTGCGCGGTGCCAATTTTGCTGTAGGCACCTGGGTCATGGCAGAAACCCTGCGTCTGCTGGTTTCCAATATCAGCTGGCTGGGTGGCGGATCCGGGCTATCGATAACCAGCGCAATGCAGGGCATCCCACGCTTCTGGCGAGAGTCACTGACCCTGTGGTTTGCAGTCATCATTGGTATTGGGTCGGTATTGCTGGTGTATTTCATTCTAAGGTCAAAACACGGCATGTCATTAACCGCAGTGAGAGACAGCGAAGTTGCTTCAGAAAGCCTGGGCATCAATGTACCCAGGGTAAAGCTAATGGTATTCCTCGCGTCAGCATTTGGTTGCGGGATGATAGGCGCACTCATTTTTATTACCAAGTTACGCGTCTCTCCTGAGGCCGCCTTTTCCATAGACTGGACCGTCATTATGTTTTTTATTGTCGTAATTGGCGGCATTGGCACCATAGAAGGACCCATTATTGGCGCACTGGTTTATTTCCTGATGCGGGAGTACCTGGGCGGATTCGGCTCCTGGTATCTGATCATTCTGGGTGCTTTTACGATTTTTATCATGCTCAAGGCACCGCGGGGGATCTGGGGGACAATCGCGCATCGTTATCATATTCAATTGTTTGGGATAAAAAGGGTTGTGCAGTCGGTGAATGGTTGATGGTATTTATTTCAGATGATGTCATTACGAACACCCAGATATTTGTTTTACACCCACGTGCAGGTAATCACCTAATTGATCCCAGGCTCCCTGATGGGCTATCCTGACAACATCCCTCATTAGTAAAAAAGAAAAGGAGAAACCATGCTAGGAGTTGCAGCGGCACTATGTGTTTTAATCGGAATTATCCATTCCTATCTCGGCGAGAGATTCATACTTATCCGATTATTTAGAAATCAGAATATTCCACAACTGTTTGGTAGTGATTACTTTACCAAAAGAACACTACGCTTTGCCTGGCACATGACTACGGTCGCCTGGGCTGGATTTGGTTATCTTTTACTGGTGGTAGCACAGGGAAATGAAAATATGACTCAAACAGTTCTATCCACTATCTGTATGGTATTTTTTATCACAGGTGTATTAGCTTTTGGATTTACCCGAGGTCGACATATAAGCTGGCTGGTGTTTTGGGCAATCTCAGGCATTAGCTACCTGGCGCAAGCTAGCTTGTAACAGACAGTGAATCAGGGAGGGCTATCTACGACCATAGAGGTTTAGATATTAAACAAAATTCTACGGATTTGATTAATCCGTTTTACTTCATTCCTTCTCCAACCCGGTTTAGCATTTCTCATTTCAAAATCAGGTCGCGCCAATTAAAAAGCGGTGTCACCCCACCCCGAGCATAGACATGCAACAATCCTGGGACATCAATACCCGTCTGATTCACTGGGCACTATTAATTAGCGTTCTTTTTCAGCAATTCAGCAGTATCTGGATGTCGGACCAGGGCACACAGTTCCTGTTTCCGTACCATCGAATGATCGGCGCACTAGCCGCAGCAGTGGTATTAGTGTTCTGGTTGAACAGCTATGCCTTATATCATTTCAGGGAACTATTCCCCTGGGGCAAGCAGGCTCGAGCGCAGGTATTGCGCGAACTATCAGGCCTGCTCCAACGACAACTACCGGCCAGCGGCAATCGTATCGGGTTATCCAGTTTTATCCATGGTCTCGGCATTCTCGCACTCAGCGGTTGCGCGGTAACCGGTATGATTATGTTTTCGATGATTCCCCCAGGTCATAGCGGCCCACCCGATGACCCGATGGCTTTTACTCGTTATACCTTGCAGCATAAATTCTTTGGAGAACTTCTGTGGGTTTATGTGAGCGGACATGTGGCTTTTGCGCTCATTCATCAATTGAAAGGTGATAAGGTTTTTCGTGCGATTTTTTATCTCGGCAGAGATCAGGCCAGAACGCCTGATAAGTAAAACAATAAATTGTGGGGCACGCTGCTGGCTGACCTGCTAAAGTCCTATAGTTACTTTATTCGGCTGTTAAATGAAGTTAGACAGATTAAAAATTATTGCTGCAGTCTGCTTTGCCGTGTTTGTGTTGATGGCTTACAGTATCTGGAATTATCACCAGCAAGAAGCGCTACTTATTGCTGATATTGATAAACGACTATACTCAGCTGCGGTATCGGTTCCATTTGTACTTGCCGACGACTTTCATGATCGCGCCATCAATGAGCAAAGCATTACACCGGCAGAAGACCAGCAAAATATTGAAAATCTGACTCGACTTAGCAAACGCCTGAAAACCCGGTTCCTGTACACGGTTATGCGTGATGCGAAAGAAGATTACCGCCTTAGTAGCTCCAGCGCTCTGGACGAAGAACTCGAAAAAGGCGAAGAGGTTCATTATTTCACACCCTACCCCGACGTCTCCGAATTATTGAAAAAATGTTTTGAGAAAGCTGCAACGGAGAAAAGTGACTTTCGTAGCCGCCTGGAAACCTACCAACCCATCTATGTCCCTGTTTTCAGCGATCGCTGGGGAACCTATCGCTCGGTCTTCATTCCGATTCGCACAAGCAGCGGAAATCTATATGCTGTTGGCGCAGACATGGAGATCACACACATCAGGGCTTTGCTACAGCAAAACATGCTCAAATCATTAATCGGATTTTTGCTGATACTACTGGCTTTACTACCTCTTGTTTATGTATACCTGACAACAATGAAGCTCAGGCACCGTGAACTGCAGCTTATGCATGGACTTTATCTGGATAAATCCAGACTCTCATATACCGATTCTCTGACACAGATTAATAATCGTTTAAAACTGGATGAAGAACTTCAAAGTGCTTATGCACATTTCCAACGCAGTGGGGCTTCTTTTGGCCTGATTATGATTGACATTGACCACTTCAAGGAAGTCAACGACAATTATGGGCACCAGGTAGGTGACCGGGTATTACAAAATGTTGCCGAGATACTGTGTCAGCACAGCCGTATGACCGACTTAATCGGACGCTGGGGTGGCGAAGAGTTCATGATTATCTATCGCAATAGCAGTCTTGAGGGCGCCTACCAGTTCGCAGAAAAAATCCGCAACGCAATCGAGGCACATGCATTCGAAGGCGTAAATGAACCGATTACTGCGAGTTTAGGTGTAGCCCATATAGCCAGGGAATTCACACTGGAACAATTTATAGAGAAAGTCGATTCTGCATTATATGCGGCTAAACGCGCTGGCAGAAACTGTACCGGGCTTCAATAGCTATGCCGAGCGGTATTTGGACAGAAGATAAGTTCTGACATTCCGGGGATTGAGTAACTTCAGCGCAACGCAAGCTTTTAGCGCATACAAACCTTGCTTGAGCGGCCAAACGAGAGATTAATGATGGATAAATATTTAGCTGCGGCTATAGAAGAAGCAGAAAAAGGAATGGCTGAGGGTGGTATTCCTATCGGCGCAGTGCTGGTGATTGATGACAAAATTGTCGGCAGAGGCCACAACCAGAGAGTGCAAAAAGGTAGCCCAACGTTACATGCCGAGATAGACTGCCTGGAGAATGCCGGAAGACTAACAGCCGCAGATTATCGTAGAGCAACACTGTATTCCACTCTGTCCCCCTGTGACATGTGTAGTGGCGCCGCTTTATTGTATGGGATCTCCAGAATTGTAGTCGGCGAAAATCATACATTCTGCGGACCCGAGAGTTATGTTAAATCCCGCGGTGTCGAGCTTACCGTGGTCGATGATGCAAGATGTCGAGAGCTAATGGAAACATTTATCAGTCAGAATCCAGACCTGTGGAATGAAGATATCGGCGAATAAGCAAGCCGTACGATCCCTGAAATTAGTCGGCCATTATCGAGCCTGAGTTTTGCATCATAACGCACCGACTCACAACCATCTCATGCGCCTGAATATCAACACCAGACTTAACACAATACCCGCCATCACCGAAAGCAGTATGAAATAGCCATTTTGTAACTTGAGTTCGGGGATATATTCAAAGTTCATCCCATAAATACCCACCAGCAAACTCAATGGCAGAAAAACCACTGTCACAACAGTCAGCACTTTCATCACCTGGTTCAGATGGTGCGAGTTCAGACTAATATAGCCTTCGATCAAATCATTGATTACGTTCTGGTAAAGCTCTGACAGGCTGTTGAAGCGCTCCACCTGTTCCGCAATATCTTCGTATTCCTCAAACCATTCTTCTAATCCATTTTTTGCTGCATAACGGGTTAGCTGACTAATAACTGAAACATGGTAGTTTAGGATGCGGCGCATTTTCCTGAGCGAGGTATTGTAATTAACCAGTTCCTGCATATGAGTTTCATCCAGGTTTTCCATCAATTCGTCTTCCAGCACATCCAGGCGCTCTTCCAGCCCCAGCAATATCGTGCCATAGCGCGTCACCATACGCTGACCCAGCAACCCAACCATCTGCTGCGGGGTGATATACTTGCCTGCCTCCACTGGATTTTCCCACAGAGTTTCAAGATAACCTGATTTACGGTTATGCCGGGTTATGATGAAATTACTCCCCGCAAAAATTGCCATTTGCTGGGTTTTAAAATCAATATTATATGAATCGCTATCGAGTGGTTTCAGCAGCAAGAATAGATGATCCGCGCTACCATGAAATCTAGGGGGATGGCGATCGCGCAGGGCATCCTTGATTTCGGCGTCGGGCAATGCCAGCATTTCCTGCAGCAATTTGTAATCAGCCTCATCCGCACTGCCTTCTATATCCACCCATAAAGTCGACTGTGGATTATTTTTCCATTCACTAAATAATGCAGCACTTCCGGTTTCTACACGATCAGGGTGTATCAACATCCATTTTTGCATAACACGCTCTCCTAAAGTAGTTATCGCCCGACTCTGCCAGCTAAAACAGATGCAGGCTTTTTTTAATGACTAGACGCAGTATTCAGGGTTTCATTCCATTATCGACTCTGGATACTTTTTCCAGTTCAGATAAATCTGTCGCTCCTAGCAGGGATTTGACATGTAGATCGCGTTGCGGAAATGGAATATTAATACCATGTTCATGAAAGCTATCCCACACGTTAAGTAATACCTCACTGATAATATTGGCGCGGCCTTTTTCCGGGTCATCTACCCAGATTCGAATCTCCAGGTTTACCGAACTGTCGCCAAAGCTCATCAATTGCACCCTGGGTTCAGGATCAGCTTTTACACGTGCTACCTTTTGCGCCGCTTCCACACAGAGTTTCATCGCCAGCCTGACATCCGAGTCATAGGAGATACCGACTGGTGCCTTAAGCCGCACCAGGCGATCGCTGTAGGACCAGTTTTCTACCCGTTGCACGATAAATTCTTCATTCGGAATCAGGTGTTCCATGCCGTCGCGTGTAATGACCGATGCGTAGCGCAGGCCCAGATGATTAATCCAGCCAAAGGTTGTACCCAGTGAAATTACATCACCCGGCTTGATCGACTTATCCATCAGCAGGATGACCCCACTCACCAGGTTGGAAAATATTTTCTGTAAACCAAACCCCAGCCCGACACCTAGCGCACCACTGAAGATAGCCAGTGCAGTCAGGTCGATACCGACACTGGACAGTGCAACCAGAATCGCCAGTAACACCAGTGTGATTCGACTGAGCTTGGTAATCAAAACACGGGTTGACGCATTGGTGCTGCGCGAACGTTCCAGGCGTCGCTCCAGTAGCGATGACAGCGCATTTGCCAGCCACAGCGAAAACCATAGCGTGAGCCCGACCTTCAATACGGTTAAAGGAGAAAGCCGCACCTGGCCGACCGTAATGGACCAGCTATCCAGCAGCGACATAGTGGCATCCAGCAGTCCAAAGATATTGAGTGCGGCGACCGTCCAGGCCGAGAAGGCAATCACACGCGATATCGATGGATTATTAACCAGCATGGAAGCCAGTCGAATCAGTACCCAGGCGGCGAGCAGGCTGGCGACGGTAATCAGCGCACCATTATAAAGTCCTACATATCCGGTCACGCTGATAGCGATCCATTGCAGCAACAACCAGGCAATAGGCACACTGGTATCGCGCAGGGCATCTGACAAACGGGTCAGACTGATCACCCGCAGGGTATACTTTTTCAGGTAGTCCAGCAGGCGATGAAACAGCGGCGACACCAGCCAGCGTGCAATGACAAACACAACCAGGATAGTAATAAACTGTGGCCAGAAAGCAGGCTCTTTCAGTAAGCTTTGTATATGATCAGCAAAGTCGGAGCTGTACTTGATCAAGGCATCGAGATTGAATTGTTCACTCATGATTAACCTCAGCTGGATAATCCGCCAATAAACTCATAACACTATAATAGAAACAGACTGGCCAGCCCAAGAAAACTCAAAAAACCAATAATATCCGTAACCGTCGTTAATATCACAGCACCTGATAATGCGGGATCTATGCCTATTCGTTTCAGCAATAGTGGTATGGAAATTCCCGAAATGGCCGCAAACAGCAGGTTCAGAATCATCGCTACCGCCAGTATCACGGCAATACCAATATCCTGGAACCATAAAAAAGCCACCAGAGCGACCACCAGCGACCACACCATGCCATTCAGTGCGCCTACCCCCATCTCCTTAATGATAAGCCAGCGCACGTTGGAATGCGCGATCTGATCCAGCGCCAGCCCGCGTATGGTCAGCGTCAGCGTCTGGCTACCCGCAATACCCCCCATGCTGGCGACCACCGGCATCAATACTGCCAGCGCCACGAACTTTGCCAGCACCGCTTCGAACTGGCCGATGACCCAGGCCGCCAGAAACACGGTTACCAGATTAATGCCCAACCATAAGCCACGACGCTTGGCACTGGGCACCATAGGAGAGAACAAATCCTCCTCTTCGTCCAGACCAGCTGATTTCATCATTGCGTGTTCAGCCTCGGTACGAATCAAATCCACCACATTATCAATGGTAATACGACCGAGCAGGGTATTCTGCTCATCCACCACGGCTACCGAAATCAGGTCGCGCCGGTCAAACTGAATCAGGATATCGTGTTCGCTATCAGTTGCCAGTACCTTATCGATACCCGCCTGCATAAGCTCGCTCACTATCACTTCCGGCTGAGCAGTCAGTACATGGCTAATAATCAATTTACCCAGATACTGGTTTTCTTCGTTTACCACCATCAATGCATCGGTATGGGTCGGCAACTCTGGATGCAGGCGCAGGTAGCGCAGCACGACCGCAATGGTAATATCGTCACGCACGCTGATCACATCGCTATTCATCAAGCGCCCCGCGCTGCCTTCCTCAAAACTCCGCACAATCTCCAGGCGCTGGCGATAATCATCCTCAAGCTGCTCGATGATCGAATCCCCAACCTCAACCGGCAGTGTATCCAGCACATACACCAGATCTTCAGGGTTCATTTCCTGCGCAGCAGCAATGAAGTGATCGGGCTCCATTTCATCGATAATCGATAAACGAACCTCATCGTGCAGATAGCTCAACACATCCGGGTATTCTTCCTGCGCGATCAGGCCCCAGACCACCAGACGCTGATCCAGCGTCAGTGACTCTAATATGTGCGCCAGCTCAGCTGGATGGACATCAACCAGCCGCTGCCTGAGTGACTCCAGTTCTTCGTTGGCCAGATCGACCAGTACGCTTTCAACGATAACGGAACTTTTTACTTCTGCCTGAACTTCCATAAACTCTGTCTACCTGTATTGTTTTCTTACCTGCTGCTATTGCGGTGAGTGCTTTTAGCTAAAAAAAGCTTTATCCTTGCTCTCCCTTAATCAACTACCACAGATCACGATCACATGAAAAAAAACCTGTTCACGCGATTTTTCCTGAGCACCGTATTGTTCACCATTCTGCTGAGTAATACTACTCAGGCTTACACTAATGAGACCCATGAAAAAGGTCTGGCTTTTCTACAACAGAATGGAACACAGGAAGGCGTAGTCACTACCGCATCCGGATTACAGTACAAAGTTCTGCAAAAAGGCACAGGCACTGTACACCCTTCCGTTAGAGATAGCGTCAAGGTGCATTACCACGGTACGTTGATAGATGGCACGGTATTCGACAGCTCAGTCGAGCGCGGTCAGCCCATCTCATTCCCGTTAGGCCGGGTAATCAAGGGCTGGATAGAAGGCCTGCAATTGATGGTAGTAGGTGAGAAAACCCGACTGTTTATTCCCAGTCAGCTTGCCTACGGATTTCGCAGTGTGGGTAAGATACCTGCAGGATCTACCCTGATCTTTGATGTTGAGTTACTGGGCATCAATGAATAGTCCGCTGGTTTAAGACTATTCACGCTGTTTCAGGTAAGGAAAGCACTTATCCTCAAGCTAAAAGCTTAACAGCCAGACCCAGACACTAATACTGAATACCGAGATCGACGTTGCCAGCACTACGGTGCTGGCGGCAACACCCTGCCCCCTTTTATACATATTGGCAAACAGATAGCTATTAACACCGGGCGCCATCGCGGCAACCAGTACTGCCATCTTGCTAATCGAGGGCGGTACAGCCAGCAGATAACACAGGGAAAATGTGATTCCGGGATGAATAATCAGGGAAAACAGTGCAATGGTTCCCACCTCACCCAGCGTCTGGTTAATCTTATAACGCGTCAAAATCGCCCCCAGCCCAAACAGCGCAACCGGTAACGCAGACTTACTGAGAATATCAACCGCCGATAGTAAAACCGCTGGCAAATGCAGCCCGCTCAGGTTGACTATAAACCCCAGCCCTATGCCAATCATTAAACTATTCCTGAACATAGCCTTGACCACCACACGACTGGTATCCAGCAAGGAACGTCCATCGGAACGCAGCAGCTCCATACAGCTGATACCCAGCATATAACAGAAGGGTGCATGAATAGAGACTATCGCATATACCGGCGAAAGATTTTCAGCACCCCATGCGCGTTCAGAAATCGGCAACCCTAGCAACACCGAGTTAGAGAATAATGCGCCAAAACCTATCGCAATGGACTCACCGGGATTCCTGTTAAAAAACCGCCACATAATGAGGCTGGCACTGAAAAAACTCACTGCGGCACCTATATAGAAAGCCGACATCATATTCCAGTTATATGCAGTTGATAAATCCAGTTTTGAGATTGCACGAAATAACAGACAGGGAACCGCGAGCTGGGTAGCGAACGTCATAAGGCCGTCAACCATACCATCGGCAAACCACTTCATGCGCATGGAAAACCAGCCAGAGCCAATGACCAGAAATACCGGGGCTACAATATTGAGGACAGTAAACAGCACGACAGTGTATTTACATTAATTCTGATTTTGCGGCATGGCAGCAATCAGCCATTCCTTGAATGCACGCATACCATAGGTTAGCGGACGATTCTTTTGATGTACCAGATAAAAAGAACGATGACTATCAAGCAGAATATTAAATGGCATAATCAGTTTACCCTGCTCAATTTCGCGCGCAGACAGGGTGAGATCAGCAAGTGCAACACCCAGACTTTCGCGCGCCGCTGAGGTAGCCAACTGGCTGCTGGATAGCTGTAGGCCTTTAGGGAAACCTTTATTTTTCATCTTTGCCAGTTCCAGCCACTCGGGCCATTCGAATAGACGTTTGGTGACGTGGATCAGCGTGTGTTTCTTTAAATCTTCGGGCTTTTCCAACGCTGGCCCGTTTTTCAGAAGCTCTGGACTACATACGGGCACCAGGTACACATTGTGTAAAAAACTCACATCAATATCGTGCCAGTCGCCATGCCCGAAATAAATGGCCATATCGATATTTGATGTATACAGATCAACCATATCGTTAGAAGCCGTGATCTGCAATTCAACATCTGGATGTTTCTGCTGGAAATCTTTTAACCGCGGCATCAACCAGCGCACCAGAAAATTAGGGGCCGTACTAATGGTTACAATATCAGTCTCGGGATCAGAGACAATGTGCTGAGTGGCCACCTCCATTTCATTAAGAGATTGCTTCACCGGAATCAGGTAGTTTCTGCCTGCTGCGGTCAGTTTTACCTTGCGATTACTGCGGGTAAATAATTTCAGCCCCAAATATCTCTCCAGCGCCTTAACCTGATGACTCACCGCTGAAGCAGTAATGAACAATTCTTCAGCGGCAGCGGCAAAACTTTCGTGTCGAGCAGCGGATTCGAATACGCGCAACGAGTTTAAAGGGGGTAAGCGTCTAATGGAGTTATCCTCAGGTGAATTATTTTCATCATTTTGCTGAAATATGATCGTTTGTGCAATCGCTGCTCGGCTACTAGTATCCTGATCATCGAATATACAACTTATCTGGAGACCGACATGGATACCGAAATTGAAATTAAATACGATGCTAATGGCGAAATAGACATGAATTACTACCTGCACGAAGCCGAAGCTATGCGCGCTGAATACCTGCGTGAACTGGCCATAGAATTCAAAGCCTGGTTAAGCGAAAGCGCGCACAAATTAGCTGAGAAATTATTCTCACACCACAAGCATCTGCCTCAGTAATTCAAGATGCGCATTGTCTTAATTCGCATCCAACGTATCAGTAAATCTGAATAGCCACAGTAATTTTACTGCGGCTGCATCAATACTCCCCGCCAGGATCAGTCTGGTCGAAACTAGCTCCTGTAGCCAAAGAATTTATTTGAAATAATCTCTTCCGCAACCCCTTCAGGTAGACAGTTTTCCCAGTCGCCACGACCATTTTTCAAGTCATTATAGACTTCGCGCGAATGAATTTTGAACAGCTCCTGATCGCTGCATTCAATGCCGAAGATAAAATTATTATCCAGCAAATGCTTGTACAGAAATTGCAGGTTATCCGGCAGATCCACATTGGTGTAATCGCGTAGCACACCCGACTTATCAATTTCTGGATACACCAGCAGACGCGTATTATCCGGGAATAGCTTACCGAAACCTTCCAGGATACCGCCCTCAATACCCCTATAGCTCTGGCGGTCAAAAATCTCACGAATATTGACGATACCCACCACGATGCCAATCTGAAGCTTGGTAAATTGCCTGAAATAGGCACGCAGTGAAAAGTAGCGCGTGTAGTCCGAGATCATGACGTTGTATCCAAGTGAATTGAGCACGGTCACGCGTTCGATTAAATCCTCTTCCGACACGTTCAGATCGTTACCGCGCATGTCATTCAGCGAAATTTCCGTCAGCGCGATACTGTTATGTTCATCAACACCTTCCATCTGGGTAAAGAATTTAAACCCCTGCTCGATCATATCGACATTGAGTTTAGTGATGGGCCTGAAAGTCCCACGTATGGTGAGCACATTTTTTTTGTGTAGCATTTCAGCTGGCACAATCACTGAGCCATCTGCTTTAAACATGATGGCACGGGTTTTCCAGCTTCGGATCAGGTGTACGTTGAGAGCCCGATTATCCAGCTCATCAAAGTACGGTCCGCTAAACTCAATTGAATCCAGCTCCAGCTGCCCCTGTTCCAGGTTGTCGGTTAGCGAATCTATGATCTTTTTGGGCTCCTCCTGGTAGTAATAGGCCGCATACACCAGATTGACCCCAAACACACCCAGCGCCGTTTGTTGCGCATCGGCGTTGTTATCGCGCATACGTACGTGCACCACAATTTCTGACGCAGGCGCATCCGGATACATCTGCAGGCGAATGCCGCACCAGGCGTGACATTCATTATTGCCGCGGTAACTCTTGGCCGCAACCGTGGCGGCATAGGCAAAATAGCGCGAAGATTTGGGGCGCGAGTCGCTAACCCGGTCAATAACCAGATCGTATTCCGTCGCCAGCATCGCCTTGACGCGCGCGCAGCTGACATAACGACCATCTTCCTGAACGCCATAGATCGCATCGGAAAACTTCATATCGTAGGCAGACATGGTTTTCGCAATGGTACCGGCAGCACCACCCGCCCTGAAAAAATTACGCGCTACTTCCTGACCCGCTCCAATCTCGGCAATAGAACCGTATTTATTGTTATCCAGGTTGATGCGTAAAGCTTTTTCGAGTGTTGTCCGGGTACTGACATTTTTATTCATTTGATTTCCCATCCATCAAGTAATACTAAAGCATGAGTTTTACTCATGATCTTTAATCAAGAAAGCGTAACTCTACCAATCCTGAAGCCGGATGTAATATACGCATGTGATTTAAGCATATTATGACTACTATGCCTTATTTATTCAGCGGGAAAAAAATGCCCTCAGACGGGGCCGTTGATCAGGCCTGGTGCCATCCTTGCGAGAGGACGAGAAACCAGGCCTGCGATACCGGGCAACGAGCAGCCCGGTACTAAAACTCCAGACGAAATCCGCCCGTAACCGTGTACTGCGCGGTATCAGCATAACCCAGCAAATGCTCATAATGTAGAAATGCGGATTTACCATTCGTCAGCGTGGCAGTCACGCCCAGCCCGAGATTAAAATAGTCTCGATCCGGGTCATCAGAGAGCACTGAAAAACTCGAAACAGAGGGATCATTTACAAATCGAGCAACAATTGCCCGGCTGTCATTATTAAACTCATGCTCCCATTCGATGGAGAGATAAGGAATAAAAACCCCATACGATGTGCTGTAGGCCACGGACAGATTTGCACTGACCGAGGTGGTTAAAGATTCGATCTCCTGCTCATCGATATGAAGATTGACCCCGGAACCGGATGATGCTTCATCGTAACTATCGATTTTGAAACGCAGATAATTGATACGCGCCTGAGGCACAAAAGTCAGGTTCTGCATCTGCACTTCATAGCCTGCGCCCAGGGTCAGCGCCTGCTCGCTCCCGTCTGTATCAGCGGTTAGATGGTGTGTGGTGCCAGCCGCCTGAAAATTTCTGGCACTGTCATAACTGTTCTGACCCAAACTCAAAATACCATCAACAAATACCTGTTCTGAGTAATAATAGGTTCCATACGCCGACAGGCTATAACCTTCCAGGCCCAGGCTACCCGAGTTCGTCACATAATCCGAATCATTAGACAGGTAATTGAGTGCTCCGCCAAATACCAGCTGGTCCGTAAAACGATAATCCACACCCATGGTCAGTCCGCTGGTCTTAAAGTCGAAACCTGCTTCCTGTGCAGTTGTTTCAGTATCGCCAACGCTCACATTACCGTTCACAAACATCCCGAGACGACTGTAGGCATTGCCATCATCGGCTGACGCGCCCCCACCTCTAATCGCGCGATTCAGTTCACTGATCAATATAGCAGGTAACTGCTCTCCCTGAATCGATAGCGAGAGCTGCTCCAGGCTGGGACCACTCTGACCACTACGTAAAGCCTCCAGCCGCAGCAGGATATTTCTATTACGGATGCGAGCCAGAGAGAGTGAATTTCTACCCTGCGCAGCAATCTCGTCCGGTAAAAGCTGCTGTAAGGTCGAGGCAATTTCCTGATCGCTAGCCGCGGCCAGGAAATCACAGGCTGCGAGCAGGCCCTGCTCCTCGCTGCTCAGGACTCGAGTCAGCGATTGCAGCGCAGGACAGGCATTATCCAGTGCACCGGCAATCGAGCGCTGGGCAGTGGTCAATCCACTGATACCAGCAAGCGGATTGACCAAAAACCGCGCTGACAAACCACCGGAGGTTGTAGCGATAACCTTAAAAGCGCTGCCGGGCCGGCTCGAAGTCGGCGTCACCGTATTACTTGATAAGCCATTGCTATCTGTGCGCGTAGTGCTACTGGATAAAGTCGCAGCATCTACTGGGGTAACCGTCCAGGTAACGGTAACGCCAACCGCTGGCTGCCCAGTCGAGTCATACACCTGAATCGAAAGCGGATCAGACTGCTGATCAGGCAGCAGGCGCTGGTTATCACCCGCTACTGTTTCAATACTCTCTCCATTGCTGGAAGCCGTTTCTCCTGCGGTTACGGTAATAACCACCTGATCGGTTGACAGGTTTTCAGCACTATCCCAGACATTAAGCGTAATGGTGTGAACACCCACCGGTAAATCCAGCTGGAGATTGACGCCAGTACCAAGAGACTGCGTGCCCTCAAACCATTCATAGCTCACGATATTGTTATTTGGATCTGTGGTCGCACTGGCATCCAGCGTTACGGTCTCGGTACCATCATTATTAGTATCGGTTACGCTCTGGTCAGCACCTGCATCTGCAAAAGGAGGTTGTTCGGGGATATCAGAATTACCCACTATGGTTGTAACACTAGCCTGGTCTCCATTGCAGCTTTGAGAGCAGCCCATGTCAAAAACCAGGTTATGTGTACCTTCTGCCGGAGGGGTCCAATAAAGACTAAAAACACTAACGGTAGACACCGAATTACAATACAAACTGCCTTCGTACCCACACTGCTGGGAATAGAAGTATCCGGTAACATCTACGCCGTTATCGGTAACCGAGAAACTGGGAGATTCAGCCGACGCATTACCCGATTTAGTAACCGTAATATCATAGGTCACTGTTTGTTCCACACCGACATTATTTGCGGGTGTTTGAGTAAGCGCTGTAATGCTCAGATCTGCCTGCACTGAGCTGATACCGCTCCCGATCAATGCAAACAACAATATAGCCCGTTTAATAACACCCGTATAAAACGGGGTGGACTTATGGTAATCGTTAGACGTAGTTTCCGTAGTTTTCATTTAAGCTCCATTCGTTCTGCTGGCCCGCAGAATGCCTGATATTATTAATTTGAAATTGACCCGTTCAGGGATAAGGACGAGCCCGTTAAATCACGGGCACAAATATAAATTCACCAGCTTCATGACCACCATGTTTAATCGCACTATATTCTGGTTGCTGATCGACACCGTACTTACTCGCAGCCTGACGCACCTCAGTAAACAGGTTACGGTAAAGCTTATAAGCCTCGAGCACACCTTCGTTATTCTTTAAGGTAGAAAGAAAAGCACTGGCGAATACCGAGTGGTCACCATTGCCCTGGTCCAGTACAGGCTGCAGCCCACCCGAAGTTAACACGGTGCGCGATCTGACCCTGGACATTACCTTGAGCCACTTGAGCTTAACAGAGGCGTCGACCTCATCGTCTTCGCCATCCAGACGGGGTACAGAAGACAGAGACATGGAACCCGAATAGCAGGAATCAGCAACCACCAGCACGTGTTTTGCCTGCATTGCATTAAGAATATCCGTGATGGCAACATTGGATATCCAGTTCGCTGAATTCCCCTGCTCTGCGTCTATGGGCAACCAGTGTCCACGCGTATTGGGCCTGTCCAGTTCGCCGTGCCCGGCATAATAAATAAGCAGATTATCCTTTTCGGTCAACTGGCTGCGCAGGTCATTCAGGACTGATAAGATCTCGTAACGATTCGCATCAATCAGCAGACGCGTTTTAAACCCGTACTTTTCACGCAGCACCTTTTCGGCTTCGCGTGCATCATTGACAGCGGTCTCCAGGCCTGAAAAGTTCTGGTAACTGTTGTTACCAATAATCAGCGCATGATAGCTGCCGAAATCAACATCCTCAGCCATAATCTTTTTAAACGCTGGCGAAGGTAGCGAAACGCTGGCGCTTTGTACCGCAAGGTTCCTGGTCTTAGGAATGATCAGAAATTCGACCGCTGCTTTCTTCCCAGCTTTGTCAACAGCAACCATTTTTACCGGCACCTGATCCTGTTTTACTGGAATAGTGACATTGAATACACCAGACGCATCTACCGGCCTGGAATCATCATTAACCGTGAAAGACAGCAACCCGGCAGGCGCAACAACCTTACCCACAATAATCCTTTCTGTCGCAGCAGATCTGAGGCGGATACTTGGCATCCCGCGCATTAATGCGATAGGCGGATCCAGGATTTCAATCGATGGCCCACCGAATTTAGCGCTCAATTGCTCTGCCTGCCGGGCCTGATCGAGCTGTTTATTTAAAGCGGAAACCTCCTGTTTTTGCGTCTTCAGATCCGCGCGCAACGATGCATTCGTTTTGCGTTCTTCAGCCAGCTGTTTATCCAGATCAGCAAGCTGCAGTTTCAATCTGGACTCAAGCCCCGCAATATTTTCACGTTGTGTCCTGACACTGCTTTCCTGCTTATCCAGCGCCAGGGAGAGGGCTGCAAGCTCTGGACTGTCTGCTGTACTGGCTGTTTGCGCTTCTTTCCTGCTGATATCTTCGCGCAGCTTTGCCATACGCTTTTCAGCCGCTAAAAGCTGTTTCTTCTGCCCCTGTAACTGATCACGGGTTGCCTTGAGCTGTTTTTTCAACTGCCCTGATTCCTGTTTTTGCTGTTCAACCTCATCGGTCAGGGTTTTTACCTGCTGCTCAGTTTCGGCAGAAGCAATCACGGTCGAGCTAAACTGCAATGAATCATCCTCAAGCCCGGATGCCATGCGATAGAGGTTAAGCGCCTGTGATAGATCTTTTTCCACCCCCAGACCTTTCTCATATAGAAAGCCGAGATTGATTTGCGCACGAGAATTCTGCTGTTCTGCAGCCTTACGATACCAGCTGGCAGCAGTCAGGTAATCAGCCTGAATCCCCAAACCTTTTTCATAGATTTCACCAACATAGTTCTGAGCCTCGCTGTCGCCCTCCTTAGCCAGCGGCAGCCAGACATTTAGCGCCGTACGATAATCAGAGCGATCATACGATACGTACTCACCACCGCGAATTTCACAGTCTATTGCAGAAGTCTTGATTGGCCTGCGCTGGGAGAGATAGGTTAGTTTGGATCCTAATTTACGCACCTGACCCGGCAGCAAACAGTCCACCACCAGCAATTTACCAGGATCCTTTTTTGCAGCTTCCTTAGCCTGTAGTGCAGCGTCTGTCTGGGGCTGTAGTTGACATCCGGCGACAATAATCAGTGATAAAATAATAATGACTGATAGCAATATACCAGCACGAGCTGGTAAAGAAATGTTACTTTCGCGAATAAAAGACATGAGTCATCCTTAATTAATGCCGGGGGGAGATTGGTTAAAAATGCTATCTTATACAGGCCTATGATGCAATGTCGCTTGCAAACCTTCGGGTAACATTCAAGGAAACCAGCACGTGTTAGTGAAAAATTTACTAAATCATCCCAAATCAGTTTTTACTCTAGCAATTCGCTCTCAGCAGCACCCTGGCCTGGGAGTTTTTTATCTTATGCTGTGTCTCATGCTTCAGGCCTGCGCACTTAAGCCAGAGTTACTCGACACGCAGGCAAGCAGGCTAGGACTCAGCAAAGAGGTGATTGCGGGAGACGGATTCGAGCATGTCACCTATTTTCAGCCGGGCGTCACCAAACCATCGACCTTACATGTTTATCTGGATGGAGATGGCCAGCCCTGGATCCGCAACAGACTGGTAGCAAAAGACCCAACACCGCAAAATCCTCTGGTACTAAAGCTGATGAGCATGGATCAGACACCCAGCCTGTATCTAGGCAGGCCCTGCTACCATGGGTTTTCAAATACAGCGCGCTGTGATTCATCATTATGGACTTCGGCTCGTTACTCAACAACGGTTGTGGCGAGCATGGAAAAGGCATTACGTCACTTTATGGGCCATAGTGAGTATAATGAGGTTGTATTAATCGGCTACAGCGGCGGTGGTACATTGGCCATGTTACTGGCACCACGCATCAAATCCGTCACCAAAGTGGTTACCGTAGCTGGCAATCTGGATACCGATGCCTGGACTAGCTATCATCACTATACGCCACTCAAAGAGTCGATAAATCCAGCGCACAATTCTCACGCATTAGCGGGGATTCAGCAGCTACACCTGATTGCAAAGGCTGACAAAAACATACCTTATCTGTTGGTCAAACCCTTCCTGGATACCCAGCCGGACGCGAAGATTTTCAGCTGGGAAAATTTTGATCACAGCTGTTGCTGGCTCAATATCTGGCCAGATTTTTTAAAGAACCTCTGATTGATTCAAGTGTTCCCCTAGATCAGATATAAACTATTGTTTCGTACCAGAATTACTCTTTTCGACCAGCTCTTTTCTGAACTTGAGCAAACCTTCATGCCTGGGCAGGGCAATTAACCCCTTATCTACCAGTTGCAGTGCGCGCTCTGCATTGCCATTGTTAAAATCCTGCCGGGCAAGTTTTTCGTAATGGTCAGCAATTTTCCTCAAGCCTTCGTAGGCCGCTTTATTATTTTTATGCAGTTCCAGTACCTGTCGATAAGCATAGTAAGCGCTACTACCAGGAGGGTCCATAAGGCGATTAACCAGGGTGTGGACTTCCGCTATTTCGAGCAGGTTTTCGACTTTCTGGCGCAACGCTGGATCGCTGATCGCAGCCGTCTCCTGTAATACCAGTGGTGGCGTTTTGCCTGCCAGATAATGCCGGGTGCCATACACGGTAACCAGCATAACGATTAAAAACACGACTACCTCAAAGAATCGTCGCTTACGACTTTTTTTACTTCTCGGCCGTAGATCAAGCTCCTGCAAAAATTGTGTCGCACTCGGGGTCCTTTTTTCCCGATCAAATTCCAGTGCATGTAGCAGTGCATTCCTGGTCTTACGAGGAAGCTTATTGAGGTGCAGGGGTTTTAAGCCTACCGAGTGCGCTTTTTTAGCAGAGAATCGATTAAAAGGATGTTCACCCGTCAATAACTGACAGGCAACCACGGCCAGCCCGTAGATATCATCGCGCGGGTCCGAAGCTTTACCTTCCAGCATTTCCTTACTGGCATAAACAGGGGTGAGTGCCTGTAAATCACTGGCGTCAAAAATATCATCCTCTGCGAGCGGGTGCTCAGGAAGTGCCGCAGCTCTTGCGATGCCAAAATCCAGCATCTTGACAACGCCCGATTTGGTAACAAACACATTACCTGGCTTCAAATCAGAATGGACTATGCCCCTTTTATGCGCGTAGGCCAGCGCTCTCCCCATTTGCTCGATAATTGATAATGCCTGCTTCTGATCAATGGACTGACTGGTTCTTCTCTTTATAATCGCATCCAGAGTTACACCTTCCAGATACTCCATCGTCATAAAGACGTTATCGCCATCCCGATCAAAATCGTAAACCGTTATAATGTTCGGATGTGCAAGCTTTTGCGCTTTTTTAGTTTCACGCTGGAGCGCGATCACCAGAATCTTTTGTTGCTGAAGTTCTTTTGTCAGAACCTTAATCGCAACAAAAGGTTCGTTATCATGAGTTTCATCCTTACGAAAATCTCTTGCCTTATAGACCACCCCCATACCGCCTTCACCCAGTATTTCAAGCAGGAGAAAGCGGTCTTTTAACTTTGACCCAATTTTAAGAGGTTTTTTTTCAGGCAGCGGTCGGCGCTTAATATTTTTGATGCGAGTATCGGTTTCATTGACCACCGTTTTCTGCAGGTCAGGTGCAGATAAATCCCGCTTCTGAGTAACCGTGATATCGACCTTGAGCGTCTTATCTATAGCAGTTTCGGTTAAATCAGGTTCGGTTGTACGGGTTGGTTTCATTTATACGTCCTGTTTGAGTAAGCCCTCTGTAAGCTTCGGTACAACGTCCAGAGAAGGGTGAGCGTGTATTGTAGGAAATATAAATGAAAAAAGCACTGCTGTTAACCCGGCACCTCGTCAGATAGGCTTCAGTAGAGCAGGAATTCGATAACTTAACTGTTCAGCTACATCCCTGTAGCTGATTATTGGTCAAACTAGCTTTGTAGAGCTGAGCCCGCTAAAACAGGACGGCTTGAGGAATTTTGCTGATAACGCTGTATAGAGAGATCTTCGCAGGCAATATCGGGTTGCCGACCACTGATCACATCTGCCAGCAAACGTCCTGATCCAAAACTCATGGTCCAGCCCAGCGTACCATGACCGGTATTCAGGAACAGGTTACTCACCTTAGTAGCCCCAATCAGTGGTGTACCATCCGGGGTCATTGGGCGCAGTCCAGTCCAGAATTCGTCTTCAGTAAAATCCACACCTGCCGGGAACAGGTCAGCCACGACGTGACGGATGGTGTTGCGACGTTTTTCATTCAGCGATAAATCAAATCCATTTAGCTCCGCCGTACCCGCAATACGAATCCGATCTCCAAGACGGGTAACAGCAACCTTGTAGGTTTCATCCATGATAGTCGATACCGGTGCGGCATCCGGGTTAATCACGGGCAGGGTTATCGAGTAGCCCTTGACCGGGTAGACAGGACTGTCAATGCCCACTTGCTTCAACAATGCCGTGGCATAGCTGCCCAGCGCCATGACGTATCTGTCGGCGACCAGTTCACCCTCATCGGTGGTGACTGAAACAATCTGTTGCTGCTGCATATTCAATGAATGAATTTGAGTATTGAATTTGAATTCAACACCCATCTGCTTGCAGCGCTCTACCAGCTGGGTAGCCAGTTTGAAGCAGTCCCCGGTTTGATCCAGCACCAGACGCAAACCACCCGCAATCTTATGCTTCACTGCAGCCAGCCCCGGCTCCACCGCTACACAGCCATCCGCATCCAGTAACTCGTAAGGGATATTATTTTGCTCCAGTAGCGCGATATCCTTGGCAGCTGCCTTTAACTGTTTTTCTGTTCTGAACAGCTGTAGCGTACCTTTACTTTCACCATCGTACTCCAGACCCAGCTCCTGCTGAAACTGTTGCAGACTGACGCGGCTGTACTCAGCCAGGCGTAACATACGACTTTTATTCAGCGCATAGCGCGATGAGTTGCAGTTAGCCAGCATACGGCCCATAAATTTCAGCTTGGACCATTCAGGTTTTGGGTTAACCACCAGGGGGGAATGTTTGCTCATCATCCACTTAATCGCCTTCAGGGGGATACCTGGTGCTGCCCAGGGCGCAGAGTACCCGGGAGAGATCTGGCCAGCATTGGCGAAACTGGTTTCCATCGCAGCGGCAGCCTGGCGATCAACCACAGTCACACGGTGGCCCTGTTTGGCCAGATAATAAGCAGAAGTTGTGCCGATAATGCCACTACCTAATACAAGTACATGCATGCCTGATTCCCCTCAGTCAAATATCAATGGATAAAACCGAATAATAAGGATTGAACAGGAATAATTGTTGCCGTTTTCGCATTTAATACAGTATATAATTTGTTTTTTTGTTATTTCACAGAAATTATTATGGCTACCGACTCGAAGAACAAAACTCTGGATCGTATTGATCGAAATATTTTGTCGCAGTTACAGAAGAATGCGCGCCTGTCGTATGTGGAACTGGCAGACAAGGTAGGCCTCAGTACCTCGCCCTGCCTGGAGCGCGTGAAGCGCCTGGAACGTGAAGGCTGGATACTCGACTATAAAGCCCGCCTGCCGGCAGAGAAACTGGATGCTGCACTGCTGGTATTTGTTGAGATCAGCCTGAATTACAGCTCCGGCAATGTATTTGACGAATTCCGCAAAGCCGTCACCCAGTGGCCCGCGATTCAGGAATGCCATCTGGTATCGGGTGATTTTGATTATCTGCTCAAGGTACGCATCGCCGATATGGCAGCCTATCGCGCCCTGCTGGGCGAAATCGTGCAGGAACTCCCCGGCGTTCGGGATTCGCGCACACTGGTCGCCATGGAGACCATCAAGGAATCCTGGGATATCGAAATCGCTCGTAATTAAAATTAAAGCTCTCACCACGGAGGACACAGAGAGCACAGAGAATTTATTATTTGATATCTTCTTCGTGGCCTTCGTGAGCTTCGTGGTTATCTTATTTTTTCTCGTTCCCATGGTTCTCCACACAACTGTCAGGAATGGTTGAGTTGGACCTGGAAACGGCCAATAGTGGCCAGCTGTTCAGAAGGTTAAACGGAGTATTAAATATAAATGCTCGTCATTACCGGACTTGATCCGGTAATCCAGCCGGCCTCGAATACCCTGCCATCGCACTGGATTACCCAGTCGAGCTGGGTAATGACGATGTAATAGTGCTTCTTCTGACAACCTCTTTTGATACTTGAAAATCCTTACGAAATCTAGAATAAACAACCTACCCTCTGTGTTCTCTGTGCTCTCGGCAACTGCTCCTGCGTTGCCCTACTTACGGGCGTCCTCGACTCTGGCTTCCTGCTTCGTCCTACCTCCTCCTTCCCTGGAGTCGTGCCCTAATCTGTGGTGAGTGGGTTTTAAATATCAGAATAAACAATTGACATTCTAGGACACGCGTATTACTTTTTGCTGACTTTTTTTGGACAACCGTCCTAATTTATCACCCAAGGAGACTAGCAACATGACAAAATCCATATTTGAGCCCTTCCAACTGGGCGATCTGGAATTAAGCAATCGCCTCGTTATGGCGCCGATGACGCGTAACCGGGCAGGAGAAGGCAACACACCCACCGCTTTAACCGCTGAATACTATCGTCAACGAGCCGGTGCCGGCTTAATCATTACCGAAGCCACCCAGGTTTCTGCTGATGCAGTGGGATACCCGGCCACACCAGGTCTGCATAACGATACCCAAATAAAGGCCTGGAAATCAGTGACCGATGCAGTCCATCAACAAGGGGGTAAGATTTTTGTACAGATCTGGTATTGCGGACGGGTTTCGCACCCCAGCCTGTTGCCCGAGGAACACACACCTGTTGCTCCTTCGGCAATCAAACCCGAAGGTGAAGCGATTACCTACAGCGGCATGCAACCCTATGTTATGCCCAAAGCACTAAGCAAAGCAGAGATCACTGAGATTGCAGATCAATTTCGTCAGGCGGCAGCAAACTCAAAGCAGGCTGGTTTTGATGGCATCGAAATCCATGCGGCTAACGGTTATCTAATCGACCAGTTTCTACGCGATGGCAGCAACCAGCGTGATGACGAGTATGGTGGCAGCGTAGAAAATCGCATGCGCTTCCTCAACCAGATACTGGATGCCGTGCTTGAGGTACTGCCCGCCAACCGGGTTGGTATTCGACTATCACCTGAAAACAGCTTTAATTCGATGAGTGATTCAGATCCAGCAAACCATTTCAGTTACTTTGTACAGCAGCTTAACCATCGCAAGCTCGCTTACCTGCATGTTCTGCAAGGTGATATGATGACGCAACAAAACGCAGTAGATTACGTCGCATTAAGGCATCAGTACCAGGGGATTTATATGGCAAACAGCGGCTACGACAAGGCACGAGCCGAACAAAGCCTGAGCAATGGCGATGCAGACCTGATCGCCATGGGCGTACCGTTCCTGGCAAACCCTGATCTGGTTGAACGACTGAAGTCGAATGCAGCACTGAACACTGCCAATCAGGAGACTTTTTATGGTGGAGGCGAAGTCGGTTATACCGACTACCCGACTTTAGCTGAGCAGGCAGCCGTTCCGGCTTGATTTAATGGCGGGGGTCGTAAGACCCCTGCCCACAACCCGTATTAGAGAATCATGGGCAGTAAAGGCGACGCAATCAAGCAGCGAATTATTGAAAAAGCGGACGAGCTTTTTTATCAGCGCGGCTACGAAAAAACTTCCTTTAGCGATATCGCCAAGGCTGTTAATATTTCGCGCGGTAACTTTTACTACCACTACAAAACCAAGGATGAAATTCTGGATGCCGTTATTACGCAACGTTTGTGCAATATCCAGCGCCTGCTCAATGAATGGGAGCAGAGTGAACCTGACTACAAAAAACTGATTCATCGCTTCATCGACCTGATGACGCACAACAAAGCTAATATATCGCAATATGGCTGTCCGGTCGGAACCCTGTGTCTGGAACTGACCAAGATTCAACACGCTATGCGCGACAATGCGACACAGATTTTTAGCCTGTTTAGAAACTGGCTGGTTGAGCTGTTTGTAAAACTCGGCAAGCCAGAGCAAGCCGATCAACTGGCGATGTACCTGCTCAGCCATACACAGGGGCTATCCACCATGATCACGACCTTTGAAGATGATTTTTACGTGCTGGAAATCCAGGCTTTAAAGGATTGGGTAGATAATATTTAAGGCGGGGCCAGCGGCAACACCAGAAGACTGGTAGGGGAACTGAAGTCAATAAGGATCCTGATTACCCATCAAACTCAGCCTGTTGTGTAGCGTTTCGAAGTTTGTTGTTTCTGATCGTGTAGAATTTCACACGCCTTAGCTTTCCTGGCTTTGTAGTATCTTCCTGGCAGGCGTGCGAGTCCCTTTCTTTTGCTCGCCCCAAAGAAAGAGACGAAAGAAAAGGGCGCCCCACTGGAGCGGCCTGCGGCTTCCCGAAAATCGAACCATTTAGCAAGGCACGGACAGACTCGCATCCCAGCTCGACTGTCCTCAGCGCACGTCCATGTGCGCTGACCTTACTAAATGGCCCGATTTTCGGCACTCCAGAAGGGGAGATGAAACCAGCAGTTGCATTCACGTTTAGTCTTCATTGTCGAAACCAGTAAAAGTTTAGACGCTGCAGGTGATTCGAAATTTGAGCTTTCAAACTTCACAGCTTGGCTGCAACAGATCTCTTTAGGTCAAACACCTTCACCTGGCAAACAGGCAGTGTCCTTGTCAGAAATTCCTAAATATATAAAATCAAATTCGCCCGATTCCTCTGAGAGCCGTTTTAACTAAAAAATTTTTTATAAAAAAATACTAGCAAACTGTATTTTTTAACTACACTCTGTAAGCCAATTAAAGAAAATCAATTTTTGGTCGATGCATGGCAGGTATTATGGCCTGAAAATCGCTAACTCATCGTCTACCGATGAGAACTATAAAGTATTTTTTCGTCAACTATTTTTATTATGGAACGATAACTATGAAATTCAAAATCTCTCTATTCTTCTTCACTATTTTATTCAATGCATCGATTTGGGCAGCATCTGAATCGCCGATGACTGTTGATGGCGCCACTACAGTAAATGCATCAGAAGCTAAAACTTTATTCGACTCTCAGGCCCTGTTTGTCGATGTCAGGAAAGACTCGGACTGGGATGCCGGCCGCATTCCTGGAGCAGTACACCTGGATAACAAGAAAGGTGCATTCACCGAAGCCGCCCTCGCAAATGAAATATCAAAAGATGAAAAGGTTGTGATCTACTGTAACGGTCCTTCCTGCCCACGCAGCGCAAAAGGTAGTGAATCAGCAGTAAGCTGGGGATTTAAAAATGTTTATTATTTCAGGGATGGTTACCCCGCCTGGAAAGCAGCAGGATACCCCGTCGAATAACTGGAAATTTAATTCAAGGGAATGACATGTCTTTCAAGATCCGATTAGTCAGTTTTATTTCTATTGCCATTACCCTGGTAATGGCAGTTTTTTTTGCTATTACCTATTTCTCTCTGGATATCGCAGAACAGCGCTTTGGTGAGGAAGCGATCCGCGGGAAATCCGTACTCTGGCAAAAAGTAATTCAGGTAGAACTGGATCATATGGAAGCATCCACCAGCAGTCTTACCCGTGCCAGTGATGCATTAAAAGCGTTGAATAAATCCGATGCATCAGCATTATCAGACGCGACCCTACCCACCTTTAACCGACTCAGTGCGACCCAGGTTATCAGCCATCTTCAGGTAGCAGACGCATCTGGAAAAATCGTTTTTTCTGCGCCTAATTCCTTTTCAGGTGCCTCAGAAAAAAACCTGATCAAGAAAGCATTAGCCGAGAAAAAGATCTTTAAAGGCGTAGAACGAGACGATGATGGACAAATAGTAGCTGAGGTAACATTTCCACTCTATTTTCGAGGCAAGCTGGTTGGCGTTGGTCTTTATATGATGGAACTCGCCGATGCGATGGAGAAATTTAAAAAGGCTGACGGATCAGAAATCCACCTGTTTTCCAGCGACAAAAACCTGAGTTACAGTACCGACCCTGATCAATTCAAATTAATTTCCGACTATATCGCATTCTCTAACCAACCGAGTCAGGTCAAATTTGATAATCGCGGATTATTGATGAGCCTGGTGCAGTTTCCACTGACTGACGAGAATGGAGAGCAGATTGCAAACCTGCTAACAGCGACGGACTACACCAATAGCTACCAGAGACAATCTAGCGTTTATACAACTGGGATCGTAACTGGAGTGATTACTTTTGTTGTCGGTATTCTGTTAATCTTTTTCTATATCCAGCACTCGTTCAAACCTATGGTCAGGTGTTTGGCTATTATTGAAAATATCGCGGTTGGTGATTTAACCGATGAGGTAATAGTCGAGTCTAACGATGAATTTGGACGCGTGATGCAGGGCTTGCAGGACATGCAATCCAAACTCAAGGGGATGATCAACGATATCAACCTGGCGACCCAGCAGATTGAGACTTCCGCTGCACACCTGGAAACCGTAACCTCTGAATCGAGCAACCGGGTTAATACGCAAAGCCAGATAACCGGCCAGCTGGTCGGCGATATTAATCAATTGATTGATGCTTCAGGCAACGTCACTGCGGCTGCAGATGAAGCCACCACAGAAACCAGGCAGGCAGTAAACGAAGTCGGTAATGGTCGTAATATAATTACTGATGGTGTAAAAACTATTCAGAATATTTCCCAACAGGTACATCGTGCGGAAGATGTGGTGCGTAATGTACAGAATGAAACCGAAAATATTGGTAGCGTGCTGGATGTCATCAAGGGTATTGCGGAACAAACCAACCTGCTCGCGCTAAACGCCGCAATCGAAGCCGCTCGAGCGGGAGAACAGGGCCGTGGTTTTGCAGTAGTTGCCGATGAAGTCCGTACCCTTGCCAGTCGCACCTCGCAATCGACGCAGGAAATCGAAGCTATGATTGAAAGCTTGCAATCAAGTGCGAAAGATGCCGTAGAAAAAATGCTGGGCAGCATAGAAACGGTTGAAAAAGGTGTCGAAATAGTCAATCGCGCTGACCAGTCGTTTGACACGATCGCACGCTCAATGAACTCAATCACTCAAAGGAGCCAGAGCATTTCAACCGCAGCAGCAAATCAGATGACGATTTCTCGCGCGATGCAGGACAATGTCCAAACCATTTCGTTAGCTACTGAATCAGCACTGGAAGGCAACAAAATCACCGTCAGCTCTACCGACGAGTTAATTTCGCTCGCCGATAAGCTGAAGCAGAAGGTCAGCCAGTTTATTACCGCCTGAACCCGGCTTGCCTGTGAGGCACTTCGCCAGCCCCTGGGTTGAGCGTATTTATTCCGACATTGCCCGTATAGTCCAGTAAAAGACCCCAACAAACTACGGGATCCAGTTGGATCATCTCCAGACTCAAGTCCTGTCTTTTGTATAAAAATGAAATATGAGCCTCATTTAATTTCATTAATAGCTTTCAACCGAATCACACTCCACGCTCTGCTTAAGACCTTATTTTTAAGTTCCCTTTCAGGCCTGCGGCAAAACTGCAGTTAAATCGAGATAAATTCGTGCGACGGTATGCAAATAAAAGGCAGAGCAACAAAGGGGTCAAGGCCGAAAGATAAGATTTCAGGCGCAGGCGAGTCAGGAACGCTTCTGATCCAACTGCTGATTCGAAAACGATGAAAGATTTGAGCCACTACCGATGACCCAATCGATTCTTAACAATACAAACGATAAAGCCGGATAAAAGATAATGTTTTTATTTAAGGTTTAAAGGGATAGACTCTAAACTCAAATAAAAAGTATTCGACCGGAGCATTGAGATGTTTATTCATTTTCATGGTGGATTTACGGGCTTCCTGGTCGTTATATCTACCTCATTACTGCTTAACGGTTGTTTCTCCAGTGGTGGTTCAAACAATCCGCCAGTTGCCGGTGACCCCATTACAACTACTGTCGATGAAGGCAGTGCAAGCGTATCAGGTCAGTTAACCTCAACTGATGAGGATGAAGGCGCAACAGCTGAATTTACTATCACCGATGGTAGTAGCACTCCGGATGGTTTTGTTCTAAACAGTAATGGCGGTTACAGCTTCGACCCCGCACATGCCTCTTATGACCATTTAAATGTGGGCGATAGCGAAGTCCTTACCATCCCAGTTACCGTAACGGATGATAAAGGCGCAACCGATACTACTCAGATACGGATTACCGTTAATGGTACCAATGACGCACCCCTGGCAGGAGCTGATGTTACCAACAGTGTTGATGCAGGTGACGCGGTCATCAATGGGTTGTTAACCTCAACGGATGTTGATGATGGTGCAACGGCAACTTTTTCAATAACAGGGGGTGCCACGGCTCCCGCAGGTTTTACCTTGAATCCTGATGGTCATTTCGAATTTGATCCTGCTGATCCCGCTTATGCCTCGTTGATTGCGGGTAACAGTCAACTCGTTACGGTATTTATTACTGTGACTGATGACAATGCTGCAAGCGATACGCTGCAGATTCAAATCACTGTAAATGGCATTATCAATGCACCCATCACTACGGATGATACCTACAATACTTTTGGCAATACCTTACTTGAAGTAGGTGTCGCACCCAGTGGAAGTATCGCAGTACAAGTGAGCGGAAGTGTTCTGGATAATGATACAGATCTTGATACGGGTGACGTGCTAACAGCTACTGTTGAGACCGCTCCATCATCCGGGGCTACAGTAGTCATGAACGCGCAGGGAAATTTCACTTATACACCTCCACCTGGGCAGACCAGTATCATCGATAGCTTCACTTATCTGGCGTCTGATGGTAGTCATTCAACCAGTGGCACCGTCAACATCAATATTACTGAACGTATCTGGTATGTTGATAATCGTAGCGCAAGTGGTTTAGGTACATCCGAAGATCCCTTTGCCTCAATCGCTGAGGCACAGCTGGTGGTTGCTGATGGGGATACTATTTATCTCGCTTTGGGTGATGGTACTACAACGGGTCTGGACGCTGGACTTACTCTGTCAGTTCCTGATGTCAGCCTGATCGGAGCAGGAGAAGCGCTGGTAATCAATGGCACAACGCTGGCGGCTGCCGGCACTGCGCCATCTATAACAAATCCAGGCGGCCCGGGCCTCACTCTCAATGCTGCCGACAATACGCTCATCATGGGATTGAATATTAATGCTGTATCGGGTGATGGTATTGTGATCGATGATTCCACAGGTATTGTTATTGACGGTATAACGATCAGTAATTCGGGTGAAAGCGCGATCCAGGGCAGTGGTGCTGATGTAGGGTTCTCTCTTACAGATGTGATTATTGAAAACGTTGATACGGTCGATCCAACGGTGTCTGACGATGCTATATTTATCGCGGCTAGCACTAGCAGCTCGCTGACAATGAGTGGTGGTTCGATCAGCGGAGTGCCTGGCAATTTAGGTGATGCAATCGAGTTTGAAAATGCGGATTCGAGCAACCCGGTATCCATGAGCCTGGATATCCGTGGAGTAACCTTCAGTGGTATTCGGCAGGATGGCATCAAACTGGATAATGATCACGGTGTAATGGATGTGCAAATCGGTGGTAATACCATCGCTGAGGGCAATATATTCGATGTCGGTTTCCGCGCTATCCAGATTCAAACCGATACCGATACATTGCTTAGCAGAACCAACCGGATTTATATTCAGCACAATAACATTACCAGTGGCAATGAAGGGATTCAGATCCGCACCATCAGTGATACAAGTAATCTGAGCATCCTCGATAACATTCTTACCCGCGCGCTGACCGGTAACGCCAGCGATCTGATTGATATTCAGGCTGAAGCGACATCTGTCACCCAGGCTCACATTAATAACAATAACATCAGCAATGTGGGCGGTAGTGATGGTGTCAGGGCCAGGGTTTTCAATTTAGCAACGTTGACGCTGGAGGCCCTGAACAACAGCATTGATGGCCCCAGCGAGGGTTTTGATTTTGACGTTTTTGCCAGCGGCTCGCTGATCAGCGATAGCTTTCTGAATGCGAGTATTCTTGATAATGCTTTGAGCAATATTAGCTCTCAGGCAATGAATGCACGAAACGTAACCGATGCGGCAGAAATCTGTATGGATTTACAGGGGAATAGCACTGTGGCGGACTATGTGATCGATGCGGTTGTCGGAAATTTTCTGCTGACCTCTGCATCACAGACTATTGTGCTGGATCCGGGGATTGGCAGCTTTAGTGATACCGTCAGCTGTCCAGTGCCCACTTTTTAGAGTGGTATATAGCTGCGGGAACAAAGAATATGACAGCCCATGAATAAAAAATAATGGGTTATATTGTTGATACTTAATGTAGGAGTACTTTGTAATGTCAGAACCATTTATAGGACAGATCGTTATGTTCGGTGGCAACTTCGCGCCACGTGGTTGGGCGTTTTGTGATGGTCAATTATTGTCTATTGCTTCAAACTCAGCATTGTTTTCCATATTAGGCACTACCTATGGTGGCGATGGGCGTACAACATTTGCACTACCCGACCTGCGAGGACGATATGCAATGCATCCAGGAAATGGGCCAGGTCTGACCTCACGCCGACAGGGTGAAAAAGGCGGTTCAGAAACACATACGCTTAGCGCAGCTGAAATGCCGTCTCACAGTCACACGACGGGGCTGGTTTCCTCTAGCGAAGGTGAATTAACCAGCCCGGTTGGTAATAGTTTGGGAGTCACTGATGATCGAAACTATGTCTCGGGTCCAGGAACTGGGTCTACGAGTAATACGGGCGGTAGTCAATCATTTAGCAAGATGCCGCCTTATGCCGCAGTCAACTTCATCATTTGCCTGCAGGGCATCTTTCCCTCCAGGAGCTAATGTATCGATGCTAAAAGGAGTCCGAAAATGATTAATCGACGCCACTTCCTGACTGCTGGTGCAGCTTCGGTATTCTGTTCGAGTTTGTCTTCTACCGTATTAGCCAGTATTTCATCGCAAGCCCCGGTCGATCCTGAGAAGCTCGACTCACAGTTTAACGTTTACCAGAATGGTGAGTTCGTGACCCAACTAAAGCTGGTTGCTTTAGAGCGTTCAAAAATAGTAGATGCCAGACTGGATCAATACGTATTAAACTTTGAAGCCTCAATGCCAGTGCAGATGGCTGAAGCAAGCTATGAATTAATCCATCCTGAACTGGGGCAGCTTCATCTATTTTTACAACCCTGTGGAACATTCAATAGTAATGAACACGATGGACTACAATATCGTGCCTGTCTTTCAATGTTTAAAAGATAAGTTGTATCCCGAGCAGGCAAAGTTATCCTTTCTGTAATCTGAATATTTTGACTACGACCAATGCAATAGTCCATCGAGGTATCCTGATTTGACGATAACAAAGTCGATATTTGAGGGGCGCGAAGAAGAAGTTTTTACCCTACAGGGAGATGGTGATTTAACGGTAGAGTTAGTACTCACTAAGGTCGATAGCCCGAATGAGCGTATCCTCCAACAAGCCCGTGATCAGGGAGTAAGAGAACCCTTTTCCCTGTTGTTTCATGGACCAAAGCAGACTTTTATAAATCAGCACATGTATACCTTGCAACATAACGATATGGGGCTGATTGAAGTATTTCTGGTACCAGTGAATCAGGATGAAAAAGGATTTTATTATGAAGCTGTTTTTGGATGAATGACTGTGGCTGTAGATGAAGATATATTGCATTCTAAATGATTGAATTCGAACACCCTGAAATCTTATTGCGCCCTGAAACTAGTCTGGATAAAGATTTTCTTTTAACACTCTATATCAGTACTCGGGAATTAGAACTATTAAATATTGGCTGGTCCAGAAAAGACAGTCATCAATTTCTCACTCAACAGTTTGAAGCTCAATATCTTTCCTATCGACAGCTTTATCCCAATGCCGAGTATCTAGTTATAGAGGTTAAAGGAGAGCCTGTCGGCAGGCTTTATCTGAACCGTAATGATGATGAATTCCAGCTAATAGATATTGCCCTGTTATCCGAATTTCGTAACCAGGGGTTGGGTAGCCTGTTAATCCAGTCTATTCTAGAGGAGGCGGAGCAAAATAATACCCCAGTCAGACTTCATGTTGAGGTCAATAATCCGGCGAGTAGATTGTATGAGCGCTTAGGTTTTACAACGGTTGAAAATTCAGGTGTTCATTTATCGATGCTTTGGCAACCGCATTGAAATAAATGCTTTCCAAATTCTGAGATAGATTATTATCTATCTCCAAATATCAGCAATAAGAAGAATAAACGCAACGCCCTGACCTATCAAGCCCTGGAGCCGGAGTGCAAATTTACCCTCGACAATTGCTCCTGCCTTGCTCTACTAGATAGCATGCATGACATTAACTGACGTTTAGGCTATTCCGGCAAAATCTCATCGACCAGAAGCGCCGCGCTCCACAGCTCGGATAGAAACCTCGCTTTTTACAACTAAAAGAGTTTGAGCCACTACTTTAACTTTCAATCTTCGTTCGCTCTGTGTTCTCGGCAACTGCGTCCTGCGTTGCCCTGTTTACGGGCTTCCTCAGCTCTGGCATACTGCTTTGCCCTACCTCCTCCTTCCCTGGAGTCGTGCCCTAATTCGTGGTTAATAAAACCATAAAAAACCCTCTACCAGGGCGGCAGAGGGTGAACAGTGCTCTGAGGGGATAGATTACTGTTTTTAAAAACTAACCCGGCCAGGACAGGCTTAAAGCCGGGTTTATAGAATTACTTCCAGAAAGGCTTGTTGATTTCCCGACGTACGTACGCCTTATCAACACCGATATCTTTAAGCATATGCTCATCCAGTAGAGCCAGCTGCTTACGCTGACGTGAAACGTCTATCCATTTCTGTATCAGGCCAGTCATAACCGCAAAAGTATGCTGTAATGAAAAACCATGCGATTGTTTCTGATGTACTAAAGTTGTCATGCCGACCTCCAAAAATCGAGTTAAGTATCTGATGTTGAAAGTTTAGGAGGCAAACTGTAATAATAACAGTTACAATCAAACAGATATGTAACCAGAACAATTAAGGAATTGTTATGCAAATTTCAGCCAATGTCGATACCAACCAGTTCAAATACGACCAGGTTTCTAACTACATCATGCAGATGATTGGCAATGGCACCCTGAAACCCGGTGATCGCGCACCTTCCTTGCGCAAACTGAGCCAGACCCTGAAGGTAAGCATTTCCACCATCAATCAGGCCTATGTGCAGCTGGAGGACAAGGGGGTATTGAAGGCTCGTCCTCAATCCGGTTTCTATATCAATGCTGACATGAATCAGAATATAGAAACCCCTAAACCGATAATTACGACCTCCTGCCAGCCGCGTAAGGTTCGTTTTGGACAGTTGTTTGAAGATATCTTTGCGATATCCAATAATCCCAGGATTGCCCCTTTTGCAGCCGCTAAGCCTTCCATGGAGTTGATGCCGGTCAAAGCGCTGATGCGAGAAACACGTAACATCATCAGCCGCCATCCGCGCGCCAGTATGGATTACAGCTTCCCCCCGGGAAACGAGAAACTGCGCCAACAGATTGCCTTACGTTATAGCGAAATCGGGGTGAATGTTTCGCCCGATGAAATCATTATTACCAATGGTGCCACCGAAGCCCTCTCGCTCTCGTTACAAACTGTTGCCAAACGCGGGGATATCATCGCTGTTGAATCCCCTACTTATTTTTCCGTGCTCAGACTCATCGAGAAGCTGGGCATGCTGGCACTGGAGATTGATACCGATCCTGAGACTGGTATTAATTTTGATTCACTTGAATTTGCCCTGGATACCATGGATGTTACCGCCATGTTAGTGGTACCTAACTTTAACAACCCATCGGGCTCACTCATGCCAGAGGCGAACAAGCAGCGCCTGGTGGAAACCCTGCAGGCACGCAATATACCGTTGATTGATGATGATGTTTACGGTGATCTGTATTTCGAGGGAGGGCGTCCGGGCCTGACCAAGTCCTATGATCAGAATGATACGGTACTAGCCTGTTCATCTTTTTCCAAAACCCTGTCACCCGGCTTCAGGATGGGCTGGGTAGTCGGTGGTAAATACCATGACCAATTACTGGAATGGAAACAGGCCAGTTCATCCGCTTCTCCCTCATTACAACAGCTGGCACTGGCAGAGTTTTTACGTAGCGGACAGTATGATCGCCATCTGGCACGTTTACGCAAAGCATTTAAGTCACAGGTTGATAAGGCACGCTTTATGATAGCCAGGACATTTCCTGAAGGCACTAGAATCTCTAACCCCCAGGGAGGCTTTGTACTATGGATTGAGCTGCCGCGCGGCATTAACTGTTTCGATGTCTATAACCTGGCACTCGAACACCATATTGGTATCACGCCCGGTATGCTGTTTTCTGCGACACGCAAATTTCGTAATTATATTCGAATCAATTGTGGCTCTCCCTGGAACGAAAAAAACGAACTCGCCATCGAACAACTAGGTCATCTCATCAGCTCTCTGCAGAATTGACTCGAATCATTTAATCGTCAACATTCGGGTGCTAGATTGCGCTTATTTAACCGGGCGAATATCAATGATTCCAATCGATGAATTTTCCGCAGAAAACCGCGAAATAAAAGACCTGTGCAATATCCTGGGTGTCTCTATAGACCAGTACAGTTTACGTAACAACAGCATTGTCTGTGAATTACTCGAGCGCTTTGTCAACAAGGTGCGCGCACATCTTTCTCATGAAGACCGGTCCGTGTATCGCGACCTGCTCAAGCGGCATACCCACGAAGCCGATGTACTGGCGGATCATTTCCTGGGCAACACCCAGGAATTGAAACGTATCTTCAATGTGTACAAACGCGACTGGTGCACCAAGCCGCACTCTGAAGCGCAGCATGTGAAATATGTAGAAGAATCACGCGAGATTTTTAAACTGGTCTGTGATCGCATTGCTTTCGAAGAAAACAAAATCTTTCCGTATTTCAAAAACAATTAAGACATCAGGCGCCACAGCAACGTTTGAATTTTTTGCCACTGCCACAGGGGCAGTTTTCATTTCTGCCGGGTTTCCATGGCTGGAAACTCGGCTTTAATAAATCTCCCTCGGTATAAAGCCAGCACCCCTGTTGCTGTACAAATCGACTGCGCTCATGCAGCGCGTCTACCGTTGCTGCTGACAAAAAGCGTGCTTCAAACTCGACGATTGCCTGGCCGTCTATTGCGGGGGGCGTGTCGATGATGGTTAAACCGAGCCAGCGGATTGATTCATCCAGCACCAGTTGTGCGGGTCGGTACGCTTGATGCCAGCTTTGCATCAGATAATCATGCTGTTTTAAAACATTGGCCGAGTATCTGGAGCGCATTAGCTGTTCGGCATTTTCAGGCCAGGCCCGTTGTGTTATAAAACGTTCGCAACAATCAGTAAAGTTTTTACCCGACTGACAGGGACAGTTCATGTCGTCATCCAGTTAACTAAAGGAAAGGAATACTATACCACCATGTCTGCCCTTGAAATCCTGCGCGAGCGTTTCGGTTACCCCGAATTTCGTTTTCAACAGCAACAAATCGTCGAACACCTGATCAACGGTGGAGATGCACTAGTCCTGATGCCTACCGGTGGCGGTAAGTCTATCTGCTACCAGGTGCCTGCCATTGCGCGCGAAGGCGTTGGCATCGTCATTTCACCGCTAATCGCGCTGATGCAGGATCAGGTCGACGCATTGGAACAGAATGGCGTTTCCGCCTCCTTCCTCAATTCAACGCAAACGCCACAGCAACAGGCAGAAGTCAAAAGACATTTACAACAGCAAAGCATAGACCTGCTCTACGTCGCACCGGAACGTGCCATGACCGAGGATTTTCTGCAAATGCTGTCTGCATGCAAAATCGCCTTATTCGCCATCGATGAAGCGCATTGTGTCTCTCAATGGGGGCACGACTTTCGCCGCGATTACCAGAACCTGTACCGCCTGCATGAACTATTCCCGCAGGTACCACGTATCGCGCTGACTGCAACAGCGGACAAGCGCACACGTTATGAAATCGAACAGCAGTTACAACTGCAATCCGCGCAGAAATATATCCACAGCTTCGACCGACCCAATATCTTTTACCAAATCAGCGAAGGACAGAATAACCGCCAGCGACTGTGGAACTTTATCAGCCGCAAACACCCTGAGGATGCAGGTATCGTTTATTGCCTGTCACGCAAACAGGTAGAAAGCACCGCCGAATGGCTAAACCAGAAAGGCCGTACCGCACTACCCTACCATGCCGGACTGGACAAGGAAACGCGAGCCCGGCACCAGCGCGAGTTCCTGCAGCAGGAAGGCATCATTATCGTCGCTACCATTGCGTTTGGAATGGGAATCGACAAACCCGACGTGCGTTTTGTCGCGCATTTAAACCTGCCCAAGAATATCGAATCCTACTACCAGGAAACTGGGCGCGCCGGCCGTGACGGCCAGCCTGCCAATGCCTGGCTCGCCTATGGATTGCAGGATGTGATCACGCTACGCCAGATGACCCAGGACAGCGATGCCGACGAAAGCTATAAACGCAATGTACACCACAAACTGGAAGCCATGCTTGGCTTATGCGAACAAACGCGCTGTCGTCGCCAGACCATCCTCAACTACTTTGATGAAGCCATGGATCAAGCCTGTGGACATTGCGATAACTGCGTCACCCCGCCGCAAACCTGGGATGCCACCGAAGCCTCGCGCATGGCGTTATCCTGTATCTATCGCACCGGCCAGCGCTTTGGGGTGAATTATGTTATCGATGTTTTAACCGGTAAAGAGCACGAACGCATCCAGCGCAATGCACACGACAAGGTTAGCACCTTCGGCATTGGAACCTTTTTAAGCAATAGTGAATGGCACAGCCTGTTTCGGCAATTGATTGCGCTGGGATACATCAGTAGTGACATGGAAAGTTATGGTGCATTAAAACTCAATGACAGCTGCAAGCCTTTACTACGCGGTGAAGAAACCCTGACCTTACGTCAGCTTAGCAAAAGTGCAGACAAGGAACCCAAAGCCAGCAAAAGCAAAAAATCACCCGTGCGCCTGGCAGACGAACCCTTGTTCGAAGCCCTACGTGAGTACCGAAAATCTCAGGCCGAGCAACAGGGTGTGCCACCTTACGTGATACTGCATGACAAAACCCTGCAGGAACTCTCGCGCCAACGCCCGAGCCAAATGCAGCAACTCGACGCTATCCCCGGAATCGGCAGCAAAAAACTTCAGCTTTACGGCAAAGACTTACTCGAAATCATCCAGCAATACCCGCTGGACGACGCGCTCGATAATGATTTGAGCAATACGGTAAACCAGACCCTGCAACTGTTCCAGCAAGGGCAAAGCCCCGAACAAATTACCGAACAACGCGAACTCTCCTTACAAACTGTTTACGCCCATTTAAGTGCCGCCATCGCTGCGCAAGCGATTCAACTCGATGACGTGATCAGCATCGACAAACAAAACCTCGACGACATCATCTACAGCATCGAGCTCAATCAGCAGGAAGAACGCCCAAGCATGAAAACCGTCTTTGAAATGCTGGAGGGTAAATACGATTACAACACCCTCAACTGTGTAAAAGCCAGTCTCATGCTGGACGAACCCTAAACACTCAGAGTCTAACGAAAGCCTGCGCACAACAAGCTGAGCATAGTTCTTATGCTCTCATAAACCTGGCGACCTGATAGGTCGCGTCCATCAAGGATGCCTTTTTGACCCCGCGCCTGACTGCCTGTTGCCCTGGTTCTGTTGTCGGTTAATGACAGGCGCATGGTATTGCTGTGCGCCACGGCGTAAATTTACTGCCTTGAGCTGTTGCACAGATACTTCCCCGTCGGGATCCAGCTTGAGCTCAAACTGCAATGGCTCAGTGCCCGATTGACCCAGCTTTTTCAACTCTGGCCATTGCGCACTGTAACGACCCGCGTAACCTTCTATACGCCAGTTTGTAACACCCTTGAAAGGCAGCAGCGTCTGCATTTGAATACGCTGTATATCCAGCATCTGTTTTTGCAGATTACCTTCCAGCACCACTGCCCCCTTAAAAGCACTCAGTCGATTATCACCCGCGATGGAGATTCCACTAACATCGAGCTGCTGCTGTATCTCGTTGGCATCACCACGCAGCAGGATCCTGTTGCCGTCATAGTTCTGCACCAGCCTTGCCTGAATAATACCGTCCTGATCCAGATAGCCCGAAACCGCAACAAACTGACCGGGCTGCCATTCAGCCGCATCCTGCACTACCCTGATCTGCTGCCCCAGCACCTGCAGCAGCTGGTTTTCTTTATCCCAGCTCGCTACCGGACCGATCACTTCATGTCGAATATTTAAGGTTAAGGCATGCGTGTAGCTTGCGGCATCAGCGACCCGAATTTCTACCGTTTCACCAATCTGGAACGGATGCTCCGCCACCCTTTGGCCATTCACACCAAGCGTTGTCTGATCACTTAACTCGACCTCAATTCCATTAACAAATATCGAGCCAAATCCGGTGACCGTACCGACAATTCCAGTACCACCAATACCATAATCATCTTCACCATTAGAAGCTATGCGCAGAGGATCTTTTGCAGCACAGGCAATGACCAGCACACTGATCACCAGCATGAGTAAAAATCTTAAAGGCTTCATGACGGTTTCTCCTCATCGTACCAGTAACACCCCAGTCGGAAGCGGCCTGTGGCGGCCGGGTTATCTTTATCCTGCACATACAGTTCCAGGGCGCGTTGATTTAAATCCTGTAGCAATTCGTCCGCCTGAATCTCGGCCAGCTGTTTTAGCTGTGCGATAGACTCAGGGGTTAAATGCGCGTAATACACGCTACGCTCTAGCATCGGCTCACCATCATCCATCAGATTGTGCACACTCGCCGCGAGATGGTCATGCAGCTGCTTGCCAAAAAAGTCACTCATCTGCGCAAAATCCTGCGTTGGAATAAACGCAGCCGTATTCAATTCAATAAGGTCCTGGTGCTGGCTGACGATACCCTGGCGTAACCATTCATCAAGTAATGCTCTTGGCCGAATATCCTTACTCACTTCAGACAGTAGTTGCTCGAAACCAGGTTCCTGCTGCGTACCATTGAAAGGGAGTTTGCGCGGCTTACCTTCCGTAGTCTGGTACTGCGGCAGACCCAGCCAGCGCGCGATAAGCATACCGCCTAAAGATCGGTTTTCCGATGTCTCCGCTTCATCATCAGCCTGATCTGTCAGGCGTTTGATATCCTTGCGGTGCACCCCGCTAAGGATGAACAGCCGACTAAAGTTTACGCTCTGCCCATCCTGTTCTATCAGCTCGGCCGCCTGCTCCACATACAGTTGTTTCAGTAATTCTCGCACAAAGGGAAAGCTCAGCTGCTGACGTATGAGTAGCCGCACCAGTGGTTTGAGCAACAACCTCAGTGCCTTAACGATACTTTCAGCGGATGTCTGATGATGCTTATAACTCATTGTTTATCCGTTCTTTTTCCTAAATTAAAGCGATCTGGACGGGTTAGGAAATACATTGTTTTAGCGATCCAGATCAATTCATAACTGAATAATAGCTTGACGTGGGAATATTTACCACATATATTTAAGACGTGGGAAATAATCCCACTTTGACAATACAAGGAGAATCGAAATGAAAACTTTAACCTCAACATTAATGGCAAGTGCATTAAGCACCCTGCTGGCTGTGCCCTTACTGGCCGATGACAGCGTGGCTCCAGCACCGGTAGCGAATGAATACAACTATCAGTATGAAAAAGCTCAGGGAGAACTGACTGGGGATCGTGTATTACAAAGAGACCGTGATCAGGAACGCCTGCAAACACCGGCTTCAGACGACAGCATGGCTCAGGACCAGCTCAGGACTCAGGATCGACTGAAGACTCAGGACCAGTTGAAGACTCAGGACCAGCTGAAGACTCAGGACCAACTGAAAACTCAGGATCAGTTGAAAACTCAGGATCGTACCAGATCACAGTTGAATACTGACAGCAGTGATGCTCAGGGTAAGCAGGTACAATCCACTCAACGCTTAGAGCGTAGTTACAATCATTCCACCATGGGGGGTAACCGCAGCGGTGGTGGTGGTAGACATTAAACGCCGTGAGCAGGCACAGGGATGTGCCTGTTGCCTGGCAACTAATTGAATGGATTTATGCGGGCATGGCGTAAACGTCGTAGAAAAAGTACAGCGTGATCGCAATGCTCGCAACAATCACAAATAACCTGACGTAATGTGGTGGAATATTGCGTGACCAGTGCGCAGCAACATATCCTCCAGCTACTGTACCCAGCAATACCAGACTACCCTCGTACCACACGATGACGTCATCGATAACAAACAATACAATCGCAATTAGCGACACAAAGCTGGAGACCAGTAACTTTATCCCATTCATGGTGTTGATATCCTGATAACCGGCGAGCGCCAGATAACTCAGGATAATGATACCCAGGCCTGCGTTAAAAAAACCGCCATACACACAAACACCCAACAGCATAAAAGACAGTAAAACCTTACCCACCAGCGATGCATGCCTGTGACTGGAAGCCTTGCGTTTTAAAAACGCATTCAGTTGCGCACCCCAGATAAATAACACACTGGCAAACAGCAATAACCAGGGAATTGCTTTACGAAACTGATCGTCGGGAGTCTGCAGCAACAACCAGGCACCAACCACTCCCCCCAGCAGGCTAAATACGATAAAGCTGGCCAGTTCATGCTTATGCGCTATCAGTTCGCGACGCAATGCAAAGGCACCACTGATATAACCCGAGCAGGCAGAAAAGGTATTGGTCGCGTTTGCGCTGACCGGAGCAACGCCGACAAACATCAACGCAGGGAATGTAATAAAACTACCGCCACCGGCAATTGAGTTAAGGATGCCGCCCAGAAAACCCGCAGTAAATAAAAATATGATTTCAAACAAAATGGATTCTCTTGGGACTCATAGTCGGCGCATCAAAAAGGTGCATTATTGCAGCACCTGTTAATAATAATCTAGCATCATTAGGAGGGCTCTTATAGATACAGTTGACCATTTATCTATAAATCAACTGCAACGTTCATTTTTTCTATAAAAAACAACTCTATGTGTATAGACATTGCTGATTTTTATCACTAATCTTTTTTCGCAGGATACCCAATAAAATAATAAATTGGAGGCAAAAATGATTACTTACCAGCAACTTCACGAACAAATCCATCAAATAACCGAAATTTCTAATGTTTTCCTCTACCTTATCGACAATCGAAAGATGTGCGATACACAAATAACCTGTGACCTGTTTTTCGACTATGTTGAAAAGGTAAAGGAGCATCTGGATATCGAAGATAAAACGCTATATACCATAATACTCAAAGGTGGAGATGATAAAGCACGCAAAACTGCTGAAAATTTCCTATCAGGCTCGGTTGAGATCAAACGCATATTCCAGGACTACCTGAAAAAATGGTCTCGCAAGGGCAAACATAAACTCGTGATTGCTAATTATGACGAATTCACTCGCGAAACACGTGACATGTTCGAACTGGTGCTGAATCGTTTCCAGGATGAAACCGAACAACTATATCCGTTGGCACGTAAAATTACAGGAAACATGCAGCGGGTTGCCTGATCCAGCCGTTAACAGGAACCTGTAATATAAAAAAACCGGGCCTTAGCCCGGTTTTTGTTTGGCGAAGATCTTATTGCCAATTGCGCGTACCTGACTCACCATCACTTCCGGCACTGGAGCCATCCTGTGCGCTACTGGTCCCTCCAGTGCCCGGGCTACCATTAGCTAGTGAGTTCTGGCTCATATTGGCAAAAAATGCATCACTCGGGTTGCGATCATACACCGCAAAACTATATCCACCCTGCCCTCCGTTGCCGCGATAACCACCGTTACCAGCATTACCGCCATTGCCACTAGTGATGGTATTACCGGTCAACGTCGGCTCCATAGCGGCCGCAAAGATCACGCCATAGCTCGGACCACCGCCACCAGCGCCACCATAGCCGCCGCTACCACCATAGCCGCCCCAGCCACCACTGGCGCCACCGCCACCACTGCCGAATACATTCGAATCCCCTGACGCACCGGAGCCAGGTCTGCCACCGGATCCACCACTTCCACCAACTCCCCCAGACGCGCCTAGCCCACCTAAGCCGGAGGTAATTGTATTACCAGTCAGGCTGCTGGTGGTTATCGCATGCATCCAGACGCCGATGGAAGCGCCACCACCGACACCTGGACGACCACCAGAACCGCCCTGTCCACCTTCACCGCCAGCACCACCACAGCCACCGACGACACCGACATTGTTAGCCTGACCGCCACCGCCGCCGCCACCGCCGGAACCATGTCCACCCTGGCCTCCGTAACTACCATTCGATGTGTAAAACAAAGATGAAGACAGGTATCCTGCACCGTTACCGGCTGAACCCGGAACACCACGACCGCCGGTATTACCGTAACCACCAGACTTAGCCCCTACGCCATTATCACCCCCGGCACCAGAACTACCGCCTGCAATCGAACCACCCAGCGGGGCGCTACCCACTCCGCCTCCACCACCCGATCCACCGGCTCCATTAATACCGCCACCCCGGGTTCCGCCATGACCGCCATTGCCACCCGGACCGCCACTGCCACCCGTTGCAGAACATCCTCCGTTATGCCCATCTCCGTTAGCACCATTCTGTCCTGGATTGCCATCATCGCCCAGCAATCCGGCGATACCATCACCACCCGCACCGGCCATAATGTCATTGCTATTAACTTCAGCAGCTGCCAGATTAATCAATGCCACACCGTAGTTACTTCCAGGCGTCGCATCCTCACCCGCCTCCACATCCCCGGTCATGATGCGATTATTCTCGACATATAGTGCCGCCGAGGTATCGCCGTAGGCATAGATACCGTAGACATCCTGCGTGGCATCGGTGGAATCACTGGTCATGATGTCCAGTCCCGAGACCCAGGCATCCTGGATCACGCTAACAAAACGCAAGCCCTGATAATTGGTGTTGATTAATGTCTTGTTGGTTTCTACATCGCGCTCCCAGTTGGCGTTGTATCCGCCATAGATACTGGTCCCGGCCGGTATGTTTAGATTGGTTGCAGTTTCATCGTACACCGCCGCCGATGCACGAGTTTTGACATAGATATCTTCCTGGTTGGTGGTTAAAGCCGATATTGCCTTAGCAATACTGGCAAACGGATTATCCTTGCTACCAGTGCCATTGGTATCGTCTCCGTTGTCACCATCGACAAAGTACGCGACATTGGTATCTTCGAATACATTGACGACCACAGTAGCAGGATCGCTATCCTCAGTGCCATCGTTAACTACCAGCTGGAACTTCAACGTACCAACGTTTGAGGGCGCGGTGAACGCGGGATTTTTACCCGACAGGCTGCCGCTACCACCAGTGACGTCTGCACCCTGAATCTGCGTCCAGGTATAACTCAGGCTGTCCCCGTCGGCATCACTGCTCGCGCTCGCGTCAAGATTGACGGTAAAAGTCCTGGAAGCATCGACATTACTACCAGCATCGGCGACAGGTTTAGTATTGGTGCCACCCCCACCTCCTCCGGTACCACCGGTGCCGCCCGTACCTCCAGTGTCACCTCCTCCTCCACCGCCCCCACAGGCGGGTAGTAAAAGTATCGAAAACAGTATCAGTAGCGTTAATTTAAATGGCTTATATTGTTTATTCATTATCGTCTCCAGGTTAATTGACTGTGTGTTGCGCATCCCGCTGTGGGGATGCGCCTGTTATGTAATGGCTAGGGTTCCACCCAATAATTGATTACCTCGAATTCCTGCCCCGATTTGCTATCCGGGTAGAGGTAGGTAAACAGGCCCCAGGAATAACGCTTAAGCCCGTAGTCCGCGGTGGGCAAATCCATATCGGATACCACACCGGTGTATTCCGACTCGTTGCCGTGGATGATCTGCAGCGATTTGTCCGCCGAGAACCCGACACTAAAACCGGCGACCACGGTGCCCACAGTGCCCTTAACCGACAGGTCAAAGTCCACGCCGTAACCCACACCAAGACCTGACTCGGAAGCGACATTGATCGATAGCGAACTATTACCACCCGAATTACCCACCGACTGCGGTCCCAGTTCGAGACCGCTATAGCTGGACAGCAGACCGTCCTTTTCCGATTTAGTCGGATAACTGGAAGGCTTACCGGGGGTATGCGTGAATACGCTGGAATCAACCTGCGGTCCACCGCTCACCACGTTGGCGTTGTATTTGGAACGCTCAACCTGTACCTCAATTGGTTCGCGCGGCAGTGAAATCACTACCTTGGAACCGATCAGGTCCGGGTCCGGGTGCGAGGTAATGGTGTAGGTGTACTGATCGAGCGGGATGGTGGTAAAGATGACCGTATCCTCGATCGGGCCTGTGGTGTAGACAATACGCTTGGTTATGGTATACGCCTGTGACTTGATCAGGCTGGCATGCGCCTGCAGCGTTGCCAGCACTTCAACCCCGGATACCTTGACCCCCAGCGCGCTGAATTCGGCTTCAAAACCAACACTGGCGCTGGCCCGAATGGTCAGTACATCTTCCTGGCTGACGGTATTGCTACTGGCGGTTCCATAGGAGGTGCGACAGGCATCCGCGCTTTGTCCAAACGAGGTATCGCAGGGTGCGGCAGCCAACGCGGCTATCAAGATCGGTTCGGTAAAGATCAGCCGATGCTCGCCTTCAGAGAAGCGCAACGCCAGGCTGTCATGGTTGATATTACTGGCCAGGATCTGCGGATGGATCGGCTCACTACCCGGTGACTGGATGGTTTGCTGATCCATCATGCGCCAGTCCTTATCGAAGATCGGTGCAGTTAGCGGGGCCGCACCGGAATCTGGATTACTCAGCCCCCAGGTCTGTAGCTTATTGGTAGCCTGCGAATAGAACACGATATTCTGGCGGCCATCGGCAGTCACATCGCCCACCATCATACTGCTATTATCAGCATCGAAGCGGCCGCTAAAGCCGGACGCATTAGCGAACAGGCTGGCATCGTCGATCAGCGCGTAAACAGGCTGGTCGTTACTATCCAGCGTCCAGGCGTATTGCGACCAGGGATCGGCGTTGACGAAATCATCAAACACATACTGGTTGGCCTGGATCTCGGGCAGGCCATCACCATCCAGATCCAGCGTATTGACGTGCACATAACGCAGCTCGCCGGGTGCGGAAGACGAGCAACCACCGTGGATATCCGGCACCAGATCCAGCCCACCGAGCGGTACATTCAGGCGTTTGTTGTCATCCAGCGCAACCATCAGGTAGCGATAGCCACAGTTGCCATTCGGATCAAAGTTCTGCAGTCCGCCAAAAACGATTTCATCAACATTGTCGCCGTCGATATCGCCGGTCGCTACATCGGCTACGATGGCTGTGCGGTTAACCGTATTGAGTTGCGCGCGCACCAGGCTATCGGCAACCGCCTGGTATGACTGGTTGGCATCGTCGAAGATGAAATAACGCGCGGTGCCGGCATCGTGCCCGGCAGACTGAAACAACTCATTTACCACCACGACCAGCTCATGGCCGGCATCATAGTCCAGATTACCACTCGCCATGGAAAGCTGAATACTGCTACCCGTGTAAGCCTGCGGCAGGGTTTTAGTGATCGAATCCAGATCCAGAATGCCATTGCTGTTGCTGATAAACAGCAGCCGCGCATCAGCATCGAAGGCCAGACCGACCACAAATTCAGCCAGCCCGTCGCCGTTAAAGTCGCCCGCCTGCAGGTATAGCCTGTTAGCTGGGTCGGTGCTGACCACCAGAGTCTGGTCGGGCGCGAATCCAATCACCCCGCCATTGAAGCTTTCCTGGTAGGTTTGCAGTGTGATCGAAGTACTACCATCTTCTCGATACAGCACCACCACCTCATCCAGCCCATCTCCGTCGATATCTGCGGCAGCAGCAACGCGAAGATTGGCAGGTGTATTACCGATAGCGCTCGACCACGGGGTTGCGCTGGTCGCTGGCTTAAAGAAATCCTCACGTGCATAAATGGGTCGATTATTCTGGCTTTGCAATTCATACAGCGTCAGTTCGCTACTGGAATTGCTAAACTTCGGCCCAAGCAGGGTGATTTCTTCAATCGTATCGAAAGACTGTGAGGAGCCAAATGGTGAGTAATCATCCGGTAGTGCTTCCGAATTATCATCCAGACGGGGTGTTTCCTGCACATCCACCCCAAGATTGCTCAGCTTATCGCGTACTTCATCACCGCTGGACGAGCCTGCCCCCGGGTCGCTCCCGCCGCCGCCACAGGCACTTAAAAACAGGCTGAGTGCCACTAGCGTCGCTATCGTTATCAGGTTTTTTAATCGCTTTAACATGGTTAATCCTCGTTGCTTTGTGAGCCTTGTTTGCTGGCCCATTAATTTAGGTTGCGTACCTGATAAAGCGGATTTAAAGCGAGGATTCCCTCATGCGAGGGATATTTTTTTAATTATGGGATGAGGGCAGCTAACTGTGCGGGTATACGACTAAAGGAAAATGCCGCAACAATGCCTATGAAGAGGTAAACATCAGGAGATGAATTTCCTGCTGAAATTTTTCTGGGTTTTCGATTCCGTGTAACCCATATGGATATAAAACTGGTGTGCTTTTTCGCGCGTCGCGTTAGCACGCACTCGAATACTGCTGACCTGTGGTGATAGCCATTGCTCAGCACATCGCAGCAGCTGAGCGCCGATTCCCTTCTGCCTGAACCGGTCCATAACTACCAGTGTCACGATCTCTCCCTGTTTACCTGCCGCGAGGCGAACATCAATAATGGCTGCGATACAGCCTACGATCTCGCTGCCACAGCGGGCGACAAAAACCTCACCACCTCGACCTCGTATTTCCCTGATATTGCTCTCAATCAGCGCGACTGACAGTTCATAGCCCAACTGTTTAAGCAGTGGCTGCAGCTTGCTACTGTCGATTAAGCTGACAGCCTGATATTCAACTTGAGACGCTCCAGTCATGGTCTATTCACCGTTATTTATCGTAGCTGATTATTGCAGGCTTTTATCCCTCAGCTGATCAATCTCTTCACTGAGTTCGAACCATTCCATTTCCAGTTCTTCCAGCTGTTTTTTGTACTCGGCCTGGCTAAACAATAACTCGCGTAATTCATCCTTGAATTCATCCTGATAAACTTCATTTTGCAGCAGGCGAGCTTCCGTGCTTTGTTGCTGCTGCTGGAGTTTTTCGATGCTGCGTTCCAGTCTTTTTTGACGACTCAGCTGAGGCTGTATGGATTTTCGAAACTCAGCCTCTCTTTTTTTCTGGTCCTTACGATCAGGTTGTGCTGTTTTAACTACTTCCTGCTTGACCTCCTTACCGGCGCGTCGCTGTGCCAGCCAGCGAGGATAGTCGTCAATCTCCATATTAAAATCCTGCACCTGCCCGCTATCCACCAGTAGCAATTCATCGCATACCGTACGTAACAGATGGCGATCATGCGACACCAGTATCACCGTACCCTCGAAGGATTGCAGTGCATTATTCAGTGCCAGTCGCATCTCAAGATCCAGATGATTGGTAGGCTCGTCAAGCAGCAACAGATTAGGTTTCTGCCAGATCAGCAATGCCAGCACCAGGCGAGCTTTCTCTCCCCCCGAAAATGGTCCTACGGGCTCCAGCACTCTGTCCCCCTGAAAATTAAACCCACCCAGAAACGAGCGCAACTGCTTTTCACTGGCCTTAGGATCAATCCGCTGCAAATGCAGTAACGCTGAAGACTCACTGTCAAGCTGTTCCAGCTGGTGCTGTGCGAAGTAGCCAACCTTTAAATCCTTTGCGCTCTCTATGTCCCCTTTTAGTGGCTGTATGCTGGATGCTATCAACTTTATCAGCGTAGACTTACCTGCGCCGTTCAGCCCCAACAGTCCTATTCTCTGACCTGCAAGCAGGGTTAAATTGATATTGCTTAATACCTCAACATCGCCATACCCTGCTGATACATTCTCCAGTCGCATCAAATGCTGGGGGACTACCTCCGGGTGTAGAAACTTAAAATGGAACGGGGTATCCACATGCGCGGGCGCAATCAGCGCCATGCGTTCTAATGCCTTAACTCGACTTTGCGCCTGTTTCGCCTTGGTTGCTTTGGCCTTGAAGCGATCAACAAACTGCTGCATATGCTTGATCGTCTGTTGCTGTTTGATATAACTGCTTTGCTGTTGTGCCAGCTGCTCCGCACGCAATAGCTCAAACGCTGAGTAATTACCCTTGTATAGTTTGATACGCTGCTGTTCGATATGAGCAATACTCTCTACGACGGAATCGAGAAAATCGCGGTCATGCGATATCATTAATAAAGTGCCAGGGTATTTTTTAAGCCATTCTTCCAGCCAGATCACGGCGTCCAGATCCAGATGATTGGTAGGCTCGTCCAGCAATAGCAGGTCCGAACGACACATCAGGGCACGCGCCAGGTTCAGTCGCATACGCCAGCCACCAGAAAAATCTGTTAACGGACGCGTCAGATCGCTGTCACTGAAACTTAAACCGACCAGTAATTTGGCGGCACGGCTATACGCCTGGTAACCATCAATTTCCTGCAGGCGTGCATGGCAGTGCGCAATTTCATCGCCATCATGTTTTTCTTCTGCAAGCTGTAAACGTGCCTGTAGCTGCTTAAGCTCAGTATCCCCTTCCATCACATACTCGATGGCAGGACGAGTGGAGGCTTCCGCTTCCTGCGCCACATGCGCTATCACCCAGTCCGTCGCCACATAGCAGTCCCCTTCATCCGCATGTAACTCACCCATAATCAGTGCCAGCAGGGATGATTTTCCGCAACCATTGGCACCGGTCAGGCCCAGTTTCTGCCCGCTGTTAACATTGATATTGGCCTTTTCAAATAATAATTGCGGTCCGCGACGGATGGCCAGATTTTCCAGTTTTAACATACGACAGCCCGCTGCATATGGCGTGGTCGATGACATTGAAAATCAGCTATTGCGATTAATTCATGATAATATCGCGTCTTTTTCAGTACACGAAAATCACATGAACATTGAAGAGTACTATCAGTTAGAGGATTCAAAGCTTTCCTTTACGCGGCAGCAGGCCAGCAATTTTGCAAAAAAAGTGGCTGGGGATTTTAACCCGATACACGATGTCGATTCCAAGCGATTTTGTGTGCCGGGCGATCTTTTATTTTCGGTCATCCTGCATCACTATGGTTTGCGTCAGAAAATGATCTTCAATTTCTCGGGCATGGTCAGTGATGGTATCAAACTTAGCCTGCCGGAATGCACCGAATCACACCTGGCGATACTTGATAGCAAGGGGAAAAAGTATCTTGCCATCGAATGCAGTGGCGAAGTCAGCACCAATGCACGACTTATTGAGTCACTGAGTACCCATTACGTTGAGTTTTCCAGCCAGGCTTTTCCGCATATCCTGATTCCGCTGATGCAGGACCAGAATGTCATGATCAACCCAGATCGTCCGCTGATTATCTACGAAAGCATGAGCTTTGAATTAAATACCCTGGATGTCGAGGATATCCAGCTTGAGCTGAGCAATAAACTACTACAGGTCAATGGGAAACGCGGCGATGTCACCCTGGAATATAACTTACTCAGCGACGGCACCCACATAGGTCATGGGTGCAAACGTATGGTGCTAAGCGGACTACGCGAACTCGAACAGTCAGGCATAGACAAACTGATAGCCACCTATAACAACAGTAAGGCGGATTTTCTAGCTGGCAAAAAATAATGTCGCCCCCTTTTCATCCCCCCTATTATGCCGTCATCTTTATATCAAAGCTGACGCAACAGACTGAGGGCTACCAGCAAACCGCTGAACGGATGGTAGAACTCGCTCAAACCATGCCGGGGTTTCTGGGTTTAGAAAGTGCACGTGAAGAAAGCGGTATCACCGTATCATTCTGGCAGGATGAGGCTTCGATCCTAAACTGGAAGCAACAGGCTGAACATAAACTGGCGCAGCAATCAGGGATAAAACAATGGTATGCAAGCTACGAAATGCATATCGCACGCGTTGAGCATTATAAGAAATTTACTGCTTAACCTGCCCGCCGATTTGCACCGGCGGACTCTGACTTTCATCTGTTTAGATAAACAAACTCACATCACATTTTTGCGCTATCGGCAGAAAGGATGCAGCCCCTACCCAGTCGGCTATCTCGGGGATAAACTCATCCTTGCCATAATCAAATAAATCGACCGTCATCTGACAGGCCACCAGCTTCACCTCGGCCTCGATACATATTTCGCGCAACTCCTCGATTGTGGCTATGCCTTTTTTCGCCATGGTCTTTTTCATCATGCCGCTGGCCATGGATTGAAACCCTGGCATCAATGCCATCACCGAGGTCGGGACAGGCATCTCCATACCATTCGGCATTTTCATCGGCATCGCCGGATTGCCCAGCGGTGTTACCTGTAAATCTAGATCACGCTTGAGCAGGTTTAATCCGTAAAAGGTAAAAAATATCGACACATCCCAACCCAGTGCCGAGGCAGTAGACGCCAGTATAAAAGGTGGATAAGCCATATCCAGCGTTCCCTTAGTGGCAATAATACTCATTGAAGGTTTATGTGCAGCTTCGCGTTCGGCCATTTTTTGCTCGAAACGTTGATCAAACCATTGGTTAAAACTTTCCATCGAGCTATCTAATTGTTGTACGGCTTTCATCTCGATCTCCTTACTGTTTACGAATTTGAAAAACAAAATCACTGCCTGCCTGGCTGGATGACAGTAATTCATTACCCGTTTGCTTGCAGAAGGATTCAATATCCTTCAACGAACCGGGATCCGTCGACACAACCTCCAGTACATCGCCCTGATTCAGGCCAGCAATGGTCTTTTTGGTACGCAGGATAGGTAAAGGGCAATTCAGGCCTCGTGCGTCCAGTGTTGCAGTTATCTCTGTTGTCATGATGTCTCTCCTGTTTTTCAAGTAAAGTTGACCGGTCAGTCAACCAGTCGGGTAAAATTTTTTAATTCATTAGTTCGATACGGATTCCTTTCAGCGCAGATCCCAGGTGCTGAATAACATCAGGGTCGTTACGTGATTTCGCCAGCAGGATCATACCTTCCAGGTAAGCCAGCATTGCCTGCGCGGTGAGATTGGTATCGAGCGCTGCGATCTCACCACTTTCCACCGCTTCAACCAGGGTTTGCTCAAAACGAGTTTTGGTCTTATCGAACACTGCGGTCAATTTGGCGCGTAACACATCGTCACGGGTACTGACTTCCAGCACTAGGTTCCCAAACAGGCAGCCCGGCATGCGTCCTTCAATATCCTTGGCAGCTTTTTGCCAGTAATAAGCGGCATCAATCAGGTAATCCAGACGTTCCATCGGCGACAGGTTTTGATCAAAGGCTTCATGCACGAAACCATGCGCCCAGTCATCCGCCATATCATCGATTACAGCCAGAGCAAGGTCACGCTTGGAAGGAAAAAAATGATAGAAACTGCCCTTCTGCACCTGAGCGGCATCGCAGATTTGCTTGATACCGATATCTGCATAGTTATTGCCATGAAACAGCTCGCGTGCGGAACTGAGGATGCGTTGACGGGTGTCTAAGGTCGCTTTCATAGTGAAGGATTATAGTTGACCGGTCGGTCTAGTCAAGCTTGAAGATACAATAGCCAGTTAAAATTCGCGCGCCAGGCTAATCTGAAAGGATTGATAAGCGCCCTGGCTCAGGCGGAAACGTAAAAAAGCCGTGCGTTCAATATAGTAGTCCAGAATTAACCCGCTGCTATACCGATCCTCAACATTCAGTAGTCGGGTCGCTACTGCAGTGCCGCTGACATCCCCATCGATATAACGGTAATCAGCAAACGGTCGAATCGATAAACGCCCCAGTTGCAGGCTGATGCCCAGCTCGAGTGAAATTTCGCTCCAGCTTATTCCATTCTCGGATTGGTCTCGCTGTTGTCCGCTGTTGAACTGGTAGTTAAATAGCGAGTGTACTCGAATGGAGTCGCTCAGCTGTTCTGGCCAGCGCAGGTAAAACGACACAAACTGCCCATCATACTGTTCGATGGGCTGATTGCCGGCTAGATCCAGAAACTTGATATCGAACTGGCCAATACTGGCTCCAATACGCAGATTGCCTTCGGTTTTTTCTTCGATCCTGAGTCCATACTGGGTAAAGTCGTTCTGAAACTCATGCCCTCCCAGCTGCCAGTCCGCATCACCCTGTATGACGAATGCACCAATTCCGGTCCAGGCTGCCTGAGCGGGGATTGATAACATGACACACAGCAGAAAAATGCTAATACGCACTGATAATCTCACTAATACTGCCGGAACCTTTATGAGCCGGTATGGTGACGGATTTAGCGGCGGCGCGCGCAGCTACAGGCATACAGCTTCCCTGCTCTGCCAGATACCTCGCCTGTGCCAGCATTGGGTCAGAGACATCCCCGAAACTGATATTGATATCATCGCTGGCGGCACAATCTGCAGCAATCCCGTTGAAATAGTCCCCCTGCGCGTCGCTATTTTTGGCCTGAAAGGTAATTGGCAGCATTGCATTGCTACAGAAAAAGAAGGGGTTCATACCCACCGGTTTACCACAGGTTGTGCTACCGACCGTTTTCACCGGAAGATACGGCGAAAGCCCGTTAATCAACATCTCACTGGCAGAACAGGTTTCACCACTGGTAATCACCACCAGCTGGTCGATCGATAGCGCATCCGCTAGCGGTGAAAGATGGTAACTGACATTCTCATCCTGATGTTTATCGTTGAAGGTCAATCGATTGAACACCTGGCTGCTATCATCCACCTTGTACAGGTAGCTACTCAGCGTATTGGCTACCGAAACGCGCCCCCCACCGTTATAACGCAAATCCAGAATGACCCGGTTGACCCCTGCAGTTTTAAATTGTGCAAACACCTGTGCCAGCTCGGCGTTTGAGGTATCCAGAAACCCCTGGAACACCAGGTACCCGGTTTTGATCACACCGCTATCAATGATGCTACTGTGCAGTACCGTATTGATATTCACCACTGTTTTGGTCAGTTGCAGGGGCACATTGCTGCCATTCGCTTTCTTTAAAACCACGTCAATCTGATACCCCTGCTGATCCGGTCCCAGGATATCCGTCCAGTTGGGATTTGAAGTAATACTGGTTAGAGTCTGTCCATTAATCGAGAGGATTTCATCACCACGCTGCATTCCCCCATGCCCGGCAGATGAGTCCTGATAGACAAAGCGCACCCATACCCGGCCATCGTTATCCGTGATTGGCGAGAATCCAAACCCGACATATTCACCATTATTCATTCGACTGACATAATAGTCTTCGCTGGTCATATAGGAGAAACGGTCGGGGCCGGGATTCTGGTAACGAAGAAAATCCAGCGTCTCGGCGGGAGAGTGAAATGCCGTGTAATCGATTACAGGTTCAACCTGCTGATACCACAGGTAATACTCCTGCATAATCTCGTGGGTACATTGATTCTGACTGGCAATGGTGCAGCCTGTTTGCTCCAGTACCTGACATACTCGCTGAGCATCCGTACTATCGCCTCCGCCACAGGATAGCAGCAGGACACTTTGTATCAGTACCAGCAGGTACAGCATTGTTTTCATCAGCGCTCCTTTTATGCAGATGAGCTTGAACCCTGTTCAGGTGGTGATACCCAGCTTTTGTAGCTGCGCCTTATCACTAATCTCTTCACAGGTACTCGTGATCCAGCCTTCGACTTCGGCAATAATCTGGTCGGGCTTTTTTCCTGTCGGGTCGATAGGTTTACCAATTACGACTTTAACCTTGCCCGGCCATTTTATCCAGCTGTGTCGTGGCCAGAATTCACCGGCATTATGCGCAATGGGTAGAATCGCATAGCCGGTTTTCTGCGCCAATATCGCTCCCCCTAGCTTGAAGGGTTTGTACTGCCCCGGCATGACGCGCGTACCTTCCGGGAACAGCATCACGATCCTTCCCTGATCCATACGCTTGCGCCCCTCGTCCACCAGTTGCCTGATCGCCTGACGCCCGGTACCGCGATTGATGGCGATGGCATCCAGCGCTTTTAAACCCCAGCCAAAGAAAGGAATCCAGATCAGCTCGCGCTTGACTACCCAGACCATGGGCCTAAACCATAGCTGGATGGCGATGGTTTCCCAGGTGGAGGAATGTTTGCTCATCACAATGAATCCATGCTCAGGGATATTCTCCAGCCCTTCCACCTCGTAGCCCAGACCACAGGCCAGCTTCAGCCACGCCAGGTTGATTCTGATCCAGAGCTTGATCATGCCGATACGTAATCGAATGGGAAACAGTATCGAGATGGTTAACAGGATCGAAAACACGACCACCGATGGCATGAAAATAATCCAGAACAGGGTGCCCCGTAAAAAAAACCAGAATTTAGTTAATGGGTTCAAGTTCAGCTTCCTCTGATGAGTTCACGCGCAAAATGCGCCAGATCGGTATACACCCGAACATCTTCAAAAAAACCGTGTTTTTCTATCGTTTGCATACCTTTACCGGTTTGTACGATGGCGGGTATCGCACCTGCCAGTCGTGCTGCCTGTATATCGCTAAAGGTATCCCCTACGAACACGGTCTGCTTAAGATTGATATCAAACTGCTGTGCGATCTGCAATAGCAGACCCGGCTTGGGTTTACGACAGCTGCAGTTATCTAGCGGCGTATGCGGGCAGAAAAAAATGCCATCAATCTCGGCACCACGCTGTGCCAGCAGGGTAGCGAATTTCTGGTGCATTTTGTTCAGGGTTTGCAGGCTAAACATGCCGCGCCCGATACCGGATTGATTGGTCGCTACCGTTACCAGGTAGCCCGCTTTCTTGATGCGGCTAATGGCTTCCAGACTACCTTTGATCGGCACCCATTCTTCAGCCGATTTAATGTAATCATCTGAATCCTCATTGATCACACCATCGCGATCCAGGATCACCATTTTTTTCATCGCAAAAACCTATTGGATACGTGAAAAATCTGCCACCTGCAGGAATTGATCGGACAATTTCTGCAACAGCGCAAGCCGGTTCTGTTTTAGCTTTTCATCCTCTGCCATCACCATTACATGATCAAAAAACTCATCCACCGCCGGACGTAATTCAGCCAGTGCATTTAAGCCTGACAGATAGTCGCGCTGCTCGAAAAAGCCCCTGGCTTTCGCTTCAAGCTGGGTCAATTGCTGAAACAGCGCTTGCTCCGCTGCTTCTAGCAGTAGACCCGAGTCGATGGAATCGGCTACTGCCTGATCCTGTTTTTTAAGAATATTGCTGATGCGTTTATTTGCAGCAGCCAGTGCTATCGCTGCATCCTGCTGCAGGAACTCATTCACTGCTACCACACGATTGTTGAGATCGGTCAGTTCGGTAGGTGCAGTTGCCATTACCGCTTCTACCACATCAAAACGAATCTGTTGATCCTGATAATAGGCTTTCAGTCGATCAAAGACATACTCGACCACCTCATCCACCGAGGCAGAGGCATCCAGCTTGTCCGCCAGACCGGCGGCAGCCTGACGGCACACCTCGGCGATATCCAGTGGCAACTCTTTTTCGATCAGGATACGAATAATACCCAGCGCTGAACGGCGCAGTGCAAACGGGTCTTTGACGCCGGTAGGCTTCTGACCAATGGCAAAAATACCCAGCATGGTATCGATACGATCAGCCAGCGCCACAATCTGTCCAGCCGCCACCTGCGGCAGGCTATCTCCGGCATAGCGCGGCCAGTAATGCTGTTCAATGGCTGCAGAAACCGCATCGCTTTCGCCATCCAGACGGGCATAGTAGTGCCCCATAATGCCCTGCAACTTGGGAAACTCACCAACCATATCGGTCATCAGGTCACATTTGCAAAGCTCTGCGGCACGTTCTGCCTGGCTCACATCAGCACCCAGCTTTTCGGCCAGGAATCCTGCCAGTGCGCGTACACGAATCACCTTTTCTGCGATCGTACCCAGCTTTTGCTGGAACACGACTGATTCCAGGCTTTGCAGGCGTGATGACAGGGTGACTTTCTGATCCTGCTCCCAGAAGAACTTGGCATCCGCAAAGCGCGGACGAATAACACGTTCGTTACCGTGCGACACCATCTCCGGCTGGCTGCTTTGGATGTTGGAGATGGTAATAAAGTAAGGCAGTAGTTTTTGCTGAGCATCGAATACTGCAAAGTATTTCTGATTATCCTGCATGGTGGTCACCAGTGCCTCTGGCGGCACCTGCAGGAATTCTTCGTCGAAACGACCACTGATAGCTGCCGGCCATTCCACTAGCGAAGTCACTTCATCCAGCAGCTCCTCGTCCATCTGTACCGCGCCACCCAGTTGCTGCGCGGTGGCTTCTATCTGCTGGCGAATTCTGGCACGACGTTTATCAAAACCGGCAATCACGCTGGCAGAGCTTTCCAGCAGTTGCTCATAATCGGCCGCACTGGGTATCTCTATTGCCTGCGGGGCATGGAATCTATGCCCATAAGTTTGATTACCGGCCTCGGTACCCAGAATATTTGCCTTAATCACCGCATCGTCCAGCATCATCACCACCCAGTGTACCGGGCGTACAAATTCATCCGCCCGGTCACCCCAGCGCATGCGCTTGGGTATCGGTAGTTTTGCCAGTGACTCAGCCACAATCTCGGGCAACAATTGCTGGATACTCTGACCCTTTTTCTGTTGTTCAAAATACAGCCAGGTTCCCTTGTCGGTGGTTTTCTGCTGTAGCTCAGACACCTCAACCCCGCAACCTCGAGCAAAGCCCTGCAGCGCCTTACTTGGGTTGCCCTCGGCGTCATACGCCGCCTGCAGCGCAGGTCCGCGTTTCTCCACCACCTGATCCTGTTGCTTTAACGGCACATCACGCAGCAACATGGCCAGTCGTCTTGGGGTGGCGAAGGATTCGACCGCAGCAACATCCAGGCCCGCCGCTTTTAAACCATCGACTACGCCTTCGGTAAAAGCAGTTGATAGTCTCTGTAGTGCTTTTGGGGGTAGCTCTTCAGTACCCAGTTCGATTAGACAGTCGCTCATGCTGCACCTCCCTTGAGTAAAGGAAAGCCCAGTCGTTCGCGTGATTGATAAAAGGCCTCTGCGACACCGCGTGCGAGTGTGCGCACACGCAGGATAAAGCGCTGGCGCTCGGTGACCGAGATCGCATGCCGCGCATCCAGCAGGTTAAAGGTATGCGAGGCTTTCATCACCTGCTCATAGGCTGGCAGAGGTAGACCAGCCTCAATCAACTTCTGGCTTTCGACTTCGCATACATCGAACCAGTGAAACAGTTCATCGGTATTCGCATGCTCAAAGTTATAGGCCGATTGCTCAACCTCGTTCTGGTGATAGATATCACCATAGGTCACATCGCCATGTGGACCGTGTGTCCACACCAGATCATAGATGCTTTCTACGCCCTGCACGTACATCGCGATACGCTCCAGACCGTAGGTAATCTCGCCAGGTATGGGACGACACTCCAGCCCGCCCACCTGCTGAAAGTAGGTAAACTGCGTCACTTCCATACCATTGAGCCAGACTTCCCAGCCCAGTCCCCAGGCACCCAATGTGGGTGACTCCCAGTTATCCTCCACAAAACGAATATCGTGCACCAGTGGATCAAAGCCCAGTGCACGTAATGAATCCAGATACAGCTCCTGTATATTGTCCGGGCTGGGCTTGAGTAAAACCTGAAACTGAAAATAATGCTGCAGGCGATTCGGGTTTTCACCATAGCGCCCATCGGTCGGGCGGCGGCTGGACTGCACATAGGCCGCATTCCACGGCTCCGGTCCAATCGAACGCAGGAAGGTAGCCGGGTGAAAGGTGCCAGCACCCACTTCCATATCCAGCGGCTGCAACACTACACAACCCTGATCAGACCAGAATGTCTGCAGGGCCTGTATCAAACCCTGAAAGGTGCTAACATCGTATTCAGATAATTCACTCATATAATCTTAGGTATCGGGATAAATAAGCGCGTGAGTATATCTAAATGAGCCAGATGGGTCATGTGCTATGTCACTTGTCAAAGCCTGATTTAGCGACCTGAACTAACAATTTCTGCCAGAGACACCCTGCGAATGAACAACTCGACTAGCATGACACTGTATTACGTGCATGACCCCATGTGCAGCTGGTGCTGGGGGTTTCGCCCCGTATGGCAACAGATCAGGCAGAATCTGCCTGCTCAGATCGAACTGGTCAGTTGGGTCGGTGGTCTTGCGCCGGATAGCGATGAGCCTATGCCTCAGGCGATGCGCGACCAGTTACAGTCTACCTGGAAGCGAATCTCAGAAGTTATTCCCGGCACTCAGTTTAACTTTGATTTCTGGACCCTGAACACCCCGCGCCGTTCTACCTACCCAGCCTGTAGAGCAGTCATAGTCGCGCGCCAGATGGCTAACATGGAAAATGAAATGACCTACGCGATTCAGCAGGCTTATTACCTGCAGGCTAAAAATCCTTCTGATCTGGAAACCCTGTGCTCACTAGCCCAGCAGATCGGACTGGATGCCGATCAGTTTAAACAGCGCATGTTCTCTACCGACCTGATGCAGGATTTTGAGCAGGAACTGGCCGCCGTGCGTAATATTGGCGTGAACAGCTTTCCCAGCCTGGTACTTGCATCGGAGCAATCAAGGTTTAATATTCCCATCAACTATACCGCTGCCGAGGCGGTTCTGGATGACATCCATCATCTCATCGAAAGCAGCAACAAAGGTCTTTAAAGCTTCAATGTCTCATGTGCTCAAACTGTGGTTACTGTGCCTGCATCAATACCTGAAGATGTGCCTGTTTCAGTCATCACCGTCAAACCTGCCATTTAATCCCAAAACGATTGTGCTCACGGTACTGGCTTATATCCTGGTGGGTTACACGCTGCTGGCCAGTGAACGCTCGCTACTATCGATCACCGCCCAGATTTTTGTCGAGGTCAGCATCCTGTACGCTATCAGTTACCTGGTGCTTAAGCTGGTAAAAAAGCCGGAACGATTAATACAGACACTGTCTGCACTGATCGGTGTCAACCTGATCGTTAGCCTCGTCAGCATCCCGGTATTTTATCTGGTTTCTCCTCCTACCCCGGATCAGCTGGCCGGTTCGATGGCGCTACAGATAAATGTCATCTTACTGGTCTGGAATCTTGCTATTATTTCACTGATATTCAAGCGCGCATTTCAGATCAATACGCTGCTCGCAGGTTTTATTGCTTTTAACTATTTTCTACTTTACGAATTTATCCTGGTTAAAGTTTTTTAATGAAAATCTACATCCTTGGCATCTGTGGCACCTTTATGGCAGGCGTAGCTATGCTGGCGCGTGAAATGGGTCATCAGGTATGCGGTTCAGATGCCAATGTTTACCCTCCGATGAGCACGCAGCTGGCGGACACTGGTATCGATTTGCGCGAAGGGTACCTGGAAGACAATCTGGACCTGGATGCAGATCTGTATGTCATTGGCAACGCCATTTCGCGCGGCAACCCGCAGATTGAGCTGATACTGGAAAAAGGCCTGCCCTACATCTCCGGACCACAATGGCTACATGATCACCTGCTGCAACAGCGCTGGGTTCTGGCCGTTGCCGGCACCCACGGCAAAACCACCACCAGTAGCATGCTGGCCTGGATTCTGGAATATGCAGGGTTAAAACCTGGCTTTCTGATAGGCGGTATGAACCAGAATTTTAATCAGTCCGCGCGTCTGGGCGAGTCGCCATTTTTTGTCATAGAGGCGGATGAATATGACACGGCGTTTTTCGATAAGCGCAGTAAATTTGTGCATTATCAACCCCGCACTCTGGTACTTAACAACCTGGAGTTCGACCATGCTGACATCTTTGACGATCTCCAGGCGATAAAAAAACAGTTCCATCACCTGATGCGTATCGTGCCGCGCAGCGGGCTGGTAATCCATAATCACCAGGATGAAAACATTCAACAGGTACTGAGCATGGGATGCTGGTCTGAAACCGCACGCTTTGGGCTGGAACGGGGCGACCTGTCGATACAGACACAAAGCCAGACCGTGCTGGATCAAAAGTCCAGGCAAAGCTGGTCGCTGCAGGGTATGCCACACGGCCAATTTAATCAGTTAAATGCCTGCGCTGCTTTACTTGCTGCGCAGCATGCGGGGGTTCCACTGTCGGTTGGCGTTGAAGCCCTGCTCGACTTCAAAGGTGTTAAAAGACGCCAGGAAGTCATTGCACAAATCAATGGTATCAGCATTATCGACGACTTTGCACATCACCCTACCGCGATCAAGGTCACGCTGGATGCTTTAAAACAGCAGACTCAGGGACGTTTGATTGCCGTGTTAGAGCCGCGCTCCAACACCATGAAAGCAGGTGTGCATGCGCATACGCTAGCTGCCTCTTTTGCTGCTGCCGATAGCGTATTGCTCTACGACAATGGCCAGTTACAATGGGATCCGAACGCGCTGCTGGATAATCCGAGCACAGCGATCCAGATTTATAGCGCACTGGATCAAATTATCCAGCACCTGGTCACTCAGGCTAGAGCAGGGGATAACATAGTCATCATGAGCAACGGTGGATTTGAAGGCATCCATCAAAAGCTGGCACAGGCTTTGAGAGCACATTGATATGACATCAAAGACACCATCCAGGCCCTCCAAGATTTCCAAGTATGAAATCAAGAGAACCATCGGTAAAGGTTCCATGGGTGTTGTCTATGAAGCCTATGACCCCTTCGTACAGCGTCCCGTTGCCATCAAGATCGCCCATCTATCCGATGATGACAACCCACAACTGGCGCAGAAAAACCGCGAAAACTTTTTTGCCGAGGTGTATTCCGCGGGCCGTATGCATCACCCCGCTGTCGTCGCGGTTTACGATGCAGGCCAGCAGGATGACTGGAATTACATCGTGATGGAGTATGTCGATGGGGTGACCCTGCAGGAATACGTAACCGGCAAGCGCGTACTCACCACCAATCAGGTTATCGATGTCATGTACCAGTGTGCCAAAGGCCTCGATTATGTGCACCGCCAGGGCGTCATCCATCGTGATCTAAAACCAGGAAATATCATGCTGAGCAACGATGGTGAAATCAAGATTATGGACTTCAGTATCGCCCATTTCGATTTTGGTGAATCGGCGCCCGCTACGGTTCAGGGCAGCCCCATGTACCTGCCGCCTGAACAGCTGACACATGAAAAACGCCTGGTTGAACAATCCGATATCTATTCCCTGGGCGCTGTCATGTATGCCTTACTGGCGCGTCGTCCACTGTTTAAAGCCAATAGCCTGGAGTCCCTGATTTACCAGATCACCAATATAGAACCTGACTCGCTCAAAATTATTCGCCCTGACCTGCCGCAGGAAGTTGTCGATATTGCTGAAAAATGTCTCAACAAGATCATCTATGATCGCTATGATAGTGCTGCCCTGCTGGCAGCAGATTTATCCAAGACCTTTGGCCGCCTGCGCGGGGTCGGTGAACGCATCGACATGAAGGAAAAATGGGCTACCCTGCGTTACCTGAAGTTTTTCAGGGATTTTAATGACGACCAGATTACCGAAGTAGTGGATGCCAGTGAATGGCTGGATTTCAGGAAAGGTGAAATCATTCTTTCCGAAGGAGAGATCGAAACAGCCTTCTATATTATTACCAAAGGCGGGGTAGAGGTTAAAAAGGATGGCGTTATCATTGGCAAGATGTATCAGGGCGACTGCTTTGGTGAAATCGCCTTTATTACCCGTGAACCCAGACAGGCATCGATATTTGCCCGAACCGATGTATCATTGATGATGGTAAGCGGGTCCCTGCTTGAAAAAGCTACAGTAGAGACCCAGTTAAGATACTACCGCGTGTTCCTGGAGAACCTGATCAATCGTTTATCCAATGCCACTCAAAAACTTGCCGAGCATGAAAAAATCAAGGTTCATCCATGAATAAGATCACCCTGGCAATGACAGGCGCATCCGGCGCACCCTATACCTTGCGCCTGATGCAGGAATTGCTCAAGGCGGGTGTGCAGATCCAGTTTATCTGTTCGCAACCGGGACAGATCGTGATCTCGATGGAAAGCGACCTTAAGTTGCAGTCATCTCCACAGCAGATGCAATCACAGCTGTGCGAATACTTTGGCAGTGATTCAGAACAGCTGAAGGTATATGGTAAAGACCAGTGGACAGCACCCGTTGCCAGTGGATCCTCCGTATCTGACGCCATGGTCGTCTGCCCCTGCTCTATGGGCAGCCTGGCCGCCATTGCGCATGGACTGAGTAATAACCTGATCCATCGCGCCGCCGACGTGATTATTAAGGAACGCCGCAAGTTGATCCTGGTGCCTCGTGAAACCCCGCTGTCCAGCCTGCACCTCGAAAACATGCTTAAGCTGTCCAATCTGGGCGCGGTTATCCTGCCGCCCAGCCCAGGATTTTACCAGGGGGTAAACTGTGTGGATGATCTGGTCGATTTCGTCGTCAGTCGCATCCTTGATCAACTTAATATTGATAACCAGCTATCTCCACGCTGGTCCAGCACTAAAGAGTCATAGCTTTGATGGAACTGGCACTATTTCCGCTTAAGACCGTTTTGCTTCCTGGTAACAAGTTACCTTTGAAAATTTTCGAACCGCGCTATCTCGACATGATTGCTGAATGTATGCGCGACCAGAAACCATTTGGCGTGGTGCTGATTTATTCCGGCGAGGAAACAGCCAGTGATATCGAAATCTTTACCACAGGTACCACCGCCACCATCGTTGATTTTCAGAATCGTGATGACGGCCTGCTCGGCATTACCGTTGAAGGCATGCAACGCTTTCGTATTGATGTAACCCGTAGCCTGGACAATGGATTACTGATTGCCGAGGTAGAGCTACTACACGAAGAAGTTGTTGAACAGATTCCCGATCAGTATTACTACATGTTTGAATTGCTTAAGCATGTTTCTTCCTCATTACCCGCAAGTATTGACCCGGTTGACTTCAATACCATTGTGTATCGACTTATTTACCTGCTACCACTGGAAAATAATTTTAAACAGCAGTTACTCGAGGTGCCCCATTGCCTTGATCGCGCGGTAGTTTTACACGCAGAACTCATCCGCCTGGGCGTTATCCAGTACGTGAAACCAGGTAGTAAATAAATGCACCCGCAGCGCGCAGGCAAGGTAAATTCCTTACAGCGTGATACCTCATCAGCTATACTTCGCGGGTAATTTTTTTGAATATTGGAGTATCAAGTGGCCGTTGTAACCGCAACAAGAGAAACAATCGAAGCACTGGTTGAAGACAACGACATCGTTATGTTTGATTTCTGGGCGCCCTGGTGCGGACCCTGCCGACAATTTGCACCTATCTACGATGCCGCTTCTGAAAAGTTTTCAGATGTTGTTTTCGCCAAAGTCAACACGGAAGAAGAAAGGGAAATAGCCGCTCACTTCAGTATTCGTTCGATTCCCACCATCATGGTTTTTCGTGAATCCATGCTGGTTTTTGCTCAACCCGGCAGCATCCCTGAAAATGCAATTGGAGAACTGATCGATAAGGTCAAGGCTCTGGACATGGATGAGGTCAAAAAAACCAAAGGCGTAGAATAAAATGATAAAACAACTTAGCGTAATTCTTCTGATCAGCCTTCTCACTCTTACAGCTCGCGCTCAGGAACTGGCTGGCGTTTCGGTATCCGACACCATCACCCTGAGTAATGGCGACTCCCTGCAGTTAAACGGTATGGGCCTGCGCGAAAAACTATGGATAGACGTTTACGTAGGCTCACTTTATCTCCCCTCGAAGGCGAATACCGTTGCTGAAGTGCTTTCCCAGCCCGGTGCATTTCGCATTCAGCTGGATATTATTTATAACGAGATATCCAGCACCAAATTGATCGATGCCTGGAACGAGGGCTTTGAAAAAAACCAGTCTGAAGAAGTCATGAATGCTATCGCTGATAGAATCACTCGTTTCAATCAGCTATTCGATGAAAGTGCCGTGAAAGGTGACCGCTACGTCATAGATTACCTGCCCGGAGAAGGCTGCCTGATCAGCAAAAACAAGGCCCTGCTTGGCCGTATCGAAGGAGAAGACTTCAAAACCGCGCTGCTGGAAATCTGGCTAGGCAACTTCCCCGCCGACAAGGGTCTTAAAAAAGGCCTGCTAGGTCAGTAAATCCCTCTGCTACCACCCAAATAAAAACAGCTTTTGATTTTATTAGACGATCGGTCTAATATATCCGGATGCAATCAACAGCTTCCATTACCCGACGCAGGGGTCGCCCCCGAGCAGATGCCGCCGGCTTTAACGAAACCCGGTCCTCGTTATTGCGCGCTGGTATCGAACTCCTTACAGAGAAAGGCTTTACCAGCACCGGACTGGATGAAATCTTAAAGCGTGTTAACGTCCCCAAAGGCTCTTTTTATCATTACTTTAAAAGCAAGGACGAATTCGGCAGTGCACTGATCGCGCACTACAATGCTTTTTTCGAGCACAAACTTGACCGCTATTTACAGGACGCATCACTTGCCCCGCTGCAGCGCATACAGGCCTTCATCGATGATGCGGTAACCGGTATGGCACGCTTTGATTACAAACGCGGCTGCCTGATCGGCAACCTGGGTCAGGAAATGGGCTCGCTTCCAGAGGCTTTCCGCGCCCAGATCAACGAGGTATTCCTCAACTGGCAACAAAAACTGCAGCACTGCCTGCTACAGGCCAGAACCGCGCATCAGATTTCACCCGACAGTGACTGCCAGTATCTGAGCGAAGTATTCTGGACCGGCTGGGAAGGCGCCGTGTTACGCGCCAAGCTGGAGCAGGATGCCGCCCCACTGCGCGCTTTTAGCACGTTTTATTTTTCTGCAATTTCACTAAAAACCATCAATAACCCCGAAGAGGCTTAAAACCATGTTTAAAGGTATTTTGATTAACAAAGACGATAACGGCTATGTATCTGAACTGTGTGACATCGATGATACGCAGCTCGCTGATAACGGAGTCGTTATTGATGTTGAATACTCAACCATAAACTACAAGGATGCGCTGGCCATTTGTGGTAAATCGCCCATCATCAGGCAATTCCCCCTGATCCCCGGTATTGACCTGGCAGGCACGGTTAAAAGCAGTAATGATGCCACTTACAAGCCAGGAGATGCCGTCGTCCTGAATGGCTGGGGGGTAGGCGAATCACACAATGGCGGACTGGCACAAAAAGCTAACCTGAAAGGCGAGTGGCTAGTGCCTTTACCCTCCAGTTTTACCACCAAACAGGCGATGGCGATCGGTACCGCAGGTTATACCGCCATGTTGTGCGTCATGGCGCTGGAAAAGCATGGGGTCAAACCCGATAGTGGGGAAATCCTCGTTACCGGCGCCACCGGAGGTGTGGGTAGTGTTGCCGTAGCGTTACTGTCTAAACTGGGATATCAGGTCGTTGCCATGACCGGTCGCAGCGAAGAGTCGGATTATGTTCGCGCACTGGGCGCATCCGAAGTCATGGCACGATCTGAATATGCCGAACCTGGGCGACCATTGGCTAGAGAAAGATGGGCAGGCGTTGTCGATGTAGTGGGCAGCAATGTGCTGGCGAATGCGCTCGCAGCCACCCGCTATAACGGCGTGGTTACCGCCTGCGGTCTGGCGGGAGGTATGGACCTGAATGCAACCGTGGCACCTTTTATACTGCGTGGCGTCACCTTGGCTGGCGTTGATTCCGTGATGTGCGCGCGCGAAATACGACTGGAAGCCTGGCGTCGTTTAGGACAGGAGCTGGATATCACCAAGCTTGATTCTATCGCACAGGTTATCGGCCTGACTGATGCCATAGATACTGCAACCGACCTGCTTGCCGGCAAAGTACGTGGACGCGTGATTGTAGATGTGAACAGATAATCACAACAAGGCTAGCACTGCTGTTTCAAGCAATAGTCTGGTGGTAAATCCGCATAAATCCAGAGTTAGCTACAGTTGCGCAGTCTACTGACTGAACTGTACTTTCTCTGGTTTTTTAACCGCATCCGGATAATGAGCAGCAGGCAGCACACGATTCAGACTACCGCTAACCTGCAATCGACAGGCGCTGCCCTGCGCCATGAAAACCTCGTCTGGCTGAGTATCCTGAATAATCTGGCGCTCTTCACCATCGGATAACAACACGGTGTACTCAACCCCGGCACGCTCGCTTAAGGTGTCAGAAACCGCACGACCGGCAATACCGCCGAGTATTCCACCCAGATAGCGTACAAAACCATTGTCATTGTTACGCGACGTCGCCAGTATCCCACCGATGAAACCAAAGGCTTCTCCCTTGTCACCAGCTTTATCACCGCGCACCATCACAGGCCTGGCGGATATTACCGTACAGGGTAGAATACGTTTAGCCTTACCAATTTCGCTATCGCTGTAGAGATCCTGAGAGGCCTTATCGCTAGCGCAACCAGCGAGTAGTGCAACGCAAAAAAGGGAAGAAATAATAGTTCGCATAACCGGGCTCCTTTGGCATAAGCTGTATCAGAAATACTAAGTCCATTTAGACATTAAATCCAATAAACCTGCTTAACAAATGAGAAATCACTGCGTAGCCGTAATTGAAAAATAACACTACAACCCCAAATTAATCATCATGACCTTGCTACTCATCTACCTCGCCCTTGCCATCGGAGTCTCATTTCTTTGCTCAGTGCTAGAGGCCGTACTCCTCTCGATCACACCCAGCTATGTAGAAAAGTTAAGCATCGAACAGCCCAGGGCCGGTGCAAGGCTGACCAGGCTACGCGAGCGCCTGGATGAATCTCTTTCAGGTATCCTGATTCTTAATACCTTTGCGCATACCATGGGGGCAGCTGGTGTAGGCGCTCAGGCCCTGCAAATATTTGGAGCAAACTGGGAAACACCCATCGCCATCATACTGACACTGGTCATTCTCTATTTCTCAGAAATCATCCCCAAAACCCTGGGCGCGAATTACTGGCGACAGCTGGCAATTCCTGCATCCTGGGTTATCCGCTGGCTGGTAAAGCTGGTTTACCCCCTGGTGTGGACCGCCACGGGGCTAACAGGCCTTTTTAACCGTAAGCAGAAAGACGGAATTACACGCGATGAAATCATTGCTATGGCCTCACTGGGGCACAAAGTTGGTAGTCTCGTTTCTCAGGAAAATGAGTATCTTTCGAATGTACTTAGTCTGCGCGAAAAAACCACTGAAAGCGTGCTAACACCCCGTACCGTCGTACATATGTTGCAACAGAATATGACAGTCAGTGCAGCACTGGAGATTACCGAAACCAAAAAATTTGCTCGCATGCCTGTGTATGGTATTGATATCGACGATATCCGCGGCAAGGTACTTCGAATCGAGCTGTATGAAGCCGAACGCGCTGGCAAGGGCTCGGATACTATAAGCAAACATATCCGACCACTATTCCAGGTTTCTGAAAAGCTACCAGTACATCAGCTACTCGATCTGTTTATCAAGAAACGCGCCCAATTATTTCTCGTCGTTGACGAGTTTGGACAAACCTCAGGAATTGTAACTTTAGAAGACGCTATTGAAACCCTGCTAGGACGCGAGATCATTGATGAAAGTGATACCGTAGCGGACATGCAGGAACTGGCTCGCGATAAATATCGTGACCGCCTGCGCGAAATCAGGCGTCAAACAGAGAGTGATAGCGAATAGCCTGCAGTCAGACTAGCGGATATTAAAGCACCATAGAGACAGCGATAAATACATAGCAGGGTTCATGAACCTGTATTTCTAATAGGCGCTGGTCAAAGCCCAATCTCTCTGACCCCTTTAACCTTGATCTGTGTGTCAATCAAGCTTCGTTAAGGTTTAAAATATCCTTCTTTGACAAAAGAAATAGCATCACAACCAGCAATGAGGATATGATCTAGCAGTGTTATTTGAAATAAATACGATGCTTTGCTGAGATTTCGCGAGTACTCAATATCTTGATCAGAAGGTATGGGAAAAGCATTTGGGTGATTATGACAGATAACAAGATTCATGGCTTTGAGTTCGATGGCTCTCCAGATTACGCCTCTGATATAACTATTAACTTCATTAACGGTCCCTGTGTACAAGGTTTCAATCGAAATAATGCTCTTGTCTCCATCTAAAAAAATGCCAACAAACTTTTCTTCTTTTGCTTCTGAAAGTAATAGTTTGAGGTAGTCCATTACTTCGGACTCGTTGTATTGAATCACCTGCTTGTCAAAACGCTTTTCTAAAATTAGCAGTGCAGTACGGATTATTTCATCATCGCTAAATTTTAGCTTGTATAAAAGGCGCTTGAAAAATAGCTTCATCTGTCACATTGAGCTTTGCAAAATAGGTTTTATAAACGTGCGATTAATAGAATTAAATCAGATGCAATTGAATCTCTGGAGTCTTGTCTTTTTCCTCAACATGCAAGATGAACTTCATTCAACCTGATTAATGGCTTTAGACCTAATAGAGATTCCTAGTTCTGCTTGAAAACTTTTTAACCCCCTGCCAGCCCGCGACAAAAATGTAGGGACCATTTTTAAACACACGTCGTGCGGCCCGGAGGGTGTAGTACAGCAAGCCGAAAATACATAAGGGCTCGTTCGGGGCAGCTTTTTGACTACTGGCCAGCAGAGCTGTCCTTTAACCCGGAATCAGCCGCTATCATACTATTCAACTGTAACAGATTTGGCTAAATTTCTAGGCTGATCGACATCGGTACCTCGCTGTACCGCAACATGATAGCTGAGTAGCTGTAACGGTATCGTGGATAGAATTGGCGTGGTCCATTTACAGACACAGTCGATATCCACTACCACATCATCGTCATGTTCCTGCTGAGTGGCTCCCTGATGGGCAAACACATACAGCTTACCTCCGCGCGCCTTAACTTCCTGCATATTTGAATGCAGCTTTTCCAGCAATTCGTCGTTCGGTGCAACCACGATAATTGGCATATCTGCATCTACCAGAGCCAGTGGTCCATGCTTTAGCTCGCCTGCAGGGTAAGCTTCAGCATGAATATAAGAAATTTCTTTTAGCTTTAATGCACCTTCCATTGCGATTGGATAATGCATTCCCCTGCCCAGAAACAGGGCGTCGTCCTTATCGATAAAATCTTCAGATATCTTTTCGATAACATTGTCCAGTAACAATAATTTGTCTATTTTTGCAGGCAGGTCATTTAACTCCTGAACTATTTGCTGAATCAGCTCAGCTGGCATGCCTTTTTCTTTACCCAGGGTGAGGACCAGCAGCATGAGAGCAACCAGTTGTGTTGTGAATGCCTTGGTTGACGCAACACCAATCTCAGGTCCTGCTTTAGTCATCAGAACAAGGTCTGACTCCCTGACCAGGGAGCTTTCAGGCACGTTACAGATACTTAAGGTGCCGCAGTAGTTTTTACCTACAGTATCCCTTAAAGCAGCAAGCGTATCGGCTGTTTCACCTGACTGGGAAAGCGTTACAAACAAGGTGTTTTCTGGTACCACCACATTTCGATACCTGAATTCACTGGCCACCTCTACCTGACAGGGTAAATTCAGTAACTCTTCTATCCAGTATTTTGCGACATATCCTGCATGATAACTTGTGCCACAGGCAATAATCTGAACATTTCTGGTGGCTTTAAAGATTTCGTCTGACCCTGGCCCGAATATCCCCCCAAGCACATCCGAACCGGTAACACGACCTTCTATACAATCTTTTACAGCCTGAGATTGCTCATAGATTTCTTTCAACATGTAATGTCGAAATTTACCTTTTAAAACCGAGTCGCTTCTGAGCTCTGAAACATTGATTTCAAGTTCCTTGGTTGCACCGTCATTGTCAAATATTTGATAAGTTTTTCCTTCCAGAAGCGCGAAATCACCTTCTTCTAGATAAACGAACCGAGAAGTTACCGGCAGCAATGCGGATACATCAGATGCGATAAAATTTTCTTCAAATCCCACACCCAGCACTAGCGGGCTACCCTTACGGCAGGCGACCAGCTGATCAGGCTGGTCTTTTGCGATAATCGCGAGCGCATAGGCACCCACCAGCTCAGAGGTAGCCTTAAACACCGCGTTAAAAAGATCATCCGTATAATAGCTATCGATCAGGTGAGCAACGACTTCGGTATCGGTATCTGAGGTAAATACATAACCTTTCGCAATCAGGTTTTCCTTTAATTCTGCATAGTTTTCAATAATGCCATTATGAACAACGGCTATCCTTTCGCTTGAAAAATGTGGGTGTGCATTTTTTTCAGACGGCTCACCATGTGTTGCCCAACGAGTGTGGGCTATTCCGTTTCTTCCCACCTGGTCCTGTGGTATTTTTTCTGCTAATAGCTGAACCTTACCCAACGAGCGGTAACGCTGCAGGCTGTCATTATCAACCAGCGCAATACCGGCAGAATCATAACCACGATATTCCAGCCTTCTTAATCCTTCGATCAGTATAGAACTCACATTCCTTTGTGCCAGGGCACCAACTATTCCGCACATAATCTCTCTCTATTTTTTTTTCTGGGGACGAACCCAGTTTTCAAAACTGACTTGTTTCGCTCTTGAAAAAGTTAACTGATTTTCTGGTGTATCTTTGGTAATTGTTGATCCAGCACCAATGGTTGTACCTTTGCTAATCTTAACCGGCGCCACCAGTTGAGTATCCGAGCCTACAAAAACATCATCTTCAATAGTTGTTTTATGTTTGTAAGCTCCATCGTAATTACAGGTAATAGTCCCAGCACCAATATTGACTTTACTTCCCATCTCGGTGTCGCCTATATAGCTAAGATGATTGACTTTGCTACCTTTACCAATTAACGATTTTTTTACCTCAACAAAATTACCGATTTTTGCATCAGCCAGTGTTTCAGTTTCTGGCCTGATACGCGCAAAAGGACCAATACTGTTGTGTTCACCAATAACTGACTCCTCAATAATACTCATCGGTAGAATTTCAGTGCCTGCTCCTATGCGACAATTCTTTAGTATACAGTTCGCGCCAATAACCACACCCTGCGCTAACTCGATTTCTCCTTCCAGGATACAGTTGACATCAATAACCACATCCTGACCCGTTGTCACGTTACCACGAATATCGATTCGATCCGGGTCGATAAGTTTTACGCCGTTCTGCATTAGTTCAAGGCTTTTTCTTCGACGGTATATTTTTTCTATTTCAGCCAGCTGTTGCTGGTTATTCACACCCAGCAGCTGCGCCTCGTCATTACAGATTACCGCAGAAACCTGTAAATTGCTGGCCACGGCATGCTTCACAACATCGGTTAAATAATACTCCTGTTGGACATTGTTATTGTCGAGCTGAGCCAGTAAACCCGCATACTCTGCTCCCTGGATAGAAACAATGCCTGAATTAGATTCTCTAATCCCCAGCACTTCTTCGGATGCATCTTTATGTTCAACGATAGCTTTTACAGTGCCGTCTGCATCGCGAACAATTCGCCCATAACCCGTAGGATCCGCGGCGATAAAACTTAGGATAGAGACCGCTGGCTGTGTTTCTTTTGTGCTTAAAAGTAATTGCAAGGTCTCCAGCGTAATCAAGGGAACATCACCGTATAGCACGAGAATATCATTGCCCGGTTTTATCCTGTCGCTACATTGCATAACGGCATGACCTGTGCCTAACTGCCGCTTCTGTTCAACACAGATGACTTCCTGCCCTTCAAGGATGGATGCTACCTGTTGAGACTCATGACCCACCACCACAATAATCTGGTCAGGATTTAACTGGCAGCTGGTATCAACCACATGTTGGAGCATCGCTTTCCCGGCAAGCTGATGAATCACTTTGGGCTTGCTCGAGTTCATTCTGGTTCCTTTACCTGCTGCCAGAATAATAACGCTGAGGGGCATATCAAAGGTCCTTAAATTGGATAAAGTTTGGGTGTTAGATTATATCCCTTAATGATACAAAAAAAGGGGGCTAACGCCCCCTTTAAAATCAAGATCTGTGAACAGCGTTTTAACGTTTTATCCTTAATTTCTGAATCGCAGCAATCTGGGCGGCCGCTGCGGCGATTTCGGCGCGTGCTTTAGCCACATCCAGATCAGATTTCTGATCAGCCAATGCTGCTTCAGCGCGTTTCTTAGCTTCTATCGCAGCTGCTTCATCAAGATCGTCAGCACGAATCGCGGTATCAGACAAAACAGTCACAATATGAGGCTGGACCTCAAGTATGCCACCAGAAATGAAGAAAAACTCTTCTTTACCACCGCCGACATCCAGGCGCACTTCGCCAGGTTTCAGTGGTGAGATTAACGGCGTATGGCGTGGAGCAATACCGACTTCACCCATTACCGCTGGCGCATAAACCATTTCCGCGGGTCCGGAAAAGATCTGCTCCTCAGCACTTACGATATCGACATGTATAGTCATTGACATAGTGATTAACCCTTATAGGTCTTTAGCTCTTTCTGCTACTTCTTCGATACCACCGATCATGTAAAAAGCCTGTTCTGGATATTGATCCATATCGCCATTTACAATTGCCTGGAATCCAGCAATGGTATCTTTTAGAGAAACGTATTTACCTGGTGCACCGGTGAAAACTTCAGCAACGAAGAAAGGCTGTGACAGATAACGCTGCACCTTACGTGCACGTGCCACTACTCGCTTATCTTCTTCAGACAGTTCGTCCATACCCAGAATCGCGATGATATCTTTCAATTCTTTATAGCGCTGCAGGGTACCCTGTACCAGACGTGCTGTATCGTAATGTTCAGCACCAACAACGTTTGGATCAAGGATACGTGAAGTCGAATCCAGCGGATCCACCGCAGGGTAAATACCCAGTTCTGCGATTTGACGTGACAGTACCAGTGTCGCATCAAGGTGAGCGAAGGTAGTCGCGGGAGAGGGATCGGTCAAATCGTCCGCCGGTACGTATACCGCCTGGAATGAAGTGATAGAACCTGTCTTGGTAGAGGTAATACGTTCCTGCAGAGCACCCATTTCTTCCGCCAGAGTAGGCTGGTAACCTACCGCAGAAGGCATACGACCCAGCAGTGCCGATACCTCGGTTCCCGCCAATGTGTAACGATAGATATTATCGACGAACATCAGTACGTCACGGCCTTCGTCACGGAAGTATTCTGCCATGGTCAGACCTGACAGCGCCACACGCAGTCTGTTTCCTGGAGGCTCGTTCATCTGGCCGTATACCAGAGATACCTTATCCAGTACGCCACCTTCTGACATTTCGTGGTAGAAGTCGTTACCCTCACGAGTACGCTCACCCACACCAGCGAATACTGAGAAGCCAGAGTGTTCAACCGCGATGTTACGAATCAGCTCCATCAGGGTTACTGTTTTACCAACACCCGCACCACCGAATAGACCGATTTTACCACCCTTGGCGATCGGCATGATCAGGTCGATAACCTTGATTCCGGTTTCCAGGATCTCGGTTTGAGTAGACTGTTCGTCGTAAGCTGGTGGCTCACGATGAATAGGCATAGTTGTTTCAGCACCGATAGGGCCAGCCTCATCAACCGGGTTGCCCAGCACGTCCATGATACGGCCCAGAGTTTTCTGGCCAACAGGCACCTGAATCGGAGAACCAGTATTAGTGACTTCCAGGCCTCTTCTTAAACCTTCGGAAGATCCCATTGCGATGGTACGTACTACGCCATCACCTAACTGTTGCTGCACTTCAAGTGTCAGATTGTTCGCATCGGCAATCTTTAACGCATCGTAGACCTTGGGCACAGAGTCACGAGGAAATTCTACGTCGACGACAGCGCCGATGACTTCCACGACATTTCCAGTACTCATACTTGGTTCCTCTTACAAATAAATATGTTCAAAAAAGTTTAAACGGCAGCTGCGCCGCCCACAATTTCACTGATTTCCTGCGTAATCGCAGCCTGACGTTCCTTGTTGTAAACCAGTTGTAATTCTTTAATCAGCTCACCGGCATTATCGGTGGCGCTCTTCATCGCGATCATACGCGAAGCCATTTCACAGGCTACGTTTTCAACCACTGCCTTGTAAACCAGTGACTCGATATAACGATCCAGCAGGTTGTCCAGCACCTCTTTGGAATCGGGCTCGTAAATGTAATCCCAGTGATGCTTTAACTCGTCATCTGCTGATGCCACAACAGGAACCAGCTGGGTAAACTCAGGCTGTTGAGTCATGGTGTTCACAAATTGATTACTAATCAGGTAGATCGCATCAATTTCGCCGCTTTCATAACTTTGCAGTAAAGCCTGTACCGGACCGATGATTTCGGTAATCTCAGGGCTGTCACCCAGGTGGCTCACTTCGGCAATAATTTCTGCACCCAGGCGCTTGAAAAAGCTGAGTCCTTTACCACCAATGGTCACAGCCTGATACTTAATGCTGTGCTTTTCCCAGGTTTCCAGTTCGTTTAATGCACGTTTGAATAAATTGATATTTAAACCACCGCACAATCCACGGTCTGTGGTGATAACGATCAGGCCAACCTTTTTAATCGGCCTGTCTATCAAAAACGGGTGCTTGTATTCAGGATGAGAATTACCCAGATGCCCAACAACCTTCTTGATTTTGTCAGCATAGGGGCGAGTAGCCAGCATGCGATCCTGAGCACGGCGCATTTTACTCGCAGCCACCATTTCCATGGCTTTTGTGATCTTCGCAGTGTTCTGAACACTCTTGATCTTGGTTCTTATCTCTTTAGCACCAGCCATAACTGAATCTCGAGTTAGTCCTAGTAAACGCCGTTAGCTTTGAAGTTCTCAATCGCGCTGGTAATACCTTTAACGATATCGTCATTGTAATCGCCCGATTCGTTGATGGTATTCAGCAGGTCAGCGTTATTGGATTTAACATGTGCATGCATTGCAGCTTCAAAGGCAACGATCTTGTTTACTGGTACATCATCCAGATAGCCTTCGTTAGCGGCATACAGTGAAATCGCCATCTCAGCAACTGACAAAGGCGCATATTGCTTTTGCTTCATCAGTTCTGTAACGCGTTGACCACGCTCCAGCTGTCTACGGGTTGCTTCATCAAGGTCAGAAGCAAATTGCGAGAAAGCCGCCAACTCACGATACTGAGCCAGTGCCAGACGTACACCACCACCCAGTTTCTTGATAATCTTGGTTTGTGCCGCACCACCTACGCGAGATACTGACAGACCGGCGTTGATCGCAGGACGGATACCGGCGTTAAACAGATCGGATTCAAGGAAGATCTGGCCGTCGGTAATCGAGATTACGTTAGTTGGTACGAAAGCAGATACGTCACCACCCTGTGTTTCGATGATTGGTAACGCAGTTAGCGAACCAGTTTTGCCTTTCACTTCACCGTTGGTGTATTTTTCAACGTAGGCTTCATTTACACGAGCCGCACGCTCCAGCAGGCGTGAGTGGAGATAGAAAACGTCACCAGGATAAGCTTCACGACCTGGAGGACGACGTAGCAGCAGGGAAACCTGACGATAAGCCCATGCCTGTTTGGTTAAGTCATCGTATACGATTAACGCGTCTTCACCACGGTCACGGAAGTATTCACCCATGGTGCAACCAGAGTAAGGAGCAATGTACTGCATTGCTGCTGAGTCTGAAGCAGAAGCCGCTACGATAATAGTGTGCGCCAGCGCGTCATGCTCTTCCAGTTTACGTACCACGTTAGCGATAGTAGAAGCTTTCTGACCAATCGCAACATAAATACATTTAACACCGGTACCTTTCTGATTAATGATCGCATCGATAGCTACTGCTGACTTACCAGTCTGACGGTCGCCGATGATCAACTCACGCTGACCGCGTCCTACTGGAACCATCGCGTCAATCGCTTTCAGTCCGCTTTGAACCGGCTGATCAACCGATTTTCTTTCGATAACGCCAGGAGCAACCTTTTCGATTGCTTCAAATTTCTTGCTGGTAATAGGACCTTTTCCGTCGATAGCCTGACCCAGGGAGTTAACTACTCGACCCAGCAGCTCTTCACCAACAGGAACCTCAAGAATACGACCTGTACACTTGGCAGTATCACCTTCTGACAGATGCTTGTAAGGTCCAAGTACAACCGCACCAACCGAATCTCTTTCCAGGTTGAGCGCCATTGCAAAGGTATCGCCAGGCAGTTCGATCATTTCGCCGGACATAACATCCGCCAGACCATGTATACGACAGATACCATCTGTCAGACTGACCACGGTGCCCTCTGTTCTGGCTTCAGCGGCACTCTCAAAATTTTTAATGCGATCCTTAATTAGCTCGCTAATTTCTGACGGATTAAGTTGCATAGCGTTATCCCGTAATAAATAAATTCAGTGTTATTTGTTTAACTGTGAGGTCAGTTTATTCAACTGCCCACGTGCCGACCCATCGATGACCAGGTCTCCAGCATGAATAATCGCACCAGCGATTAAAGACTCGTCGACTTCGGAAGTAATCGTTACTTCCTTGCCCAGTCTCTGCTTCATTTTCTTAACGATTTCTTTTTCCTGCTTGGCAGTCAGCTTTCTGGCTGAAGTTACAAAAACTTCAATTCTACCCTCTGCCTCCTGTTTAAAGGTTTCATAACCTTTAGCGATTTCAGGTAACGCCATTATGCGATCATTTTCAGCCAGCAGCGCAAGCAGGTTTTTCACCTGCTCATTAATCTCTGGTCCATCTTTGACCGAAGACATAATTGACGCAAAAACGTCCGCGACTTCAGAGCTTAAGATTGAAGGCATTGTGATGAGTGCCTGTAAATCTGCATCTGCGGCCAGAGTAGATGCCAGCTGCAACACATCCGACCAGAATTGGAGATCCTTTTGCTCAGTAGCCAGCTCGAAGATCGCTCTGGAATAGGGCCGCGCGGCAGTTTCAAAATCAGACATACTGTTCGTTTCCTAGATCTGAGCCATCATGTCTTCAAGCACTTCGCCATGAGCTTCGGCGTTGATTTCGCGCTTGAGGATTTTCTCGGCACCAGAAATTGCAATAGAAGAAACCTCTTTACGTAATTGCTCACGTGCAGAGTTAATTTGCTGATCAATGTCTGCTGTAGCAGCAGATTTAATTTTTTCAGCTTCTTCGCGTGCGATTTCTTTGGCTTCATCAACCATTTCATTGGCTCTTTTCTGAGCCTGATTAATGATGTCCTGGGCCTGTTGTTTGGCTTCTTTCAGGTTTTCGCTAACTTTTGACTGTGCCAGCTCAAGATCTTTTTGACCTCTCTCAGCCGCTGCCAGTCCATCAGCGATTTTTGCCCTGCGTTCTTCCAGAGCCGTCATTAATGGCGGCCAGACATATTTCATGCAGAACCAGACAAAAACGATAAAGGTAATCGTTTGTCCAATCAGAGTTGCATTGAAATTCATATTGCTGTCCTCATATCGAGATTAAACAAGATAAAGCTTTAGCCTACGACAGCAAACATCACATACATAGCCAGACCAACGGCGATCATAGGAACCGCGTCAACCAGACCCATTACGATGAAGAATTGAGTACGCAGCATTGGAATGAGCTCGGGCTGGCGAGCAGCGCCTTCAAGAAAGCGGCCACCTAAAACACCGATACCAACAGCAGCGCCAAGTGCACCAAGGCCCATCATAATAGCGCCAGCGATATAAAGCAGAGCGTTTTCCATGAATGTCTCCTAATAAAATATTTCGAAATTAAAAACTAGTGTGATTCCTGGGATGCCATATCTAAGTACACGATAGTCAGCGTCATAAAGATAAACGCCTGTAACGTGATAATCAGTATATGGAAAATAGCCCAGCCCAATTGTAAAAATCCACCAAATACCCCTAACACCCAGCCGCCGCTGTACATCAGAGCTATCAGTATGAATATCATTTCACCCGCATACATGTTACCGAACAGACGAAGCGCCAGTGAGATAGGTTTCGCAATCAACGTCACCCCTTCGAGCAACAGGTTTACAGGCATCAGAAATTTTGGAAATGGATGAAAAGCCAGCTCGGCAAAGAACCCGCCAGGGCCTTTCATCTTGAAACTGTAATACAGAACCAGAGCAAATACGGCCAGAGACAGACCGAAAGTCACGTTAGGGTCAGTAGAGGGCACGATCTTTAGATAAGGCACACCCAGCATACTCGCCAGCCAGGGGATATGATCGACCGCCAGCAAATCCATGAAGTTCATTAAAAAGATCCATACAAAGATGGTCATGGACAAAGGTGCGATTAATGGGTTACGACCCGAAAACGATCCGCGCACGGATTCATCAATAAACTCAACCAGCATTTCAACGAAGTTCTGCCAGCCCTTCGGTGTGTCAGCTGAGGCTGACTTGGCTACCTTGCGGAAAAACCACAGAAACAGAACGCCCAGACCAATAGAAAAACCCATAGAGTCCAGATTGATCGACCAGAAACCCATTTCTGCGATTTCGTCGTGACTGTGAGCTATACCCCAACTACCATCGGCCTTTTGACCATAAACCAGATTGGTCAAATGGTGTTTTATATACTCACCTGATGTCTCGTAACTTCCTGCCATTGCTGACTAATTACCTTTCTGAATTAATGGTACAAACATGCCCGACATCTGCATCAGCAAATACCCGACGAATAAAATTACTGGATCCCATTGATAAGCTGAAGTAAATGCTAGCGCAAATATAATGCCCGTCATTATCCACTTAGCAACATCTAACCGATAGGCATGTCCTAACCACTGCTGTGCGCTAACGTTAACATTCTGACGCAGCATTTTAACCGCGAAATATGTCCCTGGTATTAAACTTGCCAGGCAACCAGTGAGTGCTGAAAACGTATCTCCCAGCCCAAACAGCCATACCAACGCCGTGTAAAGCAGCATGACTACTAGCTGAAACGCCAGCTGAACTTGAACATGTGCCTTCATCTGTAGCCTTTCGACTGACGACAAAGTAGCCCACCCCCGTCAATGCGCTGCGAAGTATAAGGAGTTGTCATACAAGAATCAATCGCTCAATCAAAAAATTTATACATCAATTAATAAATAGTTAAGATAAGTTCACAGCTGATTCTATTCGTTAAAACTATTCCCCAAAATGCTGCAAAATCCCTTCAAGTTCATCGTTATTATGAAAATGAATGACCAGACTACCCGCGCCTTTGTTATTGGTATTGATCTTTACCTTGGCGCATAAGCTTTCACTGATTTTTTGTTCCAGGCGCTGAATATCTGGATCAGTAGTACGCGGCGCCGTCGCTTTGGCAGCAGGAGAAAGGATCTTTTTAATCATGGTTTCGGTTTCACGCACCGATAACGCCCGGTTCACCACAACACGCGCCATATCGGCCTGTTCATTCTGCGGCAATGCCAGCAGTGCACGCGCATGCCCCATGCTGAGTAATGACTTGTTCACCATATCTTTTACCGGCTCAGCCAGCTCTAGCAGGCGCAGCAGGTTACTTACTGCAACTCGAGATCGACCCACCGCCTCAGCGACCTGCATGTGCGTTAACTCAAAATCATTGATCAGGCGCTGTAGCGCAAATGCCTCTTCCAGCGGATTCAGGTCTTCGCGCTGAATATTTTCTATCAGTGAAATCGCTGCCGCGGATTGCGTATCAAGGTCCCTGACAACCGCAGGAATTACCTGCAAACCTGCCAGCTGCGCAGCGCGCCAGCGCCGCTCGCCTGCGATCAATTCATAATGCGAACCCTCTCGCCTGACCACGATGGGCTGTACAATTCCCTGTGCGGCAATCGAATTCGCCAGCTCCTGCAGGGCTTCTTCATCGAAATGCTTACGCGGCTGGTATTCTCCACGCTGAATCTTGTCTACCGGTAACTCGCTCAGGCCCGTCTCCATCTCTGCAGCACTCACCTGAGTCACTTCTTCTACATTCCCGATCAAAGAACCCAGGCCGCGGCCTAATCTTTTTTTCATTGCAGCCATTAGTTATCCAGTTCTCGTTAATTAACGTAATGATTCTGTTTGGCATCTCTGCGCAGCACCTCTCCGGCCAGCGCCAGATAAGCCATTGATCCGCGAGAGTTTTTATCGTATTGCAGTATTGGCTGCCCAAAGCTGGGCGCTTCTGCCAGACGTACATTACGCGGGATCACTGTTCGATACACCTGATCACCAAAATGTTCTATCAATTCGCTGGAGACATCGTTCGACAGGTTGTTGCGCGGGTCATACATGGTGCGCAACAGGCCTTCCAGCTTAATCTGCGGATTCACACTGATACGAATCTGCTCAATGGTATCAAGTAATGCGCTCAAACCCTCCAGTGCGTAGTATTCACACTGCATAGGGATCACCACACCGTTAGCAGCCACCAGCGCATTAACCGTCAGCATATTCAATGAGGGCGGGCAGTCGATCAAGATATAATCATAATCATTGCGCACCCGATCCAGCGCCAGATCGAGCTGCTTTTCACGCCCTATCTTATTCATCAACTGAACCTCAGCCGCAGTCAGGTCCGAATTGGCTGGTAACAGGTCGTAGCCAGACTCTGGGGTTTTTACGACGGTTTCCTGTATGGTTTTCTCACCCAGCAATACATCACACACTGTGCTTTGCAGGTCATTCTTATCAACCCCACTGCCCATGGTCGCATTGCCCTGCGGATCCATATCGACCAGCAGCACCCTGCGTCGGGTAGCTGACAGCGAAGCGGCCAGATTGACACAGGTGGTGGTTTTACCGACACCGCCTTTCTGATTGGCTATGGTTATGGTTTTGGTCATGATTCCTGTCGTTTAATTCTGACCAGGCTGCGATATTCGCTAATGCCCGGTACCTGTAGCGGCAAAATTTCAAGGTCAAACTGCGTTTCATCCAATGCGCTACGCTCTTCCTTCGTCAATTCTGTTTTCATACTCATCAGCTGCGTATTGGCAGCCCATAAATGACTCACAGAATGGACAAAGTCGGCGATAGCGGCATAGGCGCGGCTGACTATGACATCAAAATGAGACTCGGCATGATAATCCTCAACACGAGACTGCACAACTTTAACATTGGATAATGCACAGGAAGCGATCACCTGCTGTATAAAACGGGTTTTTTTGCCATTACTATCCAGCAACACCCATTGCGTTTGTGGCAACAGGATGGCCAGCGGTATTCCCGGCAGGCCTGCACCACTGCCTACATCCAGGCAGGAAGCCTGCGCAGGTATCTGCTGCGCGATAGAAAGACTATCCAGCACATGATAGGCCAGCATCTTCTGTTTACCCTGAATCGCCGTCAGGTTATAGACCTTGTTCCACTTATCCATCAAGTCTAGATATTGCAACAGTCGCTCTGCCTGCGCAGCATCACAGTCCAGCCCCATCTCGGCCAGCCCCCGCTCTAGAGACAGCTCTCCCATCAGGCGCTTTTCTGTACCGAGGTCGGGAGTCGCTTCAAATGCACCAGCAGTAACGATATGGCAGCCGGCGTCACCCCTGAAATCCTGCCCGCCTGCCCTATGGTTGCAGGCCGCGATTCCTGCAGTTTCTGACGCACCTCATTAGACAGCCCTTTCACCTCGGCATAATCCAGCTCTAATGGTAGCTCAGTCGACTCATGCTTTAATGCCTTGTTGATTTCATCCTGCTGACGCGAGAGATATCCGGCATACTTGGCGTTGATCTCAGCCTGCTCCATTACGCGCTCAGAAAAGCGCTGTTCAGGTTTAATAAAGGGCGCCACATCACCAATCGAAAGCTCGGGACGTTTTAGCATTTCAGACAGGCGGTACTCATGCGTGATAGGGCCAGGCAATTTCTGCTTCAAACTGGCTTCGGCATCATCCCCAGGACGAACCCAGTTATCGCGTAGCGATTGATTCAACTGCTCCAACTGCTCACGGTACTCATTGAACAGCTGCCAGCGCGCATCATCTACCAGCCCCATTTCACGGCCGATCTGTGTCAGCCTGAGATCAGCATTATCTTCGCGTAGCATCAGGCGATATTCGGCACGACTGGTAAACATACGATAAGGCTCACTGGTTCCTCGCGTAATCAGGTCATCGATTAACACGCCGATATAGGCTTCTGAGCGCGCCAGATTTAACGGTGCCTTACCCAGCACCGAGGCAGCGGCATTCGCACCGGCCACCAGACCCTGTGCCGCCGCTTCTTCATATCCGGTAGTACCATTAATCTGACCGGCAAAATACAGCCCTTCAAAAAAGCGCGTCTGCAGGTCAGGACGTAAATCACGCGGATCAAAATAATCATACTCAATGGCATAGCCAGGACGAATAATATGCGCCTGTTCAAAACCGGGAATACTGTGTATCAGGCGCTCCTGAATGTCATACGGCAGACTGGTAGAGATTCCGTTAGGGTACACTTCAGTCAGCTTCAGGCCTTCCGGCTCAACAAAGATCTGGTGCGAGGTCTTATCCGCAAAACGCACCACCTTGTCCTCTATCGAAGGACAGTATCTGGGGCCGGTACCCTCGATCACACCTGAAAACAGCGGTGAACGATCCAGACCGCTACGGATGATATCGTGTGTTTCCTCTGAGGTATAAGTGATGTAACAACTGACCTGGCGCGGATGCAGCTCAACCGAGCCCATGCTGGAAAACACCGGCAAAGGATCATCCCCTGGCTGCTCCTGCATTTTTGAATAATCCAGCGTGCGACTATCCAGCCGCGCCGGGGTGCCGGTTTTCAGTCGGTCAATGCGAAAGTCACGCTCGCGTAACCGCTGTGCCAGCGTGGTCGCAGGGGGGTCACCAGCGCGACCGCCACTGTAATTTGCCTGGCCGATATGGATTTTACCGGCCAGAAAAGTACCCACAGTCAGCACCACCCGCTCAGCATAAAAATTTAGCCCCATCTCAGTTCGAACACCTTCGATGCGCCCGTTATTCTCAATCAGGTCCGTCACCGGCTGCTGAAACAGGTAAAGATTGGACTGGTTTTCCAGCATTTCTCGAATGGCTGCACGATACAGCTGGCGATCCGCCTGCGCGCGCGTGGCGCGTACCGCCGGACCTTTTCGGCGGTTCAGGATACGAAACTGAATGCCCGCTTTATCCGCAGCCAGCGCCATTGCGCCGCCCAGGGCATCAACCTCCTTCACCAGATGCCCTTTACCGATACCTCCAATCGCGGGGTTACAGCTCATCTGCCCCAGGGTTTCCATATTATGCGTCAGCAATAGTGTGTTCACCCCCATACGCGCAGCAGCCAGCGCTGCCTCGGTACCAGCATGTCCTCCACCAACAACAATGACATCAAATCGACGGGAATAATCCATCAGTGAAAACCTAATTTAATTCATAACTGAGTATTTTAGTCGGTTTTAAAGCGCGATTGCCAGCGTCTCATAGCTGTCGCGCAAACTGACTGCAAATTGACCTCTGGCAATTAAAGAGCAATTAGCACACTAATCTAATGGTTAGCGGATTTTTTTGCCTTTACTATTTTGGCCGGTCAAAACACAAATAAAACTTTGAGGAATAATTCGACATGATAATAAAGCGTACGCAAATCATGGCAATCGCCGCCACCCTGAGTATCTCAGCACTGACCAATCTGGCCCTGGCCGCAGATACAATTAAGGTTGGCACCTTTCTATCGGTAACCGGTCCGGCTTCGTTTCTGGGTGACCCGGAACTGAAAACCCTGCAGATGTACATCAAGGCGATTAATGACTTTGGTGGTATCGATGGTAAAAAAATCGAACTAATTCATTACGATACCGGCGGCAAAGCCAAGGAAGCGGTTAAATTTACCAAACGCCTGATTCAGAAAGACAAGGTGGATGTCATCGTTGGCGGATCAACCTCTGGCTCCAGTATTGCCGCCATGCCGCTGGTTGAAAAAGCCAAGGTACCTTTTATCTCACTGGCGGGCTCGGTCAAAATCATCGACCCGGTGAATAAATGGGTATTTAAAACGCCGCATACTGATCGCATGGCCGCTTCCAAAATTTTCACCGACATGCAGAAGCGCGGTATCAAGAAAATTGCACTCATCTGCGGCAGCGGTGGTTTCGATAAATCAGGTCGTGCCCAGTCGCTGGAGCTGGCCCCACAATACGGCCTGACCGTGGTAGCCGATGAAACCTACGGCGCCAAGGATACCGACATGACCACACAGCTCACCAAGATACGCGATACCGATGCAGAAGCAATCCTCAACTTCGGTTTCGGTTCTGGGCCAGCCATCGTAACTAAAAACATACGCCAGCTTGGCATCACCCTGCCGCTATACCAGTCGCATGGCGTGGCTTCGAAGAAATTTATCGAACTCGCCGGTGATGCAGCGGAAGGTGTACGCCTGCCTGCAGCCGCGCTACTGGTTGCCGAAAGCCTGAGTGACGATGATGAACAGAAGAAAGTGCTGATGGATTACAAGAACCGCTTCCAGGCTGAGTATGGTCCGGTTTCTACCTTTGGTGGTCACGCTTATGACGGACTGTATATCGCGCTGGAAGCCATCGATCGCGCAAACAGCACCGACCCTGAAAAGGTACGCGACGAAATCGAAAAGACCACGCACTTTGTGGGTACCGGCGGTGTTTTTAATATGTCCCCAAGCGATCACATGGGACTGGGTCTTGACGCCTTCAAAATGCTGGAAATCAAGAATGGTGACTGGACGATTGTAGAATAAGGCACATCGTTATGTGTGGCGCTCCCCGCTGGAGCGCCACGATTCGAGTCACCTTAACGCGACGGCGTTAAAGCCTTCTTTTCATCACAGGTTTTACAGCAGTATGTCTGACCAGATCTTCCAGTTTCTTATCACCGGACTCACCACGGGTGCAATCTATGCACTGGTGGCACTGGGCTTCACCATTATTTACAACGCTTCTGACGTGGTGAATTTTGCGCAGGGCGAATTTGTCATGATGGGCGCCATGATGACGATTTTCCTCAGCGCAGGTGATGAAGGTTTGCCATTATTTGCTGCCGCTGTCATTGCGGTGCTTTTCGTGATCGCTATCGGCCTGGTACTACAGCGTTTCGCGATTAACCTGGCCCGTGGCGCAACCGTGGTTACCACCATCATCATTACCATCGGCGCTTCGATTTTCCTGCGTGGCGTGGCGCTGGTCTTATGGGGTAAGGATTTCTTCGCGATGCCGCACTTCTCGGGGGAGCAACCCATCCATATTGGCAATGCAACCCTGTTGCCGCAGAACCTGTGGGTAATGGGAGGAACCGCTGTGATGGTGATCGCTGTGCATTACTTCTTTCATCACACCATACAGGGCAAGGCCATACTCGCCTGCTCCTACAATCGCGACGCTGCCAGCCTGATGGGTATTAACATCCAGCTTATGCTACTCATCGCTTATGGACTGTCTGCCTTACTCGGCGCTATGGCGGGTATACTGGTCACACCGATTTCCTTCACCTCCTACGATGCAGGTGTCATGCTGGGCCTGAAGGGCTTTTCTGCATCCATCCTGGGTGGCATGGGTAATCCGATGGGTGCCATCGTTGGCGGGCTGTTGCTGGGATTAATCGAATCACTGGCCGCCGGACTGATTTCATCCAGCTACAAGGATGCCATCGGGTTCGTCATCTTACTGCTGGTCCTGTTTATCCGCCCCAGCGGGCTGATAGGCAAACGCTCCTCCGAACGGGTGTAGCGCGATGCGACGTTTTTCTGGAGTCTTTTTACTGGCCCTGACGCTGGCGGCGCTGGCGCTTTTGTTCCCCGACAACTATTACGTGACGGTTGTGCTAACCGCTGCCGCACTGCATGCGATCCTCGCGATCAGCCTCAATCTATTGATGGGGTATGCGGGCCAGATCTCGCTTGGTCATGCCGCTTTTTTTGGCATAGGCGCTTACAGCTCAGCTATTTTAACCACGCAACACGGCTGGAATTCACTGCTGGCTATCGCAGCCGGGATGCTGTTAACCGGCATCATCGCGTTTATCATTGCACGCCCAATCTTAAGCCTGAAAGGACATTATCTGGCAATGGCCACACTCGGATTCGGCATCATTGTCTCTATCATTCTGGTGCAGGCGGGCAAGTTAACCGGTGGACCTGATGGCATGGGCGACATCCCCGCACTGGAACTCTTTGGCTGGACCGTAGCAACGGATTTTCACTGGTATATCGTCATGTGCAGCGTATTGATCGTTGTGGTGTGGCTTTCCAACAACCTGATCGACTCGCGTAATGGCCGCGCCCTGCGCGCCCTGCATGGCTCGGAGATTGCCGCCGAATTAATGGGCATCAACACCAGCGCACTGAAGAGTGCAATCTTTGTGTTTTCCGCGCTGATTGCTTCCTTTGCTGGCAGCCTGTTTGCGCACCAGCAATCTTTTATCAGCCCTGATTCCTTCAGCTTTTTCTTTTCAATAGAGCTAGTCACCATGGTGGTACTGGGCGGACTGGCATCCACCTACGGCGCCATACTTGGGGCATTGATCCTGACCTTTTTACCCGAACTACTGGTGGTTTTTGAAGATTACGAGGTTATGGTGTTTGGCGCGATCCTGATGGCGACCATGATTTTCATGCCACAGGGCTTATTTGTCAGCGCAGAACTACTGGTGAAGCGCCTGCTCTCGCGCCAGGCAAAACGCAACGAGGGACAGCCTCATGCTTAAGGTTCGTGGACTGATGAAATCTTTCGGCGGGGTTACCGCGATAGCTGACCTCGATTTTGATGTTGCAGAAGGTATCGTGTATTCCGTGATCGGACCCAATGGTGCAGGCAAGACCACCCTGTTCAACATGCTGTCCGGTGTGTACGTTCCGGACGAAGGCAGCATCAAATTATCGGGCCGGGAGATGGTCGGCCTGGCGCCCTACAAAATCGCCCGCTGCGGTGTTTCGCGCACGTTTCAGAACCTGCAGATCTTCTTCAACATGAGCGTACTGGAGAATGTACTGGTAGGCTGTCACCTGCGCCTGAGAGGCAGCTTCCTGTCCACCCTGTTACGCCTGCCCATGAACATTGCTGAAGAGAAAAAGGCGCGCCAGTGGGCCGAGCAGGCAATCCAGTTCTGCGACCTGGAAGAATACCTGATGAGCCCTTCAGATGCCCTGCCCTATGGTGTACTCAAACGTCTGGAGATTGCGCGTTCACTGGCGATGAATCCCAGCCTGCTGATGATGGATGAGCCCGCCGCAGGGCTGAATGATACCGAGACCCGCGAGATGCTCGAACTCATTCGTCGCATCAGCCAGAACGGCATTACGGTTTTACTGGTGGAACATAATATGAACCTGGTGATGCAGGTGTCAGACCGCATTCTGGTGCTGGATTACGGCAGCCGCCTGGCCGAAGGCAGCAGTACTGAGATCCAGAATAACCCGCAGGTGATAGCCGCCTATCTGGGGGAAGAGAAACCCGAGCACCCGCTGACAGGTGGTCATTATGCCGTCTGATCACAACTCCCAGCAGGGCGCAGTGCAGCAACTGCTCGAGATTCGCAACCTGTGCAGCAGCTATGGACCGGTGCAGGTATTGCACGGTATCTCACTGGACATAAAAGCTGGCGAGCTGGTCACTATCGTGGGTGCCAATGGGGCGGGTAAATCCACCCTGCTGCGAGCACTGTCCGGGTTACAGAAATGCAGCGCCGGCAGTATCCGCTTTGCAGACACCGAACTCATCAACAGGGCTCCTCACCAGATCGTGCGCGCCGGTATCTGCCACGTACCCGAAGGCAGACAGGTTTTTGCACCCTTATGTGTAGACGACAACCTGCGTCTGGGCGCCTATTCACAACGCCAGGATTCTCAGTGGCTGGAATCGGAGCTGGAGCACATCTACAGCCTGTTCCCGATCCTGCGTGAAAAATACAAACAGGAGGCGGGCACGCTGTCCGGTGGTCAGCAGCAAATGCTTGCCATTGGCCGTGCCTTGCTGGGGCGTCCACGCCTGTTGTTACTGGATGAACCGTCTATGGGACTTGCCCCGCTGCTGGTGGAAGAGATTTTTCGCATTGTGCAGGAACTCAACCAGCAGGGCGTCACCATTCTGCTGGTTGAACAGAATGCCCGTATGGCGCTGAAGGTGGCTGATCGGGGCTATGTGCTGGAAACCGGGCACATCATCACCAGCGCTGCAGCTGAGGAATTACTCAACGATGAAGCCGTGCGTAAGGCCTATCTTGGATACTAATTTGAGCAAGTGACTGGAGACAGCTATGTATATTGAACAGATCATGACCCGCCACGTAGACACGGTCACTGCAGACATGAAGCTCAGCCAGGCTTCACATCTGATGCAGCAGAAAGGCCGTCGTTTCATGCCGGTGGTGGATGAAAACAATCACTTGGTGGGATTACTCACGCGCAGTGACATTACCCGTGCTGAGCCTTCTGCCATCACCACGCTGTCAGTGGGCGAAGTCAATTACCTGATGTCCAAACTGCGAGTCGCCAATGTCATGAACAAAGAGGTGATCAGCTGCACGCCTGAGACCCTGGTCGAACAGGCCGGGCTGAGTATGCGTGAAAACAGAATAAGCTGCCTGCCGGTGGTGGACAATGGTGAGCTGCGCGGCATCATCACCGGCGTGGATATCATGGACTTCCTACTCGATATCACTGGCTGCAAGCTTCAGCAAAGCACCCGCATCGCACTCAGTCTCAGTGACGAACGCGGCACTCTGGGACATTTACTCGATGACATTACCGCGCTGGGGGGTTATATCGCAACCGTGGTGTCACCCTATAGCCGCGATGAGCAGGGCAAGCGTATCGTTATCCTGCGCTTCACAGCAGATAATCCGCAGGCAATCGACAGTGCGCTACGCGCCAAAGGATATCAGCTAATCACCGAGAGCCTGCCTGACGCTATCGCCAGCGCACCGGATCCAGACACCACGCGCAGCGCACAGACAGAAAATACCACTGAAGAAATGAGTGAACCCGATCCTCAGCAGATTGCCGAGTTTATGCAACAGCATGATCGGTTTGCCCACCTGCTGGGTATCGAGCTGGTTTCGGTAAAACCGGGCTATGCGCAGACGCGTCTGCAGATACGTGATGAACTGCTGAATTCAGTCGATATTACCCATGGCGGCGCAGTATTTGGCCTGGCCGACTATACCTTTGCGCTGGCTTCCAATTCACACGGCAAGGTCGCCGTTGGGCTAAATGCTCAGATCAACTATACCGCGCCTTCGCGCAAGGACGACGTTCTCACCGCAACGGCAACAGAACAGAAACTCAGTAGTCGCAGCGGGCTGTATACCATTGAGGTCAGGCGTGCTGACAACACACTGGTAGCGCTGTTCAACGGCACAGTATTTCGTCGTGATGACTCCATGCAACAGTGGATGAAACAAAAATAAACTAACCGTCAGAAACCGAAGAGTAGATTTATGATCCTGCACACCGATATCGAAACCATGCCCAGAGAAGAACTGGAGGCACTTCAGTTAAAACGCTTAAAAACCACCGTTGAGCGATGTTATGCCAATGTCAGGCACTATCGCGACTCAATGGATGAAATCGGTTTCAGACCTGAGCATTTAAAAACCCTGGCTGACCTCAGACACCTGCCATTTACCGAAAAAGATCACCTTCGTGCCAACTACCCTTTCGGATCTTTTGCGATCCCCCGTTCACAGGCTGTGCGCGTACATGCCTCCTCTGGCACCACCGGCAAACCTACCGTGGTGGGCTATTCACGACGTGACATCAACAACTGGTCCGACCTGATGGCGCGCTCGATTGCGTCTGCCGGCCTGAAGGCCGGGGACTGTTTTCACAACGCCTATGGCTATGGGCTGTTTACCGGCGGCCTCGGTTTTCATTACGGCGCAGAAACACTGGGTTGTTCGGTCATCCCCATGTCGGGGGGACAAACCCAGAAACAGGTCATGTTGCTGAATGACTTCGCTGCAGACGGCCTGGGCTGCACACCCTCCTATGCCCTCAACATCGCAGAAGAGGCGGAACAGGAAGGCATAGATTTTCGTAAATTACCGCTTAAGATAGGCATTTTTGGTGCCGAACCCTGGACCGAGGAAATGCGTAGCCAGATCGAATCGCGTCTGGGTATCGATGCGATTGATATCTACGGCCTGTCCGAAATCATGGGCCCCGGGGTATCAGTTGAGTGTATTGAAGCAAAGAATGGATTGCATGTATGGGAGGATCATTTCTATGTCGAGGTGGTAGACCCTGATAGTGGCGAGCCATTACCCTATGGTGAACAGGGAGAACTGGTGTTTACCTCACTCACCAAGGAAGCATTCCCGATCCTGCGCTACCGTACGCGCGATATATCGACGCTGGATGCTACACCCTGTCAATGCGGTCGAACCCATGCACGCATGCAGCGCATCACCGGACGCTGTGATGACATGCTGATTATTCGCGGGGTCAATGTGTATCCTTCACAGATTGAGTCCGTGCTGGTTCGAACCGAAACACTCAGCCCCTTTTATCAGATCGAAATCTTTCGCACCGGCAATATGGACAGCATGCAGGTGAACGTGGAAGCCACCGCGCCGCTGGCCGAGCAGGGTGAAGCCGCCATGCAGAATGTCGCCGCACACGTCACGCGCGATATCAAGGATTTTATCGGTGTATCCTGCAAAGTTGAGGTTAAAGGTATCGGTCAGGTACCCAGGTCACAGGGTAAAGCAGTGCGGGTGATTGACCATCGTCAATAAAATCGGGGTTATTACCGATAAATATTAACCATCGAAAAACTTCCCTGCCATAATTGGGCGCACTTTTCTGGCTCGAAGTAAGCAAAGGTATTTATATGAGTTCACAAGCACAAAAATCTGATCAACCTCGTCTGTTTATGTCGGGTAACGAAGCGGTTGCCCTCGGCATGTGGCAGGCAGGTTGCCGCGTTGCAGCAGCCTACCCAGGCACCCCCTCCACCGAAATTCTGGAATATGCCGCCCAGTATGAAGATATGTACAGCGAATGGTCGGTAAATGAAAAGGTATCTCTGGAGGTTGCGATCGGCGCTTCCCTGGCTGGCAGCCGCGCTTTTTGCGCGATGAAACACGTCGGTTTAAATGTCGCCTCCGACGCACTGATGAGCCAGACGCTGGCCGGGGTGAATGGTGGCCTGGTCATCGCGGTCGCAGACGATGTTGGATTATCCTCATCCCAGAATGAACAGGATTCACGCTTCTGGGGTCGTTTTGCTCATGTGCCCATACTCGAGCCCTGCGACTCGCAGGAAGCCTATGAAATGTGTGCCACAGCGTTTGAAATATCCGAACAGTTCAATACCCCGGTTATTTTGCGCCTGACCACTCGCATCTGTCATGTAAAAGGGGTCGTTGTCGCCAGTGACGCAGCGCGCTGGCAACCCTTAGAACCTCGAGCCTTTGAGTACAAACCAACCGAGTATGTGATGACACCCGCAAATGCGCGAGGACGCATCCCGTTAATGTTCGAACGTGATCGTCAGCTGTCCAGCCTGAGCGCAGAAACGAATTTAAACTATGTCGTGGACGGCAGCGATAAACGCATCGGTTTCGTGACCTCGGGGCCAACCTTTCTGCATGTACAGGAAGCCTTCCCGGAGGCACCGGTTTACAAGCTGGGCCTGAGCTACCCGGCCCCTCTGGAACAACTGCGTAAGTTTGCCGACAGTGTAGAGCAGCTCATCGTTGTAGAAGAGGTGGAACCCCTGCTGGAAACGGAAATGAAAGCCGCCGGTATAGCCGTCACCGGTAAATCACTGTTGCCGAAATTTGGCGAACTTTCACCGCAGGTACTGCTACCCCTGATTAATCCTTTGCTCGGCAGAACTACCGAAGAAGCACAGCCCAAAGGCCAGGAAGTCGCGGTAAAACTGGATGTCAGCAAAACGGGCGCGGCGGTCTTTCCGCGTCCACCAACCATGTGCGTCGCCTGTCCTCATCTGGGCATCTATTACACGCTGTCGCATATCCGTAACAAAATCATCTCTGGCGACATCGGTTGCTACACCCTGGGCGCCGGTCACCCCTGGAACGCACTGGATACCTGCATCTGCATGGGCGCCTCCATGGGCGTCGCGCACGGCCTGGACAAGGGCCGTAATGAAGCCGATGCCAACAAAAGCATTATCGCGGTAATCGGCGACTCCACCTTCATGCACATGGGCATGCAGGGCTTGCTCGATATTGCCTATAACGGTGGCAACGTCACTGTTCTGCTACTCGACAATCGTGCTGTCGGCATGACCGGCGGCCAGGAAAATCCAGGCAGCGGTCATGACCTTCATGGTAACGAAAGACCACGAGTCGACTTCCGGAAGCTGACCGAGGCGATAGGCATCAAGCCCGAGCGTATCCACGAGGTTAATCCCTATGAATTACCCACGTTTTTCAAAGTCCTGCGCACTGAATCGAAGATCAATGAGCCTTCGGTGATTATCACCAATCAGCCCTGTGTACTGGTGGATTACTATGCCTCCAAACCGCCTTTTGAGGTAAAGGAAGAAGCCTGTACCGGCTGTAAAAACTGCCTGGATGTGGGCTGTCCCGCGATCTCGGTTACCCGCCGTGAAACCGTAATGAAGCCGAATGGCAAGGAAAAAGAACTCGCCTTTGTGCGCATTGATACCCCGGCCTGTACCGGTTGTGAGTTATGCGTGAAAACCTGTGGTCAGGATGCCATTGTTGCTGTAGCAGATTTTTCCAGGGGCGAGTTATGAATAATTCAAAATCAATCACCAATATACTGGTCGCGGGCATTGGCGGTCAGGGCGTCATGACCGCAGCCGAAGTATTATCGCAAACTGCGTTGTCACTGGGCTATGACGTCAAGAAAACCGAGGTCGCGGGCATGGCACAACGCGGTGGTGTGGTCACTTCGCATGTGCGCTTCGGCGATAAAGTGCTGTCTCCCGCCATCCCGCAGGGCGAAGCGGATATCCTGGTCGGCTTTGAACCCGCTGAAGCCCTGCGCTGGATTACGGAGCTCAAACCTGAAGGGGTAGCGATGGTCAATCTGGATCGCCAAAAACCACCCATCGTCAGTATCGGCCTGTTTGATTACCCGGAAGATCCGGTGGCAGAGATGCAGGCTTTAGGCGTCGCCGTATTTCCATTCGAAGCAGGTAAAATCGCGCGCGAACTGGGTAACTTTCGACTGGTGAACAGTGTTATGCTTGGCGCTATTTCCAGTTACCTGCCGTTTGACAGCGAGATATTAAAAAACGCGATTGTAGATCGCTTTCGCAAGAGCAAACCCAAACTGGTCGAAATTAATGAACAGGCATTCGAGCGCGGAAAAGAATCTGTAGCCAACGCCTGAATAACAATAGGGACCCAAACATGCGTCTACAGCTGATCAGGCCCGGTGGCTTAACCGGGCTCGTTTTCCTGCTGCTTGCCATTTTTCAACAATCGGCGCTAGCCAGCAGCCCGGTCTGGAAGATTGAAAATGGAAAACATACCACCTACCTGGCGGGTACCGTGCACATCCTGCGCGCCTCGGATTACCCCTTGCCAGAAGCCTTTGATCGCGCCTATCAAAAATCCCGCATAGTGACCTTTGAAGTCGATATAGAACAAAGTCGTAGTCCTGAATTTAATCAGGCCATGCTACAGATCGCCCTGCTACCCAAAGGCCAGACGATACGGGATCAACTCTCTGCCGACACCTATCAGCAACTGGTCGATTACCTGAACCAGAACCAGTTGCCAATCCAGCAATTCAGCGCGTTAAGACCCTCCATACTCGCTATCACCCTGACCATGCGCGAAATGCAGAAAATGGGCGTTGGTAATCAGGGCGTAGACGAGCATTTCTACAACAGGGCAAAACAGGATGGCAAAACTATTCAGGCGCTGGAAACAATCCAGCAACAGATCGATTTTATAAACCAGATGGGCACGGGCGTAGAAGATGAAATGATCCGCCAGACACTGGCCGATATCGCCACTCTGCAAACTGAATTCGACACAATGATCCAGAGCTGGCGCAGCGGTGATCGCGCTCAGCTGACCGAACTGTTTGTAACCCCCATGCGCGAACAGTTTGAGCCGGTTTATCAACAGCTGCTGGTACAACGCAACCAGAACTGGATGCCCAAAATCCAGCAATACCTGGAAACCCCTGACACAGAACTGGTACTGGTGGGTAGCGCACATTTGATCGGCCCGGACGGGCTGCTGCAGCAACTCAAAAAAACAGGATATCGCATTACTCAACTTGACTGATGAGTAACCTGCTGACTTACCTGAAGCTACTCGGCGCGGTGCTGGCGTGGGGTGGCACCTTTATCGCTGCCAAGTATGCAGTTATCGATGCTTCGATTGAGGTCAGTGCACTGCTGCGCTTCAGTGTCGCTTCGATAGTTTTATTGCTAATCCTTAAGCTGCAACTGGGACGATTACCCAGATTAAATACACAGCAACTGTATTATGTGGTACTGCTTGGATTAACCGGCGTCGCTTTATACAACCTGTTTTTCTTTTTTGGTCTTCAGACCGTTGAAGCTGGCCGGGGTGCCCTCATCATCACCTCCAATCCGCTGTGGGTAGCATTGGGTTCGGTATGGTTTTTTCGCCAGCGTTTTGGCTGGATCAATATAGCCGGACTGCTTATCTGTATCCTGGGTGTAGCGACGGTGTTATCACGCGGCCATCTTACAGTACTGTTTTCTCAGGGCGTGGCAACAGGAGAGCTTTCACTACTGGGCTGTGCATTATCCTGGGCAGCCTATACCCTGATCGGTAAAAAACTAATGAACTCTTCCAGCCCTCTGCAACCACTCGCTCTGGTAACTTATTCCTGCGTCAGCGGTAGTATCTTATTGCTGTTATGGATTGTGATATCCGGTCACCCGCTGCGCATCCATAATACCCTTAACCTGTGGATCTCTATTGGATATCTATCCCTGCTCGGCACAGTAGCAGGGTTCGTATGGTTTTTTCAGGGCGTGCAGAAGATAGGCGCTGCTCAGGCGGCGGTGTTTGTGTTCTTCGTACCAGTTAGTGCAATAATATTCGGGGTCTTTATTTTAAATGAAGCCATTACTTTATCCCTTTTTATTGGTGCCACACTTATTATTGGAGGGGTTGCTATGGTGAATAAACTCTCTTCATCGAGAGTGCCTTAACTTGCGCTGTTTTGAGTTTAGATTTTATTGTGAAATACCTTCTACCTGTTAATGCTATGTAGTGACTATCCACTATTAATACTATTAGAAGATAGCCCATCCTTTCAATGATATTAACCTATGACAGATTACTAGCTTGAAGCACTGCTTTTATTCAATTACAGTGTCAGTTCGGATTTTTGAATTAATACCTCAAACCTGAGGTCAAACAGGGAAATATCACATGAATTATCAAATCAAACAAGCAATTTTAATCAGTGCTGCGGCAATCTCAGCGATAGCACTGGTAGGCTGTTCCAGTAGCAGCAGTGACTCACCATCTGATAGTAATACTATAGATAACCCCATAGGTACTTTTACAATTAACACTTCAGGTGGGTTGGGAGGATCAGATGGGGGCATAGGTGGTAACGGTCAATCTGTTAGTTTGTCCAAGACATCAGGAATAGGTAATGCTGAAGTACTTGCAAGTGGTCAGGCTGACGCGAGTTTTGAGGTCATTACACCCAGTGCCAATCTGGGTGAGAATCCATTGGAAATTACCGCAGACACCACCATTGTAGTAGCAACTGAGGAGCCCAGCACTGGCACACCCTATCTAACCACGTCGAATTCGTATTTACGCATATCGGATGGCAATGGGACATTAAACGATGAAACCCCAGTAACTGGCCTGTCTATAGCTACTGACACCACGCTCACATTCGATTTGAATTATACTAACTATGCTTCTCTCAGACTAAATAACGATATTCTGAATAGTGGCACGATCACGACGTCTGACAATATTGATTCTAGTCGTGGCAGTTTACAGATTAACTCTAGCTCTTACGTTGGCACTTCCAGCAGCAGTATCACTACTGCAGGTAGTACAGATGGTCAAAATGCGGGTTATATCAATTTATATACAAATTACTCAATCTACAATCATGGCAACATCCATGCATGGGGCGGAGATGGCATTACTGGTGCTGCTGGTCAAGGTGGCGCCGTAGATTTAACTGCCCAATTTAATATTCAGAATAGCGCCACTATCGATAACCATGGTGGTGACTCAAGTACAGGTGCGGGTGGCTCTGCTGCTGATATAAATATAGGCACTGGATATGGAACAATTAATCTTAGTGGAAGTCTGATCAGTTATGGCGGCTCTGGTGCTTCTGCTGGTAATGGTGGAAATTTTGAATTCTATAATGAAGGATCAGGTTCTATATTGACCAGTACCTACATGGATACTCATGGTGGTTCAAGTTCGAACGGGAATGGTGGACAAGGTGGCCAGATAGAGTTGGGGGCATATGGGGGAGAATTAATCAACAGCGGTGATATGCTCACTGCTGGTGGTAATACCACTGAAGCATCCATGGACGCAGGGGATGGCGGAAATGTTTATTTTTATTCCAGTACTGGCTACGCTTATCCTGATGAAGCCGGCCCACTTCCTGCAGGCTCAATACTTATCTCTGGTAATATCAACACTTCAGGTGGCAATGCTATGGCTTCCGGCTCAGGTACCGGCGGCGATGGTGGCAATATTTCAGCTGAAATTTCCAGCTACAGCTACCCTTCTGATTCGAGACTAGCCTTTTTAGGGTATACATCAATTGACACCAGTGGCGGCGATGGTAATTATGGCGGCAATGCTAATGCTTTTGTAGTAAATAACAATAGTAGCCGCTTGCCTGGTGGTACATATCTTCCTTCAGGTAATATTGTGAATGAAGCCGATCTCATCGCCTCTGGTGGAAATGCGGTATCTACCTCAACAACTTTTCCAGCAACTGCCGGTAATGGCGGAAGCTTTATTCTTGAAACTGGATATAGTTATGGATTCTTAAATCCAGCGCTTGAAAAAACCAGCAATAACGGCAACATTAACCTAAGTAGTGGTGATAGCTTTGATAGTACCTCTAGCGCTTCTTCTGGGTATACATGGTTATGGGGATACAACGGTGTAACCAACACTGGAAGCATAATAGCTACGGGAGGCGATGACCTTGGTACTGACGGTGGCACCACAGGTTATGGATCAAGAGCCAACAACATTGAAATCTATACCAATTTAGGCGCTGTGATCAATGAGGCACCCCTAAACGTCAGTGGTGGAAATGGTGAATATCGAGGAGGCGATGCCTCAAGTATCGATATTTACGGTACCACAATAAACAATACTGCCAACCTTGTTGCCAATGGAGGTCACTCAGATAATACACTAGCTGGCTCAAGAGGCGGTTATGGGGGATATATAGAGCTAGCATCCCCTGACGGGATTCAGGCTATTACCCATACCGGAACTGTAAGTGTAGCATCGGGTGATGGAGAGACTTCTGGCATTGATGGAACCTTTATCAGTGGTGGCATGTGTGTCAGTGGCTGTAGCGTTGCTGAGAAACTTCCCGTCATTAAGTGATTAAAATCCATTTAGCGTGGCAGTAATTCTGTCACGCTATTTTTTTCATTGGAAGTCATATGAAAATCCGAGAGGTGTCTGTTTATCTGATATTTGTTATCTGGCAAATATTCATGGTGCCTATTTATGCAGAACAATCGGCGCATCCACCCATCATCTATGATTGGCAAAATGACCGATTAACAGTATCTCTTGAAAATGTATCACTGACCCAGACTCTAGGTTATATCGCTAATATCAGCGGTCTTGAAGTATTAATGGATCCTAAAGCTGAGAAACAGATATCGGCCGATTTTAAAAATCTCCCCATGGAAAAAGCCTTACAAAGACTGCTAGGTGAAACAAGTCATATTTTTTTATATGATAGTCAACCCACCGAAACTTTAGATCTAAAATCCACCTCTAAAATTATCGTTGGGGTACATATACTATCAACAGGAGAAAACAACAACGACATTTTACTACCCATTCTTGCTGCTAAGGGTGAAGCATTCATCCGAGAAGGATATAGATACAACTCACATATGCCAGCCCCCGAAATTTTCAACTTCACTCAACAACGTTGGGAAGCCAGATTGAAAAGTATGGATGAAGAGCGACGAGAAGCTTTACTCGATCAAGCCCGATTAAAATATGAAAATATTGCAAAGCGCCTAAAAGAAAAACAACTAAGAACTGAAAAAATCACTCAAAAAATGGAAGCCAGAAAGTTAAGCCGTGAACATGAACTTAGTCAACTAAAACTTGACGACCCCGAGGCCTATGCCCGCACCATCCAGGCAAGAGAAGAAATTCTTAAAAAAATCGCACAATAAATTAAAACAGCTGAGTATTAATTCGCCTATTTTTTTTAATTACAGATTTCATTCATCAATCTAATTCCCTGCTAACTGCAGACCATGAAGTGATATAAGCCCCTAAATACAATAAAGATAGAGATAACACTGCTTAAGACTCTTAACTTTAAACGAAGCAGCAACCTACCACTGCTTATCGCCACTATTCTGGCCTCCGATAGAGTAGTGGTGGTGAACAAGCCTGCCAGACAGCATCCCATTTGATTGATTACTGATGGCTTAATGCAGAAAATACTTGCATCTAACGTAGGGTGAGCTTTTAGACTAGATGTATCCGCTATCGAAGAGGTGTTTCAATGGTCTGGAAAATAGGCGAAATAATCAACCGAACAGGGTTAACAGCCAGGTCTCTACACTTTTATGAAGAGCAGGGCCTGATTGGTCCCATAGCCAGGAATCGAGCAGGACATCGAATATATAATCAATCTGACCTGCTGCGCTTGCAGCAGATTCGTTCATTGCGGCAGCTGGGCATCTCGATTGCTAATATGCCCCCTTTATTATCCGATTCCAGCCAACTTGTTCCCTGTTTACGAGATCAGTTAACGCAGTTGCAACAACAACGTAAAGCAATGCAACGGCTGGAGGAATCACTTTCGCGCCTGCTAAATCAGCTGGAAAACCAGACGGCTTCTAAAGATGGACTGGATGAAATGCTATTTCAAACTCTGGAGACTATGACAATGTACGAAAAATATTTTGAACAAAGCAAAATCGATGCGATGCACAATGCCCAACATGATGACAATGACAGCAAAATCAGTATGCAAGACGCCTGGAGTCAATGGGTGGAAGCAATGGAATCTATGTATCAATCGGGAACGGATCCAGCATCAGACCAGGTTCAACAACTTATGCAACATTGGAATGAAATGGTTGCACATTTAACAGAAAATAATAAAGACCAGCTTCAGGCCTTTAATAATCTGTTCCACAACGAGCCACAGGCGAGAAGAGATCATGGCATTAGTGATGAACTGTTTGAGTATATGGCAAAGGCAACTGCTGGGCATTAATCTGTTAGGGTTAGACACAGGGTGTACCTGACAAAGGATTTCGAAGGCCCGTTTAATTCACTGGTAGGCAGTGCTTACCAAATCCGACAAACCCATGAGCAAATGGAGGAAACTGGGTACACAGTTTAAAACGCTGTGCTGAAGTTTTTCCTGACACCTTCCCTCCTTTGAAAATTCTCTCAACCACAAACATGATACCGCAGGCCGCAGTATCTGTTTTTTTGTTCCGGTCAGCGTAACTGTAATGCGCCATCTGATTCTACGCGAAGCGATTGCGCTATCCCTTTTAAATGGTACCGTTTTAATCATCAGCGGTGTCGCGGTGATTAACAGGACCGCACGCAACCCAGTGCTTTAGTCAATACCGACGCGCTGTATTTTTCTCCTTTCTGCAAAAATTATCGCCGCGTATTGTCAAAAACTGAACCCGAATAGCACAAACAGATCACGTCCTATTATTGTGATATCTCTGAGTAGGGTGAAATAAAGCCAGACCTCATAGATGGTTGATACTGCCTTTTTAGAATCGAGGCCCAATCAACGTGAAATTGTCTGACCTGCATTACACGCTGAAAGCTTTTCGAGAAATATTTCTTTTATATTCTATAATTTTTACTGTTTAAAAGGTGAGAGAATGAAATGAAGCAGCTGGGCATTATAATATTTTTTATATTACAACTGACATTGTATGGCTGCGGATCAGGGGGTGGAAGTACTGACCCTGAAGCGAATACTAATAACTCCACAGGTAATACTGGCACAGGGAATGGGCCGACAGATCCTGGTACACCTCCACTAATCAAAAACTTGCACATTTCAGTAGCTGATTACAATCCATCTACTGGAATGGCAGGCGATGTAGAATTCTCTAACTACTACTGGTTCAGTAACGATACACGAAAAGTATTTATGGAGTTCAACGGATTGCTGATTGATGATGGCACTGGCCCTGCTGGTGGAAGGCTTCCTCACTTTACCTTTGTGGTACCTCCTGCTACCAATGTTTATGCTATGGCAGATGGTATAGTAACCGCCGTAGAGCTCAATCCCGGGGTGAGTGATTACGAGATTAGAATTGCGCCTGATAGCACCTCAAATTACCTCATCGTGTACGACCATGTTGTCGCTACTACAGTATTAGTCGGTCAAACTGTAAGCGCAGGTGAAAAAATAGCAGAAACAACGCTAATGAAGGTTGAAGCGGATGTAACATTAAATCATTCAACCGGTTTATGTCCTGTTGACTTTTTTGACCCCGCTGGTGCCGTAGCGCTGGAAGCTAAAATCAGCAAATTGATGTCAGACTGGGAGGCCTATATGGGTGACACAACGCTATATGATGAAGCCGCAATGTATAAAGTGGGTTGCGTTACTCAAACCGACTCAATTTGACCCTGAACTGGCTTTTAACAGGTTATCAGAGGCTATTACTCAGCGCTTTTTAACCACTGCTATTGATTACCGGGCAGATAAACACACTGAGGTACCAGGGTGTTTTTTGAGCCGACTGTTTAATTTCAAAGCTCACATCCCCATTGGTCAGGGTATTCACAAATTTCGCCACCTGATTAGCAAATGCCAGTTCATTTGCGTTGGGACGAATCTGGTAACCTTTTACCCCATATCCGGGTTTCTGGTTCGTGATGTCAGGCAGGATTCTTGAGCGAATGCGCCCTTGTGCGCCCTCTCCTTCAATCACGTATTTCAATTGATCCGCCTGTTCTTTAGCACCTGCCCCGCTGCTTTCACACCAGAATATATCCAGATCCCAGGAACCCCAGTCAACCTGGCTTACGTTGGGTGTTTCAGTGACTACTGGCGATTCAACATTTGCCACCACAGGTTCACTGGTTTGCACACTGCTGCTCCGAGTCGGGAGCCTTTTGATCCTGGATTCTTCAGTTTCGTACAGTTTCTCCAGCTCATTGTTAACAATCTTGATTAAATCTTTCTTGAGCTCGTCCGAAGCGACATGTTCAACCATGACCTTGACTGCTAAAATTTTTCCTGAATCTTTCGAATTAACAACGCCGACTACCGAATCATAAACTTTAAAGTCCCATTTATTTTTCGACTCTGTTGCTGAAATTTTCGAATCCAGCTGATTGATCTGGTAGGTATTTATACCGGATATAATGCCAACCACGGTCATGATCAGCGCTGCAAACTTGGTCAGATTATCTATTTTTCTATTTACTGGTTCATCAGCCATCTTAATTCCCCCTGAAATACATTGAGTGAAAACAGAGGACAACTACAATCCTGATACCGGAATTCTGTCCGCAGTATAAAGTCTACTCTATGTCGGTTTTTCTATCTCATAAATCGCTTCGTCAATATTTTCCAGCTGATTGACGATGACTGCCCTGGCATCCTGAAGACCCTGGTTGTAATAAAAGGCCCCAACCTCTGCGGAAAAGAAATCCAGTAAAAACTCTGCATCGAACTGTCCAATTTCGTAATCCAGTTCTCTATTCATATAGTCCTGAAGTTTCTGAACGATGATGTCTTTTTGCGCTTTCGAGAATTCAATTTCTGCCATAGCGTGTCTGCCCTGTTTAGTTTTGTGATGTTTTACTGCGTAATCCATGACAGCCACAGCCGGGATCCTGCGCCAGCCTGACTGTTTTGATATTCATGGTGCTGGCGTCCACGATCAGTAGCCGCTTATCCAGAGATTCGCCAAAGCCGACGATCAGTTTAAGGGTTTCAAGTGCCTGTATAGAACCAATAATCCCAACCAGTGGCGCCAGCACGCCATTCTCAGAGCAGGTCATGGCATCATCCGCCGCATCACTACCATACAGGCAGGCGTAGCAGGGACTGTCGGGAGCGGTATTAAACACGCCGACCTGGCCTTCCAGCCGTATCGCGGCCCCTGAAACCAGAGGCCTGGCACTGAGCAGGCTGACTTCATTGATCAAATGACGCGTGGCAAAATTGTCACTGCCATCAACGATAACATCACAGCTACCCGCAAGCTCGAGCAAGGCGGCTTTATCCAGCTTTTGCTCGATCGCCCTGATTTCAATATCCGAGTTCAGTTTCTGCAGCGTGTCACGGGCAGATTGCGCCTTATTCCGGCCCACACTGTTTTCCTGGTGCACGATCTGGCGTTGCAGGTTGGATTGTTCCACCGCATCAAAATCATTCAGCAGCAGATGACCAACACCCGCCGCGGCGAGATAAAACGAAATCGCTGAGCCCAGCCCACCCAGGCCGATCACGAGCACGCTTGAATCCCTGATTTTTTGCTGACCCTGCAGATCGATTTCCGGTAGCAGGATCTGGCGCCCATAGCGCAATAATTGTTCGTCATTCATGAGGGGTAAAAATCTGTTTGCCTGTGGTCAAACCATATCATGCTTATCGCCTTCAGGCTCTAAGCAATTGCTGACCCCATGGCGATCTTCTGGTAAGGTTAGCGAGTTATCAACGAGCGCCAGTCATGAACGATAATTCCACTACCCATTTCGGTTTTTCCCAGGTTAAAACCGAAGAAAAACAAGCCAAGGTTGCCGAAGTTTTCCATTCGGTAGCGAACAAGTACGACCTGATGAATGATGTGATGTCGATGGGCATCCACCATCTATGGAAGAAATTCACCATTGAAATGTGTGGTTTACGCGAGGGCCACATCGTACTGGATCTGGCTGGCGGTACCGGTGACCTGGCCATCAAACAGGCGAAAAAAGTGGGTGACAGCGGTCATGTGGTGCTGGCAGATATCAACGCATCCATGCTACAGGAAGGTCGTGACCGGGTGATCAACAAGGGTCTGGTGAATCGTATCTCAACCAGCCAGTGTAATGCTGAAATCCTGCCATTTGATGATAATAGTTTTGACTGCATCACTATCGCATTCGGATTGCGCAATGTGACCGATAAAATCAAGGCTTTACAATCCATGCGCCGCGTACTCAAACCCGGCGGGCGCCTGTGTGTGCTCGAGTTCTCACGCCCGCTGTACCAGCCACTGGAAAAAATCTACGATTTTTATTCATTCAATATCCTGCCGCGTATGGGTGAGCTGATCGCCAATGACCGCGAAAGCTATCAGTACCTGGCGGAATCCATCCGTATGCATCCGGACCAGGAAACACTGAAAAATATGATGCTGGAAGATGCCGGTTTTGATGAAGCCGAAGTCTTTAACATGACGGGCGGCATTGTTGCACTGCATCGCGCGTTTAAATACTGATTACCACCACATGAAGTTTAACCACCGCCAGTTCGAATATGCGGGCTTTTTACGTCGCACACTGGCGTTCATCGTGGATACCTCACTGATCAGTCTGCTAACCACATTGCTGGCATTCGGGCTATTTGGCACAGAATACCTGCAGCTATCGCAACAGAACTCACTTAAAAGCCTGCTGGACTGGCGCATACTAACCTTTAAACATGTGCTGCCGGCAATCTGGATCATTGGCTGCTGGCTACTGTGGATGGCAACACCCGGCAAATTATTATTCGACTGCCAGGTTGTCGATGCGCACAGCAAAACCCGCGCAAAACCGGCACAGCTGATTATTCGCTATCTTGCCTATTTACTTTCTGCCATACCGCTGGGACTCGGGTTTTTCTGGATAATTTTTGACAAACACAATCAGGGCTGGCATGACAAGCTCGCCCGAACGCTGGTCATCATGCAGGATGAATCGCTACCCGCTACGGAGTCATACCAATGATCGAACAACTGCTTAACAATCTACTGGGTGTGGCCGAAATTGGTGGCAACCACCTGCTGGGGATGGATCAGAATGCACTCTTGCACTGTAGCGAGTTACAGGGTCATATCATTGCTATTCATTTTACCGATATGGATAAAGTCCTGTACTTTCACCCTGGATCATGGGGCTTACGTATCAGTCTGCAGGCACCCGCACGTGAGGCCGATGCCATCATTCGCGGGCGTGTGATGGCACTGGTCAATCTGTCTCTGAACAAGGATAAGTTGAGCACCTCGATTCAGGAAAAAGTTGAAATATCCGGTAATGCGGCCGTTGCGCAAAAATTTCAGAAGCTTTTAGCGGAACTGGATATCGACTGGGAACAACAGTTATCGCAAGTGGTAGGTGACGTGATGGCTTTTCGTATCTTTCAGGGTATTAATAAAACCCGGCAATGGGTTAATGAGAGCTTTAATTCGGTCGCTCTGTCAGGACGCGAATACCTGCAGGAAGAAGTTCGCGCCATGCCGACGAAAGTCGAATTTGAACGCTTTAAATCGGAGGTTACCGACCTCAGGCATAGTGTCGAGCGCCTGGAAGCCCTGCTCAATCATAAGCTGAAGAAATAATATGTTCTCATCGCTATACCGCCTGATTTTCATCAACTTCACCCTGGCCCGTTTTGGACTAGATGAGATTATTCTGAAGCTGCACCTGTTTGCCCCATTGCGATTTCTAATCTATCTCAATCCCTACAACTGGTTTCGCGATAACAGTGTATCTCAGGCGGTACGCATACGCCTGTGCATTGAATCGCTGGGCCCGATATTTATCAAATTTGGCCAATTACTCGCCACACGTCGTGACCTGCTGGACGAAGAACTAATAGAAGAGCTGGAAAAGTTACTAGACCGTGTCCCCCCATTTCCGGTCAGCCAGGCCAGAGCCATCATCGAGAAGCAACTGGGCAAACCATTGCACGAAGCCTTTCTGTCGTTTGACCAGAATGTACTGGCTTCCGCATCTATCGCACAGGTTCACAACGCTGTGCTGCACGATGGCAGTAAGGTTGTGGTCAAAATTGTGCGCCCCAATATCGAAAAAATTATCCGCAAGGATATCGCCTTAATGATGATCCTGGCGCGCCTCGCCAATCGTTACTGGAAAGAGGCCAAACGCGTCAAACCCATCAAGGTAGTAGAAGAATTTGAAAAAACCCTGCTCAACGAACTGGACCTGGTACGCGAAGCCGCCAATGCCAGTGAGCTACGCCGTAACTTTATCGATTCTGAAGACCTGTATGTGCCTCAGGTTTACTGGGATTACTGCAAATCCAGCATTCTGGTTATCGAACGTATTGAAGGGATACCAGTCACTGATATCAAACAGCTGAATCGGCACAACATCAACCTGGAGCTTTTATCTAGAAAAGGGGTCGAAGTATTTTTCACCCAGGTTTACAAACATAACTTCTTCCATGCCGATATGCACCCTGGCAATATCTTTGTGTCGCGTGAAAACCCGGACAACCCGAAATACATCGCGGTAGATTTCGGCATTATGGGATCTCTGTCGACCAGCGACCAACGCTATCTAGCTGAAAACTTCGTCGCGTTTTTTAATCGTGACTACCGGCGAGTTGCCGAATTGCATGTCGACTCTGGCTGGGTTGATAGCGACACCCGCATCGATGATTTTGAATCCGCTATACGCGCAGTCTGTGAGCCGATCTTCCAGCGCCCACTCACCGAGATCTCTTTCGGCCAGCTACTGTTACGCCTGTTTGAAACCGCGCGTGATTTTAATATGGAAATCCAGCCGCAGTTATTACTGCTGCAGAAAACCTTCCTGCATATTGAAGGGCTCGGACGACAGCTTTACCCTCAACTGGACCTTTGGGATACCGCCAAACCCTTTCTGGAAAAGTGGCTGAGTGAACAAATGGGCCCACGTGCGTTACTCAAAGGTATCAAGGACAACATGCCTTTCATGGCCGAACACTTGCCGGATCTGCCTCAACTGATTTTTAAAACACTGGATAAACTGGCTAACGACAAGCTTCAGGTGGAATACAGGTCCAAGCAGCTGGAAGAGATTAAACAGGAAATCAGGAAAGCCAACCGGCGTTCGATAAAAGCCATTGCCGGTGGTAGTTTACTTGTCAGTTCTGTACTGATCGCCGCCCTCGACGGGATTGCCCCTTCCATGGTCGGTGCCGGTATCTTCTATACCCCCTTACTCAGTGTCATTCTGGGTGTACCTGGATTATTGATGTTACTCACACTACTGGATGAGCGTTAAAAAATTCCGCTGATTCCATTTCAGGCGTTTATCTTTTATTTGCGCTGCAAGGGGTATCGAAAGCCTTTCATCGGTCAATTGTTAAACTTTGTGAATTACGCGCTAATTATCTCTTAATCAGCTCTATTGCATACTACAATGCAATACCAACTCAGGCTATTTAAACGCATATGAAAACTGTAATTCTGTCCCCGGCATTTGCTCTTGCCCTGCTTATGGTCCCTGCCGCCCAGGCAGGCTGGTTAGACTGGCTTGAAGGAAAAACCGATAAGGTGATTGAGGCGGTGAAATCGACAGATAACGCCAGCATAGTCGACGCAGCCCTCAGCAATGAACAGATCGCTAATGCCCTTAAACAGGCCCTCGATAAGGGTGCTGATTACGCGGTAACCGAACTCGGCAGGGCGGGTGGTTTTCTGGATAATCCAAATGTCAGGATCCCGATGCCGCAAAGCCTTCAATCGGTAGAAAAAGTTTTACGCAAGGTAGGCCAGGACAAATATGCGGATGAATTTGAATTAGCAATGAATCATGCCGCCGAACAGGCGGTACCATTAACACTCAAGGTACTAAAGCAGGCCATTCAGCAAATGACGCTTGCCGATGCTCGCGCAATTGTAGACGGAAATGTTGACGCAGCCACCCAGTATCTGAAACGCATCGGCAGCAACGACCTGCGTCAACAGATCAGCCCTATGGTGCAGGAGGTGACCGCCAGTACCGGCGTAACCCGTGCCTATAAAACCATGTACGACAAAATGGGTTTCGCAGGCAAGTACATCAAGCTAGAAGACTACGATGTGGATCAATACATCACCGATAAAACGCTCGATGGGTTGTTTGTTAAAATCGCCGAGGAAGAAAAGAAAATACGCGAGAATCCACAGGAAAGAACAACTGATTTATTGAAACAGGTTTTTGGAGGGTGAGCGAGTTAACTTTTTCGAAAGATGATCGTGTTAACCGCATGCGTAATATATCAATTATAAATAACTACCTGAGGTAAGTATGAATAATAAAATTATTGGATTGGTCCTTATCGTTATCGGTATTGCGTTAATAGCATGGGGATATAATGTATACGACTCTGCAGGTTCTCAGGTCAGCAGGGCTTTGAGTGGGGACACACCGATTGAAGCCTGGGCTGGATTGGTGGGTGGTGCGATTTGCGTTATTTTTGGAATACTTAAGGTAAAGTAAACAATGAATAAAGTCGTTTTAATTATACTGGCTATTTTACTGCCACCTGTCGCTGTTTTCTTAAAACGAGGCATCGGGAAAGACTTACTTATTAACATTATTTTATGTCTAATATTTTTCTTCCCGGGTGTGGTGCATGCCGTGTGGCTGGTGACTAAGTAGCTTCTTAAAATAGCTATATAACTGGAATTTCACTCCAGCAGACCCTGTCCGGCTGGAGTGAGATTCACTGCCTGGCATTTAATTGCCTCTAGGAATTCCCAGCTTCTGCCGACGCTCCCACAGGTTCTTCCTACTGATGCCAAGTTTTGCCGAAAGCTCTGTTTCATTTAATCGATGCTGGTGATTCTTTACAAATTCAACAAAGTATTCATCCATGGATAACTCTGCGGATACCCCAGACTGCACCGTGATATCACTATTGCAATTGATGCCGAGCTCCTGGGTACCAATCACCTGATCGTTACTTAATATGATTGCACGCTCAATCACGTTCTCCAGTTCTCTCACATTGCCCGGCCAGTGATACTTCTGCAATAATTCTTTTGCATTTTCACTGAAGGTATATTCAGTTCTCTGGAATCGGCGTGAAGTGGTGTCCAGGATTTTTTCCGCCAGATCAAGAATATCCTTTCCCCTGTGCCGTAATGGAGGCATAGTGATCTCCATAACATTTAATCGATAATACAGATCTTCGCGAAATTTTTTCTGCTCCACCATCTCTAACAGGTTTCTATGCGTTGCCGCGATCAGCCTGATATCCACATACTGCATTTTATTTGAACCCACCCGACGAATTTCACCTTCCTGTAAAACGCGTAACAACTGGGCCTGCACATCCAGCGAAAGCTCGCCAATTTCATCCAGGAACAACGTGCCCGCATCTGCTGCAGAGATTAGCCCTTTGTTGCTTTGCATAGCGCCAGTAAATGCACCTTTTTCATGCCCGAACAGCTCAGACTCAATCAGGTTTTCGGGAATAGAGGCACAGTTAATACTGATCAACGGCATATCTGCACGATCACTTTCTGCATGTATCGCTCTTGCAGCAAGCTCCTTACCGGTACCGGTTTCTCCCTGGATCAGAACCACGGTATTGGTTTTAGCAACACGACTAATGCGATCCTTCACCTGCTTGATGGCATCACTATTGCCCAGTAAATTGCGCGTTGGATAGCGACTATCAATCTCTCGTTTCAAAGCCTTATTCTGAAACTCCAGTTTCTGATTTTTCAGAATACGCTTGATGGTCAGAATCATTTCATCGTGATTATAGGGTTTAGAAATATAGTCCACCGCGCCACGCTTCATGGCATCAACTGCAGATTGTACTGACGAATAACTGGTCATGATCAGTACGGGTACAGGCTGCGCTATAGGGATTAGGGTAGTGCCCTCCGCACCCGGCAATCGTATGTCTGCAATAATCAGGTCAAAACCGTGCAAACCTTCTTTTTCCGCCTCTGCTACTGACGATACAGCTGTGACCCCATATCCATTGCGCTCCAGTAATCGCGTTAGACTTTCACTGATTATCTTTTCATCTTCAACAATAAGAATTTCACGCATAGCTTTCTTCTTCGGTTTTAATAATGTTGGGTAACTTAACGATAAATTCAGTACCGATATTTATTTCACTCACCACTTCGATCTGCCCATCATGATCGCGCACTATGTTATCCGCCAGCGAAAGGCCCAGTCCGGTTCCATCACCCGCCTGCTTGGTGGTAAAGAACGGATCAAATAGTTTTTTCAGGTTCTTTTCTTCAATACCATGACCGCGATCGATAATTCGAAACACGATTGATTCATTTTCGATTCCCGCTTTAATTTCTACCTGCGACCCCTCCTCCGAGGCATCACTGGCATTATCCAGCAGGATGACCAGCACCTGCTGTAATTTTTGATAGTCTCCCATCACCCGCAGATCCGCTGCACAATTCACCTTAAACTCAATCTGCCTGGCTTTTTGACCGAGCTGGATCAGGCTAACCGAGTCCTCGATCATTTTTTTAACATTGGCGGGTTCGGGACGGTGATCATAGTGGTGACCAGCATGGCTATAACTCACCAGTGACTGAACAATACGGGTAATGCGGCCGGTAAGCTGGAGTATATTTTCGAGGCTGGATTTTCTTAATTCTGCATCTTCCGGCATCGCCTGAACATCCTGCGCAAGACAGGCGATACCGGTTACTGGGTTACCGATCTCATGCGCCACCCCGGTAGCCAGTCGACCGATAGAGGCCAGACGCTCACTATGCGCGAGCTCCGCCTCCAGCTGGAAAATTTCGGAATGGTCTTCGATCAGCACCACATAGCCATGATGCTCATCATCCTGCTTGCTACTCACCTCTGATTTAAATAGATTTAAGATATGTAAGCGATCATGCAGGGTTACTTTTAGCGAGCGATGCACCGTTTTATTATCGATGATAAATTCATGCAACAAATCCGACCAGGGATCGGCCAGCTGTCCCAACTCCATACCAATAACTTCTTCTTCACGCTGGGTGGACAACACCTGCATTGCTTCATTCCAGCTCACAACCTGTAATTCAGGGCTGACTGTCACTACCGCCAACGGCAAATCATGCAGCACCTGTCGGTGGAAGCGACGTAATGAATCCAGCTCGCCAGCCATCTCTTTTAGTTCGGTACGTGAACCGGCCAGGCTTTCCTCTACAAAACGAATGGTATCCGCAATAGCGACTTTGGCTGTGGTATCTACTTCCAGCTGTTCATTCACCACCATACCGGCCAGCACTGGGCCCACCAGTCCCGACAGGTTGTGCCGTATCTGCAGGCGCAACCTGCCCAGATCATTTCGATCCAGACTATCTGCTTGCATGGATAAATCCTGCAACGCCAGCTTGATTTCATAACGCGCCATTTTTTCACCAATCATTTCCGCCAGACGCTCTTCAAACTGCTGGATCGAGTTAGCATAGGGAATAATCTGGGTCGCGGTTAAACGATCACTACTGCAGGCCAGTGCGGCATTGGCCTCGTCAACCGATTGCGGACGCAGGATAGACATCAGTACAAACAGCATTGAATTGACCATCAGGGTCCAGACGGCACTTTCGGTGGATGATAGCGGGATCATAATCTGTTGAAAAATACTGTCACTGATCCAGCCAGCTTTTTCGAATAGCGGCAAAATCAGCGTAATCACCCAGATTGTTGCACCTGCCAGCAAGCCACTGATAAAACCATCCCGGCTCGCTTTACGCCAGAATAGCAGGCCGAAAATGCCCGGTAAAAACTGTGCGACGGCAACAAACGCAATCAGCCCCAGGTCTGTCAGTTCCTGATGCTTTTGCAGATAGAGGTAAAACAGATAACCAGCGAGTATGATCAGGCCTATTAAAATGCGCTTACCCCAGATCAGCAGGGAATACAGGCTGACTCTTTGCATACGATGCTGATTGGGGAAACTGAGCGGCAAAAGAAGGTGGTTCAGGCACATGGAAGCCAGCGCGATACTGGTTACAATAATCATCGCCGAAGCCGCAGACACCCCCCCAATAAATACAAAAACTGGCAGTATCGGGGTGTGACTCTGTAATGCTACCCCAATCACATACAGGTCAGGTCCGTAGCTCAGGTCAAGATTCTGCCCGGCCCAGAGTATGGGCGGGATAAAAAGATTCAGCAGCAACAGGATCAGCGGGAATGCCCAGCTGGCGTAACCGAGATTGGAGGATTTTATATTTTCCACGAAGATCATATGAAACTGTCGTGGCAGCAGAAAAGCGGCCGAGAATGACAGCAGCAGCATCATGCCCCAGGGCCCGTCATGGATGGGCTTCATAATATTGGCTGTCGCCTGAGGGTTATTCTCGAGCCAGCTGGCAAAGCCTTCAAACCCGTTGAATATGCCAAATACGGCATACAGACCGACGACAATCAGCGCCACCAGCTTAACCAGTGATTCAAACGCTATTGCTACCACCAGGCCTTCGTGCTTTTCACGCGGCGTAACATGCCGCGCACCAAACAGTATCGCAAACAGGGTAATCGTCAGGCAGAAACCCAGTGAGATGACCTGAGCAGGCGCATCCTCGGTCAACACCTGCAGCGTGTCCGTTACCGCCTGAATCTGTAACGCAATATACGGCAATGCCCCGGTGAGCATAAACAGGGTCACCAGTATGCCTGCAAACTGGCTGTGATAACGAAATGCCAGCAAGTCCGCCAGTGACGACAATTGATAGTCCTTGATCAGATGTAATATCGGTCTTAACAGAACCGGGGAAGCCAGGAAGGCGATGGTAACCCCCAGATAGACCGCCAGAAAGATATAGCCCTCGCGTTCGGCCAGCCCGACGCTGCCATAATAACTCCAGGATGTCGCATATACACCCAGCGACAGCGTATAAACCAGCGGATGTCGAACCAACGATTCGGGTAAGCGCTTATTCTCCGCAGCCGAGGCAATAACAAACAGTACCCCCAGATAGAGCACCGCAAACAGGAATAATTGCCACAGCTCAAAGATCATGCTTTTTGATGAAGTATTGCAACCACCAGGACACCCCTATACAGATCATCCAGACCAGATAAGGGCTATACCAGGGCGCATCCAGCGCGGCCCAGAAGTCGGATAGAGGCGTGAGCAATAGCAGCAGGATAAACATGACAGCCAGTGCCGTATGATCGATCAGTTTTGGATTTTTGCCGGGTGATCTCATGTTACCAACCTCACTGAAGCAGTACTTAAAATGCAGTCAAGCAGCTTTTACTTATTGTGTGACTTTTTTCTCTGCGTGTTACCTTATGAAACAAAACTGCGTTACACATGGTAACACAGCATCAAATCTGTTGTGAATCTTTAAAATTAAATAACTGTTTTTTTATAACTATATAATTATTGGCACAAGACCTGCACTATATTGCGCGATATGAGTGCAGACATGCACCATATTAACGACATTGATTAGAAATCGAGATAGCGAGGGGCATTTGTAAATGTCGTACAAATCCCTGAGTTTTAACAACATAATGAGGTCTCATACATGAGCAAAAAAACTACTAACGAGAGCAGACGTGACTTTCTGAAAGCCACAGCTGCGGGCGGAATTGCGGCAAGTGCACCTATGTTTTTCATCAAGGATAGCTATGCAGCTTCCCACTCGATGAAATTTCGGAATGCGCCTAAGGGCGGTACGATAACCTTAGGTTTCAACGTGCCACAAACTGGTGCCTATGCAGATGAAGGCGCGGACGAATTACGCGCGTACAAACTGGCTGTAAAACACCTCAATGGTGAAGGCGATGGCGGCATGATGAATACATTCAAGCCTTCTTCTCTGAAAGGCAACGGTATTCTGGGAAAGAAAGTCGCCTATGTAACCGGCGATACTCAGACTAAATCTGACGCTGCTCGTGCTTCTGCCAAGCGTATGATCGAAAAAGATGGCGCATTGATGATCACGGGTGGATCTTCTTCAGGTGTAGCCGTCGCGGTTCAGGGTCTATGCCAGGAAATGGGTATCATCTTCATGGCGGGTCTGACTCATTCTAACGACACCACAGGTAAAGATAAGCGCCGCTATGGCTTCCGTCATTTCTTCAACGCCAAGATGTCAGGTTCTGCACTGGGCCCTGTACTGAAAGAAGAAATGGGTACTGACCGCGTGGCCTACCACCTGACAGCAGATTATACCTGGGGCTGGACTCAGGAAGAATCGATCAAGGAAACTACCGAAGGACTGGGCTGGAAAACACTGAAGACCGTTAAAACGCCAGTAGGCGCCGGTGACTTCTCTCAGTACATCACGCCTATCCTGAACTCAGGTGCTGATACCCTGATCCTGAACCACTATGGTAAGGACATGATCAACTCACTGACCCAGGCAGTTCAGTTCGGTCTGCGTGACAAGCAGGTAAATGGTAAGAACTTTGAAATCATCGTTCCACTGTATTCTCGCCTGATGGCACAGGGTGCGGGCGAAAACCTGAAAGGTATTCTTGGTACTACTAACTGGAACTGGGCATTGAAAGATGCGGGTTCACAGGCATTCGTTAAATCTTTTGGCGCTGAGTATGGCTTCCCGCCATCACAGGCGGCTCATACCTGCTACGTGCAAACATTGCTATATGCCAATGCCTGTGAAATGGCGGGTACTTTCTACCCACCAGAAGTAATCAAGGCTCTGGAAGGCTTTAACTTTGACGGCATGGGCAACGGTAAGACCCTGTACCGCGCTGAAGATCATCAGTGCTTCAAGGATGTACTGGTAGTACGTGGTAACCAGAACCCAACCAGCCAGTTCGACCTGCTGGAAATCGTTAAAGAAGTTCCTCGCTCACAGGTTGAGTACGACTGGAAAATCTTTGGCGGTGACTTAGGTCCGTATGAAGTTTAAGATTTAAACATCAGAGCAGCCATACCACCGCAAGGTGGTATGGCTTTTTTTAAACCTATAATAAAGAAGCTAAAATTATGGATGCCATCCTGATTCAAATACTTAATGGCCTGGATAAAGGCGGTGCCTACGCTTTGATTGCTCTGGGACTAACACTGGCCTTTGGCACACTGGGCATAGTTAACTTTGCTCATGGCGCATTATTCATGCTGGGCGCATTCTGTGCCGTTTCTTTTCAACAGATACTTACTATTTCCAAAAAGGTCAAAGATGAAAGCATTACTTTCTTTGACGCTTATAAAGAACAGCCCTACCTTGAGATCTGGTGGGGGGATACGGGCAGAGCCATCATAGATTACGCAGTCCCGTTGTCGATCATTGCCGCCATTCCGGTGATGCTATTAATAGGCATCGCAATGGAGCGTGGGCTGATCAAACATTTCTATAAACGCACCCATGCCGAACAGATCCTGGTTACCTTTGGTCTGGCAATTGTGCTGCAGGAACTGGTCAAATCATTCTTTGGTGCCAACCCTATCCCTACCCCTGCACCGGAAATCGTATCGGGCAGTGCGGCAGTAGGTGCCATGCTGGGTCTAAGCGATTCTCTGGTCTATCCGTGGTGGCGACTGATCTATCTGTGCTTCTCGGGTGTTATTATCTTTGGCGTATTTGCCTTCCTGAAATACACCACCTTCGGCATGGTAGTGCGCGCCGGTATGGCTGACCGTGAAACAGTCGGGCTACTAGGTATCAATGTACAGCGCAGTTTTACCATCGTTTTTGGACTGGCCACCGTCGTTGCCGGACTGGCAGGTGTGATGTACGCACCTATCCTCCCTCCTGATTATCATATGGGCATGGAATTTCTGGTGCTTTCCTTCGTGGTAGTAGTGGTCGGAGGCATGGGCTCACTGGAAGGGGCGGTAGCCGCAGGTTTCCTTTTAGGCATTCTGCAATCTTTTGCCTCTATGAATGAAATTAAATCCATCTTCCCGGGTATTGATCAGATCATCATTTATCTGGTTGCGGTTGTAGTACTTCTGGTCAGGCCACGTGGTCTGCTGGGTCGTGAAGGCGTGATGGAGGATTAATGATGAAAAATGCCTTAAAAAATAATTTAACAGCGATGCTGATTTTTTCTGCTGTGGTACTGAGCGCCCCCATCTGGCTCGCACCCATTGGAGCGGGCTACCCCGACCTGTTACAGAAATTCGCCATCTTCGGTATCTTTGCCATTGGGTTTAATATTCTGTTTGGCATGACGGGTTATCTGTCGTTTGGCCATGCGGCTTTCCTTGGTGTCGGCTCTTACACTGCGGTCTGGATGTTCAAGCTATTTACCATGAACGTCATTCCTGCCGTCATCTTCGGTACGCTGATCTCGGGTGTATTCGCGCTCATTATTGGATATGTCAGTTTACGTCGCTCGGGTATCTACTTCTCGATCCTGACGCTGGCCTTTGCGCAAATGTGTTACAGCCTGGCCTACTCAGTATTGACCCCGATCACCAACGGTGAAACCGGCCTGCAATTAACCTTGCAGGATCCACGATTCATTGATGCCATGGCAGGTATAGAAGTCACCGAAGGTCTACCGTCAACCAATCTGTTTGGACTATCCATGAGTGGTTATCCCGGCTTTTATTTCTGTGCCGTGATGTTGATTATTGCGTTTTATATCTCGTTAAAAATCTTCCGCTCTCCCTATGGCATGAAGTTAACAGCAATAAAGTCTAACCAGACGCGCATGAAGTACACCGGCTTTAATACTCGCCCCTACCTCCTGTCTGCATTTGTGATCTCTGGCATGTATGCCGGACTGGCAGGTTCGCTGATGGCTGCTACCGACCCGCTAGCAGGTGCTGAGCGTATGCAATGGACCGCCTCTGGTGAAGTAGTACTGATGACAATCCTGGGCGGAACAGGAACCCTGATTGGCCCCTTACTGGGTGTCGGCATCATAAAATACTTCGAGAATATTTTCTCTTCATTAAATGAATCCGCGTTACACCAGATCTTTAACTTTATGCCTGAACTGCTGGAGAATATCACCGTAGCTATCACGCATAACTTTGTAGGAGAAGGCTGGCACCTGACCCTGGGTGCCTTATTTATGCTGGTGGTTATCTTCCTGCCCGGCGGGGTAATGGAAGGGATTACCCGCGTGTATAACTTTAGCCGGAAAAAACTCGGTATAAGAGATCATTCTGAAGAGGATGTTGTAGAAACCACCAGTATTAAGGAGGAATCAAAATGAGCTATATCCTCGACATAGATAACGTCAACAAAACCTTTGGTGGTTTACACGCGCTTTCAGAAGTCAACCTGAAGATTGAGAAAGGATTAACCCATGCGATTATCGGCCCCAACGGTGCGGGTAAATCCACACTGTTAAACTGCTGTATTGGTCGCCTGACACCCGATACCGGAACAGTTACCTTTAATGGTAAAAACATGATCGGTATGGAGCCGCATGATATTAATCATGCTGGCATGGTGCGTGTTTTCCAGACCCCTGAAATCTTCCCCGATCTTCCATTGCTGCAGAATGTCATGATCCCCGCCTTTGCAAAACGCGATGGCACTTTTAAATTTAATCCGTTTAAAAGCCTGGCAAAAGAAAGTGAGATTGAGGACCGGGCCATGGCCGCATTGGCTGATGTAGGTCTGGATAAATTCTATGACCAGACCGCAGGCAGTATTTCGCGTGGTGACAAACGTCGACTGGAACTGGCGATGGGCCTGATCCAGCAACCCAGCCTGCTTTTACTGGATGAGCCCACTGCTGGTATGGCCCGGCATGACACCAATAGCACCATTGATCTGCTTAAGAAAATCAAGGAGCGTGGTATGACCAAAATTATCATTGAGCATGATATGCACGTGGTTTTCAGTCTTGCAGACCGAATCAGCGTTCTCGCTCAGGGTCGCATTATCGAAACGGGCACACCCGAAGAAATCAAAAATAGTGCCAAAGTAAAAGAAGCCTATCTCGGAGAATCAGAAGATGAGTAATGACACCCTGATCGATAAATTCGACGTTAAAAATCCGGTAGAAAAAGTATTAAGCCAGGGCTCCGCACCTTCATTTTTTTCCTGCTGGGATATGCATTCCTATTACGGTGAAAGCTACATTGTGCAGGGTGTTAATTTTGACATCCGCGAGGGTGAAGTAGTGGCCCTGTTAGGTCGAAATGGTGCAGGAAAAACCTCCACCCTGCGTTCTATTGCACGTCTGGACAGCCCGCTGGTCACTCACGGCGAAATCTGGCTAGATCACCAGCCGTTACATAAAATGAAATCGCACCAGGCTGCCCAATGTGGTGTTGCGCTAGTGCCGGAAGATCGGCGTATTATCCCCGGCCTGACGGTACAGGAAAACCTGGAGCTGGCCCAGATTGCGCCTCCGGTAGGCTGGACCATTGAACGGATTTACGAACATTTCCCGCGTCTGGCTGAACGCCGTAACCAGATTGGTACCACATTATCCGGTGGTGAACAGCAAATGCTGGCAGTTGCTCGCGCTCTGGCTCGTGATATTAAATTACTGTTGCTTGATGAACCTTATGAAGGACTGGCACCGGTAATCGTGCACGAGATTGCCAGCATCGTAGACAACATCAAACAATACGGTATTACGACCATTATCGTAGAACAGAATGCGGTAGCAGCATTACGCCTGGCTGACCGAGCGTTGATTCTGGATATGGGTAATATTGTATTCGACGGTACTGCGCAGCAGGTGCTGGATGATGAAGCTTTACGCCATGAGTACCTGGCTATCTAAATCCTGCATTAATTTGTAACATGTCTGACGCAGCAGTTTTCACGCTGCGTCAGAATTTCATCTAGTTGCCAGAATCAAAAGACAATCGGCTTTTTACGCGGCGCAAAAAAAACTGTTGTTGACTGTACCAGTAAAGGCAAATTTAGCTCAAATAGCCTGTATTCATCAGGCGCATTTCCCCTCCCGACTAGCTTGCTATTTTCAATCATAGGTAATTTTTTATAGCTGTGGCACGATTTTTATGCTGAAGGAAAAATATCTATCGATTAATCTACAGTAAGCTAATAAATACTCCTTAAAAAGCAGGGGATCATAGTATGGGGATACCTAACCTGGTTAAATCACGCCTATTTAATCAGGCAATAAAATATTGCCGAAAATAGCGCTTCATCTTTATTCACGTTGGCTAAAGTTATTGATGACTTTTACCGAGCTTTTCTGGCATGATCACAACACTCCATCAGAAGCAGGCTTATTGTAAATTAATTTAAATCAATACAAAAAATTTCAATAAAAAACTGTTGAGCAACAAATATTTAGCAAACGGCAAAAGCCAATAAAGACCATTGGAATTTATAGACAAAGGAAATTGCTGCCCGCTTAAACAACGATAGACTTCTTTTAAATGGGGTTTTAAGCTCTCGGGTTCTAACAAACATAACATATTTTCTGGAGGGAATTTTGACTTCTCAAAAACTATCATACTGGCAAAGAAACCTGCGCCTTATTGCAACCTGCCTGGTTATCTGGTTCGTTGTTTCATACGGTTTTGGTCTTCTTCTGGTCGAACCGCTTAATACCATTCGTATTGGCGGATATAAGCTTGGCTTCTGGTTTGCTCAGCAAGGTTCTATCTACGTATTCGTCGCTCTAATTTTTTATTACGCTCACGCAATGAATAAATTAGACGAAGAATTTGACGTAAACGAAAAATAAGAGGCCTGAACCATGGATTTAAAAACACTTACCTATATAGTGGTATTCGGCTCGTTTGCGCTGTACTTCGGTATCGCCTGGTGGGCTCGCGCTGGTTCAACCAGTGAGTTCTACGCTGCCGGTGGTGGCGTAGGTCCGATAGCGAATGGTATGGCCATAGGCGCAGACTGGATGAGTGCGGCATCTTTCATCTCTATGGCTGGTCTGATCGCCTTCCTGGGTTATGGCGGATCGGTATTCCTGATGGGCTGGACTGGCGGTTATGTACTGCTTGCCATGCTACTGGCTCCCTACCTGCGTAAACACGGTAAATTTACGGTACCTGAATTCATTGGTGACCGTTACTACTCCAAGGTTGCACGTATTGTTGCTGTGGTGTGTCTGATCATTGCTTCACTAACCTATGTTATCGGTCAGATGAAAGGTGTCGGTGTAGCGTTCTCGCGTTTCCTTGAAGTGGATTACGACAACGGTTTATACATCGGTATGGGCGTGGTCTGGGTATACGCGGTGTTGGGTGGTATGAAAGGTATTACCTATACACAGATCGCTCAATATTGCGTACTGATCTTTGCCTACACGGTTCCAGCGGTATTCATTTCACTACACCTGACCGGCAACCCTATCCCACAGATTGGTTTAGGTAGCACCATGGCTGACGGCAGTGGCATGTATTTCCTGGACAAACTGGATCAGGTAGTTACCGACCTGGGATTCAAGGAATACACCACTTCCGGTATTGAAAACAAGGTCAACCTGTTCGCATACACCCTGTCTCTGATGGTAGGTACTGCGGGTCTGCCTCACGTTATTATGCGTTTCTTTACGGTGCCTTCAGTGAAAGCTGCGCGTGCTTCTGCAGGTTACGCACTGGTATTCATTGCCCTGCTGTACACCGTAGCACCTGCTGTGGGCGCGATGGCTCGTCTCAACCTGATGCAGACTATCGAACCCGCTCCTGGCCAGAATCTGGTTTATGAGCAGCGTCCGCAGTGGTTTAAAGACTGGGAGAAAACCGGACTGCTGCAGTTTGAAGACAAGAATGGCGACGGCAAGATTCAGTACACCTCCGACAAAGCCACCAACGAAATGGTTAAGGTGGATAACGACATCATGGTTCTGGCTAACCCTGCCATCGCGAACCTGCCTAACTGGGTAATCGCGCTGGTAGCAGCGGGTGGCCTGGCTGCGGCATTGTCGACGGCTGCAGGACTGTTGCTTGCGATATCGTCCTCCATTTCACATGACTTGATGAAAGGGGTGCTGACACCGGACATGTCGGAAAAAAGCGAGCTGATGTACAGTCGCGTCATCATGACGGTCTCTATCCTGGTGGCTGGCTATCTTGGCTTAAATCCGCCCGGATTCGCGGCGGGGACGGTGGCACTGGCCTTTGGTCTGGCAGCGTCATCTATCTTCCCCGCGTTAATGATGGGTATCTTCTCCAAGAAGATCAGTGGCACAGCCGCAATTGCAGGCATGTGCGCGGGTATTGGTGTGACCATGCTGTATGTATTCCAGCATAAGGGCATCATGTTTATTCCCGGCACTGCATTCCTGGGTGACATGAAGCCAGACTGGTTCTTCGGTATCTCACCAAATGCTTTTGGTATCGTGGGTGCTATCGTTAACTTCGCGACTGCTTACATTGTCGGCGCGATTACCGGTCCCGCTCCTGAAGAAATTCAGGATATGGTTGAGAACTTCCGCTCTCCTGGTGCTGCAGGCGCAGCGCATGCGCACTAAGAGATACTCAACCCAAAGCTAACAAAGATTAAAGGCCTCATTCGAGGCCTTTTTTCTTTTACTCCCCGAATCCACACACATAGAATAGAGCCATGAACCGAGATACAAAATTAGCCATCGTGCTGGCGCCTTTCCTGTTGATTGGTGGTTACATCGCTTCCGATTACTACATTGAAAACTATGCCACCGAACCCAGGATATTTGCCCTTTCACCCCAGGGTCAGTGCACCCCTTTCAGCGGAGATTGCATTCTTCAATCAGGGGACTTCCAGATCAATATTACCGACCAGCAGGGTGTAACCAAATCCAATACCAGCTACCCAGTAGATACTGTTGCGATATCACTGGTTTACAGCAACGGTAAGGAAATCATTTATGGCCTGGACAAAACAGTAAACGAACAGTACTGGGAAAGAAAAACGGATTTACGCACGGCATTCACGATTAATAAAAATGCCGAAAAAATGCGCGTGGTTGTACAGCGTAAGGGGAATACTTATTTGAGCGAATTCATACCAGAGGTTTAAAGCGCGCGGCGACATGTTAAGTTGCTACAGACATTTATACCGCCGCATTATTTAAATATTAAAAGAAAATTGGCATGGAAATAGAACTAGTAGAAATTCGTGATTTTATAGCGCAGCAGTATCCCTTCGATTTGCTGACTATCGATCAGCTAAACGAAATGACCCAGAAACTTGAAGTGCGCTACCTGCGGCGTGGAAAGCCTTTTCCACCCAGAGATAATGCTGCCCCCTGCCTGTATATGATCCGCACTGGCGCCATTGAGTTACGCGGTATGGAAGGTGAGTTAACCGGAAAACTGGGCGAGGGTGAAATCTACACCAGCCAGTGCCAGCTGATTGAGTTCGATAAATCCTCCGGTCACATCACGCTGGAAGACAGCCTGATATATCAGCTCCCCTGCACCGAACTGAAAGCGCTTTTTACCCAGAATAAAGAGTTTGCCCACCACTTTGAGGCAGATCTGACCCAACGCCTGCAGCGCGCCGCTAAAAGTCATAATGAGCAAGCCGATATGGCCGTTGCCAGCATGACCGTTGAGATAGGCACCTTAATCAAAAAGCAGCCGATACTGCTGGATGTCAGTGCCAGCATTCAACAGGCAGCTCAGGTGATGAGTGAACACAATGTGTCATCCATCATGCTTACCGAGAATGACAAACTGGCAGGTATAGTGACAGATAGAGATCTGCGAAGACGCTGCGTTGCAAAAGCGCTGGACGTTACCCTGCCGGTTACCGAGATCATGTCTAGCCAGATCAAAACCATGAGTAGCGATGACCTGGTTTTACATGCGCTGATGAATATGACCAAAAAGAATATCAATCACATGCCTGTGGTAGATGGCGACACCATCATGGGCATGCTAACGGCCAGCGACCTGACCAAACACATCAGTGCCAACCCGGCATTCATGTCATCACAAATTCGCAAAGCGACATCGCTCGAAGAGCTACAGAAAATCGTGCAACGATTACCCGAGCTGCAACTGCTACTGGCCAACTCAGGAGTCACTGCACGCCACATCGGGGAAACCATATCCTGTATCACCGACGTACTGACTACCCGCCTGATAGAGATGGCACAGGACGAAATCGGGCCAGAGCCGGTACCCTTCGTATGGGTATCTGGAGGCTCTCAGGCCCGACACGAGCAAAGCTCGCATTCGGATCAGGACAATGCCCTGATTATCTCCGACGAGCTTAAGGATTCTGATCGACCCTATTTTACTGAACTGGCAAAGCGCGTATGCGATGGACTGAATAGCTGTGGCTTTGTCTATTGTCCCGGCGATGCCATGGCGATGAATGAAAAATGGTGCCAGACCTATTCGGTATGGGAAAAATACTTTAGAGACTGGATATTCAAGCCCGACCCAATGGCCCTGATGCTATCCAGCATCTTTTTTGACTTAAGGCCGGTACATGGTGACTTTGATTTACATAGAAAACTCAGCAACAGTATTCTTGAACAAACCGCATCCAACACCCTGTTTATTGCTCATATGGTGTCCAATGCATTAAAGCATAAGCCACCAGTCGGCTTCTTCAGGACCTTTGTCCTGATTCATGATGGTGAACATGACAACACCTTCGATATTAAACATCGCGGCATCGTACCGATCACCGATATTGGACGAGTACTGGCACTGGCCGAAGGCATAGGCAAGGTCAATACCACTGAAAGAATTGAAGCCCTGAGCAACACAAAGTCGATGAGTCAGAGCATGTCGGTGAATTTGCTGGATGCACTCGAATTTATCGCCAACCTGCGTATCAGACATCAGGCGCGACAGATTAAAAAAGGCATTCCACCCGATAATTTCCTACCACCAGATGACCTCTCTTCGCTGGAGCGAAAACATTTGAAAGATGCTTTTAGTATTATTAAGGATGCACAGGAATCCCTGGAAAAACGCTACGCTATGCCTTAAATCATGTTTAAATTTTTTAAAAGCAAGGACCAGCGACGACAACAGGCGTTTGAAAAAGCCCGCCATCCAGTTATGCTGAAATACCTGTCGCGTCCTTTTCCTTCTGTAAATTCCGCATGGGATGAAGTAGAAATCGTATCGCTGGACTTTGAGACCACCGGACTCAATCCTCAGGGACATGAAATCCTCAGCTATGGCAAAGTTAACATCGCTCACGGACGTATACAGTTATCGACAGCGCAGCAGGAGCTAATACGCTCGGAAAAATCGATACCCGAAGAATCTGCAGTAATCCACCATATTACCGATGATGATGTTAGAGAAGCACGCCCACTGGAAGCAGTATTACCCGACCTGCTACATGAATTAGGGGGCAAAGTAATGCTGGTGCATTATAAAAAAATCGAACAGGGTTTTTTGAATGCCGCCTGCCAGAAGCTGTATGGCTCGCCTTTCATCATCCCCACCATAGACACACTGGTATTGTCGCAACGCGTTCTTGAAAAACGAAACCACGCACTGGAACCCAGCCAGCTAAGACTATTTAACCTGCGTGACAGTTTCTCCCTGCCAGCTTACAAAGCTCATAATGCGCTGTATGACGCGATGACCACAGCCGAGTTATTTCTGATGCTGGAAGGGGAGATTTCGCCGAATGGATCGACCCCATTAAAAAGGATAATCTCTTAATCTTAATACACCATAATAATGGGATAGCCTGTACCAATGCCAGACGACTGGAACAACGGATCCGACTGCAGCAAAGTGGATCTGATAACAGGGCTTTCTGCGCCATGCCTGGCATAGCTGTTTGCAGAACGGATCACTATTAACCCGGCCACTAAGTTTGTCTTGTTAATAAAAAATCAGGTCATTGCCTCCTGATCAATTAATGGCAATGGCTCGTGCTTGATAGCCGCTTCGAAAGAGGCAAGACGTTTGTATATTGATAATAAATCTATAATCGTATTCCAGGAATTAACCAGGTATTGAAAGGATTCACTAACCTTGCTGAATGCAGTCAGGATTTGCTGCAAAACTCCAAATGTTATGGCCCCAGCAGCAATGGTAGGAGCCAGCAATACATAAACAAAGATAACATCGGTCTGAAGGTACAAACTACGCGCCACATTGAAATACATATAGTGGAAATACAATTTGAAATAGTTTTGACGCACATTTGCAAACAGCTCCTTTAGTGTAGGTGGCTGCGCTCTGTACTCATCATCCTCTCCGTACACCAACTCCTTTCTGAAGGCGGCTTCAACTCGTTGGTTCTTGAACTCTAGCCCTGGTAGTTTGATACCGACTATTGCCAGTAATCCGGTGCCAAAAACAGACCACAGTAAGGCCGCAACAAATAGCGGATGGATAATTTTTCCAACGATTGGCAGTTCCGTGATATAGGTAGAAAGAGCCCAGAGTACCGGCAAAAAAGCAAATAAAGTCATGACTGCGTCAACAATAGAAACTCCCAGATTTTCCATGATCGAGGCAAAGCGCATGGTATCTTCCTGAATACGCTGCGAGGCACCTTCAATGTGCCTGACTGTTTTCCATTGCTCGGTGTAGTAATCATTCATCGCGGTACGCCAGCGGAAAATGAAATGGCTAACAAAAAAACGGGTAATGACGTAAACAAATATCGCGATTGATGCTATCTCAGCAAAGGTTATGGACAGCGCATACAACCCACTGAGGTCAGAGGCAATTGCCTCTGCTGATTTGGTAACCGCTAAATCTTCACCCACCTTACCAGCAGATGAACTCAGTGCATTCTGTACTAGATCAAAGAAGGGTCTGCGCCAGTTATTGATCGCCACCGATACCTGAACTGAAAAGTAGGTAGAAAATATAATCAGGCTAGAACCCATAATCGACCACCACTGCCAATGATGTTTCGCCGTTTTAAACCAGAACCCGGCAAACAATGCGACGCAAAAAAAGTAATAGAGATAAAACAACAGAAAGGAATCAGTAACAAAGTGACCCAGGCCGATCACAGTGGTTTCAGTCACCAGATCCAGTCCGAGAAAAGCACCGATCTCTTCATTAAAGCTATACCAGACCGCGCTACAGATCCCTGCATACACAACTACTGAAAGAAAAAACAGCCTGGGGTTTGGAAAAAATGATTTAAACATTGCGAAAATCTCTTTACTTGTTAATAAACAACAGCAGATTGTAAGCATTGATAGACATTGCCTACTATCAAAGATTCAACCTGGGGTTTTACCGGTGGATTAAATACCGCTATGCCGTCTGGGGAGTACTATGCCACCATATTCTGGCTTCGCGGCAGAGTGTATCGCTGAAGTCGGCCTGTAAAATGCCATCCAGCACCATGATCGGTAACGGATCACCCGGCTTACGATCAGGTAGCCCGGTTCCAGTCGACCTGGCCCAGATCTGGAATAATTCCTCAGACGCAACCTGATAAGTCACATGCCAGTGAGCAACGCCCGTATTTTGCCCGCTGGACAGAATTTCAAAGCTGAGCTGAACGTCCTGCTGCAACTGCACCCGCTTCCAGTATTCAATCAGCTCTGCCTTACCACGTTGAACCTGAAAGGGCGTATTGTGATAGAGACCATCTGCTTCAAACAATGCAGCAAAGCTGTCAGGGTCGCGCTTTTCCCACGCTTCCTTATAGCCATTCATAAAGACTTCGATATTCATTTTTTCCTCTCATTATTCAAGCCCGATTTAAACAGGTCTAATGTAATGCCCAGAGCCAAAGCTGGATAACGTATAATACTCACTTTTTACATTATTTGTTTACTTTGAGAGCTTCTGGACCAACGCGCTGGTATTTACCCAATCAGATTTGTCGGCATCGCATTGACCCCAATGTTGTGAGCTGGATGACCGATAACGGCTCGCTGACCCGGCGTCTTAAAAAGTTATGTCCGGGGCAGTTTTCGGTACAGGTACTGGATACACAATGGGTAAAACCTGAAAAATCCGAGATGAAGCTACTATCGATTCCTGCTGCTCAGAGAGCTTTACTACGTGAGGTCTACCTGAAATGTGGCGATACAGTGCTGGTTTACGCACGCTCGGTTATTCCGCTCAGCACACTTTCCGGTAAGCACAGGCGCTTACGTTATCTGGGTAATCGGGCACTGGGTGAATACCTGTTTTCTATACCCGGCTTACGTCGTGCGACGATACAGTGGACCCGGACCGCACAGCTCCCGCCCAGCACAATTCAACAAACCGCGTCTCAAAACAAATCATGCTGGGGCAGGCGTTCTTTATTTATGCTGGAGCAAGATGCATTGCTGGTGAGTGAGTTTTTTTTGCCCGCTTTACTGGATCCAGATCGTGAATAAACCCTCATACCTGTAATAGCAGTTAGGATGGCATCCGGATTACCGGTATCATAACGACCTGACTGCAGTGGCCAATACCGGAAAAAGATTATTCTCAACATTTACAGCTGAATTAACCAATATGCAAGACACCCCCAACAAAGTCGGATTCGTCAGCCTGGGTTGCCCCAAGGCCACGGTAGATTCTGAACAGATCATCACCCAGCTACGCGCTGAAGGATACCAGATCGTGCCGGATTACCAGCAGGCAGACATGGTCATAATCAATACCTGTGGCTTCATCGACTCAGCGGTAGAAGAATCGATGCACACCATTGATGAAGCATTGCATGAAAATGGTCGTGTGATTGTCACGGGCTGTCTGGGTGCAAAATCTGAGCTGGTCAGTGAAACCTTTCCCAAGCTACTCGCGGTGACCGGCCCGCATGCCACCAATGAGGTAATGCAGGCTGTTCATAAGCATCTGCCCGCGAGGCATGATCCTTTCCTCGATCTGGTGCCGCCTCAGGGGGTCAAGCTTACCCCCAGGCATTATGCTTACCTGAAGATTTCAGAGGGCTGTAACCACCGCTGCACCTTTTGCATTATCCCTTCATTTCGTGGCGATCTGGTCAGTCGCCCAATAGATGATGTGATGCAGGAAGCGCATAACCTGGTGCATGCAGGGGTGCGTGAATTACTGGTCATCTCGCAGGACACCAGTGCCTACGGCGTTGACCGCAAATACAGCACACACTTCTGGAATGGCCAGCCACTGAACACACGATTCGTCGATCTCGCGCGTGCGCTGGGGCAGTTCGGCATATGGGTGCGATTACATTATGTCTATCCTTATCCGCATGTTGATGACGTCATCCCGCTGATGGCGCAGGGCCTGGTACTGCCATACCTGGATATCCCATTTCAGCATGCCAGCCCCAAAATTCTCAAAGCGATGAAGCGCCCGGGCAGCCAGGAAAAAGTGCTGGAACGCATTCGACAATGGCGGGAGATCTGTCCCCAGCTGGTGATACGCAGTACCTTTATCGTCGGCTTTCCGGGCGAAACCGATGAAGACTTTCAGATGCTGCTGGATTTCCTAAGCGAAGCCCAGCTTGATCGCGTGGGCTGTTTTATGTATTCCGATGTCGAAGGCGCAGCCGCCAACCAACTGCCTGACCAGGTCGACGCCGATACCAAACAGGAACGATACGATCTGTTCATGCAGCATCAGCAGTTTATCAGTCGCACCCGTTTGAGGGAACGGATCGGTAGTCAGCTCAGAGTGCTGGTGGAGGAAGCATACGAAGACGGATGGATAGGTCGCAGCTATGCAGACGCCCCCGAAATCGATGGGGTAGTCTTCATCCAGACCGAGCAAAACCTGGATAGCGGAGAATTTGTCGAGGTCACCATCACCGACAGCGATGATTATGATTTGTACGGAGAATTGCTATGACCCTGCTGGCAGTGGTGGTCAATGGCCAGCTTACCCTGCAATACGACCGCGCGCGCAAACTCCCCGACAAGCAGCAGTACTACCTTGACCAGCTGGATGCCAAATTTGACCAGGGCATAGAACTACAGGGTGAATTTCTGGAACAGCCTGATATCCAGCAGCGCGCAAAATTCATGACGCTGAGTCTGATGGAAGGCATTATGTACCAGGAAGACAACAAAGCCGCTGCCAGCATGGCCTGGCTGGCGACCCGCCTGCCCGACCTGAAGCAGGTGCTAGCCCAGGTGGATGAACAGGGTACGCACTTCGAGCTTGTCTTTGATCGCGAATACCAGCCGCAGGTGGTGGTTAAATTTGATGGTTTAAACTAACCGGATCGGTTAACTGCTGGCGGGAATTTCTGTCATCCTGCAAAAATTGAGCTAAATTTATAAGGCTTAGGACCGCAAAAACCAGGCGGTCACATAAAAACAAATATAACGACAGGGTTTCCAATGAAGATCAATCTCGCGCTCAAGCTTGTCATTGGCTATCTGGTGGTCGCGATAGTGTTCGCCATCAGCGGTATTATCGCCTACAACACCACGCAGAAAATAGCTGACGCGAATCTAACGCTAATCAATCAGGCACGCACCGCGCGGCAGAGTTTGCGACCAGACAGTGCGTTACTAGAGCCAATCAGCATCGTCGATGGCATGCTTTCCGGACGCCTGAGCGACAACATCAATAGCGCTTTAGAGGCTGCGCAACAGCAGTCGCAACAGGCCTTTGAAGGTATCCTCAAGTCCGGGCAGATAGCGCAGGCACAGGTTGAAGCGCTAGACCAGGCCCGGCAGGATTTTACTGCAGGCGTGCAGTCACTAATGCAGGGCCAACAGCAATATCTGTCCAGTTACCACAGCATGATGGAGAATGCCGAACGCTTTGAAAAGCTGTTGAGCGAATTTAATGAGCTGGCCAAGCGCATTATCGTAGAGCGCGAAACAGACTGGGATAGCCACCGCTCCGTGAATAGCAAACAAACGGAAGAATGGTTCGCCGCACTGGGCGCCAGTGAAGCCAGACGAGCACTGTACACTCAACTATCTTATTTTCAACGCGATCACAGCGACAACGGCCAGATTCAGGCTTTGATCAACAATAGTCAGACCGACCTGGATATATATGTGCAGGATCTGCTGGCCATGCATCTGTCCAGGCAAAACCTAAAAGACAGCGAGAAAACTTATGCAGAATCGTTCCTGGAGGCTTACCAACAGCATCAACAAAACTTTGACCAGGCCAGGCAGCACTACCAGCAGTATAATATGCTCAAGCAGCGTTATTCCGAGCTGGCGGATCAGCTACGCAACCAAACCGCACAACTGGCTTCAGCTACAAACAAACCCATCGATGCGGAAATAGAATCTATGCGCGGCCAGCAAAGCTCGGCATTTTCCAGCATGCTAATAAGCATAATGGCAGGCTTCGTGGTTGTGATCGTCGTCTGTATTTTAACGCTAAAAGTGGTCATCTCACCGTTACGTAAGATGGTGAGTAATTTACACGAGATCTCACAGGCTAAAGGCGACCTGAGCCAGCAACTCGCGGTCAACGGCGACGACGAAATCTCTCAGATCTCACAAGGTTTTAACCACTTTATCCAACAGACTCGCCAGTTGACTTCTCAAATCCTGCTGATACCAGAACAACTCAAGGAAAACACCCAACAACTGACACAACTGAAACACCATAGCCAGCAACAAAGACAGCTTCAGCAGGCCGCCAGCGCATCGGTTTCGGACGCAATGAATGATTTGACGGCGAATCTCGACAGCGTCTGTAGCTCAGTTGAGCAGGCTGACAACAGCATGCAAAGCATAAATGAGACGCTAGATCAAAGTCAGCAGGTCATTACGAACACCTTACAGTCGATAGAGGCTTTTAGCAGCAGCATCGAATCTGCCACGGCGGTAATTGACCAGGTAAGCCGGGATAGCCTGCAGGTTACTAGCGTGGTGGATGTCATCCAGAGCATTGCCGAACAAACCAACCTGCTCGCATTAAATGCAGCGATAGAAGCCGCAAGGGCTGGCGAGCAGGGGCGCGGATTTGCCGTCGTCGCCGATGAGGTACGTTCGCTTGCCAGCCGCACTCAGCAATCAACTGGTGAAATTCAGGCAATTATCGAACGCCTGCAAAAGGGATCGGATAAAGCAGTAGAGGTGATGTCAGGCAGCCGCGATAAAGTGCAAAGCACCCTGTCTGGTGCGCGTGACGCATCCGAATCACTGAGCAACATTACCCGCCAGATAGCTTCCATGAGCCATGTTGTCAGCGACATCAGCCAGGCCAGCTGTTTACACAGCGATAAAACCGCAACCATGCAGCAAAGCCTGGATAAGCTACGCAGCATCGACGCTGAAACCAGCAACACCCAATTGGACGATATCACGCTCAGGCTGAATGAACTGGTCAGCCAGCTACAGGGCCTGGTTGCTCAATTCAAGCTATGACGCCAGGCCTGTTTCAAATGTTCCGATGGATAATTATCGCGTTCAATTATTGATGATAACCTTGCGCAGGCACACTATACATTTACCAGAATGCGCGCTGTTTATCTCGGGATTGATTCTGTAGTGATGCAGAAAAAAAAACCAGGCTACGATGCTGCGGGAGGGTAGAGGGCCATACACTCTGGTATGACGAGTGTATGGCAAAAATTTCTTTAGCATCGATGGCCTGGCAACAGGGTGATCTCTATTTATCTGCTGATAGTGATTTACTCGTTACTGTTCATGAACCCGATCAGGTGTAGCAGACTGGTAAACAGGTTGAACAGGGCAACAAACAGGGTGACGGTGGCCATAATGTAGTTGGTCTCTCCGCCCTGGATGATGTTGCTGGTTTCATACAGGATCAGACCAGACATCAGCAGTACAAACATGGATGAAACTACCAATGACAAGGTCGACATCTCAAAAAATACTGCGGCCAGCCCTGCAATGAAAGCGACCAGGATACCCGCGAACAGAAAGCTTCCCATAAAGCTGAAATCTTTCTGGGTAGTGGTTACGTAAGCCGACAGTCCCACGAATATGAGGCCGGTAGCACCCATCGCAGTCATCACCATCTGAGGCCCGTTAGGCATAGAAAGATAGGCATTCAGGATCGGCCCCAGCGTGTAACCCATGAATCCGGTAAGCGCGAAAACAAACACCAGCCCCAAACTACTGTTACGAAATTTCGTCGTCGCGAACAGCAGCCCGAAGTAACCAACCAGTGTTATCAGAATGCCGGGGTGAGGCAGGTTTAATGTCATTGTGATGCCCGCAGTCAGCGCACTGAACAGCAGGGTTAAGGACAGCAGGGCATAGGTGTTTCTCAGTACCTTATTGGTACTAAGCGCCGATGCAGCCGCCTGGTTTACAGGTTTTGTTAACGTATTCATCTTTAGATCCTCTACTAATTATTGACCTGGTTGCGGCAACGCCATCCAGGGTCGGGTATGTTTACTTATCACCCGGCTTTTACTTCTTAGCCGTGATAACTTCTTGACTACAGTTTGTGCGGCGCGATGTGCGGCTTTATCTATTGCCGCGTAAAAATCATTTTTGGTGTCCTTCACCACCACATCGGGCGCATTGTCCAGCTCCACCTGGATTTGACAGCATTTATCCTGTCCACCACGCGGTCCATTAATATCGGACAACCACACCTTAACTCGCCGAATGTGTGCATCTTTGATATCCAGCGCAAACTGCAGGCGTTGCTGGATACGTCTTTTTAAGCCCCTGGTTAATGTAATTTTTCTGGTTTGAATATCGATCTGCATATCATCTTCCTCACTAACAGATTGAAACGGTGCCAGCATATATCGCTTTGAACATATATAAAATTCGAATAATATATACCTTTCATTCGTGTTTTTCGATGTATTGGGGTTTGTATGATTAATTTTAAGCACCTGCGATATTTCTGGGTTGTAGCGAAATCGGGCAGTATTGCCAGCGCCTCAGAGACGCTGCACCTGACCCCGCAAACTATCAGCGGTCAGCTTTCCATGCTGGAAGACAATCTGGGCGAAAAGCTGTTCAACCGTGTTGGCAGAGGCCTTGAACTCACCGACACCGGGCGCCTGGTGCTCAGTTATGCAGATGAAATCTTTTCACTGGGTAGTGAACTCGAACAGCAACTACGTAATCTGCCAGAAGGACGCTCACTGGTTTTTAAGGTGGGTATCACCGATGTGGTGCCCAAGTCGATCGCTTACCGCTTAATCAGCCCCGCAATGCAGCTAGATATGCCGGTGCGTATCGTGTGTCGCGAAGGGGACATCAAAACACTGCTGGCTGACCTTGCCGTGCATAGAGTGGATCTGGTGATTTCGGATGAAACCATTCCTCCAGCCGTTAACGTGCTGGGGTTTAATCACCCGCTGGGCGAATGCGGCACCACCTTCCTGGCTGCGCCGAAAATTATCGCGCAACTGACTGGTGACTTTCCCGACAACCTGATGGGGGCTCCCTTTTTGCTACCGGGAGAAAACACGCTGGTGCGTAACCGCTTAATGCAATGGCTGGATAAGCTGCATATCCACCCGCATATTGTCGGTGAATTTGATGACAGCGCTTTGATGAAAGCCTTTGGTCAGGCGGGTAGCGGTGTCTTTATCGCGCCCACGCCAATAGCCGATGAAGTGGTCAGCCAATATGGTGTCGAGATCATTGGTCACACCGAATCAGTGCGTGAAGAGTTTTACGCCATCTCGGTAGAACGCCGGATTACCCACCCGGCCGTGACCGCAATTACCCAAATGGCGCGTGAATGGCTTTTTAAGGATCAGACCTCTGCCGATTAGATCAGCGTCTGGATGGTACGTATCAGATTATCAAGCACCAGAGGTTTTTCCGCTACCGCATCCATACCAGAGCGTAGATAGCGCTTTTTATCATCACTCATCACACTGGCACTCACTCCAATGATGGGGATTCGCTGCTCACCACGTTCTTCCTGTCGAATGATTTCAGTGGCTGTAATGCCATTCATCACCGGCATCTGGATATCCATTAAAATTAAATCAAACGATTGCGCGCGCACCTTTTCAACCGCGACCTGACCGTTGTTTGCTTCAGTCACCCTAAGGCCTTCGTTTTCCAGTAAAGAGCGGGCGACGAATCGATTAATATTATCATCATCAACCAGTAACACATGCAGGTCACGCGGCAGGTGTAACGCCTGCGTTTCCTCGTCCTTGTTTTCTATCTGATCCGCCAGTGCCAGAGTGACCTCTAATGTAAAGCAGCTGCCTTCACCTGGCTGTGAAGTCACGCTCAAGGAACCCTGCATTATATCGGTTAATCTTTTACAGATGGCCAGGCCAAGCCCCACGCCCTTGTTGGTAATCTGGTTCACTTCCAGCTGTTGAAAAGCCCTGAAAATCAAACCCAGCTTGTCTTCCTGTATCCCGATTCCAGTGTCCTCAACCGACAGCTTCAAATCGTAATACCCTGGTTTTGAGGGCTGTCCGCTGACGTTTAACAGGACTCGACCGAAACGGGTAAATTTGGCTGCATTGCTGACAAGATTAACCACTATCTGTAGCAGCCTTGCTGAGTCACCCTGTAAAAACTCAGGTAAATCAGGACTCACCCTGACCTCTAGCTCGACGTCTTTATCTTCAAATAGCGGGCTGACCAGGTTTTTAATATCCTGTATCCAGCGCCGGGTAGCAAAAACTTCTACATCCAGTACCAGTTTTCCCGATTCGATTCTGGAGAGATCCAGCAAATCATCGATCAACATCGTAAGCGCTTTACTGGAACTATCGAGTGTATCTAAATATTTTTTCTGCTGTGGCGTTAACGAAGTACTACGCAACACCTGAATCATGCCGACGACACCATTCAAAGGCGTGCGTATCTCATGACTCATCGTAGCAAGAAACAGGCTTTTCGCCTGACTGGCAGATTCAGCCTGCAGTTTGGCTTCCTCCAGCTCCTGCGTGCGGGCTATAACCTGATGCTCAAGCTGCTTTTGATGACTGTTTATTTTTTCATCATATTGCTGTATCTGCTTCAGCATCTCATTAAACCCATCAACCAGGGTGCCCAGCTCATCATGACTCACCCGTTCAGCGCGATGGCTGAAATCATTTCCCTCTACCACCTGATGCATCGTGCCAAGTAGTCTGCGCACGGGTTCAGACACCACCCGCTGCAGGCGGTCAGCCAGCATCAAGGCACTTAACATGGCAATCACAAACATACTTAAGCCGACATAAACCTGCTGGATGAGGCTGTGATAAAGACGGCTCATATCACCGATAATGATAAAATCTCCCAGCATGGAATTATCCAGCGTGATGGTTTTTTTCACCTCGATATTACCCAGTATCGATGCCAGCATGGACGGCCAGAGCGCTTCCTGCGGACTCTTTTCCCTGCTCTTTGAACGATACTCGATAAAAGTCTTCCCATCTAACAACTGGATTCCCGCCCACAGCACATCGGATTGAGAAGAAAGGCTGTTAACCATCTCTAGCGCCGCCTTTTCATCTCGAAACGCCAGCGCAGCACTGCTGTTGGCCGCTAACACGGTGGCGAGGGATTCAAACCTGATAATGGCCTCGTCACGTGCGGATATCGTCTCCAGGTACATAAATGCCAGAATACACGGCACTAGCACTGCTGCCGTTGTGATCAGCATGATCGCTTCCAGCTTTTGCTTGATAGTGGCATTTCTAAAAATCATGGTGTTGCCCGTTCTACTACGGTAGCGAGACTTAACAGCCGAGAGCTGATAGAAAGCCCCAGATTTATTGCATTTTTCTGGTTGATCTTAAAGCGCGTACGCTGGTCTTGCCGGAACAGTTCTATCACACCGCCCTGTTCCAGGAACCCGGGCACTTCACTGACGCTTAATACTGACGGCTCCGATAAGCTGCGTTTTACCCAGCCCTGATCCAGTTTAATGTTCTGCGCAAGATACAGTAGCTGGCAAAGTCCTGTGGGAAGCTGTTTACGGAACGACTGAACCTTCACATCGTGGCCCTTGATTTTCTTTCCAGTCAGTTTTTTTAGTGCCTCACTGACCTGATCCTCACCCACAATGCATAGAGTGAATGGCATCTCTGGAGATTGCCAGGTACCCGACGGCCAGCTCACCAGTTTTGCAAAGTTGTAGATATAGGCAGCTTTAAACAGAGGCGCTTCATCCGAGTTTTGATCGGCAATAGCTGGTGCTAATGTGCATAACAATAAACATACACAAATGAACAGCGCCTTTGTTTTAGTAAACAACTTCAACCGTGACTCCATTTAATTGAGGCCATATCCCTTGCCATTTTTTTATTCCATTCATCCTGAAAACATTCTGTCGTTAAAATTTATACTGCATCTCTATATAAAAACTGCGCTCAGCCAGTGGCAGGTCATCCGGTAAGGAACCGGCACTGTATTCCCTGGCATTCTCATCAAAAATATTCCTGATCGAGGCAGCAAAAGACCAGGATTGGGCATCATCGTATCGGATAGTGGTATCGCTAATCGTATAGTCGGAGAGCGCAGCACGACTATCGCCTGATGGACGTGGCCGTTCACCGATCCAGTTAGCCTGAACGTTCCAGTTCCATTTGGGTAAAAACTGCCAGTCGGTTCGAAAATAAGCGGAACGTTCCGGTATCAGATAGTATCGATATTCATCGTCACTCTGTTGCTGTAACGCATAGTTTGCCGAAACCCTGATATTGTTTGCAGCCTGCCACTGCATTTCCAGCTCAAGCCCTTTCGTTTCGTGCTCACCTAAATTGTTATATTGATCCTTACTCAAGCCCGCTACTGCGGTGCGCTGAATAATATTATTCTGCTTGAGATGAAACAGGTTCATGGTTAACTGAATGGCCTGACTCGCGGTATAAGACAGTGATAACTCGGTGGTGTCGAACTCTTCTGCATCCAGATCCTCATTCGGCAATGCACGGGAGGTTTCTGAAAACAGCTGTTGATAGGAAGGCGCCCTGAATGCTCTGCCGTAGAGCAGTTTACTGGAAAGCTTTTCACTGGTTTGCCAGACCAGTGCCAGTCGCGGGTTTAAGGTATCACCAAAATCTGAATAATTGTCGTAGCGTGCCCCTGCCGTTAATTCCCAGTCATCGGTGATCGACCACATATCCTGAATAAACAGGTGTGCTATTTTGCGCGTCTTTTCCGGCGCAAAGGCATAATCACTATCGGAGATATCTACCACGGGCCCGCCCGCAGGGAGAGGATTACCATTGGCATCAAGTCCGGCATTCACAAGCTGCTCAACAAAAAACAAATCTTCAATTGAATAACCGGCACCTATGCGCACGACATGGTGCGCTATCCCACTGTAAAGCCCACTCGCTTCAAATGACAGGCTACGCTCAGACGATGCCATATGATTAATTATGCCATCCGCATAAATCCCGCTGGCATCTGTATAGCCCGGCGGCCTTTCCTGGAATCCGTCACCTGAATCATAATGCAGATACTCATATCCCAGATTGGCATTAATCACCCAGTCCTGGTACAGACTATCGTTACTGTATAACAAGTCGATGTTATATCGACTGTCACTGGCCACCGTCACAGGATCGAGTACTGCCGTTCCAGTCATGCCAGTTTGTATATCACTATGGCCCATATAATCAGCCATGAGCTTCCAGTCACCGCGAGCGAGCGAAAAGCGAACATCTTCGCTGCGCCATCCATAGTTTGCCTCAGATGGCGCCAGAGAGGCATTGGTCGCAAACGCCTGATCCTGACTGCTTTGTTTATCACTCTCGATAAAAGGGCTAAAACCATCCGTGTCATGTAGATTAGCGGTAAAGCCGATGTCGTAGCCATTCACCTCATTGCCATACTGTAGCCACCCAGTGCGGCTATTAAAACTGCCTATACGCAAGCCCGCCTCAGTGCCCTGTATGGTCCCCGCCGTTTTAGTAATCACATTAATCACACCGGCAGCTGCGTCAGCGCCAAACAGCGCAGATCCGGGGCCGCGAATGATTTCAATGCGGTCGATAATACTGGCGGGCAAACCTTTCCAGAAAATACCGAATACCCACATCAGGTCTTTCATTGGATTGCCGTTGACCATCAACAGGGTATTCACCGCCAGCGAGCCTCGAAAATGGATAAGCGGGCGATTCCCGAAGGGATCGGTACGGATATGAAGCCCGGGAACTGCGCGCAGCGCGTCGACCAGATTCACAGCACCTGTAGCCTTTATATCCTCAGCAGTAATAAGTGATACTACTGCGGGCGCGCGTGATATTGGCTGGCGTGAAGCGGTTGCAATGGTGGTTTCCAGGTTCACCAGTTCTTCAAAACTCAATGACAGGAAGTGCTCAAGCCGATCATCGCTATCCGCCATAGCGCTAGCACCGCTAAACAGGGCTAAGGGAATAAGAACGATAAAAAACTTGAGGTAATGCATACTATTGATAACTTCCTTTTGCTGACGTCTTCTAATGACGCAAAGCTTCAGGAAAAGTCGGTAAGAAAACTCCGTCAGTGTATTTAATTGGGCGGATATCACTGGATGTCAGGCTGCTGGTTATATTTCAATTACCTTTAATCCTGCTAATAGACATCAGCGACCTGTTGATTATAGCCGAAATTTACCAATATAAATTGACGAGTCGCAACTACAGCCGCCCATATCTCGCCAATTACTTCTATTTAGTACAGATTGTGCCTGGGGCTTTCCGCTTAATCCTCCAGGATAATCTTAGCCCCGGATAAAGAATTAAAGCGGGTAGAGGTCGCTGCCGAATATGCACCCATCATATGCCCGATGACCAGCTCACCCTCACGTAGCTCGGGCAGCATAATATCTTCTGAAATAATATCGATACTGTCGCAGGTCGGACCCGACAGGATGGACAGCGTGCGTGGCTCACTATCGTTAGGAATCTGTAACGGATACAGCACATGGTCAAACAGCTGTCCGCTATAGGAACCATATACGCCATCGTCCAGGTAATACCACATATAGTCCCCGCGTCGCGCGATACCAGTGACGCTGCTGATACCGGTCACGGCAGGCGCCACCAGGTAACGTCCGGGTTCGGCAATGATATCCAGGTAATCGGGCAGTTCAGACAGGGCCTGTTGAATCGGTTTGAAGAAGCCTGCCAGGTCAGGATTTTCCTGTGCGTAATCCACCGGAAAGCCACCGCCGATATCCAGCACGTTCATCGGATTAGGGATTTCCTCATTGATTTCTTCGATAAGCTGCGCGCATTTCTGGATGGCATCCACATGCGTATTTGAAGACAGGCTTTGCGAGCCCACATGAAATGACAGCCCACGGATATGCAGATCGTATTGCTGCGCTTCTAATACCAGCTCCCTGACCTGTGCGGGACTACAGCCGAACTTGCGCGATAAATCCACGCTGGCCGTATCGCTGCGGAAACTGACCCTGAGCAGAATACCTACGCGCTGACGAAACGGGATCATTTTTTTCAGCTCATCAATATTATCCACCACAAAGGTGGTGGAACCCCCACGCAATGCCGCCTTGATATGAGCTTCCTTTTTAATCGGATGGGTATGGATGGTTTTACGACCACTGATTTGCTGTGGCTTGAGCAGGTCTATCTCACCCTCTGACGCTACATCAAAGTTACAGCCCTGTTCAGCCAGTACGCGAATCACATCGGGATGTGGAAATGCCTTGATGGCGTAATACAGGGATACCCCCGGTAAAAAGTTCTTAAGGCTCTGGTATTGCTCAATCAGCTTACTCTTGCTGATCACCAGCAATGGAGAACCATGCTTCTCCACCAGCCCCTGGTAGTAAGTCATCTGCTGTGGGCTGGCACCATATTTAACCGAACGTTTATTCACTTATTTTAAGCTTCCAGTTTATCCAGCACATAGGCCGGGAGTGCAAAACTTGCCTGATGAATCTGTGGCGTATAATAGCGGGTTTTTATTCCACTCTGTTTAAAACGCTGCTCGATTACACTGACATCCTGCTTTCGTATTGCCTCATCATCACAGCCCCAGGCAAAGGTCATAACGCCACCGTAGTAAGTCGGTACCGCAGCACTGTAAAAAGTCTGATCACTGAACTGGGCACCCATACGCTGCTGGGTACTGATCAGTTCATCTATCTGGAAAAAAGGCACGCCATTCTGGGTCACCATGATGCCACCGGGATTGAGGATTTTTTTGCAGGCGGAATAGAAGTTATCGGTAAACAGGACTTCGCCTGGTCCCATCGGGTCTGTACTATCCGAGATAATGACATCGAAGCGTTGATCGGTTTCGCGTACAAAATCCATCCCGTCGGCGATTACAATATTGGCACGCTCATCATCAAATGCACCTGCTGAGTGCTTGGGCAGGTACTGTTTGGCCATCTCGATCACGTCATTATCGATCTCAACCATTGTCGCCTGCTCGACTGACGCATGTTTAAGCACCTCACGGATCATACCGCCATCACCGCCGCCAACAATCAATACCTGTTTCGCATTACCATGTGCAAATATAGGCACATGAGCCAGCATCTCGTGATAGATAAACTCGTCTTTTTCGGTTGTCTGAACAATACCATCCAACGTCATCACGCGCCCTAAAAAGGCATTGTGGAAGATCATCAGATGCTGATGTTCGGTTTTATGTTCGAAATACAGCTTATCGATACGAAAAGTTTGCGCTAACGCATCGTAAAGCGTTTCCTCAAATTCTTTCATGTTGTATTACCCTTAGTCTCGGATGACGCCGCGCAGATGCTCGGTAACTTCCATGCGACGAGGAAAAAAATGCTGTTTTAACACCGGCACAGCCATTTCTGGTCGTGCATCACCACACATAAAAACGTCAAAAGCTGCGTAATCACGCTCTGGCCAGGTATGCACGCTGATGTGCGATTCTGCCAGAACTGCCACCCCAGATATACCTCCACCCTCGGTGAAATGGTGTAAATGGATATGCAATAGCGTCGCCCCGCACTGGCGAACGATTTCGCGCATGGCTTTTTCCATGACTTCAAGGTTATCCAGATGACTGGCCTGCCACAGGTCGATGATGAGATGGGTACCTGCAAACACAGTACCATTGCGGGTAATAAAATGATCCTCACATTCCTCACCGCTGGAATGTCCGGCAGTCGGAAAGGCGTGATGAGCTGGCATCTGGATTACACGATCCAGTGCCTCTGAAGTTAAGTGTTCCACTAGTGAGCCCTAAAATAACGTCAAAAAAAATTCCGGCGCTATTTTTTTCAATCAGCGCACGGTTAGCGAAGTAACATAAATCCTCGATGGATATTAAAGTGGCGCGAATTCTAGGCAAAAATTCGCGTTTAGCAAGTGCTTTATAATGAAATTTTCTGTGCTGCGAATGAATATGTACAAATAGCGTATTCTCGAATGCTTCAGGGTTTCCAGATTTAGCAAACTGCAGGGGCTATCGATCATATCCGCCGTATTTTTCTTCAAATAACGACTTGTCACGGTGCAGGAATTCTTCCAGGCTCCAGTCTTCCTGCGAAAGCAGTGAGGCGCTTGCCGCAGTCATCACATAGGTTTCTGCCTGCACCGCTTCACTATCGTCCAGAAGCGCAATCACCGCTTTGCGTTGATAATAATCGCCTTCAAAATCATCCAGATACTGTAATGCCTGGGTAGAGACATTAAAATACACCCGCCCCTGTACACTGGCATCAGGCTGCTCGATGATACCGGGGTAAACTTCATCGATAAGTTTCTTGCGCACATAGCCCGAAATCACAGCCGCCCGGGATGGAAATTGCTCCGCACAAATCTTGTGCATAATAGCCGCGTCCATCAAGGTACCGTAGGTGAAAAGATTCATTTACATTTCCTGTTTTTGACCTGTATCAGGCAGCCTCCGATTAATTCAAAGCTTTCTTAAGTATCTGCCAGTTACGTCGGCCATTTGGTAAAAAATCGCATGATACTACTTTGAAACGCTGCGCTAAATCATCTACATTGTGGCAATTTGTTAAGCGAGTTGCCACCAATGACAGATACCCAACCGGATCATATCTACGACCAAACCAGCAACACTGACCGATACATTACATTCAAGGGTCTAGACTGCGATGAAAACGCCCGCCTGGTGATGGACTGTATCGACAGACAGCTGGAGATCCCGGGTCATAGCAATGCATTCTGGGTGTATTTCAATAATAAGCGTGCTGGTAACTCAGTGACTAAACCCGATGATTTATTCTTAATCCACGCCCATATCAATCAGGTGCGCGAACTGTTCGAAACCTGGGACGATGAAGCATCCCTGCAGCTATTGGCTAAACTGGAAGAAGACTGCTGTTGATCGAGTTCTTTGCGTCTTGCTGCAGATAAAAGCCCGCAGCTGAATGTGCAAATATTCAACTACGAGATGTTATGCTGGCTTTCCTGCCTGTCGCACAATAGTCGCAATACAGGCGCTTTAGTTACTCGACATGTCATATCCGGAAAATGCCCTAGCAGGTGAAACAAGTCCCTACCTGCTACAACATAAGAACAACCCGGTACACTGGTATCCCTGGGGCGAGCAGGCCCTGCAGCTGGCACAGGCGCAGGACAAACCGATACTGCTGTCCATCGGCTATTCAGCCTGCCACTGGTGTCACGTGATGGCGCATGAGTCTTTCGAAGATGAAGATACTGCAGCTCTGATGAATGCGTATTTCATCAATATCAAGGTCGATCGTGAAGAGCGCCCTGACCTGGATAAGATCTATCAGCAGGCGCATCAATTACTGACCCAACGTGGTGGCGGTTGGCCGCTAACCCTGTTCCTGATGCCTGATGACCAGACTCCCTTTTTCGCAGGCACCTATTTTCCGCCCCAGCAGCGCTACGGTATGCAATCTTTTCGTTCCATTTTGCAGGCAGTACACAATGCTTTTCAGGGCAAAAGATTCGAGATAGAAAACCAGAATCGATCGCTGCGCGAACAGCTGCAACAGCTCAATCAGGTAAACAGACATCAGGCTGAATTAGGCGACCAGCTGTTTAGTGCTTTCGCCGATAGCATGTTATCCAGTTTTGATAAGGAAGAGGGCGGCTTTACCCCGCGCCCCAAATTTCCGCACGCTTTTTTTATTGAACGCTGCCTGCGCCAGTCTGTTCGTTACGGTGAGCGCTATACCCCGCTACTCAAAGCAGGACTATTCAGCGCAGAGAAAATGGCACAGGGAGGACTCTTCGATCAGATTGGTGGTGGCTTCTGTCGCTACGCTACCGACGACCAGTGGATGATTCCACATTTTGAAAAAATGCTGTATGACAACGGTCAGCTAATGGCGGTATATGCCTGGGCCAATCAGCTCCGACCCCATTATGATTTTAAACGCGCCATTACGCTTACTGCTGACTGGCTGATGCGCGAGATGCAATCAGCACAAGGGGGCTACTTCTCCTCGCAGGATGCTGATTCAGAAGGTGAAGAAGGTCGATACTATGTCTGGACACGAGAACAGATTGCCGAGCTGTTATCCGGAGCGGATTATGAACTCTTCAAAAAAACCTATGGACTAGACCGTGCAGCCAACTTCGAAGGCAAATGGTATCCTCATACCTGGAGAACCAGTAGTCAGCTCAGCGAACAGCTTGCAATGAAAGAAACCGAAATTTTGCACTCGCTGGAACGTGCTCGTACCCAGTTGCTGGAAGCACGCAGTCAACGTATTAAGCCCGGCACCGATGACAAAATACTCACTTCATGGAATGCGCTGATGATCCGCGGCATGCTGATTGCTGCAAGAACACTCGAACGACCTGAATATGCCGACTCGGCATTAACTGCACTGACATTTATTAAAAGCAGGCTATGGATTGACAATCGACTACTGGCTACCTACAAAGATGGGAAAGCTCACCTTAACGCCTACCTGGATGATTATGCCTATTTAATCCTCGCGATAATAGATGCGCTACAAACGCGCTGGGATGACGAATTATTTATCTGGTGTCAGCAACTGGCAGATAGCATGATCGATGCTTTTTATAATCCACAATCCGGAGGTTTTTATTTCACCCGTAACGATCATGAATCCCTGATCCTGCGTAGCCTGAGCTTTAATGACGATGCCATGCCCTCGGGCAACGCGATTGCTGCACAGGCTTTATATTATCTGGGGTATTTATGCGCAGACAGTCGATACATAGACTGCGCCGATAACACCATCAAAGCAGCATCCATGCAAGTAGCCAGACAACCTATGGCTTATGCAGCCATGCTCAACGCTGTCGATATCTACCTCCACTCTGCCTCCATAATAATACTACGCGGTGACACCACCAGTATGCAGCAATGGCAACAGCTAGTTAACCAGCGATACCTGCCTGATGTACTGTGCTTCGCCATTGATGAACACAATACTTTATCAGATAAATTCAACGACAAAAAATCAACAGGTGGAACGGTAACCGCCTATTTATGCGAAGGCATGACCTGCCGCGAACCGATTACGGATATTGATCAGTTCAGGGAAATGATAAAGATGAAGCCTGTCAGTAAAGGCAAGGATTAAAAATATACTGAAAAAGGGCTTTTAATATCTACCGGGTGGTAGATGCCGGTTCTCGCCTGTAGTTACACTCGCGAGAAGCATCGCTCGGCAAGGTCATGTCATCGGAAAAAATTTTTCACCAGCCTATTCTTTAAATTATTATTTCAGCTACAATCTTCCATCCTTTATTCGGGTTCTCCGGGAAACAATTTGCAGCCTGGCTATCCAGTCGATCTGTATGCAGCTCATATCATTTAATATTTTTCGCACACTGGGGCTGGATGCATCTGGCGAGTGTAGTCTTAGCTATATAAAACCGCAGGATTTCGCACTACAGCCGAATCGTTACCAGGCAATGTTGCAGGAAGCGGACTGGGTTTTGTTCCCGGAATACTGGCAGCTCAATGCGTTGCTATATGGCTGTAACAGCCGTATTTTCCCCAGTCCCTCAACCTATAGAATAGGCCACGATAAAATTGAAATGACTCGGGTGTGCCAGTTGCTGGCCCCGCAGCATGTCCCGCAGACCTCGATCGTAGCCAATACCCCCGAAGAAGCGGAGCGTCTGTGGCAGACACTGGCTCCGCCTTTTGTGGTCAAGTTACCCAAAGCCAGTCAGGGTGTTGGTGTCTGGCTCGTTGAGGATAAGCACGAGTGGAAGCAGTACCTGGCGCGTACCGATAGAATCTATGTGCAGGAGTACCTGCCTATCGAGCGCGACCTGCGTATTGTCTGTGTGGGTAATGAAATCATCAGTGCCTACTGGCGACATCGCTCTGAAAGTAGCTTCCACACCAATGTGTCTCGTGGCGGTTACGTAAGTTATGATGACGTTCCAGCACAGGCGCTTGAGCTGGTAACCAGGCTGGCGCGAGAGTTGAAAATCAACCATGCCGGTTTCGATATCGCGATGGTCGGGGATCACCCCTATCTGCTGGAATTTAATAGGCTGTTTGGCAACCAGGGTATCGCTGGCGGTGGCAGGGCGATCACCGATGCCATCCAGCGCTATCTTGTGGCGTGTTTAGAAGATGATGCGCCCAATGATCCACTGAAGCCGAAACCTGGGCATTTTAAAATAGCGATTTAGGGGCAAAATAGAAAAACTAGGGGGTGGCATAAATTAAATTGAATGGAGCTACGGACAGGCGGTAAATTCGAAATTAATATGGGAAATAATGTGTAAGATAATTTTAAATTTGTACCTGAGCCCGATCACGGCCCCCCATTATACGTGACATGTCATTTATACTTGAATACACCAGCCTTTGATTTGTTTAACTTCCTGCACATTGAACAAACTTGAAAACTTTATTCGAGGAAGAGTGAGGTCTTTCCTTTGTTAGCTTCACTATGTTTCAAGATTTAACTAGTTTAGCTAATCTCTAGTCAGGAGATCACCTGTGCAGTAGAAGATTTGGCGCTACCATCCTGTATCGGAAGTTTTGCAGAAATACAGAGCCCCTGACCATCGGGTTTATTTTCGAGCGTAAATAATCCACCTAGACTCTCTACCCGTTCGCGCAGACCCCTCAGCCCGAGATGACTGCTGCTGTTGATCTTTTGAAAATCTTCTTCCGATATACCGGGACCACCATCACTGACCATCACCGAGAGTGCATGATTAAAGTAGCTGATTTCAACCACCTGGTCCTTTCCACTGGCATGACGACAGGCATTGTTAAGACTTTCCTGAACGAAGCGGTAAACACAGATCTTGATCGAGGTTCTCATCTGGTCCGGAATCGGTGAAATACGGAAATCGACCTGAGTTTCAGTGCGTTTTTCATGCCGTTTGATGACCTGGGCGATGGCTTCCGACATGGTTAAATCTTCAAGTTCTGGAATGACCAGTCCTGAAGAAAGATTGCGAATTTCCTGTAATGCATCACTCAGTGCATGTTTAACCTTGTGATAAATGTCTTTATTGACGCCCGCTTTTGTATCTTCCAGATTCAGCGCATCCAGCACGAGCAATGCATAACCGATAGACTGCGCCGGACCGTCATGCAGATCCGATCCTATTCGGCGCATACTCTGCTCATTCAGTTCGACTGTACGATTGGTCGCCTGGCGAATTCTGTGACGCTGGGTTTCTATCACCTTATGCGCCGAGTGGACAATCCAGTAAAGTATCCAGTGTGGAATGAAGGCAATAATCAGTGTCGTCACGATTAACAGGATCTTGGCCTCATCAATATCCCGATAAAGGGTACTGGGCGATTTGTAGACGTTCAGCGCGCCGATGATTTTCGTGTGTTTACGATCCCACACAGGGATGTAGGTTTCGATGAATTGATCAGCATTGTCGGGTATCTTCTCATTTTCCGATTTCTGCAAGTTTTCGATGTCGCGCTCCAGATACAGGCTTTCACCGCTAAGAGCCCTGTCCAGCTCGACATTATCAGGAACCGCTTTACCAATGATTTCTGGATTGCTTGTCCATAAAATCTTCTTGTCTAGACTGTAGGCCTCTACACGGAACACATCGGGCAGACTAATGATGTGCGAGAGAAATTCTTCCACCTCAAAGCGGTCGGCAAACTTTTCTCGACCCAGAAAAAATGCCTCCTGATCATTAATCAGGGTAATACTCTGGATAAACTCAAAACTGATGCTGAGCTCATGATCCAGCATATTTTTTCTTATTACTGAGAAATAGTATCCTGAGATAGCGCTGATAAAGGCAATAGAGATGAAACTGGTCAGGATAAAAATCCGGAGCAATCCCCAGCGTTGTATGGACTGTGGCAGCCCCGAGCTGAGGGCAATATCCAGAGGTGGTTTGGTCACTACTCGCGAAACTCGTGTTTCTGTGCCATTAAAGCCGCTTCTACCCGGTTTTTGACCCCAAGTTTCTTAAGGATAATGGTCATGTAATGCTTGATCGTTTTTTCACTCAGCTCCAGTTCATCGGCGATCTGTTTGTTAGTCAGCCCGCGCTCCAGCGCTTTTAGTATGACGGCTTCTCGCTCGCTCAATGTATCCAGCAGGCCTGTGTTGTTTTTCGGGCTCTGGGTGTGTGCCTGTAGCAGGATATTGGTCGCCAGACTGGGCGTGATGAATGACTCACCCCTGGCAATTCGATGTACCGCACTGATCAGGTCTTTTCCACCGATGCCTTTGAGAATATAGCCTTTGGCCCCGGCCTGTATCGCCGAAGAAACATCCTTCTCGTCTTCGGATACCGTCAACATGATGATTTTGATATGTGGATAGCTCTGATGAATCTCGCGCGCAGTATTGATCCCACCTCCGGGCATACTGACATCAATTAGCATGATATCGGGGTTAGCTTCTGAGACAGCGGCTATTGCTTCATCGTAATTCTCGGCCTGGCCGACGATGGTAAACGCAGGATCGGATTCCAGCGTAATGCAAACACCTTCTCTGAGCAGGGGGTGGTCATCAACGACCATGATTCGGGTTGGGTTGTTCATCTACCTGTCTTAAAAATGATTACCCGAGCACGGGAAATACGAGATCATTAATAACAATTCCCTATGAATTGTAGCTGGGCAGATTCTATTTCCTTATATAAATCTTAAGAATCGCCAATATACCCGATTGAATTAACCCTGAAAACAATCAGGTTATGATTGTTTTCAGGGTAATTTGATTTGTGCTTTACAGTTCTCATTTTTGGCCACTTAAACACCTTGTTTGAGCGGCTTCAGCTCGTTATCAGCTGAGGAATCACAGTAAAAGCGCGATCGATCAGTTAACGCGATTGCAGTCAGCCTGTAGCCAGCGCGAACTGATCTCGCTGTGGGTCAGTACCTGCAGACGATCTGCCTGGCCGTAAGTTATATCCACGCTACCGGTCATATGTTCCGGATCCAGTGCCTGCATAGAGACCGTACCCGAGAGCTGATTTGCTCCGCTACATTGAACCGAGGCCACCAGTTGCTCTGAGGTTTGAGTCGAGATCTCGTGCTCGCAGGCGCCACGATGGGTATTGCCGGTGAAAGCTTCACCTGTCCTGATTTTGGCTTCGTTAAGGCAGGCGGTTACAGTTTTGGTTTTGCGCTTAACCTGCCGCTCCAGAATAGCTTCTACCTTGGCACGTTGCTCCTGTGTCAATTGATCAAGATTGGTAGGTTGTTGGGCTCGTTTTTTTTCAATGGTAGTGGTTGTCTCCCACAGGCCAGCCTTAACGTTAAGCGAGTCCGCACTCGCTACACCGATATTCAGTACCAGCAGAGCCAGACTAAAGATAGCTGCATATTGCATGGCTTACATCTCCTGAAAAAAACCGTCGCCCAGCACAGGCACGACGGTAAAATTTTGAATTGATTGAGATCCAGCGACACCGAGCATTTGCTCGATGCCGCGGGAGTTTTTGGCTTAGCGCCTGTCGATCACCGTAGTTGCGGTATTTGCAGACCAGCCACCGCTATTGGCATAGCTCAGGCGGTACTGGTAACGTGCACCGGTTGGTACAGGATCCTGATAACTGAAACCACCTCCGGAGCCTGCGACCAGGGCAGAGACCGTCCAGTCACTCCAGGGCTGTCCGTTTGGACGCACGCGACGCTCAACCCTGTAGCCGAGGATACCGGTTGGCGCTTCAAACTCCATCACCAGGTTGTTGCCATCAACTACGTATTTCATGACAGGTGCGCCAGGACGTGCAGGCAGATCAACCAGCACATTTACCCAGGGTGACGTCGCGCTAGCGTTAACCGATTGCAGTCGGTAGCAATAGCTGAAGTCTCTGTTGCGTGCAGGTAAGGTGGTATCAGCCACCTGCAGCACATCAACGCCCAGGCTTGCTACATCCGTCCAGTTTCTGGCGGCGTTGCAGTTGCTACCGTTGTGACGCTGCACCACGTAACCAGTCTCGTTGGCCACATTGCTCCAGGCCAGGTTGACCAGCGGCAGAATGCCATTCAGGTCGGTTGATACAGTGGCAGTGAACACATTCGGTGCCAGCAGTTCTGTCGTCGGAGGCGCACCGAGGCTAACCTGAGCGGAGAACGCATAGGCTGAGTCTCCATTCACCAGATTAATCGCCTTGACTCGATACTGGTAGACGACACCTTCCAGCAAACCACCATTGACGGCGCTATCCACATAGCTCGTGCTATTCGCTGGCTGAAGCGCACCAATACCGGGTATCGGCATCCAGACTCCACCGTTGGCAGAACGCTCAATGACGTATCCATCCTCGTCGTTGGCGTTATCAGTCCAGCTCACAGTAATCGTATCGACTGTCGCTACAGTCTGTACATTACTTGGCGCTGCCGGCAATTGCGCTGGTGTTGTAACCGTAGCGGTACCTACATTGAGTGTGGCGTTGAATGAATCAAGCGCTGTAACTGTGTAGCTGTAGGTAGACACTGGTGCAACGGTGATATCCATAATGCTGGTGACATTGACCTGTCCCAGGTCAGTTACCCCGCCAGCATTGTCGGTACGCGTGATACTGTAGCTGGTGGCACCCACAACCGGATCCCAGTTTAAGGTCACACCATCGACGGCTGCCGTCGCTGTCACCGTAATACCTGCCATGGTGGTGCAACCCCAAATAGGTGATACTGCCCAGGTAGAAGTATCATTATTGACGTTGACTGCACGTACCTGGTAAAGGTAACAGCTGTTTGCCTGCGGCTCAGTTCCTGGGAACCTTGTACCATCATCAATAAACACGTTAGTACCTGTGACAGGGTTAGCTCCTAGCCCGTTGGTCTGGGTCGGAATCTGTCCCAGAATACCATTCGGGTTACCCAGAATAGTGACATCATTCTGGGTAGCAGGGGTTGGAATACCCGCAACACTTACAGGACCATAACGCCAGACTTCAAACCCAGTCTCGTTGTTAGCGGTATCGAACCAGCTCAGTGTAATCTGGGCATTGGTCGAACCTTCAGGCAGGGTTTGACTATTGGTCAGGTTAGTAGGTGCGCCCACCATGGCTACATCAGCTATGGTGTAATCAACAGCAGCTGATGCTGTCTCACCCTTACCGTTGAAGGCCACCACCTTGAAAGCGTAGGACTTGGCACCCACACCTGCATGTCCCAGTACGTGCTCGACGAAACGAGTGGTGTTTTTGTCAACAACTGCGAGACGGTCCCAATCAGCGGTTACGTCACTTTGACCATAACGGATCCAGATCATGTAACCATCGGCATCAGCCACAGGGTCCCAGGTGATTTTGGCTGCAAATGCATCACGTACCAGAGTCACGGGATCGATGTACTCGGGATCACCAGAATCCAGAGCCGCCACCATAACATTGGTCGGTGCAGCAGGTGCAGCTATAACGCTGGTATCATCACGATCGACCAGGAAGGGTGCACCCTTACCGGTAGCCAGCCATGCAGCATAAGCCACACCACCCCAGTTGTCGTTCAGATCAGCTTCTACACCGTTTGCATCTGGCAGGGCCTTGTAGGCAGCCAGCGGCTGACCGGCGATGGAATCGCTAATGTAGTTGGCATTATTCGGGTAGTTCGGATCCAGAGGATTTGGCGGACGTTCCGGACGAACCGTAGAATTATCCTGATTGCGCAGGTGCTCCATGAACTCACGGGTATGAGTCTGCCAGTAAACTTCGACTGAACCGTTCTGAGCAAAGTTGGCTTCGGCCAGACGTGCAGCCGGAACGCGCCAGCGATAGACAACCTGGTCAAATCCATTGTTCAGCTCATTATTGACATAACGACCCGTACAGCTACCGGTTGTTGCATCGCAGGTTTCGTCTTCATAGGGTACGCCAGTTACTGGATCATAGTTCCAGAACTTAACGCCTGACAGACGTGCGTTTGCATAGTCCAGACCTTTTGGTGGAATACGATTATCAAACAGGATGAAATTATTGGTCAGCGCTGGCGAACTGGTACAGGCTGCCGGTGTACCAGCAGTCGGATCCGGAAATATCGCATCACCATTCGCGTCAGTACAGCTACCAGTCACCCTCTCGTAAACCATGACTGCGTTATTCGCCGGATTGACCGCATTGATAATATCTGTCTGCGCACGTACAAAGGGCGTTGTGGCATCGGTCATCAGCTCGGCACTGGCTTCGTCATATACACCTGACTGGTACATTGAGGCACCATTCTGGTCATTCACATTAACCGACAGCCAGAAGCGACGACCATCAGGATAACCCGACGGAATACGATGTCCTGATTTGTTATGCACACGTACCACCATGCGGAACACGCCATCACCGTTACCCAGTGTATTGACCTGCTCGGGCGGCACAACTATCTGCACATCCACACCATCACGCAGCGTGATCTCTGTGTTGTTCTTTGCACGATCCCACATGGGTCCACGATCTGACAGCATTCCAGGGAAGACACGCGGATCTTTACCGGTAGGCGCTCCGACAACTTCTAAATCAACCTCAGGATACAGCGCCTTCATCATCATCGGCAGGTCACGGTTTGCACCGGTCAGCTTGTGCATTGAGGTTCCACCCTGATCAGCGCGGTTCTTACCGTAGGGAAAACCGCCAGACAGCAAAGGATCAGGATTCAGGGAATCCGTATAGTCATCACTATATTCATGCTTAAGTGTAGGCATGTGGCAGTCCTGGCAGCGCTCAACGCCGTTACCAACGCGTTTACCCAGCGGATCTTCAATGGCGTTGGTTTCCAGCGCATAAGAACTGTGTTTCCACTCGGAAAAGGTACGTTGTTCAGGCATACCATGATCCAGCACGGGAACAGTCAGATCATGACAGGTACCACAGAACTCGGATGTTCTTATGAATTCGTTAGGGCTGACTATTTCGCCGTTACTACCAGTAGGGGTCATTCCGGTAGGCAACCTGGGCAACATCATACCTGGCTCAATCAGCGCGCCGTCGCGCCCAGCACCACCAGATGTCGGATGCTCCACCGAGAGGCTATTAAGAGAATAGTCAGGAAAACCATCGATTGGGTTAACGGGTACACCTATAGGTACCTCAAAAAGTGGAGGCAAGCTACCATCTGGAAGGTAAGCCAGCTCCTGTAAAGCGGAGTTAAATTGTGGCTTGCCCTCTGGTACCGGAGTCTTGGGTCCAGTCCAACGTTCAGGATAAACGGCATAGATCTGTCCAGTGTAGGTACCATCAATAGGCAGGTCGCTAAAATATATATCACCAGTACCTGAATACTTTCCGATGTAGGAAATTCCGTCAAGGTACTGCAGTGCGGTATCGCCAAAAGGCATATTCTGAGCAAGGGTAGGATCACCAGCCTGGTCTGTCATTGCTCGACCAGTATGGGTCCAGTCAGAGGTATTTGCCAACAGATTCCAGGCCGGGTCAGTATCACTCAAATCACCGCGCTTATAGGTAACATTACCAACAGCACGATGACAGGTTTCGCACATAACACCTTCGCCATCGGTGGACAGCAGAATTGACTGGATCATGTTAGAGGCATCGGCCTTGCCACCCAAAGTCGGGTCAAAGCGGCCTGAAAGCCAACCGTTGGGACTGTGGCAGCGCATGCAGACATTGCCGGCACCATCCCTTCCGGTAACCGCCTTGATTGTATTATTTACACCAATCTGGTTGGCACGGAAGATTGGGTCGCGCGCAGCACTGGCCATATTGCCTCCGGCCCAGTTACTGAAATGCGCAGTGTGCTGATCAATACTGCCTCCGTGACAACCGGCACAGGTAACCACGAATTCAAATACGTTAAAATCACCTGGCGCGGTAATGTTCGTTAATTCCTGTTGTTGCGTACCCGGATTGGGTACCGCCCCGGACGGAAGGATACGTCCGGGTATATCTGCCCAGACCTGGTTTACGACCAGAAACATGCCAGTGATTAATATCACTGGCATATTCCGGACATTTGCTCGGCAACGCAAAAGCGTTGCGAGATGATTGGCTATGTTCTTCATTAGTTGCTTTCCTATTTTCAAAATGCCTAAAAAAATTTCTGGATTAGATAACTACAGTTTTGTTATTGCGCTCATTGATACCTCTCCCTAATTTATTAAAACGTGTCATAGTCAAAATTTGGGCCACAGTTTCATATCAAGAGCCAGCTGAGCAGAGTCGGCAGATGCAAAAGTTAACTCCCCGGCGCCGCGCACCGGACGCATGCCCAGGCGACCTCCACCTGTTGGGGATGTCTGTGTCATAGGTACCTGGAGAACAGCCTTCCAGTCACCTGTCTCTACGGTAGGATCAAAATCGAGTTCTGCCTTGAGCCTGCCGTGAATACTGCCTGACAGGACACCCGAGTTTGAATCCAGCCCAGTCAGGTCCCAGCGTCCCTGTACATAAAACTTACCCTGCTTCTGGAAACCCATGTCGTAGTTAGGAGAAAAGACATCCATCGTCAGTTGAAAACGAGGAGGCTCTGCCTGACCCGCAATACCGTTTGCGGGCATCGCATCTGCCTCAAGCATATACAGTCGGGTAAACTTGCCCTCTCTGAGATTGTTAACCTGGCCCTGACTGGTAATCTGAAAATTACTCAGCTCCCATACCGGTTTGGTATACGCAAATGAATTTCCCTGCGCATTAACTTGCGCAACCTGCTCCGCACCAACGGACAGAGAGAGCATTAGAAGAATCGCGCCCAACCATGCGCTCAGCCTGATACTCCAGTGACATTCAATAGCATTGCTATCCATCTCTTTATCCTCATTCTAATATTTGAAATCGACTTTTCTGCTTTAACGGAAGGATCCAGAAATACTCACCCAGGTATTTCTGGTCTATTACTTCTCGCCGATTTAAAGCAGTGCTGCAGCTCGTTTTGTAACTCGGTATTCGGGAACCGACTGTTACCAGGCAGCGGCAAATAAACCGGAATATATTCATGGGATTTGATTAAGACATCCTGCAAACTATGTATACGCGAATAGACTTTGGAGCAGTTCGGCTACATCATTTTCCCCATATCCATGACAAAGGACTGGACCTATTCATTAATTAATCGTAATGCAATAAACAAGAGGCTCTCGACTTGCGAGCGATAAGAAAAGGTGCCTGTGTAAATTTTTCAGACCATAGAAGAACAGGTCTGAAAACATTGATTTCAGGATTCGTTAACAGCTGGGTCGCAGATGTCGCTTACTTATTTTTACTTTTATGACATCGCATGAAGAACAATTGAATAGGGGCAAAATGACAATTTACGATTTAAAGTTCAGGCTTTGCTCTGTCATTGAATAGACCATGGAGCAAATCAGCTAAGACCAAGCGCGAGTCTGTTATCAGCCAATGGTCTGATTCAAAACAGACCAAAGGTCTTTCAAATCCGGACCATATGCTTAGCCCCAGCCAAAATGAGAAATATTTCACAAAATAAGCAGATTTTCCCAACATTTCTGCTCTTAAACAGAGAAAACAGATTCAACCTAAAGTCTCCAGGACATCAGGTGATCAATTAAAAAATAAATGGTATTTCGATTATCTGGAGAGCAGATGATTGAATCAGGTACCTGTCAATACCAACAGGAAAGCTTTTACAAATTGACTGGATATTGTACAAGTCGGGAAAGTCACACAGTACAAATGGCATCGATCATTCGATCTACAAACATCCTGTAATTCTTTATCTGAAGGCTTCCTGCGCTCATTAAATGCCTGTGCTTTTATCAGCTAAGGAAACTCTGAATAATCAGAGCACAAAAAGCAAAAAGTGTTTTTTTGCTTTTCTCAGTAAATCAATGACTTGCAGTCATCGAGTCGAGTGCCACATCCCTGTGTCGCGGAACCACTGAATCAATCAGAGGTTCGCTAAAATCTAGCAACAACTATCATCACCCGGACAGCATGATGCGGTAAACCAGGACAGGATAGTTTTTTTATCTGGCACACCGCCCGCATGAGCGATCTTGCCATCGATAATGACACCGGGAGTAGACATGATGCCATACGACATAATCTCAGCCATATCCTCGACCTTTTGCAGGTTTATCGCGATACCGTTTTCTTCGGTCACATCCTCGATCAATTTTTGTGTTGTCTTACAGTTTGCGCAACCTGAACCTAAAACCTTAACCTCTATCATTTTTCACCTCATAGAATAATATTAAAAAACCAGCCAACTAGAACTATTGAAATAGTTACTATCGCAGTAAATAGTGCCAGAGCCTGCCATTTGATTACTTTCTTTAAAATCATTAACTCCGGTAACGAAATAGCAGCGATACTCATCATAAAACTCAACGTAGTTCCAATCGCAACACCCTTTAATAACATCGCTTCAGCCAGCGGAATAACACCCACCGCATTCGAATACAGCGGCACGCCAATCAATACCGCCATTGGCACTGCGAAAAAATTATTACTATCACTTAAACTGATTGCCCATTGTTCTGGAAAATAGCCATGAAAAAGGGCGCCAGCAGCCACACCCAGAATGACCCATTTCCAGATACGTGTAACAATTTCTTTGACCTGGGCCGTCGCATAGTAATGTCTTGCTGTGATTGAATTATCCTGCTCCATTCTGGCGACTTCTCCCATCTGTATCTTCCATACATAGTCTTCTACCCATCTTTCAGGTTTGAATTTTTCCATTACAATGCCGCCAAAAAATGCGGCAAACATACCGGATACCACATACAGCACAGTAATTTCCCAACCTACTATACCCAGCAGCATCACGACTGCGATTTCATTGATCATAGGGCTTGCAATCAGGAATGAGAAGGTCACCCCTAGCGGTATTCCCGCTTCTACAAAACCGATAAATAACGGTACCGATGAGCATGAACAAAACGGCGTGATAGCCCCCAGAAATATGGCTAATAGACGCGCGGCAAAACGTGATTTACCGCGCACGTAGTCCCTGACTTTTTCGGCGGAAACAAAGGAACGGAATAATCCCATCAGATAGATTACTACAACCAGCATGAAGAATATTTTGCTCACATCCATCACAAAAAAGTGCACGCTCTGCCCCAGCTGAGAATCTGTTGTAAGACCCAGTAGCTGGTAACTGATCCAGTTGGCTAGTAGTTCAAACATTATTTACAACAACTCAAAGCGGGGCGATTTGGCATCTTGCTCAAGCGCTTTTTATCCTGTTTAAAAACAGCTGTTTTACTTAATTCTTCTATGGTCATTTTGATAATACTGGTTTTGAAATCTGACAGTGTCGGCTCCATGGAATACAGTACCCACTGGCCTTCGCGCCGCTGGCTAATCACATTATTGAGTTTGATGATGGATAAGTGACGCGATATTTTTGATTGCGGGAGATCCAGTGCATGCATGATTTCACAGACACAGATTTCGTTATTTTCAAAAATAAGCGCCAGACACCTCAAACGAGTTTCATCAGCCAGGACTTTAAAGAATTCGTTCATATATTGTTAAATCTGTATTAATGCATATTCGGATATCCAGATATATTAGTCGGTATTTCAGATTAATCAATGTTTTTTTGGATGTAGATACAGATCAAACAGGCGAAGCTGGATTCCCTTTAAAGCTAATTTCAGCGACCAGCGGGTAATGATCAGACGCCATGTTAGCCTGACCAGTTTGATATCGTATACAGCTTTTAATCCTGATCGGCTTTTGTACCATGATACGATCCAAAGCAAATATCGGGCGTGGCCAGTTGGGAAAGCTTCGCACCGCGTAATGAAAGAAACCTCTTTTAACGAGCGGTTTCATCTCAGCTGGACCATACCACACGTTAAGATCCCCCAGTAAAATGGCTGGAGGCCCTGCGCTGCCACACAGGCTAGCCAGAGTGTCGATTTGATATCGGCGCTCACGCCTGCTTAGCCCGAGATGCGTGGCAAACACCCGTATTACCTGATCCTCCCAGCTAAGCTCTGCCCGAATGACTCCGCGTAGTTCGCGCCCACGTTGCGGTAGTTGGTAAATTTGCGCCACCCGTATGGGTATTCGACTCAGCAATATGTTTCCGTACCTGCCGATGCCACGAGGAATCAAAGTTCCATCAAGTATGTCCATTCCTGTGTACTCAACAATTAACTGCAGAATTTCTCCTGCATCATCGAGCGTCATCTCCTGTAGTGCTATCACGTCTGCGTCGATCTGCCTGATCACCTCAAGGATACGCAGCGGATCGTAAACGCGATCTCTCCCGATGCAATCATGCACATTATAGGTAGCAACACGCATGTAGCTTAACTGGTTCGAAGCCAGCGCTTGGCCAGCAAACCTGCCAGCAGCAATACCCCGCCAACCCCGGCGGCGAACAAAAGGTTCTCCACCGAAGGTGCTTTCATAGCCTTCCACAGGCTATTAGAGAACAGCGTGATAGCGCTCATTCCTGGTAGCAGCCCGATCAGACTGCCCAGCATGAACTGGCGTATCCCAACCTGAGAGCTCCCTGCCAGCAGGTTAAAAACAGCAAACGGCGCAATCGGTACCAGGCGCAATATGGCGACAGCCACTGTTCCTCTTTTCGTAATACGTTTGCTCAGTTGATCCAGCCTGGGTGTACCCAGCTGTTCAATGGCTCGACGCCCAAACAGGCGACCCGTGATAAAACCAGCCAACGAAGCCAGCATCGCACCTGTCATCACAATGGCAAAAGCCTGCCAGCCATCAAACACGATACCGCCAATCACCGCCAGCACGGTCACAGGTACCATCAACAAACTGGCAATGATAAACCCCGCAATAGCAACTGCAGCCTTTACCTCTTCAGATGCAAACACATTCAGTGACTGCTTGATCAGTTGCGGCCTGATATATTCATGTAGAGGAGTCCAGCGCCACAAACCCGCCAATAGCATCAGCATAGCGATCACCCCGACAAATAGCATCAATCGTCGCCTGCCCGAAGCGCGCGTTGTCTCTGGCACATACTGGGCGACAAAATAATCGGGACTAAACGGCTCGCCAGGATCAATCAACTCTGAGTCCGGCACCATTTTATTAACCTGCTCTGTTATTCGACAATTCAGCTCAAGCAGGCTACGTCCATCGCTGCGCAGAGATTCAATCGCCTGGATCAGGCTGCCGTTGCAGTCTGACAGTGCCTGCTCAACCTGAGCTGAATCGCAGTCCAAATGTTCAGCCAGCAAGCGCGAACGCGCACTGTGGATAAACTCGCTGGTTTTATCCTCCGAATTTGAAGCCTCCAATGCCAGATCACATTCCGTATCAAGTCCCATGGAACGGTTGCTGGTATTTGATGACCCAACACGCAGCAGTTGATCATCCACGATCATCAACTTGGCATGTACACTGATACAGTCCCCACCCAGACCGGGCTGATGTGGATAGTAGACACGCAGACGGCCATGTTTATCTGCAACCTGCAAATGTTCTACGGCACGTCCACGTAATACATCCATAGTTACCTGTTCCAACCAGCCGCCAGTATGCTGAGGCAGCACAATCACGATTTCGGGGCCCTGTCGCTGACGCAATCGCTCACATAATGCCTGGGTTACCTGCACAGAGGTAAAATACTGATTCTCGATATAGATGTTGTATTTAGCAGCAGCGATGCTATCCAGATACAGCTGGAGTACCTCATCAACCAACTGGCGTCCTCGATAGGCGGGTTCGGTTCGGGCGATACCAATATTGACGTCACAAACCCCTGGCTGCACCCAGTCAGGCCAGTGCACATTGTACGGTGACAAATGGGGCGGACGGATATTCCAGCCACGTGCATTTTTCCAGCGTTTACGCGCTATTTCACCCAGCTGCGCGGCCGCCTCTCCCTGCACCAGCATCATCATGTCATGAAACGGCGGATAGGGCTTACCGTCGGGATCAATACGACGTTTATCATCGGGACGATGCTCACAGGTATCCCAGCGCCAGCGACTTAAATCTATACCGCCGACAAAAGCCACCCTGTCATCAATTACCACCATCTTCTGATGGTGCGAAGCGCCTTTGGGGTGATCACCATCAAGGCGAAAATGGAACCGGGGCGGCGCCTGCATGCGCAGCTTGAAGGCTGGCAGAAACTCCCGTTCCGCCGCGTAAATCATATTGAAGTCCCAGGATAGCAGGTAGATCTTAAGTTCCTTATTTTGTTTTGTCAGCTCAACCAGAAAAGCACCTATTTCCTCTGGCTCATCAGGCTCTCCCTGGTGCGGCCCATCCTTGCGATAGAGCTTTTCTCGTCGATCAAAATCCCAGCCCAGTATCAGGATTTGTTTCTTAGCCGAACGACAGGCATCTGCAAACGCGGCAAAGTAATCCGCTACCTCGACAATCAATTGCGCTTGCTCGCACGCCGCTATGGTCCAGCAGTTACTGCCAGCTTTCAAGATTTTACTTTTCTGCTCGGTCTCCGCTTGCGCCAAGGATTCATTCCCAGTTTTCGGTGTGTTGGTATTGATGTCGAGTTAACTCTGGCGGGTCATCTCCAACGGTTGCACCCATTGCTCAAACTCAGCTTCAGTTGCATAACCCAGTTGCAGCGCAGCCCGCTTAAGCGAGAGGTTATCCTGCAATGCACACTTCACGATCTGTGCTGCCTTATCGTAACCAATATGCTGATTTAATGCGGTCGCCAGCATGGGGTTTCGCTCCAGATCATGCTGGATGTTTTGCGTGTTTGCCTCAAGTCCTGTAGCACAGTAATGCTCAAATGCCGGGATGACCTGACTCATCAGGCGAATACTATTCAGCACATTATGCAGAATTACCGGTTTATAGACATTCAGCTCAAAGTTCCCCTGGCTGCCCGCAAACGCAACCGCCGCATCGTTACCATAAACCTGTACACAAACCTGGGTCAGACTCTCACACTGGGTGGGATTGACCTTGCCCGGCATAATCGACGACCCCGGTTCATTCGCCGGCAGCTTTAACTCACCCAGACCGCAGTTGGGACCACTGCCCAGCCATCTTACATCGTTGGCAATCTTCATCAAGGCCGCTGCGCTACTGCGTAACGCCCCGGATAACTCCAGTAGCGGCTCATGCGAGGCGAGCGCGGCAAAGCGATTTTCGCAGGGTACAAAATTCAGTGCAGTCTGTTTTGCCAGCAGCTCACACACCAGCTGAGAAAACTGTGCATGGCTATTGAGCCCGGTGCCCACCGCCGTACCACCTATCGCCAGTGGTAGCAGGTTGTCGCTATGTTTTTGCAACGCGCCGAGCACAAAATCCAGTTGTGCTACCCAGCCGCTGACTTCCTGGCCCAAGGTCAAGGGCGCCGCGTCCTGTAGATGGGTGCGGCCGGTTTTCACGATATAGTGCCAATGCTCAGACTTTTGCTGCAGGCAATCGCGCAAACTACTCAATGCCGGTATCAGGCTATGTACCAGGCGATCAGTCACCGCCAGATGCATCACGCTGGGAAACACATCATTGGATGACTGACCCAGGTTAACTGTATCGTTTGGATGCACGGGTGAATTTGTCCCCAACGCGTGGCCCAGAATTTCATTCGCTCGGTTGGCTATCACTTCATTGGCATTCATGTTGCTATGGGTACCAGAACCGGTTTGAAACACGCGTAACGGAAAATGATCATTCCATTGCCCGCGATAAACCTCATCGGCGGCCTGCATAATCGCGTTACCTATTTCAGGCTTTAGCCAGCCCAGCCGGGTATTCGCCTCAGCACAGCAGCGCTTAAGCAGCCCAAAGGCAGCGATAACCGCTACCGGCCAGGTATCACCCGCCGGAAAATGCTGCAGTGAGCGCTCGGTCTGTGCTCCCCAGTAGCGATCATCTGCAACCTGCATACTACCCATTGAATCCTGTTCAATTCTCATAGCGCCTCCTATGCCGCCAGCTGGCGCAATACCGCATGCAGGATGCCGCCATGCTGGTAATAGCGCCATTCGGTTGGAGTATCGATTCGTAACTTCACGTTAAACTGAATCGCCTTGCCATCAGCGCTGGTTGCAGTAACGCTCAGGCGATCCGTATCTGCACTCACCGCTTCATTAAAGCTGAACTGTTCTTCACCACTCAGGCCCAGGCTTTGTGCACTGTCTCCTTCCTCAAACTGCAATGGCAATACGCCGAAGCCCACCAGGTTGGAGCGGTGGATACGTTCAAAACTTTGCGCAATGACCGCTTCCACCCCCAGCAAGCGCGTACCCTTGGCCGCCCAGTCACGACTGGAGCCGGTACCATACTCCTTACCTGCCAACACGATCAGCGGCACCTGTTGACGTTGATACTCCATCGCCGCATCATAGATGGTCATGACCTCACCATCCGGTAATAAACGGGTATAACCGCCGCTACGGCCCGGAACCAGCTGATTCTGCAGGCGCACATTGGCGAAGGTACCGCGCATCATCACCTCATGATTACCGCGCCGTGAACCCAGGCTGTTAAAGTCTTTCACCTCAACGCCCTGCTTCTGCAGGTAACGCCCCGCTGCACTATCGGGCTGAATCAGTCCGGCGGGTGAGATATGGTCAGTGGTAATGGAATCCTCCACCATTACCAGACAACGCGCATTCTCGATGCGTTGCGGACTATCCAGTTGCAGGCTCATACCGTTGAAATAAGGAGGGTTCCTAATGTAGGTTGAATCCGGCCAGTGGTAGGTTTGACCTTCGGATGAGGCTAAGGATTGCCACTGCTCGGTGCCCTTGAAAACATCCTGATAACTATTGCGGAACATATCCTTATTGATGGCGCTTGCGATCAGCGCACTGACTTCGTCTGCGTCAGGCCAGATATCCTTCAGATAAACCGCCTTACCCTCAGGATTATGCCCCAGGGGGTCCCGCGTCAGATCAATATTCATGGTACCGGCGAGAGCATAGGCGACTACCAAAGGTGGCGAGGCCAGGTAATTCGCCTTTACGTCGGCGTGGATGCGCCCTTCGAAGTTGCGATTACCACTTAGCACCGAGGCCACCAGTAAATCGTTCTGTTGCACCGCTTGTCGAATCGGATCTGGCAGGGGCCCCGAATTACCAATACAGGTGGTACAGCCGAATCCCACCAGCTGAAAGCCCAGCGCATCCAGATCATCGTCCACTCCAGCTGCCTTAAGATAGGCCGGCACCACCTGCGAACCCGGCGCCAATGAGGTTTTCACCCAGGGTCGGGTATTGAGACCGGCCTGTCGCGCATTTCGCGCCAGCAGTCCTGCAGCTATCATCACCGACGGGTTAGAGGTGTTGGTGCAGGAGGTAATCGCTGCAATCACGACGGCACCATCCTTGAGTTCGAACTGTTGGTCACGATAGTTCACGGATACCGATTTATAGCTGGGTGATTCGACTTCCTGGCCCGATACCGTGCCACCTTCATCACTCAGGCGCGCTTCTTCTGACGTCGATATTTGCGGCACCATCTGCGCCTGACTGGCACGCATAAAATCACTAAAAGAGGCTTGCGCTTCAGTCAACGGAACACGATCCTGCGGGCGCTTCGGCCCTGCAATACTGGGCACCACCTGCGCCAGATCCAGTGAAAGTGTATCTGCATACTCTGCTTCCACATCATCCTCGCGCCACAGGCTCTGAGTCTTACAGTACTGCTCGATAAGCTCCAGTTGAGCTTCGCTACGTCCGGTCAGGCGCAGGTATTCAATAGTCTTTTCATCAACCGGGAAGATACCCACCGTGGCGCCATATTCGGGCGACATATTAGCGATCGTGGCACGGTCAGCAACGCTCAGCTGCCCCACACCGGGACCATAGAATTCAACAAACTTGCCCACCACACCGTGTGCACGCAGCATCTGTGTTACCGTCAGCACCAGATCAGTAGCAGTAGCGCCTTCTGGCAGTTCTCCCTGCAAACGAAAACCCACAACCTGCGGTAACAGCATGGTAACCGGCTGACCCAGCATCGCGGCTTCCGCTTCTATGCCACCCACGCCCCAGCCCAGTACGCCCAGACCATTCACCATGGTGGTATGCGAATCGGTACCAACCAGGGTATCCGGGCAGGCTATCTGCTGGCCATCACGCTCCCTGATAGATACCACATCTGCCAGATATTCCAGGTTCACCTGATGCACGATACCGGTTCCGGGTGGTACCACACGAAATTGATCAAACGCCTGCTGCCCCCAGCGCAGGAAGTTATAGCGTTCAAGATTACGCTCAAACTCGCGGCTGGTATTCTGCGCCAGCGCCGTGTTTGACGCATAGTAATCCACCATAACCGAGTGATCGATGACCAGGTCGACCGGCACCTGCGGGTTGATTTTATTGGGGTCACCGCCCAGTTGCGCCAGTGCATCACGCATGGCGGCAAGATCCACCACGGCAGGCACGCCGGTAAAGTCCTGCAGCACTACACGGCTGGGGGTGAAAGCAATCTGATGCTCGCCCTGCGCGCCGCTGGTGATGGCCAGGATATCGTCAGACCTGACATTTTCACCATCTTCATTACGCAGCAGGTTTTCCAGCAACACCTTGTAGCAATAAGGAATACGCCCAAGATCCAGCTCAGGATCGATTTTCGCGAGCGCATAGTAGGCATACTGATGATCACCAAGCCTGAGTTCGCTCAGTGTATTGAAGGAATCGTTCGTCATATGACCTCCGTTCCAGTGATTGATTCTGCGACAGAACTGCAGAATAGAGATTTAGCGGGCTGTTATTATTCAGCTGTTATTGATTATATGGGTACAGGTGGTGAAAACTAAAGGGGCTATTAGCGTCCCTGCCTGAAAGCAAAGGATACTTGAATTTAGTGCGCGAGCACTCTGGAATCCTGAAAATGGGGCAGGGACAGGTTAGAACAATGCTTCTAGCTCGGACAGTGATTGAATCACCTGAGTAGGACGCGGCCCCCAGGTATCCATTATCTGTTGCACTGTACGCTTTACCCATACACTATTCAGGCCGGCATTTCCGGCACCTATTACATCAAATGCATTGCCAGATATCAGCCAGGTCTGTTCGGCCGTAGCACCACTGCGTTGCAGGAAATGCTGGTATACATCAGGATCGGGTTTGTATTTACGGATTTCATCCACACTCACAATATCCTTGAAAAAGTGATTAATCCCTTCATCCTCGAACAGCTTTTCAACATCTTCCTGCGGGCCATTGGTAAATGCATAAAGATTGAGGTCACTGCGCTCGCTTAATGAACTCAGGCAGGCGACAACATCCTTAAACACTGGCAACGTCTGATATCTCTTAATCAATGAAAAATGCTGATCTCGCGTGATTTCAACATCAAACGCCGCAATACAGTAATCCAGTGCATTAGTGGTACAGGTATAAAATGGCTCGTAGCGATTCATCATGCTACGGCGAAATGAGTACTCCAGCTGTTTATCGCGCCACAGCGTGGCAAAAGGCATCGCCTTTTCCTCACCGATATATCGTTGTAACAGATCAACCATTCCATAGGTGTTGATCAGGGTGCCATAAACATCGAAAGCTAAAGTAGTCATGCTTTGTCCGGTTTGTCTCAGCGGGCAGATCGGTAGTCAATTACCGACCGCCCCTGAGTTAGAGGTCGCTAGAGTTAGCGTCGTAATTAACGGTTTTCTCGATTTTCAATCAGGTTGTCAACAACAGTCGGATCCGCCAGGGTCGAGGTATCGCCCAGTGCATCAATTTCGTTTGCTGCAATCTTACGCAGAATACGACGCATGATCTTACCGGAACGCGTCTTGGGCAGGCCTGGTGACCATTGAATCAGATTAACTTTTGCAATCGGACCAATCTCTTTACGCACCAGCGCAACCAGTTCAGCTTTTAACTGATCGCTAGGTTCAACTCCGGCCATAGGGGTTACATAGGCATAGATGCCCTGCCCGGTTAAGTCATGGGGATAGCCAACTACAGCGGCTTCGGCCACATCTTCATGCAGTACCAGTGCCGATTCAATTTCCGCAGTACCCAGACGATGACCCGAAATATTCAATACGTCATCCACACGTCCGGTAATCCAGTAATAACCATCAGCATCACGCTTGGCGCCATCACCGGTAAAATAATAACCCTTGAACATGGCAAAATAGGTTTCATAAAAACGCTGGTGATCGCCATACACGGTACGCATCATGGAAGGCCAGGGACGTTTGATCGCCAGGTTACCCTGGGCAGGATTACCATCAATCTCGTTACCTTCATCATCCAGTAATACCGGTTCTACACCAAAGAACGGGAAGGTTGCGGAACCCGGCTTCAACGGTGTTGCACCAGGAAGCGGGGTGAGCATATGCGCGCCAGTTTCGGTCTGCCACCAGGTATCCACGATCGGGCAGCGGCTATCACCGACTACTCGGTAATACCATTCCCAGGCTTCAGGGTTGATTGGCTCACCCACGGTCCCGAGTAAACGCAATGCGCTACGCTTTGTCTTTTTAACCGGCTCATCACCCGCACCCATCAGGGAGCGAATCGCGGTAGGTGCGGTATAGAAGGTAGCGACATTATGTTTGTCGCAAACCTGCCAGAAGCGCGAGATATCAGGGTAGGTAGGAATACCTTCAAACATCAGTGTAGTGGCGCCATTCGCTAAAGGCCCATACACAATATAGCTGTGCCCGGTTACCCAGCCGATATCCGCTGTACACCAGTACACCTCGCCATCTTTGTAATCAAATACCAGCTTGTGTGTCATCGCTGCCTGCAGCAGGTAACCACCGGTTGTATGTAAAACGCCCTTGGGCTTGCCGGTAGAGCCCGAGGTATACAGGATGAACAATGGATCGTCTGCATCCATTTCTTCCGGCTCGCATTCGGCTGACGCTTGCGCCATTGCATCGTGATACCAGACATCAATCTTGTCATTCCAGGCGACATCATCACCACCGCGTTTAACTACCAGACAGGTATGCACGTTAGGGCAGGAAGCAATTGCCGTATCAGCATTGGATTTTAATGGAACGCGCTTTCCACCGCGCATGGACTGGTCAGAAGTAATAACCACCTGGCAGTCAGAATCCAGGATACGATCCTTCAGTGCGTCAGGAGAGAAGCCACCAAATACGATAGAATGCATAGCGCCGATTCTAGTACAGGCCAACATCGCAACAGCAGCTTCTGGAATCATCGGCATATAGATAGAGACTCTGTCACCTTTTTTAACGCCGCGTGATTTTAATACATTGGCAAACTTACAAACCTCGGCGTGTAACTCGCGGTAGGTAATTTTGCGATCTTCACCTGGATCATCGCCTTCCCAGATGATGGCGACCTGGTCACCACGTGATTCCAGGTGGCGGTCCAGGCAGTTGTAGGAAACATTTAACTTGCCGCCAATAAACCATTTGATACCCAGATCAGATCTATCAAAACTCCACTCCTGAACCTTGTCCCACTTTTTCGACCAACTGAGATACTGTTCGGCCTGCTCTGACCAGAAGGTATCTGGATCATCCAGCGACTGTCGGTACATGGTTTCATATTGTTGCTGGTTCACATGTGCTTGAGCTGCAAACTCCGCAGGGACGGGATGAATTTGATCTTCTGACATAGTGTTTCCTCTCCTAAGAGTAATTTTTTATTTAACCGATAAGTATTCTGTGTATTTATCTTGCCCAAAGCGCCCTTAAAACAGACATCTGTATGGTAGGCCAGACATATTAACCGAGCGAACTGACAGCCCATACCCAAAGCGCAGTTTATAATGATTTGTTATTTCAATATTAAATATTACCATTCTTTTTTTGCTTTATAAGGCATTTAACGTGTTTAGTGCACGTCTTTTCGATCACCACAGAGCGCTATTAACTCTAGGTATTGAAAAAATGATATAGTAGCCGACGATTTCATGTTGCGACGCAGCAAGGCTTTAACTAGGCTAACCGGCTAAATCAATTCCAACCATTTTTCAGGGTTTTTAATTATGGATAATGTGCAAGCACTAATGATTGAAAGTGTCCAGCTGCTATTTATCGGTATGGGCTCGGTATTCATTATTCTGGGTATACTTATCTTTTTGATTAGCACGGTCAGCAAAGTGCTGCCAGAAGAGGTTGTAGAACAGTTTCCAACCTCCAGTAGATCCACCACCACACCCCCAAAAAATGATAATAAAGAGCTTATTGCCGTTATCAGCATGGCAATAAATGCTTTCAAAAAAAGCAACTCCTCCCATTAACAGCGACTTCAGCGGAACAACACCATGAGCAAACCAATAAAAATTACTGATAACGTATTACGTGATGGACACCAGTCACTGTTCGCCACCCGCATGCGCATTGACGATATGTTACCGATTGCTGAGAAGCTCGATAAAATCGGTTTCTGGTCACTGGAAACCTGGGGTGGGGCAACCTTTGATTCCTGCATTCGATTCCTCGGTGAAGACCCCTGGGAGCGTCTGCGCCAGCTGAAAGCGGCAATGCCCAATACCCCGCAGCAAATGCTGTTACGCGGGCAGAATGGCCTGGGTTATCGTCACTATGCTGACGATGTAATCGAAAAGTTTGTTGAGCGCTGTGCCGCAAATGGTATGGACGTGTTCCGTATCTTTGATGCGATGAACGACATGCGCAACCTGAAAACCGCGGTCAAAGCGACGCTGGACGTCGGCAAACATGCGCAGGGCACGATTTCCTATACCTTAAGTCCGGTGCACACCCTGGAAAAATGGCTGGATATGGCGAAGCAGATTGAAGACATGGGCTGCAATTCGCTATGTATCAAGGATATGGCAGGCCTGCTCAAGCCTTACGCTGCTGAAGAGCTGATTACCGAAATCAAAAAAGTCACCAATCTGCCCATTGCAGTACATAGCCATGCAACCACTGGATTATCCACAGCCACCCTGTTCAAGGCAGTAGAAGCAGGCTGCGATATGATAGACAGCACCATTTCCAGCATGAGTATGACTTACGGACATTCGCCGACTGAGTCCATGGTCGCCATGTTTGAAGGCACCGAATACGATACCGGCTTAGATATCGAAGCACTGGAAGATATTGCAGCTTACTTCCGCGAAGTGCGTAAAAAATACGCCAAATTTGAAGGTGCACTGAAAGGCACCGACTCACGTATTCTGGTAGCCCAGGTTCCTGGTGGCATGCTAACCAATCTGGAAAGCCAGTTACGCGATCAGGGTGCGACAGACCGACTGGATGAAGTTTTGAATGAAATTCCTAAGGTGCGCAAAGACCTGGGTTATATTCCGCTGGTCACGCCGACTTCCCAAATCGTAGGCACCCAGTCTGTCATTAACGTACTGTCGGGTGAACGTTACAAATCAATCACCAAGGAAACCGCTGGTGTTTTACGCGGCGAATATGGTGCAACCGCCGCTCCCGTTAACGAAGAGTTACAGAAAAAAGTGCTCGCCGAAGGCGGTGAAGTGATCACCTGCCGTCCGGCTGACCTGATTGAAGCCGAGATGGACAAGCTGACCGAAGAATTCCGCAGGCTGGCTAAAGAAGAGAACCTGGTTGCCGGTGACAATGAAATTGACGACGTCCTGATTTATGCACAATTCCCACAGGTTGGTTTGAATTTTCTTAAAAACCGCAACAATCCGGATGCCTTTGAGCCGGTACCTGGTATTGAGCCCGCTCCAGCTGCAGCCCCTGCCGCAAGCGCCGCTACCGGAGGCCCGGAACAGTATCAGGTAACCGTTAATGGCACGAGCTATGATGTCGTTGTTTCAGCCGGTGGTGCCGTGACTGGTGTGCAACCCGCCGCTACTGCTTCGGCACCGACTGCGGCACCCTCTGCCGCATCCGAAGAAGTCACTGCACCTATGGCTGGCAGTGTCATCGACATCCTGGTGCATGTGGGCGACAGCGTTGAAGCTAACCAGACCGTAGTCATCATAGAAGCCATGAAGATGGAAACCGAGATACGCGCCAAAGCCGCCGGCAAGGTTTTATCCGTCAACGTGAACAAGGGCGACGCCATTGCCGTTAACCAGCCGCTAGTTTCTCTGGGTTAGGGCAACATTATGATAAGTGGATTAATTCAACTCTGGGAATCAACCGGGCTCTACAACTTTACCATCGGCCAGATTATCATGATCGCGGTGGGTTGCCTGCTGATCTACCTGGCTATCAAGAAAGGATTTGAGCCGCTTTTACTATTGCCGATAGGCTTTGGTGGCATACTGGCCAATATCCCGGTTGCAGAAATCAGCGGTCCAGAAGGCCTGCTGGGCATCCTCTACCACATGGGTATAGAAACCGGCATGTTCCCGCTGCTGATCTTTATGGGCGTAGGTGCAATGACCGACTTCGGGCCCCTGCTGGCCCGACCCAGCCTGATGTTCCTGGGCGCAGCCGCCCAGTTCGGTATCTTTTTTACTCTGTTTGGCGCGATTGCAATGAACGTCATTCCGGGTATCGAATTCAGCATGGCAGATGCCTCGGCAATCGCAATCATCGGGGGCGCAGACGGGCCTACCGCGATCTTCCTTGCCTCCAAACTGGCACCTGATTTACTGGGCGCAATCGCGGTTGCAGCTTATTCATATATGGCACTGGTACCCCTGATCCAGCCACCCATTATGAAATTGCTGACAACCGAAGAAGAACGCAAAACCCAGATGAAACAGCTGCGTCACGTATCCAAGGCAGAAAAAATCCTGTTTCCATTGATATTACTCTTCATCACCATTTTACTGCTGCCTTCAGCCACGCCATTGGTGGGCATGTTGTGTTTCGGTAACTTGCTGAAAGAATCTGGCGTCGTTGAGCGTTTAAGCAATACCGCCCAGAATGAATTGATCAATATCACCACTATCTTCCTGGGTCTTTCGGTAGGATCTAAATTATCTGCAGACAAATTCCTGTCGCCAGAGACGCTGGGTATCCTGTTCCTGGGCATCATTGCTTTCTCGATTGGCACAGCCGCTGGATTATTAATGGGCAAATTAATGCATCGCCTGACTGGTGGCGAAGTGAATCCACTGATTGGAGCTGCAGGTGTATCGGCGGTACCGATGGCAGCGCGTGTTGCCAATAAGGTGGGTATGGAAGCCAATCCTCAGAACTTCCTGCTGATGCATGCGATGGGACCGAATGTGGCCGGTGTTATCGGATCTGCCGTTGCCGCAGGTGTATTGCTAGCGATTGTAGGGGGAGCCGGGGGTTAAGATTTAGCTTGCGCTTCTTTCGTTATTTAGCAAAAAGCCCGGAGTTAAAAACCGGGCTTTTTTTTGCAGTTTAGAGCTATTGCTGGCCATACTTTTACCGGCTTTAGCTTTCAGCACACTGTAGAAGGAAAAGCCTGTTGCATGGAAAACCCTGTACGAAGTTTCTTCTAAAACCAGCTTCCAAACCTGATAAATATCAAGCACAACCCTCAAACCCGGATGCTAACATCTTCCCTTTATAAACAACTTAATCCCAGCAATGACAGCAAACCATTTAACCCCGCAAAACATCCCGCTGGTCAGCATAGAATTCATGAACCACACCCACCAGGAAGAGGTGGCTCTGGTGAATACCTTGATGGAGCAGCTGCAAACAGGGCAGGAAAATATAAATCCTGATGAAATATCTGAGCTGCTCAACCAATGGCTAAGCCACACCGAGGCCCACTTTCAACGCGAGAATGAATTAATGGTTGAGATCGGCTTTCCGCCTTATCTGGTTCATTCCGGCGAGCATGAGAATGCGCTGAATGTCATGCGCGCGGTAATCGATGGGTGGCAACAAAGTGGGGACATGCAACAGTTGTCAGATTATGTATTTAAGCAGTGGCCAGAGTGGTTTATGGCACACGTTAACTCGATGGATACCGTTACTGCGAATTTTGCAAAAATGAAAGGTTATTAATAACTCGAGTATTCTGATCAGAAAAAGTGTGCACAGTCAAAACGCCAAGCGACCATTCACACACTTCAAATCAACCTCTCCATCGAGAAAAGCCACCAGATGCCGCCCCAGCATCTGGTTACGCCAGCCGGATAAAATCTTGCCATCGCGACGTCCACTCACCAGTTCATCAATGTCTTTCTTGCTGATCGCGGAGGAAATCGCAATTTCATTCTGTTCCGTGAGCACCCGACATATCGCCATCAGGCAATCGGCTAGCGCCTGTTGTTCATTATCCAGGCGGACAAAATCCGAATGCCTGGGATAAAGCGCAGCATCCATCTGCTCGGACTCGGCGAGTACCTGCAGGATCTCGGGGCCTATTTTCCTGATGTAGTCTGCACTCAGGTTGCCGATCTGGTTGAGGTCTTTTTCGGTTTTGGGTTTAAAGCGCGCGATATCAACAATGTCTTCATCTTTCATAATCCAGCGCCTGGGACGATCTTTTTCCATCGCGCGCTTTTCTCTCCAGCGACATAGCTGGTCAGCATGGTTGAGCGCGATTCCCTTGAGCTTCTGCACACCCTTCAGGCGCTTCCATAGTGTACTCACATCAGTCTGGTAGGTTTGCGGCTCGATCATGCGTTCAAAGTCGTCATTAACCCAGTCCAGGCGTCCTTTTTGATTTAACTGGGCGGTTAGTTTTTGATAGATCTCGATCAGGTAACGCACATCATCCATGGCGTAATCGAGCTCGCCTTCGGAAAGTGGTCGCTTACTCCAGTTGGCGCGCGTGTATTTCTTGTCCAGCTGCACACCACAGATGCGTGACACCAGGTCGGCATAACCAATCTGGTTAGCGAAGCCCAGCACTGCGGCGGCGACCTGGGTATCAAATATCGGCGCGGGCAGCGCATCAAAGTTATGGTAAAACAGCTCCAGATCCTGGCTCGGTGAGTGCAGGATTTTCAGCATCGTTGGCAGGCGCAATAGCTCAACCAGTGGAGAAAAGTCCCTGATTGCCAGCGGATCGATGCAGGCCTGAGCATTTTCTGTTGCGAGCTGGATTAGCGCCAGGATGGGGTAATAGGTTTTTTCGCGGATGAATTCGGTGTCCAGCGCGCAATACTGGCATTGTTTGATGCTGGTGCAAAAATCAGCCAGTGCCTGATCGCTATTGATATATTGATAACTCATGAACAACCCAGAATGAAATTAAGTAAGCTGTGTCTTACGCCGAATATCACGTAATACGATGAAGACCCAGGGCCAGATCGCCATACCGGTGAGCGGAGCCCCCAGGTAAGCCATGATGCTCGGGTCGCGATTGAGTACACCTTCGATCCACACGACGGTGAACTGATTGATCAACAATAGCGAGAATACATAAAACGCCTGACGCGCAAGCGAGAGTACTCTGACCTGCAACAGGAAATTCATATTGATGAAGATAATGATGACGAGTGCCAGGCTATGTTGACCCAGCAATGTACCCTGAGCCACATCGACGAACAGTCCGGTGATAAATGCCGTCCACAAGCCGACTCGATTGGGCAAGGCCATATTCCAGTAAATGAGGATTAGCGCGACCCAGTCTGGACGATAAAGCTGGGCCTGAATGGGTAAAGGTAAAATCAGCATCACCAGTCCAAAAATGACGCTTAGCGGGATGACCAGAATATTAAAGCTGATCATCTGGCAGCATCTCCCGGTTTTCTTCACGCGGCTGGATTACCAGTACCTCACGACTGCTATCCAGCCGCGCTTCAGGTCTTGCCATCGCGGACACAAAGCCATGCGTCTTATCCAGCCTGACTTCACTAACCGTCGCAACGGGATAATCTGCCGGAAAACGTCCGCCCAGACCGGAGGTCACTAATTGATCGCCTACCTTGATTTCAGCAGTGGCGGGCAAAAACCTCAGTTCCAGTTCCTGCGTACTGCCCGTCCCAAAGGCCACCGAACGCAAGCCTGTATTGATAAACTGTACGGGAATGGCATGTTCTGGATCAGAGATCAGCATGACGGTGGAGGAGTTAGGTGTAACGTGAATCACCTGACCCATGATGCCGTGCGCATCAATTACTGCCTGCCCATCATGGATGCTGTCCAGGCTGCCTTTATTTAGCTCAATTAGCTGACGGTAAGGGTTTTGGTCAACTGACAGCAGTTCCGCCACGATGACTTCGTCAGCAACCTTGCGTGCCGAGCTGAGCAACTGACGTAGACGGGTGTTTTCTTCCTGCAGCACCTGGGTTTTCTGCAGGCGCGCATTTAGCAGGCGCTGCTCCTCCTTAAGCCTGTGATTTTCATCAACCAGCGTATTGTGGGTTTTAAACCACTCACTCACCCAGGTACCCGACTGCGCTGGCAGGCTGACCAGATAGCGCAGCGGAGAAATAACCACCGCTATGCTCGAACGCACCACTTCCAGGTAGGAAAAGCGATGGTCAATCGCCATGCTTGAGAAGGACAGTATGATCAGGAATAGAGTCGGTATGACCTTACCGCGAGCCTGTTGAAAAATATTCTGCATACCACACTCAGGCTATTACAGCCTGGAACACGACGCTATGGTTTGACGCTCTCGCGAGATAGAAACAGCGTCGCAGCCAATCATTCTACTGCAAGAAAATCAGAACCATGTTGATCAATCATCTCTAGCACGCGACCACCACCACGAGCCACACAGGTCAGCGGGTCTTCAGCAATAATCACGGGCAGTCCGGTTTCTTCCATGATCAGACGATCCAGATCGCGAAGTAACGCGCCACCACCGGTAAGCACGATACCACGTTCAGCAATATCCGAACCCAGTTCAGGAGGCGTCTGTTCCAGCGCGTTCTTAACCGCCGAAACAATTCCATAAAGCGGGTCCTGCAGGGCTTCTAGAATTTCATTAGAGTTCAGGGTAAAGCTTCTTGGTACACCTTCAGACAGGTTGCGACCTTTGACCTCGATTTCGAGCAAATCCTCACCCGGATAAGCTGCAGCAATTTCTACCTTGATGCGTTCAGCGGTAGCTTCACCAATCAGGATGCCGTAGTTACGACGTACATAGTTGGTAATCGCTTCATCAAAGCGATCACCGCCAATTCTGACGGACGCGGAATACACGATACCATTGAGTGACATAACCGCAACTTCAGAGGTACCACCACCAATATCCAGTACCATTGAGCCCTGCGGTTCATCCACCGGCATACCTGCGCCAATCGCCGCTGCCATCGGTTCTTCGATCAGGTAAACCTTACGTGCCCCGGCACCCAGTGCAGATTCACGAATCGCGCGGCGTTCAACCTGGGTTGCACCACAGGGAACACAGATCAAAACTCGTGGACTAGGGCGGAACAACTGGTTTTCGTGAACCTTGCGGATAAAGTGCTGCAACATTTTTTCGGTGTAGGTGAAATCAGCGATCACACCATCCTTCATGGGACGAATAGCGGTAATATTTTCCGGCGTACGACCCAGCATCTTTTTGGCATCCATACCAACCGCTTCTACTGATTTAGGACCGCCCGGTCCTCTATCCTGACGTATCGCCACGACGGATGGCTCGTTGAGTACAATTCCCTGTCCGCGGGAATAAATCAGGGTATTGGCAGTACCCAGATCGATGGATAAATCATTGGAAATAAGACCACGGAGTGCTGAAAACATTGACTGATATTTACCTGTTTTTATGTATTGCGGGCCACTTCAGAAGACGTTCTGAGCCCACGTCTGATATGTTGCGCGTACTCTAGCAACGGGTAAGCCTTAGAGCAAGGCTGAAATGCCTGATTTTGCTTATCCCAGACGCTTTTATATGTTAAGTTTGCTGGCTTTTTAAGAACCGGCGGCATTTTAGCCCCATTTTACGAATAGTGAATGCGTATATGAGTTTAAAAATCGAAGATGTTAAAAATATCGCACATCTGGCACGGCTTCAGATCGATGACGCAGATATTGAACACTATGCCCGCGACCTGTCGAATATCCTGGACCTGGTTGACCAGATGAATCAGGTAAATACCGATGATGTACAACCGATGGCGCACCCAATGGATGCGCAGCAACGCCTGCGCGCTGACGAAGTCCGAGAAACCGATCAACGTGAAAAGTTTCAGTCCATTGCACCGGATGTTGAAGCCGGACTCTACCGTGTACCTCGTGTGATCGAATAACAGGAACTCAATATGTCTACAGTCAAACAGCTACAACAGGGATTGTCATCGGGCGAGTTTTCCAGCGTGGAAATCACCCGCCAGTACCTGGATACCATTAAGTCCCTCAATCCACAGTTAAACGCCTTTATCACGGTGACCGAAGAGCAGGCGCTACAGCAGGCACAGGCGGCCGATGCCCTGATTGCCGAAGGCAAAGCCAGCGCATTGACCGGCATACCACTGGCGCATAAGGATATCTTCTGTACCGATGGCGTGCGCACCTCATGCGCTTCGCACATGCTGGATAAATTTATCGCACCCTACAACGCAACGGTGATCGAGAAATTTAATACCCAGCATAGCGTCATGCTGGGTAAGACCAACATGGACGAATTTGCCATGGGCTCTTCTAATGAATCGAGCTTTTATGGCGCTGTGAAAAATCCCTGGAATACCCAATGCGTCCCGGGTGGTTCCTCTGGTGGATCGGCTGCCGCTATTGCTGCAGGAATGACTCCCGCCGCGACCGGTACCGATACCGGTGGTTCTATCCGCCAACCCGCCGCATTCTGTGGTATCACAGGGCTGAAACCAACCTATGGCAGGGTCTCGCGTTACGGCATGATTGCCTATGCCTCCAGTCTTGACCAGGGCGGCCCAATGGCAAAAACAGCTGAAGACTGTGCGCTGCTGCTGGGCGCGATGGCGGGATTTGACGAACGTGATTCCACGTCGATCGATCGAGCAGTGGACAATTACAGCGAAACCCTGAATAACGATCTGGCTGGCCTGAAGATCGGAATGCCCAAAGAGTACTTTGCAGAAGGCCTGAATAACGATGTCGCCAGCGCCATTGATGATGCGATTGCCGAATACAGAAAACTCGGTGCCGAGATTATCGAAGTCAGCCTGCCTAACAGTAAAATTGCGATCCCAACCTATTACGTGGTGGCGATGGCAGAGTGTTCTTCCAATCTGTCACGTATGGATGGCGTTAGATTCGGACATCGTTGCGAAGACCCCAGGGACCTGGAAGACCTGTACAAACGCTCGCGCGCGGAGGGCTTCGGTGAGGAAGTCAAACGACGCATCCTGATCGGCGCTTACACCCTGTCTGCTGGTTACTACGACGCGTTTTACCTGAAGGCTCAGAAACTACGCCGTCTGATCAGCCAGGATTTTGCCCAGGCTTTTGAACAGGTCGATCTGATCGCCGGGCCGACAACGCCTGATGTGGCGTTCAAAATCGGCGACAAAACCGATGATCCAGTTAGCATGTATCTACAGGATATCTACACCATCTCGGTCAACCTGGCTGGCTTACCCGCCATGTCTATCCCTGCAGGCAGGGTGAATAATCTCCCGGTAGGATTACAATTGATTGGTAATTACTTCGATGAAGGCCGTCTGCTGAATGCAGCACATCGTTTCCAGCAGGCTACCGACTGGCACCAGCAAACAGCGGAGGTGAAATAATGCAGTGGGAAACCGTCATAGGCCTTGAGATACACGCTCAACTGGCTACCCGTAGCAAGATTTTCTCCAGTGCATCCACCGCTTTTGGATCATCGCCCAACACCCAGGCCTGCGCGGTAGATCTGGGGCTGCCAGGTGTACTGCCGGTATTGAATGCCGAAGCGGTTCGCATGGCAATCAAGTTTGGCCTCGCGATCAATGCGCACATTGGTGAAGAGTCTATCTTTGCACGTAAAAACTATTTTTACCCCGATCTACCCAAGGGCTACCAAATCAGTCAGTTTGAGTTACCCATCGTGGGCAAGGGTGAAATCAGCATCAGCCCTGAGGAAGGGGTGCACAAGGTCATCGGCATTACCCGTGCGCACCTGGAAGAAGACGCAGGCAAATCAATTCATGATCAGTTTCCTAACCAGACCGGGGTCGACCTCAACCGTGCCGGTACACCGCTGTTAGAGATAGTGTCAGAACCCGACATGCGCAGCGCAAAAGAAGCGGTTGCCTATGCACGTAAGATTCATTCACTGGTCCAGTTCCTTGAAATCTGCGATGGCAATATGCAGGAAGGCTCTTTCCGCTGCGATGCCAATGTCTCTGTACGCCCCATGGGCCAGCAGGAGCTGGGGACGCGCGCCGAGCTGAAGAACATCAACTCTTTTCGCTTCCTGGAAAAAGCCATCAACTACGAGATCCAGCGCCAGATCGAGTGGATCGAAGATGGTCACGAAGTGGTGCAGGAAACTCGTCTGTACGATGCTGACAAGGATGAAACCCGCTCCATGCGCAGCAAGGAAGAAGCAAACGATTACCGCTATTTCCCTGACCCTGATCTACTGCCAGTGCGCGTTACCGCACAGGACATAGAGACAATCCGCGCGACCTTACCCGAATTACCCGAGCAAAAGCGTCAACGCTATATCGATGAATTCAAGCTGTCGGATTATCATGCAGAACTGTTAAGCAGCAGTCGAGAGATTGCCGGGTACTTTGAAACCGCCCTGAACGAGGCTCCCGAGCTTGCCGCGCAACTCGCCAACTGGATACTCGGTGATTTAACGGGCGCCCTGAACAAGTCCGAACTCAATTTTGATAGCTCTCCGGTGTCACCTGCACAGCTTGCTGGCCTGCTTAAACGCATCGCCGACAATACCATTTCCGGAAAGATCGCGAAGGAAGTGTTTGAAGCCATGTGGAATGGCGAGGGTAATGCAGATGACATTATCGACAGTAAAGGGCTGAAACAGATTACTGATAGCGGCGCTATCGAATCGATTATCGATGAAGTGATTGCCGCCAACCAGGATCAGGTTGAGCAGTTCAGGTCTGGCAAGGAAAAGGTACTGGGATTCCTGGTCGGACAGGTGATGAAGCAATCCAAAGGCAAGGCTAACCCGGGGCAGGTAAATCAATTGTTGCGCGATAAACTCAAGTCCTGAGTAGCCCTGTATGAAACAACTTGATCAAATCCTGCGCTTTCTGATCGACAACAGCCCGATTCGAGGTCAGTTAATCAGGCTGGACAAAAGCTGGCAGCAGTGTCAGGCACATCTGGAAGCCGATGAATTTGCGCAAAAGCTGCTGGGGCAGGCCTTAAGCGCAGTAACGTTGCTGGCCAGTACCTTAAAGATTGATGGCAAGATTACGCTTCAGATCAGAGGGCAGGGAGCCATCCATTTACTGGTTGCCCAGGCCACCAGCGAAAATACCATGCGTGGACTGGTGCGCCTGAACAGCCGGGTAAAGGATGAATCCGCTTCTCTGGCAGATATCTTTCTCGCTGATAAAATGGTTATCACCATCGACAATGGCAAGAGTAAGCCACATCAGGGTATCGTTCCATTGGTAGGCGTCAGTATTCAGCAGGCACTGGATGCCTATTTTGAACATTCGGAACAACTGCCAACGCGACTCTGGCTGGCCAGCAACGACCAGACCAGTGCGGGTCTGTTATTACAGAAAATGCCCGGAGAGGTGCTTGATGAAGATGTATGGAATCGCGTACTACACCTGGCATCAACCCTTAGTGAAGACGAGCTGTTAACACTGCCTCCCGAAGAGATACTGTTTCGCCTGTTTCATGAAGAGTCGTTACACCTGTTCGATCCGGAGCCCATTGCCTTTGCCTGCAACTGCTCGCGCCAGCGTACCGCCGACGTCATCAAATCTCTGGGGCACAAGGAAGCCATGGAGATACTGAAAGAACAGGGCAAAATTCAGATTAACTGTGAGTTCTGCAACGCAGAGTACCTGTTCGATTCCATCGATATCGAACAGCTATTTAACCCGGAAGCTGACCCCAGCAGCAGCAGTACCTTACATTGAACCGGGCTATCGCTGTATGAAGATTTCTCGTATCACTTCCACAAAAATCATGAGCCAGGCAATACAGGCCCCTGATCATTGCCTGCTAGGTATACTGGAGCCTTCATCTGGCTCAGTCTCCTATTACAGCTCGCAATCGGATATGGAACAGGCCATGTCAGAACACAGCTCTGCGGTCATTCTCTATAATCAGCACCCCGACGCGATTCAGTTTATAGAAACCCACCCCATGCCAGAAGGTCAGTTCAGCCTGGAAATATTCCAGGATATTGAAGGGGTATTTGGTTTACGCGCGTACCAGATGCAGGAGCGCATGCAGCGCCCAGTTGAAATCAGTTTCTTCGCTTCTTCTGACTAGTTAACCAGCGCGCGAAATAGCATAATGCCCAGTGTGTTGAGGCAAGCACCAGGTAGAGTTGCAGTCCGGCGATCACAGGCTCACTCAAAGGTTGCTGATCCTGCCCTGCTAGGATATAAATAGCAGATGATAAATATAAAAACTTTCATTGGCTGCGCGCTGATGCCTTTCCTGCTCATCTCCTGTCAATCTGATGAGCACGACCATGACCACGACGAATTAGTCACGGGTAAATCACTATTTGAAGAACATTGTTCCACCTGTCATCGACAGGATGGCAACGGCATGTTTCTAAAAGGGTATCCGCCGATCAGGAGTACCGAGATGGATAGCTGGCAGATCAGCCATAAGATCCGAGGTGACGAAGAGGGTCGTAATATGCCCTCATTTAGCAACATGTCGGAAGCCGAAGCCACCAAGATTGCCAACTACGTTAAATCATTAAAAAATCAGTAGCATCATCGACTTTTAAGGACTTTTCATGATCTGGCAGTTAATCAATATTGTATTCCCCATTTTTGCCATTGTGCTGGTGGGTTACCTGTACGGTCGCAAGCACACGCCTGATATGGCAGCGGCAAATAAATTAAATATCGACATATTCGTTCCCGCACTGATATTCGATGTACTCACCGCGAATAACTTTAATCTACAGGAATATCAGTCGCTCGCCATTGCGGGTTTTGTCATTATCCTTGGATCAGGATTGGTCGCCTGGCCGGTAGCGCGCTTTTTTAATTACGAATTTAAAACCTTTGTACCACCGATGATGTTCAATAACTCAGGCAATATGGGTCTGCCGCTAATGCTGTTCGCGTTCGGTAAAGAACTACTACCTGCCGCCGTTGTACTATTTTTAATCGAAAACTTCCTGCACTTTAGTGTCGGTATGAAAATACTCAATCGCAATGCCTCGCTACTGGCGATGCTGAAAATCCCCATGATTTTTATCACCATCGCTGGCCTTGTGTTTTCCTTCATGCACTGGACGCTCCCTCCGTTACTGTCTACACCAATTAAGATGCTGGGACAGATTTCCATTCCGCTCATGCTGTTTGCGCTGGGTGTACGCCTGATACACATTGACTGGAAAGACTGGAAAATTGGTCTGGTAGGTGCCATCGTCAGCCCCGTCAGCGGGCTTATCTTTGCACTGCCTATCGGTTACCTGCTAAATCTTTCTGATATTCAGTACGCCATGTTAATTGTGTTCAGTGCTTTACCGCCTGCGGTTTTAAATTATATGGTAGCAGAGCGCTTCAACCAGCAACCCAGGCAGGTTGCCTCGATTGTAATGCTGGGTAACCTCGGCTCGATAATTGTGATACCTTTGGTCCTCGCATTCACTCTCTGACGCGGTTAACAAAATGAAAAGATGGATAGAACCTGTCGTATTACTAGGCAAGCATGCCACTCTGGAACCGATGCAACCGAGACATGTTGAAGGTTTAAAGGCCGCAGCCCGTGATGGTCAATTATGGAAACTATGGTATACCTCGGTACCCGCACCGGAACAGACCGAAAAATTTGTCGAGTACGCGCTCATGCGACGCGATCAATTTGCCGAGATGCCGTATGTTATTCACGAGCACAAAACCAATAAGGTAGTCGGCAGCACCCGTTTCATGAACGTGGACGAACACAATCATCGACTGGAAATCGGCCATACCTGGTATGCGCAAAGTTACCAGCAAACGGCTATCAATACCGAATGCAAACTGCTTCTGCTCACACACGCATTTGAGCAGCTGTCATCCATTGCGGTCGAGTTCCGTACCCACTGGATGAATCATCGATCACGCAAAGCCATTGAGCGGCTAGGCGCAAAACTGGACGGCGTACTGCGCAACCATCAAAAGTCAGCAGATGGCGAATATCGAGACACAGTCGTTTATTCGATAATTGAAAGTGAGTGGCCAACGGTGAAAAGGCATTTGCGTTATTTGTTGGGTGATTAGTTAAGACCGTGCCTTCGGTGAGAGTCGCTCCTGCGAATTTAGATTATTTGATCGTGCTATCGGTGAGACTCCCTCTCGGCCTTCCCTGTTTATTTGGTCTTTCATAAGATGGTGCCACCTGTGAGAGTCGCTCCTGTGAAAGTAAATCGTATGATCGTGCTATCTGTGAGAGTCCCTCTCGGCCTTCCCTGGCCTTCGGGACATAAGGCCATCCATGGCCAAAAAAAGACCTGTGAATTTCTTCACAGGTCTAAAGGATAACCGGTCGGTTAGGATCACCGACTGGCTTTATGGGCCAACCATCGGTGAGTTTCAGCTCACGATTCTCACCGACGCCTGCAGCTTATATTAATAAAATTAATACAAGCTGAATGGATAACGGGTTATATTAAATCGGCACATTCTTATAAAAGGCGTAGTGTTATGGAATATAAAGATAAAATACCCACCAAAAATGAATTTTTTCCACTTTATACGCAGTCAGGGTGGATAGAACGCCTGAACCTGAGCCCGGACGAGCTGGACAAAGCCATCCATAACAGCTTTGCCGTGGTCTCGGTATACGAAAATAATACGCTAATCGGTTTTGGTCGCGCAGTGTCCGATGGCGTTGCTTACGCGACCATCTATGATGTGATGGTATTACCCGTCTGGCAGGGTCAGGGTATCGGTAGCCAGATTATCCGTATCCTGGTGAACAAATGTGAGCGCCATGATATTCGACGTGTCCACCTGTTTGCAGCCAAGGGCTCTGAACCCTTCTATAACCATCTGGGATTTGTCGCACGCCCTTACGACTCACCGGGAATGGTGTACGAAAAGGTGGGTTGAACCAACGCCTACGAGCAATTTCTAGCGGTAGATCTGGCGATAATAAATCTGTCGAGAATCACCCTGATAGATTCCGAAATTCGCTCTTGCGGACGGATTTTCAAGGCCTGGCGCGCCAGGCGTAGAATCCCAGTCATATCTCAACCAGGTTTCTCCTGAAATGGTTAAATTCGGGATAACCTCTACAAACCCGGTATGGCCCACCCCCGGTGCAGTCAAATTAATATCCAGTATGCCCGCTACTGCAGTAATACTATTTACCGTAACAAGCGATGATCCGCCATTAGCTAAGGACTGGGTAACGCCAAGCTCATTTAAGATGTTGTGATCTATCGTGGTACAACTGTCATCGCTATTTAAGATGTAGTTACTGCCATTAAAATATTGGGTTCGCATCGGCATGGTCAAATCCATTAATTCAGATCCATACACATTGCTCATCCATAAACGCCCGTACCTTACGTCGGTGTTACCCAAAGATACCGGACTGGACGCCACTAGCGTGACTTCATCTGAGCTATCGATCAACTGTACGATGCTATTGGTTACTGACTGTTGCGGCATATCCCAGCGCAAATCAATATCAAACTGGGCCTGACCGATTGTGCCTGAGCTAAACCCTTCATTGACGGTATAAGCTTCATTGTCATAGGCCGCTGATGTTGCGCTGTTTTGCACATTTAACTCTGTTGCAATATCCAGCGTGGCATAACCGCCCCGATAACCATTGGTTAAAGCATCGCCAAGGCTTCTTGCCTCGAGTGTTACATTGGCGTCAAACGGTTGCCCCGCATAGGTAAAAGTGTCGCAGCCGTTATTCACGATAGCCGCGGTAACCGAATAGTGATGGGGATTGAAGCGACCCACATAGCCGGATTTGGAAACCGTTGCCTGTGTTTCTACAGCACCGGTACCCAGGTAATCGCCATCGCTGATTGCAGCCCGCATCTCGATAACGCCTACGTTATTAAACACGGCAGTATTGGTTGAATCAGCGCCTGCAGTAAATCCATTCAGTGTCTGCGGTGGAAAATTCGCGTCCGGATAACTGCTAGTAATCGGATCTATGAACATCGCATCAAGCTGAACCTGCTCGCCCTCTTGACCAAAATTGGGTGCCCCCAGATAACTCACCCCACCCAGAGTTACTGTATTTCCAGAAAGATCGGCGTTATTTGACGGATCATTATCATCGTGATTGTCTGGCACACCATCGGTATTACTATCATCGGAAGCATTCCATAAAGCAGCTGAAACATTAACCGTAAAGGCTTCACCCGCCGCCCTGTATACTGAACCGGTGTGATCAGCTGCAGCTGGATTAGCAACGGCCTGGATATCAAACCCGAATGGACGCGACACAAACTGGTTGCTGCTGCCATTCAATGTAACCCCGGTGCTCGGCAACGTAGCTGGCAGGGTGTGCTGTGCATACAACCTGATTGCCCCGGTATCAGGATAATTCAATACAAAACTGGCTTCTCCAGTAACTCCAAAATCCAGTGACACATTCTGATAATTCAAACCAGCACCTGAACTGGTACCTGTAATCAACGTCGATGGCGAGGTTGCGCCCAGATACAAAGGCCTTACACAGGAAGCAGGGGTACTGCACTCAAATGCTATCTCGACAGGCGTTACTCCGGTCAATACCGTTTCACAGGCGCCGGTATCAGTGTTGGTTTCAACCGCCTTTAAAGTTAACGCCTGCTGCCCGGGACTGGTATCAGACGCTTTTCCAGCGATTTGTGTACCGATATCGTTATACACCGCATCCGCATAAAAACGAAAACCGGTGTTGCTAAAGGCTATGGGTGCCTGGGCCTCAGTGCCGTTGTCATTATCACTGACTGAACCATCAGAAACATCAATATCCATATGCGGAGCAGTGGTTGCTGTTGTTTTAGTCAGCCAGAACTGTGCGGAAGATTCTCCACCGCTAAAAGTGTATTGGTTCGGCGCAGTAAAGGTGCCACTTCCTGATCTTAGCGCCCAACCATCGTTGGCGATTGAGGTTGTTAACGTAATGGTGGTAGATGAAGACGGATTTATAGTCTGGTCACCAGCATCATGAGCGGTAACGGTCACAGATTCAGCCTCGCAGGTGACCCCGCTAGTACTGTGGCTGATGACATAATGATCGGGTCCAGTGATGGCACAAGTCCTGGTCAGGTTCATGACTGCGCTGATTTGAGCCGCAGATAACACCCCATCGTAAACCCTGACTTCATCAATATTGCCGTTAAATCTATAGTTTGCGCTACCTTCTCCACTGTTATTATTTTCACCCCCAATACTGGCTGCACCAGAATCAACACCCCAGGTTCCGGTATAGGTTGGGGCTGTGACACCACCAGTTAAGGTCACCGCCGTGCCATTGACATAAATTTGCCGAGTCTTGGCTGATACATCATGCACCGCTGCCACATGGTACCAACGGCCTGTTGAAATGACCGCACTTTGCGTATCGACTGAAATCGGACTTACGCTTCTTGAAAAAAACCTTAACTGGCCATTTCCGCCATCTCCCAGGCTTAATCCAAATCCATTTGAATTATTCTGATCATCTACATAAATACGCTGATCATTGCCTGTTTCATTTGCATATATCCATGCGGTAATGGTGAAGCTATCCGACAGGTTGGTCATTCCAGTTAAATCCACGTAATCATCAGCGCCATCAAACGCGCCATAGCGACAGGTTCCGGGATCACCCGCAATCGCAGGATTACTTCCTCCGGTATTAGCGCCATTGACTGCTGTCGCATTTAACGTCCCCTGCGAGTCCACAACTTCTCCAGCACTACCATTCCAGCTCGATTCATCAAAATGCCATTCAACCAGCGGTGAATCGAGGCAAACTCTGGGGGAGCCGTCGTAGTTATTTCCATCGCGCTGGTTGGTATAGATACTGGAAACCTGTGTATCTGATAACACAGTGTCAAAAATCAATAATTCATCCAGTTCAGCCTGCAGGTATTCAGGGCTCCCCGCCGTATCCTCAATCCGACCAATGCTGGTGAAGTTGGTACCTACATCGCCAGAACCGGTAGTACCAGAAGCATTCAGCGCCCCATCAATGTAAATCTTATAGGCACCACTGGGCGAATCACGTGTGAGCACCACATGATGATAAACGCCATCATTGATAGCTACACTGGATTTTGCTGATGGTGTATCCCATTTTGAGATCCCGATATGACCGGTTGCATCCAGCCAGCCCCAGAAAATATCATCACCCCCTCCTGACTGTTCGACTCCAGCAACGCCTGGGGCTTGCCAGTTGGTATTATTCCCGGTTTGAGTAGTTTTTATCCAGAAGCTCATGGATGCAGTGGTACGCAGAGTCGCGTAGATATCGTTCGAGACCAGATAATCATTTATCCCATCAAACTGACCGGCTCGACACACCTGCCCCAGGGCAACGGTGTTGACACCACTGCCTGGACTGATCGATGCATGGTTGGCATTGGCAGAGCTGTCCAAAACCTCGTTAGGAGTGCCTGTCCAGCTGAGTTCATCAAAATGGAAATCCATATTCGCTGCTAAACTGGCTGCACCACAGGCTTCGATCCTGAGATTGTCGATATAAAACCGGTCATACCAGCCCAGATTATTTGAGGTAATAAATCGTATCTGGAAATCATTGGCCAAAAACGAGCTCGGAACCGTCAAGTTAGCATTACCGCTGCCAACATTCGATCCAGCGAAATTTTGCAGACTGGTCCATCCATTACCTCCGCCCTGGATCTCCACATCGATGTAATCATTACCATTATCAAACCCACTTTCCTGATATGCAAAGGTCAGCGTAGCCGATGCATAAGCTGATAAATCGCCATTTCTTGTAATACTACGATTACTATTTGCTATCAGCAGTCTGCTTCCAGTGATGAGGATATATCCATCAACCGGTGAGTTATTGTCATTGGTTTCCACCCAGTTTGATGACCAGTTAATGGTTCCATCCTGATTGCTGTAGCTGGTTGAATTAAAATCATCTCCCAGGGTTTCACACCCTGCCGCAGGCGCGGGGCTCACACCTGTACATTGAGAATGTGTTGGCGAACAAATGCCATTAACCACGGTACCTTGATCCAGATTCAAGTTATCTGCCGCAGTTAAATTACCTACAACAATTGAATCTTCGCCTATTCTTATGTCATCTCCAGCTGAGATATCCCCGGTAAAATTTGCTCTGCTCGAAATCCTGACATCATTAGTCACATTTATATTTAAGGTGAAGCCATTGGCTTGAACCGTAAAATCTTCTCCCGCTCTAAAATCACCTGTAATATTTAAGGTGACATCTGCGGTTAAAATGATGATGGTATCTTCCGGCAGGTCCATAGTGCCACTACAGGTATAAACCGGCCCACTACCAGTACACCCGAATGGATTTCCCGTTATATCTGCCGGCAGAGTATAAGTGGCTGCATATGCGTGGGTATAACTGACTAGCCACAGAGAGAAAATAAGTAATGCTTTTTTCATATCGATTGGTTGCCGGGTGATGACACAGGTTTTATACAGTAGCTTACTGGTCCTAAACTTATCTGATTATAGTCCACATAAATCTACCAATATGTCCCTGAATGATTAATATTCCTGGACAACTGGTATCACTGAGGTATTTAGGTAAAGCCCAATGACACAAACTGACTTTTTAACTCAGCTTCTAGCAAAGCCAAATACGGTCGATTTTGAGCACTGTATCGCGTATATCGACAGCCATTACCGCTTCATGGCCGCAAGATTTACTAATGGTCCCCTTATCAATGAAAAAGGCCAGAATGAAGGCAGCTGTAAAATATTTGCATTTGGTTTACTTAACGCACTAAGCGAGGACCAAACCCTGGCCTGTTTTGGTCGATTTTATCGCGAAGAGGTACTGCAAAATCCAGCCGGCGATAACCATCAAAATATTCGCCAATTCATGCAAACAGGCTGGAAAGGCATCCACTTCGACGAAATTCCATTAGCAAATCGTTAATACTTCCATGTTGCGCCGCAGCATGTGACCTATGTCAATTTATATCATCGGATATACCCCTAAACTCGATCCCTCATTTTTCTGGGGGAATTCAATGCAAATCATCAGTTTTATCTTACTCGCCATTCTGGGCATAGCGATGCTCATGATCAGTGTCTTTTTCGTACTGCTGATCAGCAAAAATATGCAGAACGGGCGTACATTTCGCAAGAACCTGGCGCAAAGTATTGAACAACTGCGCATGACCCGGGTGCTTAAGGTTCTGGGCCTGGATTTTGACATTTACCTGCATAAATCAACTGTTCAGCAAATCACGAAGAACATGTCTGCCTGTGAAAACTGTCAAACCACTTCTGTATGTGATGAAAAGCTCAGTAACACCTCTGTCCAACAGGTAGAGCTGGATTTTTGCCCAGTGCATAGCAATCTGATCCAGTTTCCTGAACTGACTGCGAAAACTGCTTCTTAAATCTACTCCGCGCTTATTGCGCACCGGCTAAATCTTTTTACAATGCTCTCTAAAGCCTGACGTTCAGGCTTTAGATTTGATATGATTCTGCACAGGTCAATTTCTGGTAAGGATTATAGTCATGCAGAGCTCCATCAAACCCGGCCTTAAGCACACTCACACCTTCGTTATCCCGGTTTCCAAAACGGTACCCTCTCTATACCCCGAATCCGATGAATTCATCCAAATGCCCGAGGTTTTTGCAACCGGGTTTCTGGTCGGGTTTCTTGAGTGGACCTGCATTCTATGCATCAATCCGCATCTGGACTGGCCCAACCAGCAGACAGTAGGTACCCATATCGACGTCAGTCACGAGGCTGCAACGCCGCCTGGCTTCGAAGTCAGCGCAACCGTCGAACTGGTCGAAGTTGATGGTCGCCGACTGGTATTTAATGTCGAGGCACACGATGGGGTAGACCTGATCTCGCGTGGTCGCCACGAACGTTTCATTATCAACAAGGAAAAATTTAATCAACGCCTGGATGAAAAACATCAATCTCATTTGAATGATGTCCTGATTTAATATTCTTAAAGAAGGGGGAAGCCATGCTAGAAATAAATACCACAGCACCCGATTTTGTATCAATTGATCAAAACAACCAGACCGTTAAACTCTCCGACTTTAGTGGCAGCTATGTCGTACTTTATTTTTATCCCAAGGATGACACACCCGGCTGCACCATTCAGGCTAACGACTTTACTGCGACGGCGGATCAATTTGCTCAGCAAAATGCAGTAATCATTGGCGTTAGCAAGGATGACCGCAACAGTCACCAGGCCTTTATTGAGAAATTTAACCTGAATCTCATCTTGCTGGCGGATACTTCAGGCGAACTTTGCGCCCTTTATGACGTTTGGCAGCGCATGCAAAGAAATGGCAGGGAATATATGGGGATACAACGCTCTACATTTGTTATAAACCCCTCTGGCCACTTGATTTATGTCGAATACTCAGTCGACCCCGAAGGGCATGCCGAAAAAATTCTACGGCTCATTAAACAGCAGCACTCAGGAGGGTAGCGCAATGTCAGAGACCTATCATGGCAGTTGTCACTGCGGCGCGGTTAAATTTTCCTACAGCGGTGAAAAAATCGAGAAAGGGTTGCGTTGTAATTGCTCGGTGTGCGCGCGCAAAGGCGCGTTGATGTCTGCAGAGGCCATTCCCATTGAAAAATTGACTATCGATGCACAGGAAGGCTCGCTGGGGCTTTATCAATTTGGCGCGAAAACGGCCAAACATTTTTTCTGTAAAACCTGTGGCATCTATCCATTCAATGAAACTGCCCGAGTGCCCGGTCACTACCGTGTTAATCTGGGCTGTATCGACGGCATTGACACCTTTAATATGGAATTTGACGTATTCGACGGGAAACACCTGTTGTGACAATCGACTTAAATACAGCTAGCTGTCGTACTGAATAGCAGGGCTTCCGCTACCATTCATGTATCACATTTCCCTTAGCGATTTACTACTCGGCTTTATTCCGGTAATCATCACCGTCGGTATCATCTTTAAATGGTCATTATCCGTTAAGAAAGCGCTGAATTCAGTTTTTAGAATGCTGCTACAGCTACTATTGATTGGCTACGTACTCAATTTTATTTTTACCAGCAATAGCGCCTATCTAGTGACTCTGGTACTCAGCGTCATGTTATTTGCAGCCAGCTGGATTTCCATGTCTTCGCTCAATCAGGCAACACGGCAGTTGTTTTTATATAGCCTGATTTCAATTTTTATCGGGGGCGTTTTCACGCTGATTGTCACCACTCAGGGGGTATTACATCTTCAGCCCTGGTACGACCCCAGGGTAATTATTCCCATTGCGGGGATGATTTTTTCTAACGCGATGAATACCATCAGCATCGCTGCGGAACGTTTTTTTAGCGAGCAAAAACACAACCCGGAATACATCTATTGCCGAGATGCGGCCTACCAGGCTGCACTCATCCCAGTACTGAATTCATTGATGGCTGTGGGCCTGGTGTCCTTACCTGGTATGATGACAGGTCAGATTCTGTCAGGAGTTTCACCATTGATTGCAGCGCGCTATCAAATCATGGTGATGTTGATGATCATGGGTTCCAGTGGAATATCTGCCGCACTTTTCCTGATGTTGATTAGGCGACAGTCTATTCCAGCTCAAACACCGCCGCTTTAAGCCGAGCCAAAGCGGGGGATTTATTCCTGCGACTGTTTTTTACGGAGCGCGACCGCTGGCCTTTTACCTTTGCGTTTACCGTGTTTCGGCTTTGCTGCTGACGCACGCTCTGCCGGTTTTCCTCGTGCGGGTTTACGTCCCTCGACCTTACTACCCTTGCGCGCTGCTTTCCTGCTGCCGCTATCCGGTTTTTCATCGCCACCCTTGTAGGCCTGTATATTTAACGGTCTACCCGCAACACGCGCTTTCTTAAGAATTTTAAAAACCTCACCCGGCATACCATCGGGCAAATCGATTAGCGTAAAATCTTCATAGATATCGATATTGCCAATATAACAGCTGTCCATTTCTGCCTCATTCGCAATCGCACCGACGATATTGCCCGGCTTGGCATCATTTTGATAGCCTACATCCAGTCGATAGCGACGCATCTCTATCTCTGGAAAATCCTTCAACGGACGCGCATGTGCAACAATCTGTTTCTCTGATCGTCTTTCATCATCAGCAAAATCGCGCTTCCCCGCAGATCGACTTTCACGTCCCTGACTGCGATCCCTTGCGCGATCATCATTACTCGAGCGCTCATCACGGCGCACACGCTCTGGCCTGTCACTGAGCAGTAACGGCTCATCACCCTGAACCATCTTAACCAGGGCTGCCCCGATTACTAACGGGTCAATGTCATTCTCTTCGGCGAACGAACTCACCAGATCATGACAAATTGTCAGATCGGAGGCGTCTATGGTTTCCTGGATACGGCTCTTGAATTTTTGAATGCGCTGAAGATTCACATCTGCGGCACTCGGTAGTTTCAGTGGCTGAATTTTCTGCTGCGTCATTTTTTCGATACTACCCAGCAAGCGGCGCTCTTTATTGGTAACGAATAATATTGCCTCACCACTACGTCCTGCCCGACCGGTTCTGCCAATTCGGTGTACATAGGATTCGGCATCGTAAGGGATGTCATAGTTGATGACATGACTGATACGATCCACATCCAGCCCACGTGCAGCGACATCGGTTGCGATAACGATATCGACTTTACCGTTCTTTAAACGTTCGACAGTACGCTCACGCATCTTTTGCGCGATATCACCATTTAATGCTTCACTGGCAAAACCACGTGCTTCCAGTTTCTCTGCCAGCTCTACCGTCGAGTTTTTGGTGCGCACGAATATAAGCACGCCTTCAAAATCGGTACTTTCGAGGATTCGGGTCAGAGCGTCCAGTTTGGCACGATTATTCACTTCGACATAATGCTGGGTGATCGTTTTCGCAGTCTGAGTCTTATCACGAATCTTGATCAGGGCTGGATTTTTCAGGTATTTGTTTGCGACTTTCTGAATCACTGCTGGCATAGTCGCCGAAAATAAGGCCACCTGTTTCTGTTCTGGCGTTTTCGCCAGAATCCATTCCACATCATCAATAAAGCCCATGCGCAACATCTCATCCGCTTCGTCCAGCACCATAGCCTGTAGATGGTCCAGCTTCAGGGTTTTACGATTAATATGATCCATTACCCGGCCTGGTGTTCCTACAACCACATGAACGCCGCGTTTTAACTGGCGCAGTTGAATGTCGTAAGACTGTCCACCGTAAATGGGCAAAACATGAAAACCCTTAATTTCAGAGGCGTAGGCCTGGAAAGCTTCAGCCACCTGGATAGCCAGTTCGCGCGTTGGTGCTAATACCAGAATTTGCGGGCTCATCAGCGAGACATCCACCCGACTCAATAAGGGCAATGCGAATGCAGCAGTTTTACCGGTGCCGGTCTGGGCCTGCCCTATAATGTCCTGACCATCCAGCAGCACAGGAATACACTCTGCCTGTATTGGAGAAGGTGTTTCATAACCCTGTCGAGAAATGGCTTTTAAAACAGATACTGGTAAGTTCAGGTCCGCAAAGGAGGGGGTGCTTTGTTGGGTCATCGGGAGGTACTAAAAAGAATGGGTGCGGAGTATAGCAGAGTTCATCAAAAGACGCTGTAAATACTATTAAATTGTTACTTCTACGGTTAGTCGAGTATGTTTGGATTAAATTCTACTCAAGTCCATAAAGATTACGGCTTCGAATAGAGTCCCTCTCGCCCTTCCCTGGCCTTCGGGACATAAGGGTTTTCTGGTTCGATGGCTTTCGTGTTGTGATTTAAGATCGTGGCTTCGGTTAGAGTCCCTCTCGGCCATCCATGGCCTTCGGGACATAAGCACGTCCTTGTGCAAAAAAAAAGGCCAGTTAAAAAACTGGCCTTGAAGTGTCAGCTGAATGATATAAATCACTCTACATAACCAAAGGAGGACATACATGAAAAGGAAACATTTCAATGAAGTTTTCGCAAGCCAGCTGACAGGATTGCAAACCCAATAAACATAAACTTCATTTGTTTGTTAACCCTTACACCATTCTGTATAGCCCATTTTCCGGTTAAATCCATCAATAACGCCGAAATGCCTTAAAAAAGCGATAGATGGAGTTTCCGTTTAAGACCCATTTCACGCTTTTATTAGTTCATTTTAAAATCGGTTAGCGACACCGAAACCTCTGGCCTGGCTGCCTGTGCCGCCAGTTCCATGGTAATCGTCTCGGATAAATCCAGCTCCTGTTGCTGTATAAAGGGCAACAGTTCTTCACAGATCTGCATGATTAACAACAGGCCTTCACGGTTCGAATCGCCGGGTGTTAGAGCTTGCGCATTCTGAAAAAGCTTTTGTATATAGCTTTTCATTTCCGTTGATTGCAGTTCAGGACTGAGCTGTTGATATTCGTCGGTGAAGTCTATTTCCAGTGTTCGTTTATTCTGGATCTCATCGTCAAGTACACTGACATTTAATGGGCCTTCTATTTTCATAATCGCTCCAATATGCTCTTTTCAGTCAACAGCAGAATCAACACGCCTAGTGTAAAGACGGCATGGAAGGGCGACCAGTCTGGATTTCCTTCTCAGTCGCGTCGCGAATATCGTGGATAACAACCTTAAAGGTCAGGTTTTTTCCAACTAGTGGATTGTTGCCATCAATGGTTAAAGTTCCGTTTTCAATTTTGGTAACGATAAAGGATTTCACTTCACCACTCTCATTTTGAAACTCGACCTCAGCGCCCAACTGATGAAACTGTGGGGGAACATTTTCCAGTGCATCAGTAAAAATCAATGACGGATCCGGCGCACCGAAAGTCTTTTCAGGGGGTAATGTCACCTCTATCTCATCCCCTATTGCTGAGCCTTCCATTGCCTTTTCCACTTCATCAAACATACGCTGCTCGCCCCCGTGAATATAACCCATGGGGATTTCTACCTGTTCGAGCACATCGCCACGTTCACTATCGACAATGGTATAGCTGAACATAACATGTTTATTTTTCTGTACGGTTTCACTGGACATTAAAATTCTCCCAAAAATGTGCGTATTGTAACAGATGATGAAAATGAGGATTTAGATCCCTTTGGGGGTGATGTTTTTTTAGGTGTACGTAAATATTGTGCTATCCGTACGAGTCGCTCCTGCGCGTCCTGTATTTAGCCACTCCAACCGCATTGCTATTCGTCACCAGCCTCTCTCGGGCGTCCTGCCCTTCGAGGCATAAGGCCATCCATGGCCAAAAAAAAGACGGGCATAAAGCCCGTCAATACAATCACCAAGAGGATAAAACAGGTTAGTAAACTAACCCAGGCCATTTCTATCAAGCGATCAGAAAAGACCTGAGTTAGTTCCCTGAAGGGTTACACCTTCAGGAAACCAAAAGCCTGCTTACTTGGCTTCTTCAACCTGTGGTGCAGGTGCTGCTGCGACAGGTGCCTGAGCTACTGGCGCATATCCATAGTATGGGTTGCTGCCATAGCCGTTGTAGTTTCTGAAATCACTGTTACCGTAACCATATCCGTTACCTGTGTAGTAGCCATTTCCATTACCGTTACCGGCGAAATCTGAGTTTGCATCCATATCGGTATCCATGTTGCCTTTACCGCGAGCTTTAAAGCTCATAGTGAAATCCATCTCTCCATCACCGTTGCCCTGACCGCGTCCACGACCATTTCCACGGCCGTTTGCGTTACCACGATAATCGCCAGTACCGTTACCATAGCTGTTTCCGTAGTAATTACCGTATCCATTGTTGTGGCTGTTATTGTTGTTGCCAAAGAAAGGCATATCGAAAGCCTGAACCGAACTTGTAGCGACCAGAATTGCTGCTGCAGTGATGATTTTTTTCATGTTAAACCCCAAAAAAGTTATAAATTAAATTTCGTATAAACCCGATGCAGCGAACTATATTAGCAGTTACTAATATAGTCAAGCATTATTTTATTAGAACTTACTAATATATGGTGGGGTAGAACATTATCGAATCAAAGTAGCGGGTTAAATAGCCTGTAAATTAGCGTATTCCAGCATTAGCCATTTACTGCCATTATTTTCAAAATTGACCTGAACCCTGGCCTGCGCCGACTGTCCTTCGATATTAAGGATTATTCCCTGTCCGAACTTGCTATGACTGACTCGCTGGCCAACCGAGAGACCCACATCCTGTTCAACCTGGCGACGAGTTATTGAATGCTGGGGCTGATAAACAGGCCGACTGAATTGTGCCTTGGGTCGGATTTCCTGCATCAGATCGGCGGGGATTTCCTTGATAAAACGGGAAACCACATTGTAATTATCGTTACCATACAGCCGTCTTACCTCGGCACTGCTAACGATTAGCTGCTCGCGCGCACGCGTAATGCCGACATAGCACAGGCGCCGTTCCTCTTCCATACGGCCCGCTTCTTCGGATGAACGTTGATGCGGAAACAGGCCTTCTTCCATACCTACCAGAAAAACCAGCGGGAACTCCAGTCCCTTCACTGAATGCAGCGTCATGAGCTGAACACAGTCTTCCCACTCATCGGCCTGTCCTTCACCCGCTTCTAATGCGGCATGCGTTAAAAAGGCATCCAGTTCAGACATTTCTTCTGTTTCTGGATTATTGTCAAACTCAAAGCTTTTTCCCGCGCCAATTAATTCCTGCAGGTTCTCTCGTTTTGCTTCACCCTTTTCTGATTTATCCTTTTCGAAATGTGCTTTTAGTCCGGATAATTCCTGACATAGCCTGATTGTTTCCGATAATCCAAGTAACCGACTTTCCTGCTGCAGTCGCTCAATCAGCTGGATATAGCCTTCCACCCCGCTACGAGCACGCGCACTCAACAATCCATTGGTCACCAGCTGTTGACTAGCAGACCACAGGGAGAGTGAATGTTCGCGCGCATATTCGCGTATCATATCCACCGATTTCTGACCCAGGCCACGTGGTGGATGATTAATGGTGCGATCAAATGATGTATCGTCGGTGGGATTGTTGATCATGCGCATATAGGCCAGCGTATCCTTGATTTCTGCGCGCTCGAAGAAGCGTAATCCACCATATACGCGGTAGGGTACACCACGCGCGACCAGATATTCTTCAAACTGCCGAGATTGCGCATTGGAGCGATACAACACCGCAATCTCTTTTCGACTGCGTCCCTGTTCAACCCAGTCATCGATTCTATCTACCACAAAGCGGGCTTCGTCTTTTTCATTGTAGGCGTTATAAAACAGGATCGGCTCTCCATTCTCGCCATCAGTCCATAGCTCCTTGCCAAGACGTCCTCGATTATTATCGATGAGCGCGTTAGCCGCTTTCAGGATGGTTGAGGTAGAGCGATAATTCTGCTCCAGTCGAATAATCTGGGTGCCTGGAAAATCCTGTTCAAAATGCTGGATATTTTCGATTCTTGCCCCGCGCCAGCCATAAATCGACTGGTCATCATCACCCACGACGAAGACATGGGTGTAAGGCCCGGCCAGCAACCGCAGCCAGGCATACTGAATGGCATTGGTATCCTGGAATTCATCCACCAGGATCTGCTTGAAGCGCTTCTGATAATGTTCGCGCAGGCTATCGTTATCGCGAATCATCTCCAGCGAGCGCAATAATAGCTCGGCAAAATCGATCACGCCGGCACGCTGGCAAAGCTCCTCATACAAACGATAGATCTGTAGTAGCTGCTGCTGTATCGGGTCACTACCTGCATCTACATGTGAGGGGCGCTGTCCCTCATCCTTGCAATGATTGATGAACCATTGCGCCTGGCGCGGTGGCCAGCGTGTCTCATCCAGCTCTAGCTGCCGAATTACGCGTTTCACCATACGCAGCTGGTCATCGCTATCCAGGATCTGAAACGCCTGCGGTAAATTGGCTTCCTTCCAGTGTGCTCGTAGCAGTCTATGCGCCAGCCCATGAAAAGTGCCTACCCACATCGCCCCGGCCGCAATCCCGAGCAGCTTTTCAACCCGTCCGCGCATCTCGCTGGCTGCCTTATTGGTAAAGGTCACCGCCAGCACACTAAAGGGTGACAGGCCATTAACTTCACAAATCCAGGCGATGCGGTGGGTTAATACGCGCGTTTTTCCGCTACCGGCACCGGCCAGTACCAGGATATTTGAGGGTTCGGCTGTGACTGCCTGACGTTGATGATCATTCAGGTCGTCGATGATATGGGATACATCCATTAGTTTTTCTGGGGTCGCTTTTTGAGGCTGCTGATTGTATCAGTCAGTGCCTGCGGATGCAGGTCAAATAAACAGGTCCAACATGCGGCCCTGACGTTCCGGGCGCTGTAGCGAAGCGGTATTGATGTCCTGATAGGTACTGATTGCGTATCGATTAGCCGGGTCGATCTGCTGGCTGTAGCGGTTACGATTTTGTTCATCAAAGGCAATCTCATCCACCAGTTCACCTCGATATACAAACTCTACCGTTTGTTGACGCGATTGCTGTTCGGTATCTCTATATCGTTCCAGCTGCGCACTACTGCGTGCGTTGAACGATTGTCCAGCAGAATCACTGGTTGGAGGGGGTAGAGCGAGAAGGGTGTTACCCGAAATAAGCATACTGGTCTCTTAAATCAACAAACTGAATGTTTCGGGCGTAGTTTGATTTTAAGAAAATACTCGCGATTTACCAGTGCATTTAACAAAAAAGTCTAAAAAATATCCCTGATTTGCAGAGAAAACCGGTATTTTAAGCGTGTCACGCTCATTTATCGCGGGACCAGCGCCTGGCATCAGCGACGTCACTTTGCTTGGCTTCTACCCAGGTTTCACCCGCGCTGGTGATTTCTTTCTTCCAGAAAGGTGCGCGAGTTTTCAGATAATCCATCAGGAAATCGCAGGCTTCGAAAGCTTCACGCCGATGTTCCGATATTACAACCACCAGTACGATATTCTCGGTAGGCGCAAGGCGACCCACGCGATGGATAATCGCCACATCCCTGATGTCCCACTGCGCCATGGCCTGCTGGGCAATTTCGGTTAATGAGTTTTCGGTCATGCCCGGATAATGTTCCAGCTGCATCGCCAGCAGATTCTGTTGTGCCGAGATATCTCGCACCAGACCGCTGAAGGTCACAATCGCACCTATATCCTTGCGCCCCTCACAAAGTGCTCGCGCAACCTCTGTTGCATCAAAGTCCTGCTGTTGAACTGAGATCAGCATCTATCCTCCGGTCACGGGCGGAAAAAAAGCAATTTCATCCTGGTCACTGATACCTGTTTGATCATGCGCCATTTGCTGGTTGACGGATACCAGCAGGCCCTGGCTCTGGGTAAACGCCTGTTGCCAGTCACCACCGCGCTCAATCAGTAACTGCTTCAGGTCTGAAATGGTAGCAACCTGGCTACTCAGGGTGATTTTTTCCTGATCGGTACCCAGTGCCTCTCTAAGGCTGGCAAAGTACAGAATATCGGCCATGTGCTACTCCAGTATCTCGCTAAAGGAAATGTATTCAATCTTATCACCCTGATGAATCGGGGTATTGCCCGGAATCACCACAAAACCATCCGCCCAGGTGGTAGACATCAGCACGCCAGAACTCTGGTTATGATAGATCTCGGCACTGAACTGTCCATCTTTATCCGGGATCAGACGCGCTCGTGCAAATTCGCGACGACTGTCGGTCTCGAGTCTATCAAACGCCGCCCTGACCAGAAAACTTCCCGGCAGCAGCTTGCTCTGGCCCTGCATCTTTTTAATATAGGGTGCGGTCAACTGGCTAAAGCCCGCGAATACAGAAACGGGGTTTCCGGGCAACCCGATAAAGGCGGTTTCTTTAACGCGACCGAAGATGACCGGCTTGCCCGGCTTGATATCGAGCTTCCACATAAAGAGCTGTCCCAGGTTTTGCAGCGCCGTGCAAACATGATCCTCTTCACCTACCGACGCACCGCCACTGGTGATCAACAGATCCACCTGCTCAGCTGCCTGCAGTATCGCCTGCTCGGTTGCCTGCAGGGTATCGGCAACAATCCCAAGATCAACAATCTCGCAGCCCAGAGTGTGCAATAAACCACCCAAAGTGTAACGATTGGAGTTATAAATCTGCCCTTCGGCCAATGCCTTGCCAGGCTCAACCAGCTCATCGCCAGTGAAAAACATGCCCACCCTGACGCGCCGAAATACCGGCAACTGGGCAATACCGATGGATGCTGCCAGCCCCAGCTCCTGCGCGCGCAGGCGTGTGCCCTGTTTCAGGATCACCTGACCGACGCGTATATCTTCCCCCGTCTCACGAATATGCTGACCGCTATGTACTTGTGCATCAAAGCAAATATGCTCGCCATCGTGCTCGACCTGCTCCTGAATAATCACTGCGTCGCAATGCTCAGGAACCGGGGCACCCGTGAAGATGCGTGCACTAGTCCCCGGGGCGAGTGCCGTTCCCGTACTCCCGGCAGGTATTCGCTGGGTTACCTTTAGCCTTGTCGGTTGCTGTGCGTTAACATCCTGTGTGCGGATTGCATATCCATCCATCGCGCTATTCGAAGCAGGTGGGACATTAATCGATGAAACCAGATCCTGCGCCAGAATGCGATGCAGGCCATCAGGCAGTTCAACCTGTTCAGTCTCAACCACCTTTTGCGCATGCTCCAGCATGGTATGCAGCGCCTTTTCGAATGCAATTAAGTGAACCTGCGGGATATCACAGGAGATTTCAGCCATCCTCATTTCTCCATGAAACGAGGCATTAATTCAACCAGGTTGCAGGGCATATGACGTGCGTCCAGCTGAGGCTGGATAATGCCATCCCAGCCATCTTTACAGGCCCCTGGAGAACCCGGCAGGCAGAATATTGGAGTGCCATTGGCCAGCCCGCCAATTGCGCGCGACTGTATGGTTGAGGTCTTGATAATGTCGTAGGAGAGGCTACGAAACAGCTCACCAAACCCTTCTATCGTTTTGTCAAATAAGGGCAATACCGCCTCTGGGGTACTATCACGACCGGTCAGGCCAGTTCCACCGGTGGTGACAACCGCATGTATCTGGCTATCTGCAATCCAGCGCGACATCACTTCGCGTATTTTGTAGACGTTATCTATCACGATTGTTTTTTCAGCCAGACGATGTCCCGCTTTAACAACACGCTCTGCCAGCAATTTACCCGCAGTATCATTATCTTCGGTACGACTATCCGAGATCGTCATAACCGCAATATTAAGGGGTAGAAACTCGCGTTCACCCGAAATTTTACTCATTGGATTCCTCCCAAAATTAATACGCTGGATCGTGTCAGTTGACCGAGCCATATAAGCAGCCTTCCGTTTACCCAGAAGCAGGAGAGCAGAGATACAGTTATGTTTTTTGCCCTAAAGATGTTTCATAATGCTGGAATAGACGAAATAATAATAAAACAGAGGGTCTACCATGAAGCATTCTCAGCTGCCTATTTTTAACGCGAAACTATCATTCTGGCAACCCATATTCCTTTGCCTGCTCCTGTTATGCTGCTCACGTCCGGCTTTTGCGGTAGGTGAGGATTTTAATATCCAGGATATCGATGACACACCCCGTGAGCGTGATATTCAATACCCGGAATGGTTTAAAAACTCTTTTCTTGATCTACAGGAAGACCTTTCAGAAGCGCTGGAAAACGGTAAAACAGGATTAATTATTTATTTCGGGCAGAAAAACTGCGCTTATTGCGAAGCACTGATGCAGGTCAACTTTGGCCGCGAGAAAGATATTGTTGAATATACCCGCAGACACTTTGATGTGGTGGCGATTGATATCTGGGGAGATCGTGAAGTTACCGACCTGCAGGGCGAAGTCCTTACCGAAAAAAACTATGCGGTGCGTGAACAGGCCAATTTTACACCTTCACTGATATTTTACGGAAAGGATGGCGCCGAACTGCTACAGCTACGTGGTTACTATACGCCCTATAAAATGCGTGCCGCGCTCGAATACGTGGTGGATGGCTACTATACCAACGAGAGCCTGCGAGACTATATCGCGCGAGCCGATCCACCAAGCCTGCACGAGCAAGGCGACCTAAATACCGAGGATTTTTTTCAAAACCCGCCCTATATACTGGACCGAAGTCATATACCCGCACAACAGCCGCTGGCCGTATTCTTTGAACAACGCAACTGTCACGCCTGCGATATTCTGCACACCGACCCCTTAAATGACGACATTACCCGTCTGCTGCTGGAAGGATTTGAGAACGTTCAACTGGATATGTGGAGTGATACCCCGGTATTGACGCCGTCTGGCCAGAAGCTAAAAGCGAAGGACTGGGCACAGCAGCTAGGGCTTTTCTACGCACCCTCTATTCTATTTTTTGATGAGCAGGGCAAGGAGGTATTCAGGGTTAGCTCCGTGGTCAGGGTATACCGGTTGCGTGGGGTGCTGGAATATATCCTCGACAAAGGGTACCTGAAAACCCCGACCTTTCAACGTTGGCGTGAGGAGCAGACTTTGGCGCCTTTTACACCATCGGGCCTGAGCGAATAAAAACACGCTTCAATACGTCGTTAACTTCAGTTGTCCTGTTTTAACCGACGAAAAAACTATAACAATGAGGAGGTAGCGATGTTTTATTCACCCGAGTCTCGCAAAGCTTGCGGTACTGCATTTTTATTTCTGCTGCTGGCGCTAGCATGCGCTCCCGCCTCGGCCCACCATAGTGAAACCCATTTTGAGGATGCCAGCAAACACCGCATCGTGTACCAGTGTAATAAATCAGATCCTGAGTACTTTTCCCACCTGTTGTTTTCTGTCGGTGAGTTAATCAGGAAATACGGGGACGACATTGAAATCGTAGTCGCCTGCTTCGGCCCCGGTATTCATTTACTGGGAAAACACCCAGGACGTCCAGTGCCGCAGGAGGCGCAACAGCGCGCCGAATCCCTGTCGGCATATGCGGTCAGATTCCACGCCTGTGAAAACACTATGAAAACCCTCAACTGGAGCGAGGAAGATTTACTCGACTTTGCCCATGTAGTGCCTATCGGCGTTGAAGACATCATGCTGCTACAGGAAAAAGGATTCACCTATTTCAGCTGGTAAGCATCTGCTGCCAGCGCTGTAATTTTTAATTGCCATGGATTTTCATCATGTTATATTCGAAGCTGTGTTAACACTTTGAACGATTTATTACTTTAATGTCAGCAGTGCAATTCCAGTCTAAACGTAAAAACAGCAAGGAACCTTCGGTTCTTGCGATCTGGAGTGCTGCGTGTAATTAAGACAACCTAATTCATACAAAAGCCCGGTCGCAGAAATGCCACCGGGCTTTTTTTTGGCCATGGATGGCCTTATGTCGCGGAGGGCATGGACGCCCGAGAACGACCCGGCCATGGATGGCCTTATGTCGTAAAGGGCATGGATGCCCGAGAGCGACCCAGCCATGGATGGCCTTATGTCGTGTAGGCCACGGACGCCCAAGAGCAACCGGGTTAACAGGAAGCAAGCAGATTCATTAACAATTGAAAAAACAGGAGAAAGCCATGTTTAGCGGATCATACGTAGCGTTGATCACACCCTTTAGTAACGACCAGATTGATGAAGATGCTCTGCGTAAACTCGTCAACCGGCAGATCGAGCAGGGAACCCAGGGCCTGGTACCTATGGGAACGACCGGGGAGGCCTCGACAGCCACCGAACAGGAACACAAACGTGTTATCCAGATCGTAGTTGAAGAAAGCGCCGGTCGTGTGCCAGTCGTCGCCGGTGCAGGCTCTAATAATCCTGCTGAAGCACTGGTCTACGCAAAGGCTGCCGAACAGGCTGGCGCCGATGGTATTCTGTGTGTTGCAGGTTATTACAATCGCCCATCACAGCAGGGTTTGTATGAGCATTTTAAATTCATCCATGACCACTGCAGCCTGCCCATTATTGTGTATAACATTCCACCGCGCACGATTGTTGACATCAAAGCCGAAACCATGGCGCGCCTGGCTGCACTGCCACGTATCGTCGGAGTCAAGGATGCCACGCTGGATCTGTCGCGCATCTCGCAGGAACGGCAATTAATTGATAAGGATTTCTGCCATTTTTCGGGTGAAGACATGACTGCGCTGGCATATAACGCGATGGGTGGACGCGGTTGTATTTCGGTCACCGCGAACATCGCACCCCGGCTATGTGCTGATATGCACCAGGCCTGTGTGGCGGGGGATTACCAAAAGGCGCTGCAGATCCACGAGCGCCTGATGCCGCTCCACCAGGCCTTATTCCTGGAGCCAAACCCGGCTGGTGCGAAATATGCGCTATCGCTGACTGGACTGTGTAGCGATGAAATTCGCCTGCCATTGCTCCCGGTAAGTGATGCCACGCGTGAGGCCATCAAACGCAGTGTCGACTCGTTGAATTTACTGCCTGCGCGCGATTAAGCTGAGCCTGGGTCGCGCGCTACGTCGCCTTAATCTGTGCCAGGCTCATCTGAACCTGGTCCCAGACCGCGGCCAGCTGCGTTTCGGCCAGCTCGATCTGAAATAAGCTTTTGAGAATGCTTTTCAGGTGTTCAGCCCCTTCGATAGTCGTGCGTTGTAAAACGCGCCACTGAGGGCCGCGCTGCACCAGTTCATCTCCTTCCAGACACCAGTTGAATTCACCATCGAATGCGACACACATAAACATGCGCAGGAAAGGGGACTGAGGTGTAGTGGCAGTAAAATGGCTCGCCATTTCAATATCAACAGGGATGATGCGCAGCGGTTCAATGCGATACAGGCGCGACCATTCGTCATCCATCCAGCGCGACACCGTGACCTCACCATCCGCACCCTGTCGCAGCAGAAAGCGTTCGTCATCACGCGTTAAGGTTTCACCGTCGGACAGGATTAACGGCTCGGTAGGACCGGGGCCACCGAAGCCGACGTCAAGCAGCCATAGTTGATCCTCCAGCTTAAGCTGTATCACCAGATGGGTTAAAGGTCCGAATACCGGGCGTCGATAACCCACGCGCGCCAGACGATATTCAATGTCGAAACCGGCCAGTCGCAGGGTTTCGCCAAATAGCTGGTTCAACTCATAGCACCAGCCGCCACGCCCGTCACCGAGAATTTTTGCAACAATGGTATCGACGTTACTGCTCATTGCGACACCACCCAGCGTATCCAGGTTTTCAAAAGGTATCGCTTTGCGAAAAGCTCGCATCAATTCGAATAATCCTGCCTGATCTGGCGCAGGCAGGGCGTCAAGCTGTAAGCGTTTTAATAGTTTGCTGGTGGGAATGGTATGGTTCATGGTAATTTGCTGGGTGTTAAAATCACGACTGAAAACCTGCTCAGACAATGCGTCTAATTTAGGATTGTATCGCTTCGTTGGCAACCAGTTTTTTACATGATCCAGTTTCAACTACTCAGGCTCCTTTTCCCGGATTAGCTAGCGCCGATAATTTAATACCTGACCTTTAAAGGGTTGCTCTAGATAGTCACTTTGCTGCGGTTGATACTGGCTATGCGCATAGCCCAGGCGAACCATTTTCTTGCTAAATGGCGCATGCTTGCCGCGACCCGGATCGACAATAATAATTTCACACAGGGGTTTGGCGTGGCGGTCGATAAATTCCGACAATAGCTCGATATGTTCTGTTTCGTACAGCAGGTCCGATCCAATAATCACATCGAATTCACCCAGGCCATCTTCTAAATTGTCCCATCCGGTTCTTAAAAAGGGGATGGTTTTTCCGTGATTCAGGCGCACATTTTCCACCAGGAAGCGGCCCGCCTCGGGATGATAATCGGTAGCGGTAATATCGGCATGACGTGCATTCAGCAACAGACTCGATAAAGCCATACCGCAGCCCACTTCGAGTATGCGTTTACCCTGGATGTCGAACTTTGCCATTTCATGCGCCAGCACCATGCTGGAATCCCACACGACACCAAACAAAGACCACTGTGCCGATGAAATCCCTAACGCTTCGGCTTCGCCCAACGGGTCTGAGAATTGCTGTTTATCTTTAAGGGTGCGGATATGAATATCCAGTTGATCAAACTCGAGAGTTTGATAGCGAACTCGAACAGATGGCATGTTTTCTCCGTGCATTCAGGGCACGTAACAACTCTGCAATACTGAACATATCGCTACGCAAGGAAGCTTACTATAGCAGTTAATAGAATTTTTATATCTGAATAATGTGGCAGCAGGACTGCCACGGGCTGGCGTTACTTGCTGTTGCGCTTTTTCTGCTGCTGCAGGATTTCAGTTACCCATTTGGTGACCAGGCCGGTAGCATGCGCACATTTATCACCGCGTTGATCACTGAACCCTTTGTATTCCTCAGGCTTCCACATATCCCAGGTACGACCAGAAAACTGCTGTTGCAGGTGTTCACAGGTGACTCCGCCAAACTCCTGTTTGAACTGTTCGACCAGCTTTTTGGTGACATTAAAGTTGGAAATACCGCGCCCTTTATGCAGTTTGTCCGCATCACGCCCATGTATCGCACCCAGCGCCAGCAGACCGCCAGTCAGAGCACCACAGGCACCTTCACCCATCAGACCGCCACCACCGGACAGCCCATGACTGGCCTTGATGGTTTCATCCGTCACATATCCTGTCGTCTGTTTTACCGCAGTCAACACACATTGCGGACAGCAGCCATACTTCACATCCAGCTCGTAGGCAATGTCGTAAGCCTGCTGTGGCAGATCGAGTGAGTTATCAAGGCTCATGGTTTTTCCCCAACTGAAAGGCGTTTATTATCATTTACTAATATAGATCAGGCATTGATCTGAGTCAGGCAAACTGAAGGCGATTGAACAAAGCATCAACTCAATAATCGATTTCGAGCAACACACCTTGTCACTGTATAAATGGGGTCACCCATTAGCCGTCCCGAGTCAGACACATATTAAATATAATCTGCATCTGATCCCAGGTTTGCTCAGTTTTTGGGCCACAATCAGATTAATAAGTTTAGCAGGTAGCCGGATCATATATATTTCGTTAAATCCGACTACCCGAATGCTTTTTAGGCTGCTACCCAGTTTTCATGACCCTGTTCAATCGGTAGCGCTGGATCACGCGACCATTCATTCCATGAGCCGAAATACAGACGAACATCTTTAACGCCTGCTTCTTTTAGTGCCACAAATGTATTCGAAGCTCTGGCCCCCTTAAAGCAGTAGAGATAGACAGTGGAGTCAGGATTAATACCGACAGTCTCACACTCGGCCTGCAGTTCTTCCTTGCTTTTAAACAGCGGTACTTCACCCGGTTTCATCATACGATACCACTCAATCCATACAGCACCTGGAATACGTCCCTTACGAGGACAGAAATCAACACCATAAGGTGATGAACTGATGCCCACCCACTCATCAACGTCACGCACATCAAGCTTAACAATACTGGCATCATCCAGCGACGCCAGCACATCCTCACTGGTTAACATCACACTTGCCGCTGACTCGTCGACTGGAAAGGTTTTAGGCTCTGTAGCAGGCACATCAGTAGTAACCGGAAGCGATGCCGCTAACCAAGCCTGGTAGCCACCATGTAGTATGACTGACTTCGGATAGCCCAGGAACTCGAGAAGAAAATAACCTCTACAGGACTGTCCAAACCCTGTAGTCATACTGTCCTCATACACGACGGCAATCTCTTCGCCAGACAAACCTGCCGCGCCAAAGGCTTCAGCAAACTTTCCGCGTAATTCTTCAAGCCCCTGTTTTGAAGAAGTAGCCAGAAAAGTAAAGATATCATGCATATTTACCGCACCGGGAATATGTCCTGCGGCATAAGCATCAGGCGAGCGCGTATCTATAATCACCGTTGGTAAAGATGTTGTCATACTTTGCAACTGTGCAGGGGTAATCAAAATGTTGTCAGACATAAAAAGCTTCCTCGTCATAAATTAATAGATGTAATTTAAGTTGAGCAATCAATATGCCAACAAATATAAAAGCCTAATAATGAGAATAGTATTCGCATACTATAACTTGCCAGTTGAGCTGACATTATCAGCACTGTCGACAATGTTTAACATTTTGGTATCTGAAAAAACGCATTTTGCAATATGTGCTTACATAATAATTGGGAGTCAGATAAAAATTAAATATAATGCGTCTCTGGCTCCATAATCCTCAATCTTATTTTGGGTTCAGGGGATCTGGTTCTTTAGACTTCAGTCGCCTTGCGATATTAAAAGAGTTCTGATAAAAATTTTTTGCCTGTCTCTGTTTTTTGAAAGAGATTAATAAACTCACTTTCTTCCCATTAGCTAGAGATAAATAAACCAGCATGCCCTCTGCATTTTCTATTCACAGCCTGTTCGATCTAACCGCCTTGACGTTGGCGGTATTGTCAGGTATTGGCGTATATCATTGGCGATTTCGCGAGGCCTTAGCAGAAACTGCATCCCGTGTTGGTCATGGATATTTTCTGGCGCTCGCGCTCGGCAGCTTATCGGGGTCTTTCGTACTTGGCAGCGCCAACCTGTTCATTTCTGGCGAGCCGATGATCGGTCGCAGTATTATCGGCGCGGTATTCGGGGCAATCATTACCGTGGAAATCTACAAAGCGTATAAGGGGGCACGCGGTTCGACTGGATATATCTATGCCATCCCTTTTTGTGTTTTGGTCAGTATCGGTCGCCTGGGTTGTTTTTTCGCCGGGATGGATGATCATACTTATGGTGTGCCGACATCCCTGCCCTGGGCTGTTGACTTCGGGGATGGTAGTATGCGCCATCCGGTGCAACTCTACGAAAGCCTGTCGATGTTATTATGCGCGCTTGCGTTGTTACTGATACTAAAAACGAGACCCGCAATTGTCATTGGCTATGGCTTTTATCTATGCATCGGCTTTTATGCCAGCCAACGTTTTTTATGGGAGTTTTTAAAGCCGTATGGAGCAGTGATCGGATCTCTGAATCTGTTTCATATAATCTGTCTTCTGCTGGTTATCTACAGCCTGCTCATGAGTTTAAAAGTCAAATATGGATATACAACGTAAACAAGCTCCCTATCTGTTCTATGGACAGACGCAATCCATGTGCGAAGAGTGTCTATCACTGGTACCGACTAAAATACTGCTGGAAGGAAACGACGTTTTTTATCAAAAACGTTGCGCCGAACATGGTGTGCAGAAAACCCGTATTTCCAGCGATGTGGATTACTTTAAACTGTGTAAGGAATACATCAAACCCGGCGACAGACCACTTAAGTTCCAGTCGAAAACCCAACATGGCTGCCCCTATGATTGCGGTCTATGCCCGGATCATGAACAGCATAGCTGCGTAGCCCTGATCGAGATCAACGATGTCTGCAACCTGCAATGCCCGGTCTGTTTCGCCAGTTCGTCGCCGGGCAATGCCTGGCAAGCCAGTCTCGATGAAGTCGAGTCCATGCTAGATACTTTGGTCGAGAGTGAAGGCGAACCAGATGTATTGCAGATCAGTGGTGGCGAGCCGAGCATACATCCACAGATCCTGGATATTCTACGCCTTGCCAAATCAAAACCTGTGCGTCATTTAATGCTCAACACCAATGGCCTGCGCCTGGCCCAGGATGAAGCCTTCGTTGCTGCTCTGACCGAATTCAAGCCCGGCTTTGAAGTCTACCTGCAGTTCGATTCTCTGGAAAAATCTGCATTGATAAACATGCGCGGAGCCGACCTTAGAAAACAACGCGAACGAGCCTTGAGAAATCTAGAGCGACATAATATTTCGACCACGCTGGTCGTTACCGTAAAAAAAGGGGTCAATGATGAAGAGATCGGTAGCATAATCGATTACGCCCTGCAATTCCGCTGTGTGCGTGGCATTACCTATCAACCCGTTCAGGATACCGGACGCAACGAAGGTTTTGACAAAAATCATGATCGTTTTCTGCTCAGTGATATCCGCAAAGCCGTTTACCAGCAATCATCACATTTTGAAAGTAAAGATCTCATTCCTCTGCCCTGTAACCCGGAGTCAATCGCCATTGCCTATGCACTGCGTGATGGAGACAAACTACTACCGGTAACCGATCTGTTCCCGCGCGAGGAATTGATCGAAGCAGTACCAAATGCAATCACTTTTGAAAAAGACAGCGTACTGAGGGAAAAGATTATCGAGCTTTTCTCTCTATCGAGCTGCGAGCTTAATACAGCTGAGCGCATGGGCTCGCTATTATGCTGCCTGCCCAAAGTGCCTGCCCTGGACAAGCTCAGCTATGAAAATATTTTTCGTATCACCATCGTACAGTTTCTTGATCGCTATAATTTTTGTGTCGGCAATGTAAAACGCGCCTGCATTCACTTTGTAACTGCCGACCAACGCATCATTCCATTCGACACATACAACCTTATGTACCGTAACGACCTGGATGATGAATTAAGGAGAAAAAACACATGACAACAAAAAGCTTCTTCGGCACCCTGTTGGCAGTCATTGGCTGGGGTGGTGCACTCCTTTCCGGGGGCTGCACCCTGCTATTCTTTAATCCTTCCGAGTTCTCAGTCAATAATCTGGGTATAGTTTTGTTATTTGGTGGAGTACCTTTTCTGCTTAGCCTGCTGCTGATCTGGTTAGGCCGTAAGATATCTAGAAATTCGAAATCTGCAGAGGAAACTGACCAGCGGGATTTGCCATAATAAAATGCCCATACGCGGGAAGTCATGAGTATCAAATACTAACGCCAACTTTAAATATACTTTGGGTCACCCATTAGCCATCCCAAGTCAGATATAAATTAAATATATTGTGTAATTGACCCCAGTTTTTCGAAGGAGTATTGTCATGTTGATTGACACCTCGCAGGCCCCGCTGGCCTGTGTGACCACTAATTAAAGATATCTAACAATTAACAAAAGGGTGTGTGCAAAAGCGGGGCAAGATCCGTTATCTTTCGAGCGTCATTGCAATCCCCATACCACCGCCTATGCAGAGTGTGGCAAGCCCTTTATGGACGTCGCGTTTATTCATTTCGTGCACTAATGTAACCAATAGGCGCGCCCCGCTTGAGCCAATGGGGTGGCCAAGGGCTATAGCTCCGCCGTTGACATTCACTTTGTCCGGCTTCCAATTAAGCTCTCGCATAACATAAATGGATTGCGCGGCGAAGGCTTCATTGCTTTCAATTAAATCCAGATCCTGCATATTCCACCCTGCTTTTTCTATAGCTTTGCGCGAAGCTGGAACGGGGCCTTCTCCCATGACCGCAGGATCAACACCAACACTAGCGAAAGATTTAATTTTTCCAAGCGGCGTAAGACCATACTCTTTAACGGCGGCTCTGTTTGCTAGAATGATTGCGGATGAACCGTCGTTCAAAGGCGAAGAGTTTCCTGCAGTAATCGTTCCTTCTTTTTTAAAGACAGGTTCGAGACTGGAGAGGACTTTCAAATCAGTATCGCCCCGAACCACCTCATCATGCGATAAGGTTATTTCGCCTTTTTTGGTCTTAATAGTCACCGGTACGATTTCATTATTAAAACGCCCGCTTTGCTGTGCTGCTTTTGCTTTCATTTGAGACGACAATGAATATTCGTCCTGGGCTTCTCTCGAAATATTGTGCCGTTCAACAATATTCTCAGCGGTCATTCCCATATGGTAATCATTGAAAGCATCCCACAGTCCATCGCTTAACATGGTATCGCGCAATTCAGTATGTCCAAATTTTGTTCCGCTGCGGACTCCTATAGCATGTGGCGCTCGCGACATGCTTTCCATACCACCGACCAGCGCGATATCAGCCTGACCAGTCATTACGTGCTGTGCGCCATCTATAACCGCGCGCATACCGGAGCCACAAACCTGGTTTACCAGATAAGCAGGTGTTTGGTGATTTAATCCTGCGTTTAATGCTGCCTGTCTGGCTGGGTTCATGCCGTGCCCTGATTGAAGAACTTGCCCCATAATGGTGACGTCAATATGCTCCGGCAACAAAAGCGCCTTTTCAAAAGCGGCCCTCATAATGAGCGCACCCAGTTCAGCCGCAGTCAAGGATGACAGACTTCTTTGAAATCCCCCTATTGGGGTACGTAATGCACTTACTATATAAACCTCATTCATATCTTTGTCCCCTTTAAAGCCCAAAAATTAGACTCGCATTGACCCCACCAAAACCAAAGGCATTTGACATGACGAAATCGGCATTGGCTTTGAGAGCGTGATTGGGAATGAAATTGAAATCGCTAAGCCCGTCGTCTGCCTCCTGGAAATTCAGCGTCGGTGGTAAGATTCCTTCTGTCAACGCCATTATTGAAAAGGCGGCTTCCAACGCTCCTGCCCCACCCAACAGGTGACCTGTTGCTGATTTTGTAGATGATATGGGGAGATTGCGGACGTCATTGCCAAAAACACTTTTTACCGCATTGATCTCTGCACTGTCGCCAAGGGGGGTTGACGTAGCATGTGCATTTAAATAGCCAATATCAACCGATTGCAAACCCGCTTGATCAAGCGCGCTATACATAGCCCGCGCAGCGCCTTCACCATCTTGCGGGGGCGCAGAAATATGATAGGCATCGGCACTAGTGCCATACCCTTTTAGTGACGCGATAATTTTAGCACTGCGGGCTATGGCATGCTCCCTATCCTCTAAAACCAGGATTGCAGCTCCTTCGCCCATAACAAATCCATCTCGGCCTTTGTCAAAGGGGCGTGATGCCTGTTGCGGCATATCATTGCGGGTTGATAAGGCTTTCATCGCGGCAAACCCGCCAACTCCCAACCGGGTAATACAGGCTTCCGCACCACCGGCGATCATCACAGAAGCTTCGCCTGTCTTAATAATACGTGCTGCATCACCTATGGCTTGTGCGCTCGCGGCACAGGCTGTTACTGGACAGCCAATCGGCCCTTTAAGTCCATGGCGTATGGATATCTGCCCTGCCGCCAGATTGGCAAGAAAGCCAGGTACGGTAAAAGGGGTTATTCTTAAGGGCGGAGAGGGATTCATTGCCACTGCGGCTACACTCATAATGTGCAGGCCACCGATACCTGATGCCACAATTGTTCCCGCCTTTTTTCGGGTACCTTGCTCATCTTCCAGTCCCGCCTGCTTTATGGCTTCGTCAGCCGCAGCAATCGCAAAAAGAATAAACCGGTCCATTCGCCTTATTTCTTTTGCGGGAAGATAATCAAAGTTAAAACCTTCAGTCGGGTTGTCTGCCAAGGTTTGGACTTCCCCCGCAAACTGAACCGGCAAATCATCGACTTTGATTTGCCGGATATTACGAATACCAGATAGACTGGCTTTCAGGTTCTGCCAGCTTGTGTTTAGATTTGGGCCTAAAGGCGATACCACTCCTATACCTGTAACAACGACTTCTCTCATTATCGTATTGCCTTTCTAAACTCTGTCATCGACCAGGGAAATAACAGCGTGCTTTCCCTTTCCAGCTCTAATTCTTATTTTCAAATAAGATTTTTCCCTGGCTTTTCATGGAGTGACCAAACGCTTGCGCCGCATCATCCAGTGGATATACCTTTTCAATGGGCGTATGAATTTTGCCTTTGGCAACCAAATCAGCCAACTCAAGAATGATTCTTTCCAATTTTTCCTTGGGTTGCTTTTCAAGCCAGGGCACAAGCCAGAACCCTTTGATCGTCAAATTTTTAAATATGGTTGGGCCGGTAAAAAATGAGCCGCCTTGACCTGATATCACACCAAAAGGTACCAGTGTTCCTTCAAGACCCAGGCAATCGGACAGAGCCGAAAACATTTCGTCACCCACAGAATCCAACGCCAGTTTTGCACCTTCAGCACCAATAATGTCTTTATGTTTTTGTTTAAGCTCCTCTATGCCGACTACGACTTCGTCGGCACCTAAAGCTTTCAGTTCCGCTACAAGTTCCGGTCGCCGTACAACATTAAGCGTACGATAGCCCTTTTCCCTGGCAATGGCGATTACTGCTCTGCCGACGCCGGAATTGGCGCCGCTTTGCACAACCCAATCGCCTTTTTTAAGAGTGGTAAATTCAGTCAGCAAGGCATAAGCGGTTACAGGGTTGATTTGCAACATGGACAATTGTTGTAAATCGGCTTTAGGCAAGGGGAATAAACCTTCGGCGGGAACAATTCGACGGGCACTGTAGCTTTGCCCATCGGCTGGATATAAAACATTGTCGCCTACGCTGATATGGTTAACATCTTTGCCAACTTTCAGAACCTCGGCCACACCTTCAAAACCGGCAACTTGCGGCAACTGCGGGCGCAGGCCGTACCTTCCCATCATAAAGAGCAAATCCGAAGGATTGATCGGCGCATATACAAGCCCGATTTCAATTTGATCTGCGGCAACTTTTTCATCTATGGAAAACTCTACAACCTGTGCAACTTCTGTAGGATTGCCATACTCTTCAATACTTATCGCTTTCATCATTTTTCTCACTCCTCTTTTTGGTTTGCTTTAAGAACTACACAAGTCGATGTGCCATGCGCGCAAATTTTTCCATTTGGCAAAAATATGCTGCCTTCCACGGCAATGAGCTTGCTGCCTCTATTGATTAAGCGCCCAATGATCCGAATATTTTCGTTGCTTTCGGTCAGGGAACGTAAAAATTTTACGGATGTTTCATAACTGGAATAAATTTCACCGGGATTCAGGGTCGTCAGTGCAGTAATGCCCATAGCTGTATCCAGCATCGTCATCATCCATCCGCCGTGAACGATATTCATAGGGTTATAAAATCGTTTTTCAGGCCGCGAGAAAATCTCAACATACCCTTGTTCCAAAGCGCCAGGGGTAAATGGCATGATCTTTTGCATCGGGGGCATAGGCAGCATCCCCGACGCCAGACCTCGGGCAATGTCAAGGCCTGATGCTTCCTGTATTCTTTTATCACTTGAAATCATCTGTTCTCCTCATTTCCAAATTCATACTTTTCCCCATATAGTGTATATACACTAAGAGAGGAAAATTTTTTTAGCTCCTCTTAGCTTTTTTCTTTAAAGACCCGAATGCAGCATCTCTCATCAAAGGTATGTTTTCCTCCCATATGGTGCTACCCAGGCGTGCTTTAAATTTATTTTGGGCCTCATTCCAAAGTGGGATCGCGCGTTCCAGCATTTTTTTCCCTTTATTCGTCAGGCTCATTTCACGTTCACGCCGATAGCCTTCCGGACCCATTTTTATGTACCCTTTCTTTTCAAGTAGAGTTAATGTCCGCACAAGCGAGGTACGTTCCATAGCCATTATTGCGGACATATCTGTAATCGATTTTGGCTGCATATTGCTGATGATGGCAAGAATACTGAATTGTGTAATTTTCAGTCCGATAGGTTTCAGGGCTTCATCATAGTCCCGCGTTAAACGGCGAGCCGCTGCCCGCGTCCAGAAACAGGCGCAGGTTTCAATCAGGTTGTTAATTTCTTTTCCGTCAGCTTTTTTGTTCATTTGGCAATCCTATCATGTGTATATACACGTTTACAAGAGCCGGGGCGCAAATAAACAAAAATCTAGTAAAGAAGACGAAAAAAAACAAGTAATCACAAGAACTAGTGAAAACTTAATCTCTCCGTCCCCTTTATCTAATGCGTTTACAGGACGTTCCTCCATGCTGCACGCAGCACATCAGATACGTTGCTCTCCATCAGTTCACCATGTGCCAGAATCACTCGCTGAGCATCCCAGCCTAAGATCGTTTGCAGTAATTTTTTGACGATGGCTTTTTGACCCCACCCCATCTGGTATTCTGGAGCAGCCTTTGGGTTGTTCCACATTCGAAATACAACCTTCCACCAGAACCTCAGGTACAGGCTTGCTGTATGCCTGTAGTCGTCACCAATGTTCTCGAGTAAATCAACCAGAATAAGCGTTCTGGAAGGTTTATGAAAAAACGCGACCTCCCACATATACTTAGTGCCCTGAACGACAACTTGCTGCAACACGCCATCCCAGCGAGGATCCGGCCTGTTTCCGAGAATCCAGTCAAATGCTATATCGGGTCTTTTTCTCTCCAGTCCAGGGCAAATGAACGTCTCTGCATCTGGATACAGGCGCTGAAAATCGAGTACGAATAAATGATGGTATGAACCCGGTACAACGATGTACCTGACCGTACCGATAGAATCTAGCTGTTCCTTAATCTGCTTACTGATGGCACAGGGGTCATGCACAAGCAGGTCGCCGTCACCCATCTTGATTACGGTCATACGTCCGAACAAATCAATGCCCGCATAACGCACCGGATACTCCAGAATCCATATTTGATCCTTTACATATTCAATTAGCTGCTCCATTACTTAACCGCCTATTGTCATAAAATAGTGATTCAGAGACGAAACAATCATACAGCATACGGTGTTTAATTCGCGCCTCACTGCCTGATTGAGCGTCGTTGAAATCGACTATAGAATAACTGTGGTAAAGAGGGGGCAGGTATAAATTGAATCAAAATAATTGAGAGTATTTAACGTGTATCGGACCCCAGTTAATGACCGTCAGCGTGTGTACCGTACAAAACCATCGAAACAATATCACCCGAAACCCTGAGTTGCAGGGCAATAATGCCCTGCTGGATTTTGCGGCAACATCATCCCTTATCTCAACTGTTAGGGAATGATGAAGTCGAAGCTGGCATTGTAGTGTCCATAAACATGGCCAAAATCGCTGGTGCCTCCGCTAAGGTCTGCATCGATAGTTCCAGTAATGTGATCCCCTGGATTGGTGCCAAAAGCGGTTAAATTGATTACGGCGTATGTAAATTGGGTGTCGCCTGAATTGGGATATTCCAGGTCCGATGTAGTGACTACTACGCGGGCGTAATCACCAGAATAGTCATCGTTATGAAAGCTGAATTCGCCAGCTTGAAGCAGGGGAGATAACCTGAGCGTAAGATCGACCTCTTCACCGGGGTTCTGTCCGGGTACGGTAGCCGTAATCAGCACGCAAAGGCTGTAATAACTGTTTTCTACATTCGCGATTTGAGCACAGCCGGCTTGTGTTTGAATGAAAAGTGAGCTTGAAAATTCTTCATCGATATCGTGGCTGTAGTCGTTAGACGTTGGAGTCTCACTGCCATTGGCATAGAAAATAATCGTGGAATCAAGCGCTGGGTTATTCGATCCTCCTGTAGATTCGGCCTTAACCGTAATGGTTTTTTGCGGCAAGGAGTCGAGATTGGCTCTATTTTCAGGATCACCAATAAGCCACTCATTAATACCAATTTCTATATCATAAGATAGCGAAAGGTACCTGACCGTGTATTCGCCTGGGGTGGTGTACTGATGCTGCAGAGTTGCGCTGACTACATCCTCGGTAGTCAGTGCATTAAGTTCGCCAAAGTCAGGGGTTGAACCATCGCCCCAGTCAACCCAGTACTCTCTTACATGATATGGCATTCCATTGTAGACAACCGACTCCCCTCTGAGCTCAATTGTTGCTATAAATGATTCATTGGCGATAACTTCGCCAGGCATATCATCGATTGAATAGGTGAAAGGAAGTGTTCCCTTCACATCAAATCTGGAATAAATGCGTTTTCTGTTCTGTGCACTATCGGTGATGTCCAGTAAATAGCGATAACCCCCGGGCTGCGAAACATTGAAGGTAATATCGTGGGTATCGAGGCCAGTTTGTTGAATTACTGAGGCGATTGCCGGATCAACACGCCAGGTATAAGTGTAGGGAGGGACACCGCCGATGATTTGCACACCCAGATTGATTTCCGGGTTGGGATTTCGAATTTCATCCCAGACAATCTCCCCTTCTTCAGGTGTTTGTGTGGTTGTGATGATTTCGATGCTGTTACCCAGTAGTTCGACATCTAAAGTGGCTGTTCCGCTTAGGCCTTCGTCGGTTTGCACTGTTAATTCAAAGGTGTGTGTGCCGAAACTCAAGTCATTGGTAAATAGTGCAATACTTTGCGAGGCACATTGACCGCTTCCACAGTCACTGTTTCCATCCAGTGTCCAGCGCCAGCTGCTCACATCACCAACATCGATCGATCCGACATTGGTATTCAGGATCTGGCCGGTTAGCTCAAGCACATCACCGCGTACAATAAAATTCGGTCCTACCACGGCGACATCAAGGCTTTCAACTGCATCCAGATACGGGCGAACTCGAATGTCTTTATACGCAACAACGTTGAAGCTGGTTTCCGGTTCATAGAACTGAACTTCAAGGCGTAAACGGCCACTGTTGGCTGAGTTTAAAAAGATCATACCCTGGTTCAACGGGTCTGGGTCGCTGGCCAGTATTGCGTCCATTCCTTCGTCAAGTTCGTAGACTTTCCAATGTGGCTGCAATCCGGGTATTTCGGCCAGGAAGACCTGCTCGCTGTAGAGCACCGAGGTCTCATTGGGGATCGTATCCGGGCCGACGATGACCGGGTTGAGTCCATCAAGCTGCTCCAGTCGTGCGGCCAGTATCTTTGAGAAGCCGGGTGTTAATGCTACTAGCTGGTTGTTTTCAACTCGGGTTTGCAGGATAGAAACGAAGCCATTATCTTCCACTCGCACAATGACCAGTGAATCTGGGTCTTCACCTTCAGGCACAGGTAAGGTTACTTCAACGGGTTGGGTGGCGGGTACCGAAAGATCAACATGATAGGCTCGACCCACTGGGGTTAACTGATCCCCCAAATCAGGTAACGGAACGGGTTGGATATCGACCGTAGCACCGCTAGTCAGCGCGTCGGCGGAGAAGACAATTTTTCCACCATTATTGAGTGCATATTGGGTTGAACCATCATCCGCCGATTGCGGCGTGTCATTCCCTTTACCCCCGCCTCCACAGGCGGCGAGAAAAACAAACAGGACAAGCACCAAATTCCATTGCCCGATAACTCTAAACATGACCAATACCTCGCTAATGTGACTGAAACCTTATATTCGCGAGGGATTTAAGCCCATAAGTACATCTACTCATTTATTGATCAATTTGACTCAGGTCACATCATTTCGGCTTTAGGTCAAGACAATTCGGAAGGCTTCTGATCTGCTCTGGCGTCGCCGTTAGAGGGGGGAGATAGAATCGGTTCTTTCAAATCAATAGCCACCCAACAGGGGCACCCACTATTGATCTGCTATTGATCTACGTAAAAGCTATTAATCACCAGCGAGCCTGAATCCCTGGACTCAACCCACATCCGAAAAATACACCCGGTGCCCAATCCAGTTTTCCAGCAGCCTTTCCCGGTAGTGGGTATTTTCCGGCTGCATTAATTGCTCGGCGAGTAGTTGCGCCTGTTGAAACCAGCGTTTGTCGCGTACCAGATCGACCATTTTGAAGCTGGCTTCGCCAGTCTGGCGAGTACCCAGCACTTCTCCTGCACCACGGATTTCAAGATCTTTTTCGGCGATAACGAATCCGTCCTGATTGTTGCGGATGACTTCGAGGCGCTGGGCAGCCTGATGCGAGAGATTGTTTTTGACCAGTAGCAGACAGTAGCTTTGCTTGTTGCCACGCCCGACACGTCCGCGTAGCTGGTGGATTTGCGACAAGCCCAGGCGTTCAGGATTTTCGATGATCATGATGCTGGCATTCGGTACATCAACCCCGACTTCTATCACGGTGGTCGCCACCAGGCATTGAATCTGGCCCGTTTTAAACGCTGCAATCTGCTGGTCTTTTTCGCTGGACTTCATTCGCCCATGCACCAGGCCGACATTAACACCCTGTAATTGCTGGGTCAGGTTTTCAAAAGTCAGTTCAGCAGCTTCACACTGCAAGGCTTCGGACTCTTCGATTAAGGTGCATACCCAATAGACCTGTTGCCCTTCGCGGCAGGCTTTACGTACCGACTCTATCAGTTCGTCACGTTTAGTTTGTGCAATGATAGAGGTATTTACGGGGGTCCGGCCCGGGGGTAATTCATCAATCTGCGAGTAATCGAGGTCGGCATATATCGACATCGCCAGGGTGCGAGGAATTGGGGTCGCAGTCATGATGAGCTGGTGCGGCACCTGTCCACTGCTGGCCTTTTTCTGAAGTGCCTGACGCTGTTCGACGCCGAAGCGATGTTGTTCATCGATGATAACCATGCCCAGATTACCGAAGACCACGGATTGCTGGAATAGGGCATGAGTGCCGATCACAACCTGCGCTTCACCGTTTTCAATCATGGCCTCTTTGTGCTGGCGCTTTTTACCTTTATCACTGCCCATCAGGCTTACCACTGTGATTCCCAGTTCGCTCAGCCAGTGACTGAAATTTGCAAAATGCTGTTGCGCGAGGATTTCGGTGGGCGCCATCAGTGCACACTGGAATCCACTGGCAATGACCGGCAGCGCGGCCAGTGCCGCGACAACGGTTTTACCACTACCGACATCACCCTGTACCAGACGCATCATCGGTTTATGACCCTGGAAATCTTCCATCAGCTGATCGCTGACCCTTAATTGTGCCTGAGTCAGCTCAAAAGGTAATTGCTGTAAAAACTGCTGCTGCAGCTCGGGCGCGGGTGATATCAAGGGACAGGGTTGCTGTGCGATACGTTGGCGCCGTATCAGCAGGCTGATACGGTGGGCAGCCAGTTCTTCCAGAATAAAGCGATGCTGTGCCGGGTGCTGGATAAGGTGGATTTTCGCAACATCCTGCTGATCACGTGGATTGTGCAAGATCTGCAGCGCCTGCTGTACCGACGGTAAACCCAGCTTTTTTAGCCAGGGTTGTGGCATGGTTTCCTGTAAGCCATGTTGCTCAAGCTGTTGCATTAATGCCTGCATGATTTTGCGCAGCCCGGCCTGATGTAATCCGTCCGTGGTTGGGTAAACCGGTGTCAGGAATGGATTTAACGGCGGCGGATTGTCGGCATCAATATTTTCATATTCGGGGTGGATCATCTCCAGCGAATTCATGACGTAGCGCGCTTCACCGAAGCAGCGGATCCAGTTGCCTTTTTCCAGGTATTTCTGCTGCGCAGCGCTGAAATGGAAAAAGCGTAGCGTCATAATCGCGCTACCATCGGACACTTTTAACAACAGCACGCGACGACTGCGGCCCTGGCGGCGGAAGCTGACTGCCGCCTGTAATATTTCGACTTCTACCAGTGCGCGTTGCCCCGGCTGCAATGAGCCCAGCTTGCTGATTCGGGTGCGGTCTTCATAACGCAGCGGCAGGTGAAACAGTAGCTGCTGCTTGTTATGGATGCCGAGGCGTTGTAGCTTTTCCCTGTTTTTAGGGCCTACCCCGGCGAGTGTGGAGATCTCTTCCCTGCTCCAGTCCTGCATGGATATTTAAACGGAATAAGGCTGTTCGATTACCATCACGCCATCCATTTCAACTCCGACACCTTTTGGCAGTGCTGCTACGCCAATAGCGGCGCGAGCCGGATAGGGCTGCTGAAAGTGCTTTGACATGATTTCGTTCACGATAGGGAAGTTAGATAGATCGGTAAGAAAGATATTCAGCTTAACAATGTCCTGCAGACTGCCACCAGATGCCTGGCATACTGCAGTCAGGTTCTGAAAAACCCTTTCAATTTCTGCTTCTATCCCACCACTGACGATTTCCATAGTTGCCGGGTCCAGCGGGATCTGACCGGATAGATATACGGTTGACCCAACCTTAACCGCCTGTGAATAGGTGCCAATTGCGGCAGGAGCCTGATCTGTCGATATTATTTCTTTTGCCATGTGATTTCTCTGTTTGATGATTGAGGGGCGTTATTATATTCGAGGAAAAAAGATTGCCACGTCGGCGCTGTAAAGACAATATTTAAACGATGAATCGTTGTTCTAATTTCGGGTTATCCGATTGACCATGGGCAGGGCGCGTAATTTTTTCATGATTCTCGCCAGGTGAATACGATCCCTGACAGTGATGACGAAATCGGAGGTGGAAATCAGACCATCTTTTTCAGACTGGTTGACCTGCTCAATATTGGACGACATGTCGGCAATCGTTGCCGCTAAACGGGCCAGAGCTCCTCGCTGATTCTGCATCTGCACACGGATAGCAGCCTGGAATTCCCCTTCAATATGTTCCGACCATTGCACATCCTGTTTACGGTTGGCATGCTGGGTGTCAGACATATTTTTGCAATTATACATATGTACGACCAGTCCGCGCCCCTGGGAAAAATGCGCGACAATAGGATCTCCCGGTACCGGACGGCAGCACTTGGCGTAGCTGACGACCATGCCTTCAGTGCCTTTGATGGGTAAGGGCTTGCCGGAAGCATCAAACTCGGTGGTATCGTCATCGTCTGGATCAAGGTCTTCCTCGATCAGGGCTTTAACGACCAGGCTTGCGCTACGATTACCCAGCCCGATCTCAGACAGCAGCTCCCGATAGCTGTCCAGATGATAACTTTTCAATACCTGGTTTATGCGTGCTTCATTGACGATATAGTCCTTACCAACAGCCTGATTGATTCCCTGCTGTAGCAGGCGCGCTCCCAAAGATTCAGCTTCAGCATCCTGTAGCGACTTGAGAAAGTGCCTGATGTTGGTTCTGGCCTTGGCTGTGATCACATAGTTCAGCCAGCTGGGATGAGGCCGGGAATGATCAGAGGTAATAATCTCAACCAGCTGACCATTGAACAACTTGGTACTGAGCGGTGACATGCGATGATCTATGCGTGCAGCGACGCAGGTATTACCAATATCGGTATGTACCGCATAAGCGAAATCCACTACGGTTGCGTCACGCGGTAGTTTTTTGATATCGCCCTGTGGTGTGAATACATAGATTTCATCGGGAAACAGATCGACCTTAACGTTTTCCAGAAACTCCAGCGAACTCCCTGCTCTCTGCTGCATTTCCAGCAGGCCTTTCAGCCATTCCAGGGCTCGCGTCTGCGCCGTTTCATTACTGCTTTCCTTTCCCTTTTTATAAAGCCAGTGCGCGGCAATACCTGAGTTGGCAAAACGATCCATTTCCTTAGTGCGAATTTGCACCTCTATCGGCACACCATAAGGACCAAACAGGCTGGTATGTAATGACTGGTAGCCATTCGCCTTGGGGATCGCCAGGTAATCCTTGAAGCGGCCCGGGATCGGCTTGTAGAGATTATGCATCACGCCCAGCACGCGATAGCAGTCGTCTACCGAATTGGTCAGGATGCGTACCCCGTATACATCGGTCAATTCCTTGAAGCTGACCTTTTTTTCCTTCATCTTGCGATAGATGCTATGGATATTCTTGCGCCTATGGCTAACTTCAGCGGTGATTTCTACCGCCTTTAATCGGTCCTTGATCGCTGAATTAATGGTTTTAAAGATTTCTTTGCGATTGCCTGCCGCCTGCTTGACCGCTTTTTCCAGCGCTCGATAACGCATGGGGTAGGCATTTTGAATCGACAGGTCCATCAGCTCGTGACGCATGCTGTAGATGCCCAGTCGATTTGCAATGGGGGCATAGATATCCATGGTTTCGCGTGCGATACGACGGCGTTTATCCGGGCGCATGGCATCCAGTGTGCGCATATTATGCAGGCGATCAGCCAGCTTGATCAGAATCACCCGAATGTCCTTTACCATCGCCAGCATCATTTTGCGGAAGTTTTCAGCTTGCTCCTCGGCCTTGGAAACAAAGTCCAGATGCGTCAGTTTACTCACACCATCGACCAGCTCGGCTACTTCATCGCCAAATTCTTCGGCAATCTGCTCCTTCATGGTCGGGGTATCTTCTATGACATCGTGCAACAGGGCGGCGATAATGCTTTTATAGTCCATACGCATTTCGCACATTATGCGTGCTACTGCGAGTGGATGATAGATGTAGGGTTCGCCTGAGGCGCGCTTCTGGCCTTCGTGTGCCTGCGCGCCAAACAGATACGCGCGGTAAACTTCAGCTACCTGCGCGCTTTCAAGATAGGATTCTAATTCGGTACACAGATCGCTGATTAAATAGCGATCCGGGTCGGGTTCAATAAGGCTTTGCGAGCTGACCGGACGGTTAAGGTTGGGTTTGACGGTTTCCGGACTCGCCATACGAACCCTATGCCATATTCATACTGTTTTGCGCGATCTCTTTAGCCAGGTCTTCATCGGATGCAATCGCGGCCATTTCCTGGCGCGTGTCCATATCGTCCATTTTAATATTGCTGATCAGATTATCGGCTATTTCGCGCAGGGCAATAACCGTAGGCTTGTCGTTATCGCGCGGAAGCAGGGGATCGGCACCTTTTGAGATTTGTCTTGCGCGACGAGCAGCTAACAACACCAGCTCGAAACGGTTATCAACATTTTCCAGACAATCTTCAACGGTAATACGTGCCATGCTTTGACTCCAGGGAGGTAAAAATTTATAAACAGCCGGTAATCATACCAAATATTATGATTTTCTAAACTGTTTGTTGCGCAATTGAGCTAATTAATTCGGGATATCGGCGTTTTTGTCGCTCAAGTGTCAGGCCCTGACCGATGATTATGCACTCCAGCTCGTACAGAGCCTGCGCAAAGTCGTCATTCACGACCAGAAACTCGGCATCACTATAATGCGACATTTCTTCATCTGCCGCCGCCATACGACGCTCAATGATCTCCGTCGCATCGGTGGCACGGTCAGTTAGGCGTTGACGTAGAATCTCGCGAGACGGGGGCAGAATAAAGATCGGGATTGTTTGCGGTATTTTCTGCTTTACCTGACGCGCGCCCTGCCAGTCAATCTCCAGAATCACATGCTTGCCCTGCGACTGTACATCTTCTACTGCCCGCTGCGAGGTGCCATAGTAATTATCGAATACCCGGGCATGTTCAAGAAATTCCCCATTTGCCACCATTTGTTCGAACTGCGCGATTTCGACAAAATGATAATCCTTTCCATCAACTTCGCCCTCTCGCCGTTTGCGAGTCGCATGCGATACAGAAACCCCTATCTGATCGGGCTTATGGGCTAGCAAGGCCTTGACCAGGCTGGTTTTTCCTGCACCGGAGGGTGCTGACAGGGTAAACAGGCAACGATTATTCATACAATTCACGCAATAGATGTTGGGCATTATTGTAGTCACTGCCTGATACAACGCCAAGGGCGATTCCATAACCAGTATTGATAACTTTATACCGCGAACCGTTTAGCCCCTGTCGTTTAACGACTCTAAATTGAAGGCTTCAGCAAATTGCTATTGCTGCCAGGTTAATAGCAATTATCGCTAGATTTATATACCCAGCATTTAATAAACTCATATCACTTTCAAAGTGACTGTATTAGGATGTCGTTAGAAATGTTGAAATGCTGCAAAACGCTTTGATCTTGCAGTAAAAACGTTACTAAAAACCCGCTTATGCCAGTTTCATTCGAGTAAACATGTATTCGATTATAGCTACGGGAACCGGGGCAACGGATTTTCAGAAAAGGATCAATAATGCTGGATGATGCACCCAACCAAAATGAACCAGAAGTCAAACCATTTGACGCAAGAGTAAAGCACCAGCGAAACATCGTGTTTTACCAGCACGCTACCGGCAACATGGGCAGTTACCTGGTTGGCGCAATGTTTCTAAGCATTGTATTACTGCAGTTCGGTGCTTCATCTAAAGCTATCGCATTGTGGATTACCCTGACCACTGTTGTTGTACTGATCACTATTTTTTTCGAGCGCAGCGTGCGCAAGAGTGATCTGGTGTCTGCAGCACCCAGCGAAAAATGGATACGCTACCGTCTGATTATTGGTGTTTTGAATGCCCTGATTTACGGCATAACGCCGCTGTTACTACCCGAAAACGCCGATCATGCAGCGGTACTTTATCTGTTTGTCATTATTTCTACCCTGGTCACGGTCGCCAGCACGGCATATTCCACCTTTCCGAAGTTTATTTACGTGCTCAGTTTTTTCTCCATGGGTCCACTGGCGTTGTATTTCTTCACTAAAGCAGATAAGTTCCATCTGATCATGGGCATGACCACAGTGGTGTGGACTGCGATCGTACTGAAAAAAGCAGCCGATGTTTCACGCACAACAATCAAGCAAATTGTCGACAGTGAGAAACTACAGGATGAGATACACGAGCACCAGATCGTAAAAAAGCAGATCAGGGCGATGGCACACTATGACCTGCTAACCGGTATCGCCAATCGCCGTTTACTGGAAAGCATGATCAATCGATCCATCAACCGCGCCAAAAGGGAAAATGGCAAAGTCGGCTTTATTATTATCGACCTGGATAACTTTAAACCGATAAATGACCGCTTCGGACATCAGGCGGGGGATGCCATTCTTAAAAATGTCGCTACAAACCTGAGTGATACCATCAGGTCTTCTGATCTGGTTGCTCGCATCGGTGGCGATGAGTTCTGCATCATTCTGGAGGACGCCATTGAGCCGAACCAGGTTCAGCCAATGCTGGAAAAACTGACCGCCATCATCAGGCAGCCGATCACCTACGCTGGTGAAGCGCTTTCAGTGGATGCCAGTCTTGGTTATTCTCAGCTCCCAGACGACGGCGACTGTATGGATAGTCTGATGCGTGCCGCCGATATGCGCATGTATGAAGCCAAGCGCGAAAGAAAACTCATCCCGGTAGAAGAGTTTTAACGCTAAAATACCCGTTTTAGCCAGACCCTGCGCGTTGTTTGTTATGCTCACCGAATCCTATCTTGATCGTTTCGCCGGTGTTGGCCGAATCTATGGCATGCTCGCTCTGCCGCATCTACAGCAGGCACACTTCTGTATTGTCGGGGTCGGGGGTGTAGGCTCCTGGTCAGCTGAAGCTGCTGCTCGCTCCGGTATCGGTCACATCACCCTTATCGACCACGATGATATCGAGGCCAGTAATACCAATCGCCAGATCCATACGCTGCAATCAACCCTGGGACAAAGCAAGGTTGAAGCGCTCGCCGAGCGTATTCGGCAGATTAACCCCGAGTGCGAATGCCATGCAATAGACGACCTGGTGACGCGAGGCAACCTGGAATCCTTTAATTTTAAACAATACGATTATGTAATTGATGCGATCGATCATGTCCAGTACAAGATGTCTTTGATCCATCATCTACGCAGAAATAAAATTCGCTTTGTATCAACCGGTGGTGCCGGGGGGCTTACCGATCCTACCTGTATCGAGGTTAATGATTTAACCCGCTCGTATAATGACCCCTTACTGGCCAAGGTCCGATCAAATTTACGCTATCAGCTCGATTACAGCCGCAACCCCAAAAGACGATATGGCATCGACTGTGTTTTTTCGACTCAACAACCGCTATACCCCTCCGCCGACGGCAGTGTGAGCTATGCCAAACCCGGCTCCAGCAATCAGACCACGCTGGATTGTGCTACCGGGCTTGGCTCCTTCGTTGCGGTCACCGCCTGTTTTGGTATGACCGCTGTATCACATGCCATCAACAAGTTTTTGCGTAATAAATTAGTTTAGGCTTTCCAGAAAGGCTTGCGCGATTCCTGCAGGGCGTCTACTCGTGAGATACCGATATCTTTTAACAGGTAATCCTGCATATGGCTTAATGCCCTTCTCTGTCTCGATCGGTTGATCCACAACATTAAGACGGCTGAGACCCTGGCCAGACCCCGGACCGATGCCTGACCGGAAGTCGCTGAAAATTGTTCTGCTTTATGTATTCTATCGACGGCTATCATAGTGTTCTCCTGTTGTTTGAGCACTATTAAATCGCTGCGCTGATTTTTGATCCAATTGTATTATCAGAACGCAATCATCAGGTTTTCTGATTGTCGGAATGGGGGATTAGTGGCACCATGCAGCTCATGGAACTGTACCAATTACGCTCATTTGTGACGATTGCGCGCACCGGCAATCTCACCCAGGCAGCCGATCAGCTGTTTATCAGCCAACCCGCCTTAAGTGCCCATATCAAGGCGCTGGAGGAAGAGCTGGATATCAAGCTGTTCGCTCGCTCAGCGAAGGGTATGCAACTTACGGAAGATGGCTTGTTACTGAAACAAAAAGCCCAGCAGATCCTGGACCAGAGCCAGGACCTCAAGTTACAGGCACGCGCGTTGAAAGGCGATATCAGCGGCACCGTGACGATAGGATTAAATTCGGACTCAGAATACCTGCGCCTGACTCACTGGCATAATGAGCTATTGAAAAGCTACCCCCGATTAAAGATCCAGCTGGTGCAAAACACGTCAGTAAAGCTATTGCAGGAGGTTAGTGCAGGCACACTGGATGGTAGCTTCATCTCAGGTGATATTGCTCAAGCGGACTTGTTATATATCGACCTGATCGATTCTGAGGCCCTGATTGCCGCCGCGCCGTGCTGGTCAGATCAGATGAAAGGTGCCTCATTGGAACAACTGGCAAAACTACCCTGGATTCAGCCGGAACCACAGTGCATTTACCACCACTTCATCAATGCTTTATTCGCTGATCGCCCCTATAAGCCAGCCAATGTCACTACCAGTTCATCGGAAGAAACCACGCTCAAGCTGCTGTTATCCGGTGTTGGGCTTTCCATCATCCGCGACGATGAGGCAGAAGCCTTGCTGGAAAATGGTGACCTGGTGGTGTGGCGTGAAAAAACCTTTTCTTTGCCCCTGCGTTTTGCGTACCAGCAAAAACGTAGCACTGACCCCATTATCAGGACAGTACTGAATACCATTCAGAAACATTTTTAAGCAACCTCTGATAAATTCAGAGGTTGCCAAAACACCCTGATCAATCTCGCGAGCGGTCTATCCTGAAGTTGGCCACAAAAGGCAGATGATCAGAAACAGTTTCGCGGAAGCGCTCGCGCCCCATATCCATTGCCCAGTGCATGGGGAAAAGCTTCAGGCTACCACGGATGTATTCCGTGCTGTATTTGCGACTGATGGCAAAGCCATCCAGCAGATTAGCTCGGCCGGCTTCCAGTATATGCGAATAACGCTCCTGTAAATCCCAGGACGACAGGAAATTCATCAGGTCGTCTCCACCCAGGTGATGAAAGTTACTGACGTCTTCCCCCGGAATCATATTAAAGTCACCAACCAGCAGAATATCTTCGCGACTTTGATTGCGTCTATCCGTGATAAACTGCCCGATTACCCTGGCCTGCTCATCACGTATTTTCTGATCGCTGGATCCCCGACCAGATTTCAAATGTACCACCATCAGCAGAAAGTCGAATTTCCCGACCTTCATATCGACCAGCAAAGCCTTACGCCTCCTGGCATCATTCAGATCCGAACCCTCCAGTAAACGCGGATTTTCTGCCGTAATACCCTGCTTATACAATACGCCCAGGTTCAGATCACTTTGCTGTGGCAGTACGCAGCTTTCATACACAACGCCTTTTTCTGCCAGTCCCTGCTTCAGGGTCTCCACTGCTGAAAAAGGGCTGATCTCAACCAGTGCGATAACCTCTGCATCCAGTAATGCCAGTCCTTCTACCTGTTTTAATAAACGCTCTTCGGGTATACCTCCATACCCGGCGAGATTCCAGGCCGCTATACTTGCTGTTGTATGCTTGAACTCACTCATGTCTTCTCCCTTTACGGTTTAAGTTTAAGCCTCAACTAAATACTCGTTAACTTGAGGGATTATTGCTGTCTTCCAATGCTTCATCTCCCAGATCTAAATGTACTGCTCTGGTCTCTTTACGCTGCAAATACTGTTGTGCAAATTCCTCAGCGCTGACCGGTCGCGAGATAAAATAGCCCTGCGCCATATCACATTCAATCCTCTGAGCCAGTCTATAATGAGCGGCAGATTCCACGCCCTCTGCAATCACCTGCATGCCGAGACCATGGCCTACCGATACAAACGCATTCATGATCGCCTGATCCTGCTCTTTTTTAGGTGCCTCTTTAACAAAAGTCTGATCAATCTTTAAGCAGGATACCGGAAACTTTTTCAGATAATTTAGTGAAGAATAACCGGTTCCAAAATCATCTATAGAGATATGAATCTTTGAGCGATGCATCAACTTAAGCAAATCGAGAATTTCTTCACTCGATTTCAATAATACATTTTCGGTAATTTCTATACCTATTTTCTGTGCAAACTCTTCATCCAGATTATTCATCTGAATAATTTTATGAATCACATCCTTTTGTGAAAAATCCTTTCCTGATAAATTAACATCGACTCTGGCTCTTTTATAACCCTGGCGTTCCCATTCCTGTTGACAGGCATAGGCCGTATCTAGCACCCAGCTACTGATATTATTGATCAGACCTGTTCTTTCGGCCACAGGAATAAATTCCAGCGGGCTGATCATAGTCCCATCGGGCTGCGGCCAGCGCAGTAGCGCCTCGCAGCTTTCTACCTGACCTGTAGCCAGGTTCAACTGTGGTTGAAAATGAAGCTCAAACCCACCTTCGGCAAGCACCCTCTTCAGATTTACTTCTATCCACTGTGAGCGCTCGAGATCCTGGTTCATCTGCGAGGTGAAAAAGTGATAACGGTTACGCCCATCCGTCTTTGCCCGATACATAGCGAGGTCAGCATTTTTCAGCAGCTTCGATGGGGTATCCCCATCTTCCGGATAGATGCTGATTCCGATACTGGTAGTAATCTGAACCTTTGCCTTACCCAGGTCATATTCGTGATCAAAACTGGCAATGATCTTTCGGATCACCGAATAAACCTCAGCCTGGTCTTCCATCAGTGGCATAATCATGACAAATTCATCACCACCGAAGCGCGATAGAAAATCATACTTACGAATGATGTTTGAGATGCGCCCAGTTACCTCTCTTAATAATATATCGCCAGTTTCATGACCATATACATCATTGATCATTTTAAAGTGGTCAAGGTCGATGAATAACACCGCCATTTTCTTGTTATACAACCTGGCTTCAGCAAGCTTCTGTTTAAATTCGGTATGTAACAGGTATCGGTTGGGCAGGCTGGTCAGCTGGTCATAGGTAGCGATCTGGTGCATCTTCTCTTCAGCCTGCTTACGTTCAGAGATTTCATAGATCAGTTTTGACTCGCGCTCCTTTAATTGCTTCAGCAGGCGAGCGGTCAGAAACCAGGCAAGGGCAATCACAACCAGCACCCCGACCAGAACCAGCATCAGGCGGACTTTAATATCTGAAACCAGCCTCTGGTATAAAACCGGGTTGGCATAAATCTTGATAATCCCAATCAGCTCACCGGTCTTTTTTGAATATATCGGACTATCGGTCTGGATACATTGATGACAGTTAGTTCGACCCGCCTGAATATTCCGAATACTGAAAGCAGCAGGAAAAGCATCAAAATCAAACTCTAATTCAATCCCTTCAAATATTTTTTCACCGCTTAATGGATCATTGATCAATAGCATCTCGTTAAATGAATTATGTATTGATGACAGGTCACCCGATTTATCGACATTCTGTAACTGGGCCTCAATGGATTTGGCGCGTGCATCGGCCAGTATCTGCAGGTTACTGATTGCTTCGTGCTCCAGCCTGGGTTTCAGTTCAAGCTGCCAGTTAACCAGGGCAAGCACTAAAATCAGCGCGCCGATAAAAATAAACAGCCAGGAAGACTCCTTCTCCAGTTTATTTCGTGTTAACTTTCGCTTAAATTCATCAATCATGGCTTACTGCTATCCTGAGGAAAAATGCCTTAAGGTGAATATTAGCTGCTTTAAGTGCGCTCAGGTTCACCGCTGGTAACACCTTGTTGGTAACCTCGTAACCTGCCATTACTCCCTTTTCTACATCACCTTTAAAAGGGGAGAAAAACAGCATCTGATTGCGCTGACAAAATTGAATAAGCTGTTCACGATTGTTAACCAGGGGTTCTATATTGATTAGCGTTGAATAGCGGTCTGGTTCAGTATTTAACAACTGATCAATCGAAACAGCTTTTATATTTAATGGATAACCGCGAATATTATCCAGCTTAGTTAGCCGTTGCATGGATTGCTCAGCCAGCTTACGATTTTCAATATACATCACATATATCGTTAACGGCTCTTTTTCTTCATCTTCAGCTAAGCCTAGCCGGGTATTTGAAGCGATCACGCTGGGTAGCAGGTTCAACCCTATTTCAAGACGCGCAAGCTGAGAGGGTGAGGCATAAACCGTCACACAGAAAAACCATAATGAGCATATGAGAAATCCCTTCACGCGCCTGATTATTGATTCAATTTCCATAATCGTGAGCGCTACATCATCGCCAGTGGTAATTCATCTCTAGCCAGAAGATTGCGTCTCCATTGACTATATAATCTTCGGCATAGGTATCCACAGGTGACAGGTATTTGATTTTCTCCTGAAAAATATTTCGAACACCTGTTCTCAGGTTTAAGCCCTCCCTGTTAAATAAATTATTTCGTGTCAGAGTGATATCAACCTGGTTCATTGCTTCCAGGTCGGGTCGGCTATCACCGCTTTCTCTAATGCGTTCTGACAAGCTTTTCAGCTGGATATTAATGCCCGTTTCAGGATTTATTTTAATATTACTGCTAAGGGTAAAAATGACTGGGGTCGAGCCATACAGTTCCTGTCCGCTTGTCCTGTCTTTTGTATGCTGTAGGGTCAGGTTGGCATTTAATTGTATATCTGCGGTCAGCTCATGAAGAACCTCAAACTCATAACCGCTTAATTCAGCACCTGCAATATTGAGATAACCAAAAGGGGCCGTATCCCGGTAGCTGATATAGTCCTGGATCTCTGAATAGAAAAGCGTGTTTTTTACCACCGTATCCGCCGAGTTGTAGATATACGACGCTTCAGTGGTCTCATTGGTCTCGGGAATTAACTCTGCCCCTGTGGTTCCGCCTAACTCCCGTAAGCTGGGAGGTCTAAAGGCTTCAGAGTATTGTAGTTTCAGGATATGCGTTGGAGAAAGAATCCACACCAGAGCCAGCCTGGGTGCGATATTGTTGTATTCATTATTCACATCATCATAGCGTAAGCCGGCAGTCAACGTGGTCACATCGTTAATCGCGTATTCATCCTGCAACACCAGGCTTTTTATGTCTCGCCTGTCACCTTCGTGCACCGGAGAAGGAAAGGCATTCATCATGCTGTCAGGTAAATGTGTAATCGGGTTGAGGTTGATATATTGCGTCGCAGTGTCCACGGAAATCCTGGATGCGGATATTTCTGAGAAAATGGTATGCGCGCCGAATTCATATTGCAGGTTCAATGCCAGGGTCGTGCGCTGCTCCTGCTGATCGACATCGGATACGATATCATCATCGCTGGATAAGCCACCATACAGCGGGGCCACACCGAGGAACAGGCTATTTTTTTCGGTTGAATTTACCAGTTGAGTCAGGCTTAGCTGTGCAGAAAGCTGGTCGCTGATTTGAAAATCCTTACCCAGTTGTAATGAATACACGGTATCTGATACCACCGTTTGTTTGATAGGTGCAGGCAGGTAATTTAATACGCCGTAAAAATCCCCACGATTGGACTGCTGATATTGCAGGTTAACATCGATACCCGCCACACTCAGGTCCAGAATTGCCGATACCGAGTCTGTTTTATTATTGATCGGGCCAGGGGCATAACCCTTAGCCGGCAAACTGGTTCTGTCATCACCAGTGAGAATTTCCTCACCATCTCTGTTCATTACAGCAATATTGAAACTACCTGACAGCTTATCTGTCGTTTCTCCGAACTGATACAATGCACTTACTTGCGCGCTGTTGTTACTATCAACCCCCGCAGTTATCGATTTTCCCTGTTTCAGCGTGATCACGTTTAATACCCCCATCAAAGCATATTCACCATGAATCGCGGAGCCCGGACCACGCACAAACTCTATTTTTTCTATCTGATTAACCGGGGTGTCAAACAGGGTTGCCGAAGCTGCGCTGATCGACTGATTCAGCGATACACCATTCAGCTGAATTTTTATTTTCAGCGTTTCACTGGACTTACCGACACCGCGTACAATCAGCTTGCGCTTTCCGCTAGCGTCCATATCAAGCTGCACTCCCGGTAAAAAGGCTAACGCATCCCACAGAGTTTCAAAACCGCGTTGACGCATTTCGTCACCACTTATAATACTGACCATACCGGGGACATAGTCCGAATTTAGCTGAGTTTGAGTTGCGATACTGGTTTGCTGCTGGAGTAATTCCAGTAATTGATTTAATTCATCCACTTCTATGCCAGACGCTGCCAGCACAGTTGAAGGGGTGAACAGGAGAGCGGATACCAGACAATATAATTTCAGGGAAGCCAATACGCCCCTGAAGTTTGTATCGTCCTTCTGGAGTTTTATTATTGAGTATCTGGAGGCTTGAGTCATTGGCTTCAACAAGTCATCATGTTGATGGGTTATCACTATAACCTCAATAAAGCACCGCAGACTATAAAAACAGTATATTGTTGATTTTAACTGTCACGTTTTGAGTATTAAAAAATAAAACTTCATCATCCGTATCAGGATTATCCAGGTTCGCATTACAGGTAAATGCGAGAGTATATTCTCCAGCCGGTAAATAAGCTGCTTCAAACATATAATCGCCGCTCTGGTTATCCAGCTGAATCAAGGTCGTTGTGATCGGCTGATTTACTGCATTGGGCTGGGTAAAAATATCATCAGGCGTGACATCAAAACCCTGGTAAACATACACCGCATTATAGGTGTCAATATCAGCGTCGGAGCAGTCAGCAGATGTTAGCAGTGCAGGGTCGACAGTTCCCCTGATATGCCCAACCTGTGAATTTTCAACCAACCTGAGTACCGGCTTTAGTTGATACTTACCCGAAGCACCCGCAATGACGACTGATTTGTTCAGATCAAAATCTAGTGTGTACGCGTTCGCGCTACTTTCAGCAAAACTAAAAGCGCTCTTGACCTTTAATCCCGAGCTGGAGCCACTGGGTATCTGTAACGGATACACCGAGCCATTGTCGGTTTCCACATAGCTATTCATATTGGTATCATCAACGATGAGGCGCATCTCCTGATAGTTTCCGGCCTCCACCTCAATTTCGGATAACAGGGTTTCAAATTGCAGGCCCTGAAGAGCCAGCAGGTCAACCTGTCTAGGCGTATTAAAGGTAAAAGTCTGTGACTGGGGAATCGCTTCATTAATCAATGTGACTGATACAAAAGTGACGACAACCTTCACCACATTATCCAGCGGTGCGTCGGTAATATTAAGTGAGAGTCTGGCAGGAGATAGAATTTCGGCAGTTACCGGCTGCGGGTCTGCCGAATCGGGATTATTGGTTACGCTATAGGTAACATCGTTATTTGTATGGGAGTTATTCGGGTTTTCCGAAATAGCCCTGCTTCCAGAGCTGGTGTCGGTGCCACAGGAAGTTAGCAATGACACCAGAAAAACAGCAAGATATAACTTCTTCATAAAACCTGTGAACCCGTAACCTGCAAATAAATACGTGTATAGATGCTACACAGTAGCAAAACTCTGGCTTGTGTCACTTTTTAACCGATATTCGGTATCAATTTATAGGTAATAGTCACCTGAATCATAATTTAAGGGTCCTGAATAAGGGATGCTGCTATTTCAGTGCAGTACCTCAAATATGCCTTCCTGACGATTTTTTACGACATTATCAGCATTGAAGACTTTTCCATTCATGGTGATATAAATCCCTGAAGGCAGGCATTGCACCGCAGTAAAAGCACTGCCCAGATTAAACAAACTATCCGATTTTTCAAAAACATAGGGAATCATCGCGCCTGTTAGAACCACGGTTTTATCCACTACCTGCGGCGCCAGAAACTGAGCTGTCTGAACCATGGTATCTGTACCATGGGTGATAATAATACGCGATTGCTCACTGGCCAGAACATTATCCAGAATCTTCTGTCGGTCACTATCATCCATCTCCAGGCTGTCCTTTAGCAGGATTTTATCCAGCTCAAAATCCGCTTTACAGCGCGCTTCCGTCAACATACTGGGAATGTGTGAATCAACAAAATGCAGTTCGCCATTATTCATATTATACGACTTGTCGATGGTACCGCCAGTGATGAGGAGCTTAATGTTCATATCCAGATTTCAGGTTTTATAGAGATGGCATAGATTGCCATCATGCCCGCAGTCTCGCAATAACCATCTGGTACACGAGTGTAGTGCTCTAACCTCTACGCCGAAATGCGCCTGTGGTCAGGCTGACGCCACCCAGAATCAGGCCGGCCCCCAGTATCATCAGCAAAGAAACTGACTCATGCAGGAAAATCACACCCCAGACTACCCCGAAAAACGGGATCAGATAGGTCACCACAACCGTTCGATTAACACCAACATTGGCAATCAGGCGGAAATACAGGATAAATGCTAACGCAGTACACAATACCCCAAGCACAATCGCGGAACCCCAGGCAGCCGTACTCGGCCACACACCCGGCCACAGCCAGAACGCAAAGGGTATAAGTGCCAGGCTAGCCCCTATCTGGCTACCACAGGCCAGGGCCAGCGGATGAACATGATTCAGCTTCTGGCGGGTGAAGTTGGCGCTAAAGCCATAACACAGGGTTGCCGCTACTGCGGCAAGTACCGGTAACACCGAAACCTCGGCGCTGCCCGACTGCTTATCAAACGACATCACCACCACGCCGAGAAAGCCGATCAGGAGCCCAGCTATGGCACTTGCGGTTAAGCGTTCACTAACCCATAGCCAGGCAACCAATGCCGAAAAAATGGGTGTCGTGGCATTCAGGATGGATGCGTAACCTGCCGTGACATACAGTGTCGCGTAACTGAGCAGGCTAAATGGAATCGCGGTCCCGCTCACACCTACCAGGAAGAGCTTACCGGCGTTGGGAAGCAGATAATGGGCTTTACGCATCGCAAACAGTATCGGTATTAAGAGTATTGCTGCAATCAGAGTACGTATTTCGATCAACGCAACAGGGCCAAATTCCGGCGTAGCCAGGCGCATAAATAAAAACGATGCACCCCAGATAGCAGCCAGTAACACTAATTCCAGCAGGTCGGAGGGTCTCAACAGTCGTCCCTGTTCTGCTCTAACTTAAGTAAATACTGTTTACGCCAGATGCCACCTGCATAACCTGCCAGGCCGCCACTTTTAGCGATTACCCGATGGCAGGGCACCACAATTGCGAGCGCATTGGCCGCGTTTGCACTGGCAACAGCGCGTATCGCTTCGGGTTGATGAATCATTTGCGCCTGCTGCAGGTAACTTCTGCTCTCGCCATAGGGAATCTTTTGCAAGGCCTGCCAGACACGGATCTGAAAGTCACTACCAACAAAATGTAATGGCAGCTCAAACTGTTGCCGTCTGCGCTCAAAGTACTCATCAAGCTGTTGCTGTAATTGCGTCAGCAATGCATGTTGACCGGGTACAAAATGCGCTGCAGTTTTTTTCTGAATCCTGGCAAGCTGTTTGTGCAGCGCCTTGCGATCATCGAATTCCAGCAAGCAGATACCTTTATCCGAAGCACCGGCATACATCGGACCCAGTGCTGTGGTTAATTGGGCCACAGTAATAATAGTCTGATTTTTTGCTCGCGAAGGACTGCTGCCAAACAACTGTTTAAAGGTTTGATTAAACCCGCTCAATGACTGATAACCTGCATCCAGTGCAGAGTCGATGACTTTCTCTCCACTAATTATCTTATGATTTGCATTGATCATTTTTTGCATACGTTGAAAATGTTGAAAAGTGGCCTGATAGTTGGACTTAAACCAGCGCCGTAAGCGTACCGGGTCAATCGAATGTTGTTTGAGCATACTGTCGCTGATGCGCTGATCATTATATTGCTGTACCAGTTGCATGGCTTTGCTGACCCACAGGGGCAATTCGCCTTTAGGCTTCAGGGGCTGGCACTTTTTACAGGGTCGGTACCCGTTTTCTAGCGCCTGTGTCGCAGTTTGAAAGAATTCGACATTACTCTTTTTCGGCGCTCGTGCACTACAACCGGGGCGACAGAAAATGCCAGTCGTTTTAACAGCCAGAAAAAAAATACCTTCAAATGAGCGATCCCGTTTCAGATAGGCCTGATAAAAAACCTCATTTGCGCTGCTTGAATAATCTGTCATTGGGACCCGCTCCTCATAGGCTGACTATGGTGCAGCATGATCCGGCCTTTTTCATCCGTTTTTTGGACAGGCAATTTCTGGGGCTGCCCTGTTAATGCGCGGGTAGCTCGACAACCATCTCTCTACCGCCCCAGCCATGTTTCAGGTCTTTGGCACGAACAACCACCTTGCGAACATCTGAAGGTATGCTGACCCCACTTAAGGAGCGGGTAAATGGCTGCTCATCTACATGCGGATGATATAACACCCGGGTAGCTAACAGCTTTCCTTCAGGCGTCAGAATATCCCACTGGTTGGCATAATGCTTCCATCCCGTATCAGCATGTTGAACAGTGACATTAAAGGTACAGCTTTGTGGAATGGGGCAAAACACCTTTACCTCCAGGACATCAGCCTTACCCGCAAATAATGTGCTACTGAATACGACCATGTATAGTATCAGCATGTTTCTCATGTCAATTATCCTCGCTTTGCATATTCCAGATTAAGTTTCATAATACCTCTTTTTTGAGAGTAATCCCCATGACATTTGAAAGCGGCTTCGCCTTTTTCATTGCCATCCTGATCTTTTCCGTGACCCCGGGGCCGGGCGTTTTCGCGCTGCTTGCAAGGGCTATGACGCAGGGTGCTGCATCCTGTTTTGCGTTAGCATTTGGTATGGCGATCAGCGATATTATCTATCTGGTGTTTGCCTGTCTGGGGCTCGCGGTCATTGCCGAACATTATGCCGGCCTGTTTACCGTAATACGCATAGTTGGTGCCATTTACCTGATCTATCTGGGCTGGAAGATGTGGCATGACCGCTCCCACCTTATCCAGCAAGCCAAACCCGCGGTCAAATCCAGCGCCATGATGGGGCTGATACAGGGCTTTTTAATCTCTGCCTCAAACCCTAAGGTGATTCTGTTCTATATTGCCTTTTTACCCACCTTTATGGATTTGAGCGTACTGACCGCTAAAGACATCGCAGTGGCATCGCTGCTTTGTATGCTGGGACTGATGATTGGGTTAATGGCAGTTTCCTATACGGCCGCCTGGGCACGACGCTATTTTCAATCGCAAAAAGCAATGACCGGACTCAACCGCGTTGCAGGCACCATCATGATGTCAGCAGGTTTGTACATAGGCACACGTGGTTAACATTAAATGTGCCTGATCACCTTTGCCTGGCAGGCACATACTGATTATGCGCTGGTGCTAGCCGCCAATCGCGACGAATTTTTCCAGCGACCTGCTCAAAGCGCTCAGTTCTGGCCCGATCATCCTGATATCTTTGGCGGACGGGATTTAAGCGCGCAGGGCAGCTGGTTAGCACTCAACCAGCGCGGTCGTTTTGCCGCATTAACCAACTTTCGGGATCCCCAAAATATGGATCCGCAAGCACGCAGTCGAGGCGCCCTGGTCAGTAATTTTTTACTCTGCGACCTTTCTGCAGAAGCGTACGCCGTTGATATCCTTGCCCGGGGTGACGAATTTAACGGTTTTAACCTCCTTGTCTGTGACGGAGTGAAAATGGTGTATTGTTCCAATCAGTTACCTGATATTAAACTACTCGAACCTGGCGTCTATGCGTTAAGTAATGCCCTGCTGGACACGCCCTGGCCCAAAACCATCGCTGCTAGAGATAACCTCAGGCTCTGGTTAACAAGCCCCGGTAGTACGCAAAGCCTGCTGTCTTTACTTAGCGATACCCGCCAGGCGGATGATGACCAGCTTCCCGCAACCGGGATCCCCTATGCAATGGAAAAGGCCCTGTCGGCACAATTTATCAAACTCGATCACTATGGCACCCGATGTACAACTGCAGTTGTTATTGACCAGGACGGCAATGCTGAATTTATCGAACAACGATATCACCCTGATGCGGGTCAAACCACTCAGCGATTTGATGCATTTTGGTAATCAAACCTGACATCGGCAATTGAAAACACTCCGTATCTGGACGTTAACATCAGACTACATACCAAATCCCGTTCTGAAATAATTATTGATTGAAGTCGCCTCCAGCGAGGTATCCCACGAACTTCTGGATTGGCCCCTGATAGCATTGAGAAAGTCCTGATAGGTGGTGCCGAGATTCAGGCTACTGATGTAGTTTTCAAGCCTGACACTGGGGTCAGGGAAACTGCTCACCTGAGAGAATAATGCCCCGGTTTCGCCTGAATAGGCCGACCAGTTACTGTTCGCCAGCAGATTGCTCAGATCATCGAGAAACCACTGATTGCCAGCCGCCGAAAAATACTGGTTGGAAAGCAGGGTGTAAGCTGCGGGAAACAGGAGTACCAGCTGCGATGAATAGGCCGGGGTCTGTAGCAGGTTGTTTTGAACTATTACGGATGATTGCGGCGCAAGCGTGTCGAGATAGAATGCGCTTGTGGTGTCGTAGTTGTACACCAGGTTATTTGCCAGTGTCAGGTTTTCATTGTTGACGATAGTCTTGATGGCAAACGAATTACCCGACAGAGAGGATTCCTCCTGTAGTGCGAACAGGTTGCGACTAATCTGGTTGTTACTGCCGTAGATGCCATCCAGATTAAGCGCCCAGGACAGATAGCGATCGGTCGGACGGGAGCGGCCGATATGCAGGAATACATTATCGGTGACCGTAACACCGTCGAATTTACGCAGCGAGCCGCCCTGGCCGCTGATGCTGAGCCCGACCTCTCCTTCTACGAACAGATTGTCGTGCACCAGGATATTGCTCGCATCAGTGGGGTTATCCGAACGAAAGTCCAGACCCAGAGACGATGCCCGTAGCACCGCATTATTACGCACCACGGCATTATGGACATTGAACAGATATGCGTTGTGATTAAAGATAGTCGCCTGTCCCTCTGCCTCCATTTCGGCGCCGCTTGCAGTCGGATCATTAGCGGTATAACTTTGCTGCAGCCAGCCATTGTGGTCCAGTATGTTGCCTTCCATCAACAGGCCATCAATGCCCTCGAGATAGACGCCCGATACCCGTCCGGAATCGGCGTAGGAATGCAGAATCACATTGCCGCGCAATGAGAGATTGAGAAAATTCCCACCGAAGTTCTGGAAGTTAAACGCGCCGTTCAGATAACGCACCCGCACATTCTCGATCAGAATATCCCGAATCGTATTGCCCGCCCCGGCCAGCAGCAGGATGCCGGCGCTACCGTTGCTGTAGGTGGTAATCGGACCATTGCCTGGATCGCGACCGGGTTCGTAAATATCCAGATCCACCACCGCTGCGTAGGAGAGATTGGTACTGGCCTCGACAATTGCGAAGTTGGGGTTTTGCGGAATCATCAATGGGCGCTGGCCGGCGCTGCCATAGGCACCCAGCAATGACATTTGTGTGTTAGAAATACCACTCTTGATGCGGATGGTACTGTTTCGGTTGAAGGTGTCTCCGCGCTTCAATAATATCCAGTCGGCCTGTCCATCGCGAGCTACCGAAAGCGCCGCGTCCACCGTGGCGTAGGCATTGATCGGGCCTGTCGGATTGAACGGATCGACACCGACCTCGCTGTCGCCAGGCAGATAGAATTGAGCGCTGGCGTTATCACCCGAACTGGAACTGACGTACAGAATGTGCGCGCTGGAAGCGGGTGTGAATGAGGTCCAGCCAAACGTCGGCGTGCCAGCCGTCGGGGTAGTGAAGTCCGTGGCATCCAGCGGGTCGGTGCCGGCTATACTTTCCTGCCGGTCGTTGACGCCATCGCCGTCGCTGTCCTGGTCAAGGTAGTTAGCAAGTCCATCTCCATCGAAGTCGGTTGCGCCTTCCGTCGCATCTGCCAGTCCATCGCCATCGCTGTCCAGATCGATATAGTTCGGTGTCAAGTCCAGGTCACTGTCCTGCGCAGTTTCCACCTGATCCGATATACCATCGTTATCACTATCCGTATCCAGGTAATCAGGCAGCCCGTCACCGTCACTATCTCGTATCATCCCTTCCACTGAATCGGCAATACCGTCGCCATCACTATCCACCATTGAAGGTGCCGGATTCGACGGCGTCCCACCGCCACCGCAACCAGCGATCAATAGTGTAAAGATCAAAATTGCATGCCAGATAAACGGTTTCATTACATTTGTCCTCGCGTATGGTTCAGGTTCGTCCTCATTGACATGACGATGACGCTCAAGGTGTAAAACTTGCCGTGACCTGGCGGTCCGCATCCATGGTCACCACGCAACCATCGCTTGAAGCCATGTCACAGCCGCTCCAGTTCAGCGTTTTGCCACCAAAGGCGTCACCAAGCAGGTTGAGCGCAGTACCCGAAGCGTAGCTATGGCTACAGACCGTGGTCGGTTCAGCGCTATTAATGCACTGGAAATCAGAGGGTAGTGGCAGACTAAACACCTGTCCAGCGCCTGGACCGCCCTCGATGGTGAGTGTCAGCGTATAGTTGCCGTTAGCAGGAGGGTCAGGCAGAGGTGGTGATGTCACCGTGCCCAGACACATACGCGCAGTTTGCAGCGACTGGCCCGCCATGATCAGACTGGCAGGTCGCGTACCGAGCTGGGTATCGACTGCAAGTGACGCCAGATTCAGGCTGCCAGAAAGGGCCGTCGATTGCGTAAAGGCTGTGCCTTCGGTAGCACCCAGATACTGACTGGCCGCAGCACCATCGAAGCTGGCCAGCAATGACTGGCAGCCTTCGCTGATGGTACCGCTGGCATCGAGCCGCAAAATCCAGGCATCGGTTACCGCACCGCTGTTGCTGTCATCCCCATCCCAGCCGAGGGCGAAAGAGGTGGTTTTACCGGCTACCAGCAGGCTGCCATCGGCAAGGACATGAATATCGTTAAGGCTCTCGTCACCACCAGCACCGTAGATGCGCAGGCGATCAGGCTCCAGATCGGCATTGAAGCGGATCAGGGCCATATTGTCGCCACCGTAGGGCATAGAATGCGGATTACCGTCTTTATCGTAGGCTATCTCGCGTGACACCAGCGCTGAGGAGGTATACCCCAACCAGAACCCACCCTGGGGCGTTGCCATCAACCGTATTGGCGGCGTTTGCAACTGATCTGCGTCCAGCCATCGATGCAGCGGCCGATTGATTTCGCCACCAGCACCTCTGGGTGAGAGATCCCGCCGTTGCAGAATGTCACCGCTGGCCGAATCGAGCTTGAGCAGCGTGATCGCTGGCTGTGCACTTGCCGACGAGGTGTTGGCAATGGTGAGGATGGGCTGCTCCGACTGGCCATCGTCGATCACCAGGGGCAGGACGCTGGGACGGCTGCTGTCGTCAAAAGTCCAGCTGTGCTGCCAGCGCAGTGAGCCGTCGCTGCCAACACGGGCAGCATATAGCAGGATCGGCCCGTCTATGCTTAGTGCATAGATATGCCCACTTAGCAGAAGGTCGCCATCGGAAAACTCGGCACCGCCCAGAGAGCCGTAACCCTGATACAGGGATGTATCAGTCCAGCTGGGTAGCAGACTCCAGATCAGCTGACCGCTCAGATCGTAAACCGCCCAGCCATTAGTTCCGATAACCATGAAGCGCTTGCTATCAGCCAGCGGCACTATTGATGAAGGAATTAATCTCGCAGGGGCTACCAGCCGCTGCTCAATGAGTCCGTCACGCAGGAAGATCAATCCACCATTATGTTCCAGGATTACAGTGCGACCATCGGCCAGTTCGGCGACACTCTTTGGCGCTCCAGACAGGCGGGTATAGAGACTGCCTGCGTCGAACAACAGAGTGTCGCTGCTGTCGTAAATGCGCAGATCAACAAAACCATATTCGTGAATGGAATAGCCGTAAGGGTTGAGCTCCAGTGATTGCGCGCGCACATCACCGGCCTGTCGCCACAGGCTGTCACCCTGATTGCTGAGAGTAGCGTTGGAGGCCCCGAGAGAAATATGGAACAGGAACCTCTCGTCGTTCACAGGATCGGAGGCGTCATCAGCAAGCAGTAGTCTGAAGGCGCCATCCTGCCAGGCGACAATCTGTTTGTTGCGCATTAGTGAATTACTGATACCCGTGGCAGTCAGGTCGAAATCACCTGCCTGAACGCCCTGGGAATCCCACAGCATCAGATGACGCGGGTTACTGCTCAGACCAGCAAACAGGCAACCGCCTATCTCCTTGCAGGCCAGGCCGACCGGCCTGATATTCAGGCTGTCAAGATCGAGATTCCACAGAAAACTACCGTTGGTGTCCAGGCCCAGGTAGTAGAGGTGATCACGATGACGTTCATCTTCAAGATAGAGTACCAGGTTGGTGTTGCCCGACTGCATACGCATCTGTGATATCGACATAAAATTATAACCGCCGGAAGTGCTGGTTTGCCAGGGTCCGAGGGTCTGCGACCAGCGCGAGCCATCTGCGCCATCGTAGGCCGTTACCGTGTATTCAGTGGTATTCATGTAGTAGCTATCTACCTGCAGCCTGGGGATTGCGATGGCATAACTACCACTATGCGCGACAGCCAGCTTGACATGATCAACCCAGCGCTTAAACAGTTTCCATTCCGACGAGTTGGGTACTGTGCGTTCATCAACCTGTTTGATGGTCTGTAGTCCACCAGTCGAATCATAGTGAAACAGCAACAGGCGGGTACGCCTGGTAATGCCGTAACGACTGGTTTCGACATAAGCAGTCTCCCGCACGAGCACGAAGGCACCCTGAAAGCCCGTTGATGAAACCGCGCTTTCAACCTGCAGCACTTCAACATTCTGTAAGCTGGCGGGGAAGCCGTTGATATCGCTATCCGCACTGCTCCAGAGGGTCACGCTAAAATCCATCACCTGAGCATGCTGCCAGAGCCGTGATGGCGGCTGGCTGAGATCGCTGCTGAACTGCTCTCGATTGACATGGAGGGTATAGAGGTTGCGAGTACGATTGATATCGAAGCTGACATTCAGACGTCCATCAGGTAACAGGCGATGCATGTCGTTCAATGTAGCGAAGCTCGAGCTACTCTGTGCTATCTCGGCGTTACCCACCTGATTACCGTTGTTGTCCAGCTCAAGCAATGCGAGTGCATCCCCATTAGCGCTGCCATAGACTCGATAGCCGTTGTTAGTCGCTAGCACGCTGCTGGCGTTGAAGGGCATATTCTCGCCGAAAACCTTCGCGAAGGTGGTGACTCCTGGCTCTCCACCGCCACCGCTTCCACCACAGCCAGCAATGGCTATCGCGAGGAAAACCAGACCCAGAAGTCTGGGGTATAGAGATGTGGGTCCCGTTTTTTTATCCATTGTATATTCCACATTTTTCTTAAACTTACTTATCTGTGGCAGGTAGTGCGAAAATGGTTCGAAAAATTTTAGCACAACAGGCATAGTCTGGATAAAGTACTAAATTCACCACTTAGCTATATACGGGCCTCATAGATTACCTTACGGTGAATAAATATTGAACCGCTCAAGCTCGAAAGATGGTGACACGAAGAAAATATTGCTGACCTGATGATTTTTTTTATCCGCAGCCCCTATTCAAGGTTCCTCCGCTCAGTATTAAAAGTACCAGAGTAACGATAGATTTGGCCAAATATAGGGTGATGTAAACGAAAGTCCATTTCAAAGTGATTATCATCTATCGCCTTTTCCTGAATAGTGGTATGGCCTAATAGCATCCACTCTGGAACACTTAGGCGCAACTTACCCAGCCGAATTTCAAAACCTTTGCCTTCATAGTGCAGGATTTCATTCTCTACCTTTACGGCCATCCTCAAACCAATGAATCGATTTACAAATTCAATCAATTCATTTCCCTGGTGATATTGCCATACACTTTTAAAGATAATCTTCTTTCCATCCTGGAAGTTGATTTCACGCCTCCAGTACTGTTTATTCCTGCTAATGGATTTTTCAACCGTTGCTGGAATCTCATTCCCTGCTCGATTAATCAATGCACCCAATATCCTCAACAGGTTTAGTGGTAGCTGCATCGCTTTCGGGTATTCAATACTCAACTTACCTACATCTGCATTATCTTCACCCTGATAATGTGCCTTTAACGATTGTGGTAGCTGTTCCCATTGATCATGTAACGCCTGTTGCATAATTGATAAGGGTTTCATTTTAACCTCCAAAGCTATATTTCATGACCATCAGCAGAACAATAAGGACCATTGCGATAAACGCAGGAATACCGAGATAAAACCAGATACGTGCATAGCGCCAATATTGACTGTCTAAATCTGTTTTCTGTTCAACCGCCAGCTGTGCAAGTTTTTGCATGCGAATTTGCAACCACACGACGGGTAACCAGCACAGTCCCGCTAGCGTATAAAGTGCCAGACTGATCAACACCCAGGGCGTGGTGAATGGAAGGTGCAGCACATACACCATCCACAAACCGGTTATCGGTTGAACCACAATTGTAGGAGTGGTAAATAACCAGTCCGCCAGCACCACATGTTTATTCACTATAGCGATATGGGTTACATTCCTGCTTCGATCAGCCATCCATTTATAAAAAGCACTGCCAAGACCGGTTCCAAACAACAGCACCATACTTAACAGGTGCACATATTTAAGCGTTAGATAAGTCATTATTGCTCTCCCACATGTTGCGGCATATGGCCGATAAAGTTTGCCAGTGGAGTTACATCTGCAGTATTTCCCCGCTGTAACATTCTCAGGTTATCCGGATTCATCAGTGGATTCAGATGACGCGCAAAACCGGCTATCACTAACGCACAATCGAATGGAATTTTTAACGCGGGAGCAGGGGACTTACCCAGTTGCTGGCGCATCAACTGCAACCAGTCCAGATAGCTAATGGGAACCGGCCCGACCACATCCAGAGTCTGCCTGGTGTCAGGCGAGTGAATACATTGCATAACCGTATCGACCAGATCCTTAATCGCTACCGGTTGCAGCATTTGCTCACCTTCACCAATGACGGGTATCAGTGGCAAAGCTGCGAGCTTACGCAGCATTGCGCTACTAACACCGCCCTCTCCATAAACCAGAGAGGGGCACAACACAAACCAGTCACAATCACTATTGCGTAAATAATCATCCGCCTGTTTCTTGGTAGCCAGAAATGGGGTAGATGCCTGTTCATCCGCACCCAGCGCAGAAATCTGGATAATGCGTTTAATCGATATGTGTTCACAGGCTTTAAATAAAGCCACTGCTGCCAGGGTATGAATCCGTTCAAAGGATTGTCTGCCGGTTTCTCTAATGATGCCCATCGCGTTGATAACGCAATCAACGCCATCCAGCACAGGCAACCAGTCTTCTGCCAACAGCATTTTATTGGCATCGAAACCGTGACTTCGACTTATCGGGATAACCTGATACCCCTTAAGCTGTAGTGCTTGCTCTATATGACTACCGATAAACCCGGTAGCACCGGTCAGTAAAATTTTCATCATTCTCAACCTCGTGTTTTGAACTTAAGAATATGAAGAGGAGGGGATTTAAACCTCCGATATGATCATTCCGCTATTCCGAATTGATCATTCAGGAGTATTTAGGGAAGCTTGGATTGAATCGTGGACTGCGATTACTGAGTTAACCACAGAGCACACAAAGATTTTTTTGGTTTATGTTATCGGTTATATCGGGGCTTGCTTACGCTGCGTTGAAAAGTGTGCCGCATTCCGGGTTTAGGGCTAACCACAGAGGACACTGAGTACACAGAGGATTTTAGGTTTATTTAACCACGAAGAACACGAAGGCCACGAAGAAGTGATCTAATAATATAACCTCTGTGTCCTCCGTGTGCTCTGTGGTGAGTATAGATTTTAGGTTCACCGAGTTATCTCGCAGTGAAAATAAATCCAGATGCTATCAGAGCTTCCTTAGCTGACGAAACTGCCCCGGAGACATACCGACTATCTCATTGAAGGCCTGATAAAAAGTGGATTGCGAGGTAAACCCGGCACTTAAGCCAATAGAGAGTACCGAGGCATCGGGTTCTTCGATCAGCATCTGTTTAGCTGCCTCAACCCGGTATTCACGGATAAAGCGTGATAGGCCTTTACCGATCTGTGTGTTGATTAGTTCAGAGAGCTGATGCCGCGTTAAATGTAATTTTTCAGCCAGCATCGTCAGATTTAGATCCGCCTGACGATACAGCTGCTGATCTTCCATCAGCTGAATCAATCTATTTAAAGCATCAGCGCTATCAATATTATCCAGCGTAGATACCGCATAAGTTGCTTCGGCAGCCTCGACAATATCGGAAGGCAACTGCGGTGCATAACCCAGGGTCAGGTTCATCAGCAAAAACATCGCACCGATACACAGGCTGTACAGGGTAAAAAAGACTTGCTCAGAAACCAGAGGCGCACCCAGCCCCAGCAACATAACGATGATGCCAATCAAAATCATCAAGGACAATAATGCAATCTCCATTTGAAAGCGCGAACGCTCGGCACGTAGGGCATACAGCTTAAGACCCAGCCACAGCAGATAAATAGCACCGATACCAAAAGCCCCAGCCATTGCCAGACCCTCTGGTAAAAAACCGCCGATAATGACCGGAGCTAGATGCAACCACTGCCGACGGGAAGTATCGCGTTTGCCCAGTAGCAAAGGCTTGCTGAACAGATAAAAAGCCGGAGCCACCAGAAACAACAGGGCATGGTAAACCGGCCCATGCACCCAGTCAGACTGGTATTCAAGATAGAAAAAATGAGCCAGCTGTAGGCCTGCGAGGGTGCCTAACAGCACCAGCCCCATGACACGAGCCTCCGGCTGTTGAAGATAAACCTCACGCCGAAAGTGCATCAGCGAAATGCTGAGTGCACTGAAAATAGAAAACCCACAGAAAAGAATGGCCAAAGCCTGCATATAGTGATCCGGGAATATAAACGCTGTAACCCGAATAGTAGCAAGCAAATCTGGTTTTGGCGCGGACTCTAACTTATTATCGCGACTTCAATGAATATCAAACAGGTAAACAGAAACCACCATGTCGCAATTTGAAAACGTCACCATCATCAAAGAAGTCAACGCCTATTTCGATGGCAAGGTCACCAGTCGTATCGTTAAGTTCCCCGATGGAACCCATAAAACCCTCGGCGTGATGCTGCCCGGGGAATATGAATTTGGAACCGATGACAAAGAGATTATGGAAATTATGTCCGGTGATCTGGAGATTATGCTACCGGGTAGTTCTGAATGGCAGGCGATTAAGGGCGGGGAATCTTTTGAAGTGCCTGCATCTTCAAAGTTTCAACTAAAGGTGCATAGTGTCACCGATTACTGTTGCTCCTATATTGCCTCCTGACAATACGGCTGCTTAAGGATTCCGCCCCCTTTGCAGGGGCTCACTGAGTCGTGCAGATTGCGTCTATTTGTGCTATTAAAGCTTAAGGCTGATTAGCCGATATTAAAATATACGGGACCAATTTTCTGCTGGACCTGGAAAATTCGACAGGGCATGGATTCTTCTCAAATCGGCATTTATAGTAACAACCAGTTGCAGGGCTGAATACCCAGTTACAAAGACGTTTTTAAAAAGCGTTGCATTATCGCCATATAAAAATTTAATACACCGTCATCGGCCAGGGGTTTGAAATTTATGAAACGCTTGTATTTAGCCACCAGGTTAAAGATATTCATCGCTCTATTTGTAGCGCTCAACATTGCCACTGCATTCTTTGCCTGGCTGAGTGACGGTTACAGCCATTGGCTTCTTATTTTTCCCATATTAGCCGCCGTTACCGCATTGATTCTGCTTTATCGTATTAAACTGCCTTTCTACGTATTAAAACGTACCGAAAAAGTGCTGGAAGAAATGCTTACCGGCAAGTTTACCTCGCGTATCACCAGCGTTCCCTGGATGGGTGAAGCCGGACACCTGGCCTGGGATCTGAATGAAACACTGGATCAGCTGGAAACCTTTTTTCGCGAAGTAAAAACCAGTTTCGAGCTGGTCTCACAGGGCCAGTATTATCGAAGAACCCTGGGTCATGGCTTGCGTGGTGAGCTTGCTAATACGCTCAATCGTATCAACCGCTCACTGGATGCCATGGCAGATAATGCAGCCTATATCCGGCGCAATGAAAAGGCAGCAGAGCTACAGCAGCTTAATACCAACCAGACCATGAACAACCTGCTGCTGAGTCAGAATGACCTCACCCGAGTCACTAATGAAATGGAAAAGGTTTCTCAAATTGCGACCGATAACCGGCACAAGGCTCAGCAAAGTGTGCAGGCGGTAACTCAGGTAGTAGAAGCGCAATCGCGAACTTTAGGAATGATTCAGCAAAGTCATGAAACCATGGTTCGGCTCAACGCGATGAGTGAAGAGATTACCGGCATTCTGGGGATGATTAGCGAAATAGCAGACAAAACCAATTTACTTGCTTTGAATGCATCCATAGAAGCCGCGAGGGCTGGTGAGCATGGGCGTGGTTTTGCCGTGGTTGCTGACGAGGTTAAAAACCTTGCCGCCAGTACCATTAAAGCCACTGATGAAATCAGCGCTGTGGTCAATACCTTCCAGCATGAAACCGAATTGATGCAGAAAAACTCCAGCGAGATGCTGGAAATGGGGAACCAGGTGCAACAGGCGATGGCAAATATGAGCACTAATTTTACCGAGTTCGAGCAACAGGCTCAGACCACATACTCTTCTGTGAGCTATGCACATGACATCTGTTACGCCTCGCTGGTCAAGGTAGACCACATGATCTACAAACAGAAAGCCTATAAATCCTTTCACGCGGGTACTGATAATCCCGACGCCGATGCCGTCAGGGTTGATCATCATAACTGTCGTCTGGGCAAATGGTACTACGAGGGCGTTGGTAAACAGTTTTTCGGCCAGCTTAACGCATACAGGGAGCTGGAAGAATCGCACGCCAGGGTACACAACAGCGGCCACGCAGCACTCGAACTACTCGCCCAGGACTGGGAGAAAGATCGCGTATTACTGGATGAAATTCTTAGCAACTACCGGCAAATGGAAGAGGCCAGTGATCGAGTGATGGATCGCATCGACGCCATGATTACTGAAAAACACGGATAAGATTCCTTATGAAACCGAATATTACCCCGACTACGCACGAAATAATCATGGAAGATACCGATTTCATCGTTTCTAAAACCGACCTCAAGGGTCGTATCACCTACGCTAACCGAATCTTCATGAAGATTGCCGGATATGCAGAAAGTGAGCTGCTGAATATTCAGCATAATATTATCCGCCATCCAGATATGCCGCGTGGTGTATTCAGGCTGTTGTGGAATACGATTGAAGCGGGCGATGAATGTTTTGCTTATGTCAAGAATATGGCCAGTAATGGCGATTTCTACTGGGTATTTGCCAACGTTACTGTCGACCGTGATGGAAAAGGCAGGCCGATTGGGTATTTTTCGGTACGCCGTAAACCCAGTCGTGCAGGTATTGATGCGATCACTCCCGTGTATCAGGAAATGTTGCGTATAGAAAAACAGGCCGGGGCAAAAGACGCACCCGATGCCTCACTCAACTGGTTGGCGGATGTGCTCAAGAGTAAAGGAACAAATTACGAGGAATTTATTCATACCCTGGGGCATTAACTATTTTCCAGCTGCTGCGTGTAAAAGGTACCTGCGTAGCGATAGATCTGCCCGAACAGCGGATGCCGTAAACGAAAATCCATACGAAATCTGTAATCATCTATCGCTTCTTTCTGGATATTGGTGTGCCCTAACATCAACCATTTCAGTATACTAAACCGCAGCTTACCCAGACGGACTTCAAAACATTTTCCTTCATATCGTAAGATAGCGTTGTCGACCTTAACCGCCAGCTTTAAACCCCGCCAGCTATTTGCATATTCTACTAGGTCATTGCTTTCATCGTATTGCACGCTGCTTTAAAAGTTACCGATTCACCAGATGAAAACCTGATCTGTCGGCTCCAGTACTATTTTTCCCTGCGCATTGTTTTCTTTACATCAGTAGGGATATTTACTCCGCTACGATTTTTCAAAGCACCGAAAATTCTTAACAGGTTTAGCGGAGTTTGCATGGCACGTGGATACTCGATACTCAGCTCACCTACGTCAAATAATTAGAGACAGCTATTAATTGAAAAGGAAGTTAATTTTAAGTTATTTAGCTACGATTTTAGTTAAATGGAAGTGGAGTTAAGACAAAATTTCGCATTTATTTATCTAAACTGTGTTTTTCTCTTCGAAAGGCTTCTCAAGTCAAAATGATCCTGCAACCTGAGATACAAGGTTGGCGTTTGAAAGAGTTTTCAGGGGGAGAAGTTATCTGTCAGGAAAAACTTCAGCTCAGCTTCAAAATGTGGGTGTCTCAAAAAAATTTTGGATCAACAAAGCTTTGAGTTTCAAAACGATCAAGATCGTTTCATACACCATCAACTCGAGGAGCAGCAATACCAGTCGCTTGTCGACCTGATGGCCACAGGCATTATCAATGTTTTCCAAACCCTAAAACACTGCTACTATCAAGGTATATGCCTGTATAACCCGGCACCACTCTGGGCAGGGATAGCCAGTACGAGTAATCCACCCCCCGGTCAGACCCGGATGGGGAAGTTGTCCCTGAGGCGGATAGACCATGGCAAAAAGCAAAGCCAATAGCAGTAAACCGGAAACTGAGTTACAGGAACTATACCGTAACAGCCAGTCGCTGTTACGACTCTCCAGGGCATTGGAATCGGCACGGAGCTACGACGAAGTCATCCACGCCGCGCAACAGGAAATCAATGCCACCATCGGCTACCCAAACGTATGGGTCTATCTCTTCTCTGATGATCTCTCCTATGCCGTTCCGCTTGCCGCAGGCGGCACCGTCTCTGAAACCGTCATGACCGACGAATCGACGCTCCGCCTCACCATCGCCGGTGACCCGATGATGGAGGAGATCGCTGCGGCGGAGGATATTGTGGTGGTCGAAGATGCGCGCACCGATCCGCGCACAAACAAGGAGATCGTCGAAAAACTGGGCAACCGCACCATTATCAATGCGCCGATTATTTTCTTCGACCGACACCTCGGCTGCGTCGGCATGGGCACCTTCGGCGATGAGGGCATTCGTGTACCTTCCGAGCACGAAAGGACCTATCTCAAAGCTGTCTCAAGCCATCTGGCGGTCACCCTCGATCGCATCCATCTTCTGCTTACACGCAAGCAGGCGGAGAGGGCCTTACAGGAACAACAGGATCTATTACTCGAGGCCCAGCACATTGCCCACATCGGCAACTGGTGGCACGACATGGTCACTGGTGAGATTTACTGGTCAGACGAGTTCTTTCGCATCATCGGTATCGAACCGCAACCAGTCACCTCAAAGTTAGGCATGAAGTACCTTCATCCCGATGACCTTCCAGTGATGCTGAAAGCCATGGAGGAGTCTGCCGCCGGCAGAATGGAAAACGAACACGAGTTCCGCATAATCCGTCCCGATGGCAAAATCCGCTGGATCCACAACCGCTGGCGCCGTATCAATGATACCGAAGGCAATGAAATCAAGCGAGTCGGCACTCACCAGGACATTACCGAACGCAAACTGAGGGAGCAAGAACTGGAACGCTACAAAAACCATCTCGAAGATGAGGTACAGCAGCGCACGGCAGAACTGATGCTGGCACGGGATGCGGCTGAAACGGCCAACCGTGCCAAAAGTGTCTTCCTTGCCAACATGAGCCATGAGCTGCGCACACCGCTCAACGCGATTCTTGGCTTCTCCCGCTTGTTAAGTGACGATTCCCAGCTGGATAGTGGGCAACATGAAAATCTCAACATTATCAATCGCAGCGGCGAACACCTGCTGCAACTGATCAACGATGTGCTGGAGATGGCAAAGATCGAAGCGGGCCACCTGCAGCTCTCTCACTCGCCCTTTGATCTCGGTAATCTGGTTAGGGATGTTGTGGAGCTGATGCAGGTTCGTTGTCGGGAAAAAGGGCTGGAGTTAAAACTCGATCAGTCATCAAAATTCCCCCGCTTCATCAGGGGTGATGAGGGGCGCCTGCGCCAGATCCTGCTCAACCTGTTGAGTAATGCAGCGAAGTTCACCGAACACGGTGGCGTCACCGTGCGCCTCAGGGTTCTGAATAGTAACCACACACATCTACTGATTGAGGTCGAAGACAGCGGACCCGGAATCAACAGCAATGAGCTGGATCGGATCTTTAAACCCTTCGTACAGTTAAGCGAAGACGCCTCTCGTCAGGGCACCGGCCTGGGCCTGGCCATCACCCGCCAGTTTGTGGAATTGATGGGCGGACGGATCGAAGTCGAAAGCGAACCCGGCAAAGGCACCCTGTTCCGTATCGATCTGCCACTGGAAGCGGTCGAAGAGAATGAAATCTCGCACTTCGAGAGTGAATGGAGCGGCAAGATTATCGGTCTTGCGCCAGGGCAGCCCGCCTACCGCATCCTGATCGCTGAGGACCAGCACGATAACCAGCTCCTACTAAGCCGCCTGATGAATGAACTGGGACTGGAAATCAAAGTGGCGGAAAACGGCAAGCAATGCGTCGATATTTTTCAACAGTGGCAACCCGACCTGATCTGGATGGACCGACGCATGCCCTTTCTGGATGGGGTCGAGGCCACTCGCCGGATTCGCAGTATGCCAGGCGGAGACAAGGTAAAGATTGTGGCGCTCACCGCGTCGGTTCTTTCTGAACAGCGGCAGGAACTGGTCGACGCCGGAATGGACGATTTCGTCAATAAACCTTACCGATTCGAGGAATTATACGACTGCCTGGCAAGACACCTTGGTCTACACTATCATTATGCAGATAGGGTCATCAGCTCCCACCATAGGACACTGCTCACCCCTGAGGAACTGGCGCAGGTAGAGTCGCCGTTACGTCACCGCCTACAACATGCGCTAGAAAGCCTGGACGGTGAGCATATTGCCGAAGTGGTTGCGCAGATCTCAAAAAGCCATTCCGCACTGGGAGAGATACTTAACCGTCTGGTTGAAGAGTTCGACTATCCCTCCATCCTGGCGACACTGAGAGAAGTGGAAACACACAATGAGTGATCAACCCACCTCTCCAGCAATACAACTGCCGGAGAGTGAAATTCATTACCGCATGCTCTTCGAAAACTCCCCCGTTTCCATCTGGGAGGAGGACTTTTCCAAAGTTAAAGCCTATTTCGATCAACTACGTCATGAAGGCATAACAGATATTGAAGCCTACTTCGATCAACACCCGGAAACAGTCCGAAAATGCGCTGACCTGACCAGAATCATCGATGTAAATCGCGCCACCCTGGCACTCCATGGTGCTGCCAGCAAAGAGGAGTTGCTAGCAGGACTCCACAACACCTTTACCCCCGAGTCATTCGATACTTTCCGCGAGGAGCTGGCCTGTTTGTGGCATGAGGAGACAGCGCTTCAGCGCGATGCGGTGGTAAAAACCCTTGCCGGTGAGGCGCGTCATGTTGTCATCAATTTCAGCGTCTGTCCCGGTTATGAAGAAACGCTTGGCAGAGTTTTTGTATCCGTTATTGACATCACTGAACGCAAACAGAGCGAACAGGCACTCGCTGCAAGCGAACAGCAATTTCGCAGTCTGGCGGAAAACTCTCCTGACAATATCATCCGTTACGATCGGCAATGCCGCCTCATCTATTACAACCCCATAATGGCGCAGACCCTGCCTTTCGATGCAGAGATAGCCCTCGGCAAGACGCCAACGGAGCTCGGCTTCGGTGGACCAGAAATCAGTGCGGAATTCGAAAAACAGATTCGACATGTTCTGGAAAGTGGTGCTTCGAGAGACATGGAACTGACTATACCGAATAAACAAGGCGAACTGCGTAACAATCTTGTCCGCTTTACCGCCGAGTATGACACTGAGGGTGAAGTATCTGGCGTACTCGCAATCGGTCGTGACATCACTGAACTCAAACAGGCCGAAGAGAAAATACTCCAGTCCGATCAGCAACTGCGACTGCATGCGAAACAATCCCCCCTGGGATTCCTGGTATGGGATGAAAATTTCCGTGCAACAGACTGGAATGGTGCCTGCGAAAAGATCTTTGGTTACACCCGGGAAGAGGCCCTTGGCCGACATGCGAAGGAATTAATCTTACCCAAAGAGGTTCATGCACTTGCTGACGGTGTTTTTCAGGATCTGATGAATCAGACCGGCGGCACCCACAGTATCAACGAGAACATCACCAGGGATGGCCGCATCATCGTCGTCGAGTGGTTTAATACGACTTTGAGAAACAAAGACGGAAAGGCTGTCGGCGTCGCATCGATCGCTAGAGATATCACAGAACGCAAACAAGCTGAACATGAACGCCAGCTGCATGCCAAATTCCTCACCACCCTGGACCGAATTAATCGCGCCATCCAGGGCGCTGCCGACCTGGAAACCATGATGCGTGATGTGCTCGATGAGGTTATGGACATACTCGACTGCGACCGAGCATTCCTTATATACCCCTGTGATCCTTCTGCTGAGAGCTGGACCGTAGCGATGGAACGTACGCGCCCGGAATATCCCGGCGCAGGCGTACTGGATGAAGGAATACCCATGGACGAGGAGGTCGCTACCACCTTTAAACTGTTGCTGGATACCCCGGGCACCCTAAAATTCGGTCCGGGTACCGATCATCCTTTGCCAGCAGAAGTCTCTAAACGCTACCGCTTCAAGTCTTTCATCTCCATGGCCACTTACCCCAAGGTAGGCAAGGCATGGCAATTCGGCCTACATCAATGTTCCTATGCCCGAATCTGGACGGAAGCAGAAGAACAATTATTGGAAGAGATCGGCCGACGAATTGCTGACGGCCTGAGTACCATGCTGACATTACGTGACCTGCGTAAAAGCGAGGCGAAATACCAGCGCATGTTCGATACCGCCAACGAAGGCATCTGGATTCAGGACCAGGATTTCATCACCACCTTCATCAATGAACATATGGCCCAGATGATGGGCTATAGCGCAGCCGAGTTAATAAATCGCCCGGTCACTGATTTTATGACCGAAGAGGATGCTGTCGATCATGCGCGTAGGATGGAGGAACGACGAAAAAACATTTCTGATGTCTATGAGCGTCGTATGCTCCACAGGGACGGGAGCATCGTCTGGATGCTGATATCGGCCACGCCCATCTTTGAAGATGGCCAGTTCCGTGGCTCCTTCTCCATGCTCACTGACATTACAAAAATGAAGCAGGCGGAATCACAACTCGCGTCCAGTGAACAACTGTTCCGTACCCTTATTGAACATTCACCCGATTTCATAGCGCGCTACAACCTCGATCTACAACGCATATACGTCAATCCTGCGCTACAGAAGCTGTTTACTTCACCAATTGAACAGGTGATTGGCAAGCCACCTACGACGGCTTCACCGTTGAATGAGCCAGAGCGCTATATGCGCGCGATCAAACATACGATTGATACTGCCTCTGAGCAGACTGGAGAGTTCACTTTCAACACCCCTGATAGAGATCTGCGTTGGGCACATATTCGTTTCGTGCCCGAGTTTGATCTTGATGGCAAGGTTGTCACGGTGATGTTGATTTCCAGTGACATCACGCAACAAAAACAGGCCGAAGAGGCTCAACGAATTCGGACGCTATCGCTCGCCAACATGGACCGGATCAACCGCGCTATCCAGAGCGCAAACGATCTGGAGACCATGATGCGTAATGTGCTCGACGAAGTACTGAATATTTTCGAGTGTGACCGCGTTTATCTGCTCTACCCCTGTGATCCCTCCGCAGAGTCATTTTCTATACCGATGGAACGCACCCGTCCTGAATTCCCTGGCGTGAGTACCAGCAACACCAGGATTCCGATAGATGCAGAAATATCAAATACGCAGGAATTACTCCTGCACAGTTCTGGCGCGCTCCAATTTGGTCCTGGCGCAGCTCACCCTGTTCCCGCATCAGCCTCTGAACGCCACGGCTTTAAGTCTTTCATGGCCATCGCACTGTCCCCCAAAACCGGAAAGGCCTGGGAGTTCGGCATTCAGCAATGCGCGCATGCGCAAGTCTGGACTCATGACGAGGAAGTACAATTCCAGGACATCGCCCGTCGGCTCACCGACGGCCTGACCGGCATGCTGATACAGCGCGATTTGATTGAAAGCGAGGCGAAATACCGTCGCATCGTCGATACTGCCAATGAAGGCATCCTGATTCTGGATGAACATGCGGAGGTTGTTTTCCTTAACGCTCATCTGGCGAAAATGCTGGGTTACACGCTGGAAGAACTACAGGACCGCCATGTTACTGACTTTATGCTGCAAGAGGACCTGGCTGACCATCAACAGAAACTGACTCGCCGCCATCAAAATGTTGCCGAGACCTACGAGCGTCGCCTGATCCACAAAGATGGCTCAATCCTGTGGGCACTGATATCAGCCACGCCCATTTTAGATGACAACCAATATCGCGGCGCACTCTCCATGGTGACCGACATCACCGAACGTAAAATTGCCGCAGATGCATTGCGTCACGAGCAGACGTTATTGAACCGCATCATGGTGACCAGCCCGGTCGGCATCGCGATGGTAAATCGAGAGGGGCAGATCACCTTCGCCAATCCGCAGGCAGAAAAGATCCTGGGATTGAATAAAGAAGCGATCACCCAGCGAAGCTATAACGCACCTGAGTGGCAATCGACAACCATCGACGGTGAACCTATGCCAGACGAGGCGCAACCATTCAGTCGTGTGATGGCGGCACGTGAGCCTGTATTCGATGTCCAGCATGCGATCACCTGGCCGGACGGTCATCGCGTGCTGCTATCGATCAATGGCGCGCCCATCTTTGATGCGCAGAACGAAATCGAAGCTGTAGCCTTTGCCATCGAAGACATCACCGAACGCAAAAAAGCTGAGGCCGCACTCCAGCGTAGCGAGCAGAGTCTGGCCGAGTCGCAACGCATTGCTCATTTAGGCAGTTGGCATATGGATCTGACAACCAACGAGGTTTACTGGTCGGAAGAGCTCTACAAGATGTACGGTTTCGACCCGTCACAACCCCCTCCGCTGTATACCGAATCGATGAAACTCTTCACCCCGGAGAGCTGGGAAAGATTGAGCAACGCCGTGGAACGTGCCACAACAACCGGCGAACCCTACGAGCTTGAACTGGAGTTGGTAAGAAAGGATGGACTCTCCAGGTGGATGCTGGCGCGAGGTGAGCTGGTACGCGATAAGCATGGAAAGGGTGTCATGGTTCGTGGCGTCGTAATGGATATCACCGAGCAAAAGTTGAGAGAAGATGAGCTGAGCCGTTACCGGGATCACCTTGAAGAAGAGGTGCACCAACGTACCGCCGAACTACGCCTGGCGCGCGATGCGGCAGAGGCTGCAAGCAAAGCGAAGAGCCTGTTCCTCGCCAACATGAGCCACGAGCTACGCACACCACTCAACGCGATACTCGGTTTTTCCCAGGTAATGCAACAGGATCAGAACCTGAGTACCAACCAGCACCAAACCCTCGACATCATTAACAACAGTGGTGAACACCTGCTCAAACTGATTAACGATGTACTGGAGATCGCCAAGATCGAGGCGGGCAAACTGCAACTGGAGATCAGGACCTTTGACCTGCAGGGCCTGGTACGCGAAGTCAGCGACATGATGCGACTACGTGCTCAACAAAAAGGGCTGGAACTCGAACTTGACCAGGCTTCGGAGTTCCCGCGTTACATCAAGGGTGATGAAGCACGCTTGCGCCAGATCCTGGTTAACCTCGTCAGCAACGCGGTGAAGTTCACCGAAAAGGGCGGCGTGACCATTCGCCTTCGCACCAGGGATAAAGAGCAGCAGCATCTGTTGATTGAGGTCTCAGATAGCGGCCCTGGTATTAGCAAGGAGGACGGACAGCGCCTGTTTAAACCCTTCGTGCAACTGCCTGAGGGGACAAGTCACGGCGGTACCGGACTTGGTCTGTCTATTGTTCGCCAGTTCGTGCAACTGATGAAGGGGACAATTTCGATGGAAAGCACACCGGGTAAGGGCTCGCTATTCATTATCGAACTGCCGCTGGAAACAGCCGAAGAGACTGAAATCATTCAGCTGGGCGAGAAATATCGGGGCGAAATTGCAGGACTTGCTCAAGGTCAACGCGCCTACCGCATCCTCATCGCCGAAGATCAGCACGACAACCAGTTACTACTTGAAAAATTAATGAAAGACATCAATATGGAAGTGAAAATTGCCACTAACGGCGAGGAGTGCGTACAACTTTTCGAGCAGTGGCATCCAGATTTAATCTGGATGGACCAGCGCATGCCGATCATGGACGGTATGGAAGCCACCCGGCGTATCCGTAAATTACGCGGAGGCAGTAAGGTAAAGATCGTTGCTGTTACCGCCTCTGCCTTCAAGGAACAGGAGCCGGGAATCCTGGCTGCAGGTATGGATGGTTACATCCGCAAACCGTTCCAGTTCAATGAAATCTATGACAGCCTGGCGCAGCAGCTGGGGGTGAAATTCTCCTACCGCGAAGATAAACATAAAGATAAGGCTATACCTGCCCCACTCACGCCACAGAAGCTGGCTAGCGTTTCGCTCGAGTTACGCGACGAACTGCTTAAGTCTTTAGAGTCCCTTGACCGCGAGCGTATTAGCAGCGCAATCGACCATATCCGCGCTATCGATAAAGAATTGGGGCGAGCCCTCTCACAACGAGTGGATGAATTCGACTATCCTAGTATTCTGCAAGCACTAAAAATAGTGGCCCGTGAATAGCCACCACCCAAACACTGAGACAGACTATGGCTACAGACAATACTCACTACATACTCGCAGTCGATGACACCTCGGCATCGTTGCGCCTGCTTACAGACATACTAAACGGTGAGGGCTATTCAGTACGTTCCGCGATCAACGGCGAGCTGGCCCTGAAAGCTGCACTCGCGCAACCCCCTCAGCTGATTCTGCTGGACGTCAATATGCCAGGTATGGATGGTTTCGAGGTATGCCGCCGCCTGAAGCAGGAGACAAAACTGCACGACATACCGGTCATCTTTGTCAGTGCTCTCTCCGACACACAGGACAAACTGAAGGGTTTTGATATCGGTGGTGTGGACTACGTCACCAAGCCTTTCCAACGCGAAGAGCTGCTGGCGAGGGTGCGAACCCACCTCGAACTATACAGCCTGCAAAATCATCTCGAAGAAATGGTGGAAGCACGCACCCGCTCACTGCAGGAGAGCGAAAACCGGCTACAGAAGAACCTGTTAGAGACCGTCTCGGCTGTTGCCGCCATGGTAGAACTGCGTGACCCCTATACAGCCGGCCACCAGAAAAGGGTCGAGTATATCGCCGATGCCATCGCCCACGAACTCAAGCTGCCACAGTTCCAAATCGAGGGCATTGATCTCGCCGCAGTGGTGCATGACGTAGGAAAGATTCAAGTGCCATCAGAGATCCTGAGCAAACCGGGTCAGCTGACATCTATCGAGTTTTCCCTGATTAAACAACACTCAGAAACAGGCTACGACATCCTCAAGGAAATTGATTTTCCCTGGCCCATCGCCAATATCGTGCGTCAGCACCATGAGCGTTTTGATGGAAGCGGCTATCCAAACGGTCTAAGTGGCGACGACATTCTTCTGGAAGCACGCATTCTTGCCGTGGCTGACGTTATCGAGGCAATGGCCTCACACCGCCCCTACCGCCCCGGCCTGGGTATTGAAAGAGCACTTGATGAGATCGAAACCAACCGCGGCAAGCTATACGATCCCCAGATAGCTGATGCAGCGTTAACCCTGTTCCGTGATAAAGGCTTTCAGCTCGAGATTTGAACATCGGTACGCTCAGGACAGCAGAAACCAACCCCATGCTCAAGCAAAGCGGTCCCCGTTGAGGAGGGTTGGAAGTGAAGGGGGCAGTGGAAAGCGCCTATTCGCAGAGTAGTGACTCGCATGCCTACTAGTAAATTGCTATGGAGAAAGGAAAGCGTAGGCATGTGAAACAAATTTACGGGATGTTGCTATCATCAAAGAAATTATTGCCTCTTGATGCAACTAACCAACTACCAAAAGATAAACCACAGAGCACACGAAGAAATTTTCTATTAGTCTTCGGGCCCTTCATGGTTAACTAAACTTACAAGCCATGAGACTCATTACTCGGTAGCAGACTACCGATAATCTTTTCAACTTCGTCAAAATCCTTACCTTCATCCTCTACCGGGCAATTGTAGGTTACAAACAGCATAAGCTGCCCACAGCACAGATACCATTCACACCAGTATTCTTCTTTAGTGGAATAATCAAACCAGAATCCATGAAAATCATCCAGATCAATTTCCTGTGGTGTCGCGCCAGCTTGAAGATCTTCTTCTGCAATATGCATCAGGTCATTCGGGGTTAAGTCTTCATCGTGAATCACCGAACTAATCTGAACTTCACCATGAGCGTTATCGCCAAACAATACATCAATGCCTTCCTCAGTATCGTATTCCGCGTCCCAGCTGTCAGGTATGCTGACGGTAAAGTAGTTGCCTTGATGGATTTTCATAATAGTTATCGGATGATTGAGAGGAATGGTCAGTACATTATACAGCAGCTTATTCATCCGGTCGAAATAACAGTGCCGGTATGAGCTACTACTGATGAATCCAATGCAGTCGGTGATGAGCTGCTGCAGATCAAATTTGATTAGTCCTGTTCAATTTGAGTTAGAATTAATTTTCCAACTTCGTCGTGGTCGTGCTTTATCCTCTATAGCATGAAGACAATTGTTATCTCCAGTTACCTGAAATATTTTCAGCGCGTAAATCACTGGTTTAACTTGACTACAGATTAACTCTGCGCGAGTTACTACGACTGACCCAGTCTTCCCACTTGCTCTGCAAACCAAAACTGCCACCAAAATAGTGTTTTTCTGCAAGATGTGAAACCAGGGTTCTGTCACCAAATTTAAATTCATGAATTATTTTGATGATAAAACTTTTTCCCTTTGCGTCGGATAACAGCATTCTGACTAGCTCACCTGCCTGTGTCTGTAACGCGTAGTTTGAATCCCGGTTTTTCTTTTTCCAGTCAACGCTTTTATAGGAGAGCATATCCTCTATGTTCGGCAGGCTGTGCCTTTTACTGTGTCGGGACAGGTTTTTATAATTCTCAGGATGCGGTTCCAGATAGATAGAATTTCCATCAGTCGCAACGACTTCCATGTTTTCCGCAATGCCTTCATTTAGCCACTCTGGTATGTATGGCAGTATTGTGTGAATTATTGCGTGGCTTGCTTCATGCTTGATCGTACGAAAAGTCCCGTCTCTATCCTTACGCATATAAACTACAATTTCATTGCGACTGGAAAAATAGGCGCCACGAGTATTTGTATACAACTCGCTAAACTGTTTGATATATGCTTTGTAATCAGCCTTTGATCCAAACAGCCTGACTTTCACCGGAATGGTTTTATAGACATCGATATAAAGCTTTTTCTTGAAGAAATAGTAGACTGCGTTGATGTCATCGTTAATTCGTTTTAGTTCCTGTTCCGTGAGCTGGATCTTTATCTGGTTAATTTCAATTTCAAATTGCTGCCATTGTGGACTGAAGCGTGGTAAAGAAACTGTCGAGGCATCGTTATTGGGGGGCTTTTTATCTGAGTAGTGCAGTTTACCGTGCGCATCTGTCCAACTATAAATTTCAGCCGCCGCTATACCAGGGATCAGCAATACGATGATAAAAAAGCGTAGAAATAACTGAGAAAAGACAATCCGTTTCATTGTAGCGATACATCACATAGTCCGTAGGAACGCGCAGGCTAGCTGTAGCAGAATCATATGTCAATTGCCTGATAAATACTATCTTCCCCTGCCTCGCTATCCAGCTCAAGCTACAGAACTACTGGAAATTCCCCATGATGATAAAACGAATCGAGCTGGTTATTAAAAGATTCCAGCTCAAAGTTATTATCCGCTAACCACTGTTCATTGTAATAAGTATGTCGGTAACGCTCGCCACCATCACACAGCAAAGATACAACACTACCACTTTGCCCCTTTTTATGCATCTCGGCCATAATCCTGAATGCGGCATACACATTAGTACCCGTCGATCCCCCACATTTACGATTCAGCAGTTTTTGCAGATACTGAATGGTTGCAATAGAGGCATCATCCGGCACCTTGATCATGCGGTCGATCACATTTGCGATAAACGAGGGCTCTACACGCGGTCGGCCTATGCCTTCGATACGAGAACCGCTTGAAATCCGGGTATCACAATCACCCGTTTTGTAGTAATCATAAAACACTGAATTTTCCGGATCGGCCACGCACAGCTGCGTGTTTTGTCTGCGATAACGGATATAACGTCCCAGAGTCGCGGAAGTGCCGCCGGTACCCGCACTCATGACTATCCAGCTCGGCTCGGGGAATCGCTCGCAGGACATCTGTGCAAAGATAGAATCCGCAATATTGTTATTACCTCGCCAGTCGGTCACGCGTTCGGCATTGGTAAATTGATCCAGATAATGTCCATTTAGCTCCTGCGCCAGCTGTCGCGCAGCTCCATAGATATCACCATTGTCGACCAGATGACATTCACCGTGATAAAAGCAGATTTGATCAATCTTTTCCTGCGATGTACTGCGCGGCATCACGGCGATAAATCGTAGCCCCAGCAGTTTGGCGAAATAGGCCTCTGATACCGCCGTACTGCCCGATGAAGATTCTATGATCGCTGTACCTTCATCGATATCGCCATTGCATAGCGCGTACAGAAATAACGAACGCGCGAGGCGGTGCTTGAGACTACCGGTTGGGTGAGTAGACTCATCCTTCAGGTAGAAGTCGATATCGGGCAGGGCGGGTAATTCGACCCGAATCAGATGCGTGTCAGAAGAGCGCTGGAAATCTGCTTCTATCGTGGCTATCGCCTGGTTGACCCATTCGCGCATTATTATCCTCGGTTTTTAAATATGCTTATTTTTAATTGCACTGATGTTTTTATTGCCAGCAGTATAGTATGCCAGCCTGAGTAACAGAACTTTATTACGCCTGCTGGATACATGCTGAATCGAAACCACTGGATCATTGTCTATTGCACCATTATCGCTTTTGCGATTTTGTACGAACACCAGCCACTGCTGCCGCTACTGGCCAGACAATGGAATCGCTCCCTTAGCGATGCTGCGTTACTCACCACAGTAACCATGATTCCACTGGCGCTGGCACCCCTGATTTACGGTTATTTTCTGGAGCGCTTTTCTTCTCGCCACATGCTGATCACAGGCTTTAGTCTGCTGCTGGTGACGCAGGCTATTCTATCGACTGCACCCGGTTATTCCTGGTTTATCGTTCTGCGTGGTCTGGAGGGTTTATTACTTCCAGCAATCTTTACGTCGTTGATGACCTATACCTCAGCCAGTGGCGGATCGCACCATTCACGGCGTAATATCAGCTTTTATATCGCAGCCACTATTGTCGGCGGTTATTGCGGCCGTACCTTGACCGGCCTGGTGACCGATGTATTCGACTGGCAAACCTCGTTCTGGATGTGGTCTGCGCTGGCTCTGCTGGCGGTAGTTAGCCTGCTCAAACTGGACACCGATCCCAGAGGTCAGCTGATGAAGATATCGCTAGTAGAAATACGCCAGCTGATTCGTAAACCGGTTAACAGGGAAGGGTTGATTGCGGCATTTCTACTGTTTTTTGTTTCTGCTGCGATGATGAACTTTCTGCCGTTTCGTATCTTTGAACTCAATCCTGAAATGTCTACCGGTGCGATGTCACTGGTGTATACCGGGTATCTGGTAGGTGCCGTAATTGCGGTTTTTTCTACCCGAATTATCACCCTGTTTGGCAGTGAGCGACGCACCCTGCTCAGTGCAGCGGTGATCTATGCCAGCGGCGCATTGCTGTTTATGTCGGAACAGATTGCAGTTCTGTATCTGGCCATGCTGGTGATGATGGCCGGTATGTTCAGCATCCACAGTGTACTGTCCGGATACCTCAATCACCTGGAATCCTCGCGCAAGGGCATGATCAATGGCCTGTATGTTTCCAGCTATTACAGCGGTGGTGTGCTAGGATCTATTGTGCCGGGACTGCTGTATCAATCAGCCGGCTGGATCGCCTTCTGCCAGCTACTGATCAGCCTGATCGGTTTGCTGGCGCTGATGATCTGGCTAATGCCCGCCACTGACACTGAGCAGAATCTGTGACACAGATGATCTGGCTCATTTTCAACCAAAACCCTGTGCCTAAACTGGCACTTTTATTCAGGAACTGAGCTATGGATTTTGATTTAGCGATCATCGGTGCAGGCCCGGCTGGTTTGAGCTTCGCGCTTTCGTTACGCGACAGTGGCCTTAATATTGTGGTCATCGAAAAACTGTCCCGTCAGGAACTGGCTGATCCGCCTATCGATGGTCGTGATATCGCACTCACACATTTATCACGTCGCATCATGCAACAACATGGCAGCTGGCAACGGGTCGACCCCGATATGATCTCGCCCATCCAGAAAGCTCAGGTCATTGATGGCGATTCTCCGTATACATTAGATTTCGATACTCCTGCTGATGATACCGATGCGCTGGGGTTTATCATCTCCAACCACCTGATCCGCAAGGCGGTATATGAAGAATTTGAAACCCTGCAAAACGTGACCCTGCTGGATCAGCGCATTGTCACCCAGGTCTCTACTGACGATGAAGCCGGGCACCTGACACTGGATGATGGCAGCCAGCTCAAGGTTAACCTGATTGTTGCTGCCGACACCCGTTTTTCTGATACCCGCCGCCAGATGGGCATCTCCGCTGGCTCCTACGATTTTGGGCGCAGCGCCGTATTATGCTGGATGGATCATGAAATCAGCCATCAGCATACCGCGTTCGAATGCTTCCACTATGGGCGCACACTGGCGATTCTGCCGCTGGCAGGTAATCGCAGCTCAGCGGTTATTACGGTGCCCACACCTCAGGTGAATGAAATACTCAATATGAGTGAAGAGGCGTTCAGCCAGGATATCGAAAACCGCCTGGGCGGACAGCTGGGCAAAATGATCCAGGTGGGTGAACGTTTTACCTATCCACTGGTGGGCGTACACGCCAATCGATTTTATGCCCGGCGTTTTGCTCTGATTGGAGATGCCGCCGTGGGTATGCATCCGGTTACTGCGCATGGTTTTAACCTTGGCTTGAGTGGTCAGGACCTGCTATCCAGTGAGCTGATGAAAGCCGTTAAGCAGGAACAGGAATACTGGCAAGCTCCGCTGCTACAACGTTACCAGCAACAGCATATGCTGAGTACTCGCCCGCTTTACCATGGCACCAATAGCGTAGTGACGCTGTTTACCAATGACAGTTTCCCGGCCACCCTGTTACGCAAGGCAGTACTGCGTTTAAGCAACAACCTGCCACCGGTAAAATGGGCCATCACGCAAAAGCTGATGACCAAAAACCACGTGAAACTGACCTTACCGGGGTTACTGGGTCGAGGGTAAATTATTTAACCACGAAGGACACGAAGCTCACGAAGGTTTTTGTTTCGGTGCTATGTGGAAGGTCAGGGGCTTGCTAGCGCTGCGGCAGGTCTTATCATAACTGGAACCAGATATTAACCACAGAGCACACAGAGTGCGCAGAGAAAACACCTTATATTTTCTCCGTGTTCTCTGTGTACTCTGTGGTTTCAATAAACCTCTGGAATATTGTATGTAAACCACGAAGAGCACGAAGCTCGCGAAGGTTTTTGTTTCGGAGCTATGTGTAACGTCGGGGCTTGCTAGTGCTGCGGTTTGGTTGTGCGAGCCGTAAGGATTTTACTTAACCACAGAGGACACTGAGAGCACAGAGAAAAAACGCTTTATACCTTCTTCGTGCTCTTCGTGTCCCCGGCAACTGCTCCTGCGTTGCTCTAATTACGGGCGTCCTGCCCTAATTCGTGGTTAATAAGAAATATAAGACTAATTCTCCGTGTTCTCTGTGCGCTCTGTGGTTTAAAGCGGTACTCATTGAAAATTCCTCCAGTGGGTTTTTTTGGGTTATCATGCGCCCATGATCACCAAAATCCTGTTCACCATTAGCATCATCGTTGGCGTCATTTTTTTCCTGCGCATGCGCAATGCTTCTGACGATAATTCCTCGCGCTCTAGTCCTGCACATAAGCGGCAACCGGCTGTGCCCAGTGAAGGGGAAAAGATGTTTCGCCAGGGTGCCTGGCTGTTCCTGATTCTTATGGGCCTCAGCGCTCTGGTCATGGTGGTATACGAACTGGGCGAACAGTACGACACGGCTACGGTACATGTCGTCAATATACAGACGGGTAAAACCACCAGTTATCAGGCCGAAATGAAAGACATCAAATCCAGCCAGTTCACCACACTGGAAGGGCGCACTATCTACATTGCAGACGTCGAACGTATGGAAGTAGAACGCGACTGAGTTTTCCCGGTCTAACAGGCCACTGTCCATTACCGGCGATGCTATTATTCGCAATTTCATGAAGTTACCTTCACCTCGCCCAGCTTTGTTACTGGTTCTTTGCTTGCTGTACTTTCCGCTTTTTGCGGCAGAGCCCGAGGTTGACTTCAAACTGCTGAAGCAGTTTGCGCTGTTATCCCTGGCGAGCTATCAAACTGAGGATGAACGCAATCAGTCGCCTGTTTTTCAAAACTTTCAAATCATCCAGCAGGGCAATATTCCCCAGCTGGAAGTGCGCTATCTGATTGCCCGCAACAGGTTCAGTGATGAATGGGTAATAGCGGTACGCGGTACGTCGAATATAGACAATGCACTGGTCGACATTGCAATCAAGCTGCAAGCTGATGAACATGCCGGTATCAAGATTCACCAGGGGTTTGCACAGGCAGCGAGCGCCATCTTTGAGGAAATTCAACCCCTGTTACAGCCGCATACGCGTATCCATTTAACCGGACATAGCCTGGGCGGTGCCATCGCACAGGTACTGGCGATGTATCTACAGCATGATGGATATCAAGTCGGCCACATCATAACCTTTGGCCAACCCAAGGTGACAAATTTTGCGGGTAGTCAGCGCTACGCAATGCTGGACCTGATTCGGGTGGTGACCGCCAGGGATCTGGTCCCACTGGTGCCGCCGCTGGACCCTCTGGATATTCAGAACCTGGATATCTACTGGCATAGTGGGCGTGAGGTGTTACTCAATTCGGATAACAGTTATTCTGTTTTGCAGGGCGTAAACAGCATGTTACGTGCCACCCGATTTACCCAGCAGCTGCCAGACCAGGAAAACCTGCATAACCACAAAATGGATTTATATCTGAAACTGACTGAGTCGATGATGCAGCAATCGGAACGGGTGCCTTTTAAAAACGATTTCAATCTGTTTAACCTGTTTGGCGAGTAAGCGCCTACAGGGTTTACTGTTTCATCTCTTCACGCAATTTGTCGCGAATTCCCATCAACAATTTGCCGAAGGCGTTTTCACCACGCATGTCACGTCCGCCGCCCCAGAAATAGTCGTACTGGCTAACTTCCATGATATCGATGTCTCCGCTTTCCAGCAGCAAATCGGCAACCTCCTGATGGGTGCGGCATTTGATATAGCTGCCGCGAGTCATAAAGGTGACCCGAACCTTGTCCCAGTCCCGGCGTTTCTGGTGCTTTTTGCTTTTACCCAGTTTGGCCGCGTCCGCTGGATGGGCAGCCTGGCGAATCAGCTCACGGTATTCCGGCTCTTCGTATTTCATCGCCTGGTAGTAGTGTTCAACCGAGGGCCATTCAAACCCGTCCAGCTCAAATGCGTGTTTGGAGTAGGAGGCCAGCGGGTGACTGGAATCGCTTCTTGACAGGGTCAGGTATTTTTTTTCAGGATGTTTAAAAATCATTACTGACTTCAATAATATCGCTTTCCTTAATCAAATCGCTGTAGCGGTCCGTTTCAATAATCTCTATCGCGAGGCCGGCAAAATGCGCTACCTGTTCTTTATCATTGATGGTGTAGGCAACCCATTGCCATTCTCCTTGCCAGATATCTGATTTTTCATCAGGGCAGAATTCTTCATCCACAAACAGGAAATCGGGCTCCAGCTCCTGCGCTAAAATGCGATTTTCATCGCTCCACTCGGGAAGGACCCAGCCGACTCGAAGTTCAGAGTCTTTTTTCCTGCCATAGGCAAGGGCATCATAGTCGTAGGAAATCAGCACTGCCTGAGAATGAATTTTGTTTAACTGCGCCAGCACCAGTTCGACCGCTTTCATACCAAAGTTATTCAACGCAGCTTCCTTTAATTCGATAAAGCAGATGGCGTCAGGCCATTCAGACAGTAAATCGATAAACTGCTGCAGCGAGGCTATCCGATAATCCTTATATTGATCTCCAAAACGTTCCGCATGGCCGGCGGGTATCTCCTTGATGGCATCAAACGCATGGTCGGCAACAATGATCTGTTTACCGGTAACCTTCAGCAGGTGTGCGTCATGGCTGAGTACCGGAACCGCGTCGGAGGTGATCTGGACATCGGTTTCAACGTAGCGTGCTCCGGATTTAAGCGCATGGGTAAAACCCTGCAAGCTATTTTCTGGGAAGGTTGAAGGCTGGCCGCGATGTGCCACTAATGAAACTCGACCCATCATGGGACTCACTCCTCTCGAATGTGTTATTGATATTTTAGAGCTTGAGTATAGTCACAAATTCCCAGTTACAGTTCAAGGGCACAAATCAAACACCCGGCAATGCCTTTTCCTGGAGCATTAAACGAAGCCCCCTGATTCCTTAAACGCTACCTCCCTGTCGCACTCCTGCCGCGCTATCGCGCGCAATGACGCATAAAAAACCAAAGCATTAAATACAAAAAAAGGTTAAATTATTCCCCCACCAAAACCTGGGGAAGCATCCATGACCAAAGCCATCCGAATTCACAAAACCGGCGGTACCGAAGTACTTAAATGGGAAGATATTGAGGTGGGCCAGCCTGCAGCTGAACAGGTGAGACTGAAACAGACTGCCTGTGGCCTTAATTACATCGATGTCTACGGCAGGACCGGCTTGTACTCGGTAGGTGAAATGCCCGCTATTCTGGGCATGGAGGCAGTTGGCATCGTGAGCGAACTGGGTGAAGGCGTCAAATCTGTCAAACTGGGGGATCGCGTAGCTTACCCCATGTGCCTGGGTGCCTATGCCGAAGAGCGCATTATTGATGCAGATAAACTGGTCAAGGTTCCTGACAGTATTAATGATCAGACGGTTGCTGCCATGATGCTAAAAGGTCTGACGGCGCATTACCTGTTATTTCGAACCTACCCGGTTAAACCTGGCGATACCATCCTGGTGTACGCGGCGGCTGGCGGCGTAGGTCTCATCCTGTGCCAGTGGGCAAAAATTTTAGGTGCCACAGTGATCGGCTGTGTAGGCTCAGAAGCGAAAGCAGAACTGGCGCGCGCCAATGGCTGTGATCACATCATTATGTATCGCGACGAGGATATTCCAACCCGTGTCGCGGAGATTACCGGAGGTAAAGGGGTTGCGGTAGCCTATGACTCCATCGGTAAAGCAACCTTTGAGGCATCACTAGATTCTCTACGTCCTTTCGGCGTGCTGGCAAGCTATGGTAACGCAAGTGGTCCGGTGGAGCCGTTTAATCCCGGCATACTGGCGCCCAAAGGTTCTCTGTATGTTACTCGCCCTACACTGGCAACCCATGTATCAACCAAGGAATTGTTACTGGAAGGGGCTAATCGCCTGATCAGTGTGGTCGCCAGTGGTCAGGTTAAGATCCATGTAAACCAGACCTTTGCGCTGGAGCAATGTGCAGATGCGCATCGGGCACTGGAAGGCCGGCAAACCAGCGGTTGTACCGTACTGACTATCTAATCTCCCCGCGCTTAGCTGAGATATAAGCTGTCGCCACGAATCTCCAGCTTAAGCGGCTGCAGCGCATCACCCGCACAGGGCCCCTGCAGGCATTGCCCGCTTTGAATATCAAATCGGGCATCGTGCATCGCACACTGGATTAGCGCCGAATCAGCATCCAGGAATTGATGTTCTACCCAGTCCAGCGGCGCGCCGGTATGAGGACAGCAGTTGAGATAAGCGTAAAACTGCCCGCCCTTATGCACGACGAACCCGTTGATAGTTTTTCCACCACGCTGGACACTAAACCCGCGGCTGGCCGGATCTTGTATTTCATTCAGGTGACAGATGAAAGCGGGCTTAGTCATAGATATCTTCAGGCCTGAAACTCATATCCTGCTGCTGAACCTTACTGGCCGCCAGCCTGCTGGCAAACGATAATGCCTCGGCAAAGGGTATCTGCTGACTCATCTGGCTGATCAAGCCCGCGATAAAACAGTCTCCGGCACCGCTAGTATTAACCACCCTTTCAACCGCTTCGGCATTCATCCGGATCATCTGCTGGTTAGCATCAAGGGCTAGCAGGCCACGATCCCCCAGCGTGCAAACGAGCTGTAACTGCGGATTTAGCTGGTGAAACTCGTCCAGGCAGCGCTCAGCGCTGATCTGCATTTGGCTCAGGTAAGCACTGGAAACAATCGCGACATCTACATAGGGTAGCAATGCTTGTATGCCTGCCCTGGGCTTTTCAATTTCCAGCGATATCAGGAACTGGCTTCGCTTTTCGAGCATGGGCAGGTATTGCTGTAAAACCTGAATATTCCTGCCTTCGAGGTGTAGCCATTGGTAGTTATCAGGATCGATCTGTTGCAACTGGGCAAGACTGAGTTCCGGGAGATCGCGATAGTGGCAGATTGTTCTACTGCCATTGGCCTCGTTCAACCAGATACTGGACAGAGGCGTCTGGCTATGTGCTGATTGCGCACAATACTGGTACTGGATCCCCAGCCTGCTCAGTTGCTGCTGGATCCAGTCTGCTTCTGCATCGTCAGCCAGCTGGGCTACCAGTTCGACCGAGTGTCCAAGCTTACTCAGGATTTGCGCACTGTTACAGGCATTACCCCCTAGCTGCTGCGTTCTGGCCAGCGCTCGAAACTCGGCATCTTCTGGTGGAAACTGATCGATTTTCCAGATTTGATCGACAATACAGTTGCCAATGATCAGCATACTGGGTAAATGAGTGGACAAATTATCTCCGCTTTAACTGGATTCCTGTAGTATAAATTCTACAATACAGATAGCCTCGCGCATTCCCAAGATAATTACAAATAACAGGTATCTCGGTGTCTAACGATAAGGACTGGAAATCAAAGTACTTCAATAACCTCAAAGAGCTCGAAGCAATGGAGAAATCCTGGGGCAAACTGGAGGATATACTACGTAAGACCATCTCGCGTGTTTCAATAACCGCAAAAGGCATACACCCTCAGCTGGATAAGATCCTCAGCGATATTCAGCAGCATACGCGCAATAAAAAGGACTATGAACTGGAGCAGGATCTGGAAAACCTGGCTCAGGCGCTGCTAAAACTGGAAGAACAGCCTGCTAGCGCTACTCCTGCGAATAGCTCAGCACAGGAAAATGACATCAGTACTCCTGTTAATGAAACCAGTTTCGCACTATCTTTCATCGAACAGCTACAGCTGTCACCCCAATACCAGGTCGAACTTGAACAATTACAGCACACCCTGCCCAACCTGAGTCCAGAAAAGTGCCTGTCCGAGCTCGCGCTGCTGATCAACCGCTTACTTCAGATAGAAGCTTCGGATACGGCAGACAAAAGCGAAAGCTTTCAGGTTCTGATCTCGTTGATTGAAAAAATCGCCCTGACTTATGGCAATACACCCGAGCTGGATAAACTGACTGAGCAGATAGAACAGGCAGACGAGGATAGTGACTGGCGCGAATTTCTGGATCTGATAATTAACCAGATCCGTATTATTATTCACGGCATCCACAATGAAAAACTTGAGCTTGAAGGGCTCATCGTCGATGTCACACAGCAACTGAGCGAGATATCCAGCGCACTTAACGACGATCACCTGGACTCGCTACAGGGAAGGAAGGAAACCCAGAAGCTGCAGCAGGTAATGGATAAAAGTGTGCAGGACATTCAACAAACCGTGCAATCTGAAAACGATATTCAACAGCTCAAGAGCGCTATCAGTAATAATCTCGTCTCTATCAAAACCAGCCTGAAAGAATTTGTCGTGCATGATTCTGAACGGTTTACAAAATCTGAGCAGCGTAACCAGAAGCTACAGCAGCAGATTCATTTTATGGAACAGGAATCGGAGCAGCTGAAAAAGAAACTCAACGAAAATCGTAAAAAACTCATGTTTGATACCCTCACCGGGGTACGTAACCGGCTTTCTTACGATGAAATCCTGGATCAGGAAATTTCTCGCTATACGCGTTATCACGAAACCTTCAGCTATGCGGTACTGGATATCGACCATTTTAAGCGTATAAATGATGGCTACGGTCATAATGCGGGTGACAAGGCATTACAGATTGTGGCTCAGATGATGGCAAAAAATATCCGCAAGACAGACTTTCTTTTTCGTATTGGGGGTGAGGAGTTTGTGTTGATCCTGCCTAAAACAGAACTCGATAACGCCGCACCTTTAGTGGAAAAAATTCGCAGCGCAGTGGGAGAAGCAAATTTCCATTTTAAACAGCAGAAGCTGAACATCACGCTATCCGCCGGCCTGAGCTGCATGCGCGAAAGCGACACCGCCGAAACACTCTATGAACGAACTGATAAAGCGTTGTATCAGGCCAAGAACTCTGGCCGAAACAAACTGGTGGTCACTACGCCTGAGTAGTTTCCTGCGGAGTTTTCGCAACAATGGTTAAGGCATGCAGCGCGCCCGAACTAATGTCATCATTGACACAGGCATATACCAGTTTATGTCGTTTAATTGGGGTCAGCCCGGCGAATTGTTCACTAACTACCTGCGCGGTAAATTTACCTTCTGCGCCTGTTACGCTGACCTCTGCTTCGGGCATGCCCTGGATAATTTTTTGCTGGATGTGTTCGGGTGTCATAGAATTTGTGGTGAGTTAAATTTTTAATATAGTATCAATTCAAGCGGAAATAACCATGCAAAAAATATTGATCGGGCTTGTCCTGCTGATGTTCCACCTTCCCCTGATCGCGGCCGACGAAGCAGCTTCTCAACAGATCACCCCCGGATATGTGTCTTTAGGCGAAGCTATGGTACTGAATCTGGCAACCGATGGACCACGCCTGGTTTTTGTTCAGCTTAAAGCGGATATCCTGGTGCGGGATGAACTCAATCTTGAGCAGGTAAAGCTGCATGTACCGGCACTGCGCCACCAGGTCATATTGATGCTCAGCGAACAGAATGTCGCTAATGTCAAATCTGCACTGGAGCGGGAAAAACTGCGCAAGGCGATTACCGAAAAGGTGAAATCCGTCTATAAGGTGCTAACTGGCAGTGATGATATCGACGATGTCCTGTTTACCAGCTTCCTGGTTCAATAGACTGATCGTCATGTACAGATACTGTACAGATTAACCATAATTCTAAAAATATATGCTGAATATAACGCGCTTTAGGACACTGTTTTTTTCAGCCATCGCTCTCTTTATTTACCCCGCCTTGCTGCCAGCCAATGAGCCAAACAGTTTTGCTAGCGAATTTGAAAAGGGGTTCAACGATGCGCCACTGGAGCGCGAGATTGAGCATCCCGACTGGTTCAAGGACTCCTTTCTCGACTTAAGGGAAGATCTGCAGCAGGCCAGGGCAGATGGAAAGCAGGGCATCGCCCTGTATTTTGGTCAGGAGAACTGTGCGTACTGCAAGGCATTGATGGAGATCAACCTGACCCGTCCGGATATTGTTCGTTATCTGCGTGATCATTATGAAATCATCGCACTCGATATCTGGGGCAGCCGTATGATCACGCTGTTCGACGGTAGCCAGCTCAGCGAGCGTGATCTTTCGATCCGCGAGAATACCAACTTCACTCCTTCCATTATCTTTTATGATGAGAAGGGTGATATCGCTTTCAGAATGCGTGGTTATTACCCCCCCTATCGCTTCCAGGCAGTGATGAAATATGTAGTGGAAGACTTCTACAAATTCGAAGGCTTTCGCGATTACCTGGAGCGCGCCGATCCCCCACCGCGGTTTTCCGAAGACGACCTGAATGAACATGAGCAGTTTTTAAAAGGGCCGATGAATCTGGACAGACGCGCCGCAGCGGGAACCAAGCCACTGGCCGTTATTTTCGAGCAGAAAGAATGCCATGCCTGCGATCAACTACATTCAGAACCCCTGCATAACGAGGATACGCTGAAATGGCTAGCGGGCTTTGAGTTACGTCAGCTGGATGCCTGGTCAGAAACACCCGTTGTCACACCCAGCGGGGAGAAGTTAAGCGCGCGCGAATGGGCGAAAAAGTTAGATATACATTATATGCCGACCACCGTTTTTTTTAATGAGCGTGGCGATGAAATTTTCCGTGTTGATTCGGTCGTCAAGCTATATCGCATGCGTGGTGCGCTCAGCTATATACTCACCCGAGGCTATCTCGAATTCGAAAGCTTCCAACAATGGCGACGTTATAGCGGTGTCGAACGCTAGCTCTGTGCGAGGACATTTCTTTTCCTGATAGAGCCCAGTGTAAACACGATCAACGCCGCCCAGATAAAACAAAAGCCGATAAACTGGTCCTGACTGAAAGCTTCCTCAAATACCAGCAATGCAATCAAAAACTGCAGCGTCGGATTAATGTACATCATGAAACCGATGACCGACAGGCTCAGTTTCCTGGCCGCTGAGGCAAACAACAATAATGGTACCGAAGTGACCGCACCGCAGGCCAGTAACAGCAGAGTGTAATTATCCGCAGCCTGAAAAAAGTGATCCGCACGCTGTTGCACCAGGTACACCCAGTAGCTGAGTGCTAGCGGCAGTAACAATCCGGTTTCTATCGTGAGTCCGGTCAGGGTGTCCACCTCCAGGCGTTTCCTGACCAGTCCGTAGAGCCCAAAGCTGATCGCCAGCGCAAGTGAAATCCAGGGTAGATAGCCCAACCTGATCACCAGCCAGAGTATGCCAGCGGCAGCTAGAATAATAGCCAGTAACTGTTTACGATTTAATCTTTCCTGCAGGAAAACACGCGCCAGAAATACACTCACCAGTGGCGTCAGAAAATAGCCCAGACTCGATTCAACCACTCGACCCTGTGCGACCGCCCAGATATAGATCAACCAGTTCAGGCTCACCAGAAAAGCAGAAAATAGCAGTCCACGCAGCAAGGCGTAGTTTTTAACCGCTGCCCATAGACGCTTTTGCCAGCGCCTGACCAGTAAGATCACGAATACAAACACAAACGACCACACCACGCGATGCAGCAGAACCTCGGTGGAAGGCACTTCACGCAGCAGGTGAAAAAATAAAGGAAAGGTGCCCCACATACTATAGGCCAGGAAACCATACACAAAGCCCTGCGTGGTCTGTGAGAAATTCATTTTCTATCTCGGTATTATTTTGCGTCTGATTTCAGGATAAACGCTTCTAATTGCTTATCGATACCGAAGATGTGACTACGCAACCATTCGCGCAGGAACTCGGCCAGCGCCGCGCAGAATTTCATATCATAGGTATGGCATTCCTGAATCATTAAATCCAGCTCGACCCTGAACTTATCATGCGCGCGCTGATGCGCCTCAAAATGCGGAAAATCCAGCTTTATCATGTACTCTTCTTCCAGAGTGAAATGATTTTCTGCAAATTCCTGCAGACGGCGGAATACCAAAGCATTTCCATGCCCACTTTCCAGTTGTTCAATGAGCTCAAATAGCACCTGATGCTGTTTATCCTGCCATATGAGTTCGCTGGTTTTTTTCATATTTTATTCCTCTATACGCTTTATTTATATCAGGCCAGCGCTGGCAGGCAAATCCTTTTCTGCATATAAAGTTATAATCTATTAGTGTGAGCAGGTCTCAGCCTGTGCTACCAACGGTGATACATGTTTAAACAACCCAGCTTTCTGCTTCTGGGCAGTGGTACAAACTTTACCTGTCAGGTGCTTCAGCAGCTATTATCCGACCATATTTCCCCACAGGCTTATGTTCAGCACGGTAGTCAGGCCAGCGACTCAATCAGTTACCTGGCCGATATCCCTGTCCTCAGAGAGCCCGCACCAAAGCCGATAGAGCAGCTGCTTAAAGCGCATCAGATAGACCATTTCTATCAACGTGATGTGCTACTTGCGCGCTGGGTCCAGCAACAAAATGTAGACTTTTTACTGGTGGCCTGCTGGCCCGAGTTGATTAGTATGGATGTTATCAACAGCGTGAACTGTGCAGCACTCAATCTTCACCCGTCGTTACTGCCCGCTTACCGCGGATTTGACCCCATTGGCGATCAAATCAATGCAGGGAGTCAAAAGTTTGGGGTTAGCCTGCATTTACTGAATGAACAGTTTGATTGTGGAGATATTGTATCGCAGCAGACAGTGGACCTTAGCAGCCATAATGAAACTAGAACGGCTATCGAAAGCCTGTGCGCACAGCGGGGGGCCAAACTTTTTCAGCAGGCCATGCAAACTTATTTTCAGCCCGGATGGAATTTACTAAGCCAGAGCTGAACCTAAAACAGAAAAAGCCGCGTTAAGCGGCTTTTCTGTTAAATGCCCTGAATTCTAACCCAGCTTTGCTTTCAGGCGATATTTCTGCAGCAAGTCTTCGGTATAGCCGTTAGCTGATTCAGCACCCTGCAACACCAGCTGCAAAGCCGCTTCAAACGCCGCACCATTGAACTTTGGCGCCATGTTCATATAGCCCGGCGTACCCTTGTTCTGCGCATCAACCACCTTGGCCATACGCTTAAAGGTTTCTACCACCTGTTCTTCTGTACACAGGCCATGTAACAGCCAGTTAGCCATATGCTGGCTGGAAATGCGCAGCGTCGCACGATCTTCCATCAACCCAATATCATGGATATCCGGTACCTTTGAACAACCAACACCCTGGTCTATCCACTTCACCACATAACCCAGAATACCCTGTGCATTGTTATCCAGCTCCGCCTGTATCTCTTTGGCTGATAACTTGCGCGCTTTGGGCAACAGGGGAACTGTCAGGATATGATCCACATTGGCACGATTTCTCAACTTGATCTTCTGCTGCTCCTGTTTCACATTCACATTGTGGTAGTGCAGGGCATGGATCACTGCTGCGGTTGGTGAAGGCACCCAGGCACAGTTTGCACCTGACTCAGGATGCGCCTGCTTACTTTCGTACATAGCCTTGATTTGATCCGGTACCGCCCACATTCCCTTACCGATCTGGGCAACGCCGTTCAGGCCACACATTAAACCCGTATCTACATTCCAGTTTTCATATGCCTGCATCCAGCGCTCGCCTTTGATCTCGGCTTTAGGCAGCATCGGGCCTAACCGCATACTGGTATGAATCTCATCTCCAGTGCGATCCAGAAATCCGGTATTAATAAAAATGACGCGTTCGCTGGCGGCACGAATACATTCTTTCAGATTCACCGTAGTTCGGCGTTCCTCATCCATAATACCAATCTTGACGGTATTTTCAGGCAGGTTGTAAGCCTTTTCGATAGCGGCAAAGAAACGATTGGTAAATGCGACTTCTTCCGGTCCGTGCATTTTGGGCTTAACGATATAAATGCTTTTTGTACGGCTATTGTTAAATGCATGTCGCTTGCAAATGTCATACAGTGAAACCAGCACAGTGATCAATCCATCGACCAGGCCTTCAGGCATCATCTGATCGTTGGCGTCCAGCACCAGATCGGTTTTCATATGTATGCCCGTATTCCTGACCAGCATTAAGCTACGACCTGGCAGGCTGAATGTCTCGCCCATTTTATTATGGTACTCACGATTATCATTCAGTACGCGGGTGAATGATTTGCCATCCTTGCGCATTTCAAAACATAGATCACCATGGATCAACATCTTCCAGTTGCGGTACACCAGCATTTTATCTTCTGTATCTACGGCAGCAACCGAGTCTTCACAGTCTTCAATGGTAGTAACCGCCGCTTCCAGAATAATATCCTTTAAACCCGCAGGATGATGCTGGCCGATAATCGACTTTTTATTTATCCGTAATTCAAAATGCAGATCATGGTGAATAAATAACAACACCAGATCCCCATTATGTGAATAGCCTACAAACTGCTCGGCATCCTGAAGTTTGACTCGTACCCCATTTTCCAGCCTGAAATAGGGACGTTCTACCCCCATCACCAGCTCCAGGCCATACTCCTTAACTTCAGCGTGTGATACGCCCTGAAGCGGCAATACTTTATCCAGCCACTGGGTACAGAAATCGAATACCGCCTGCCCACGATTTTTATTGTATTCCTTGCCTATCGCCAGCTCGCCTTCATCGGCAATCATATCAGTACCATACAGCGCATCGTACAGACTACCCCAGCGAGCGTTCGCAGCATTGATCGCAAAACGGGCATTGTTAATCGGTACTACCAGCTGCGGCGCTGCCACGCTGGATATTTCACGATCAATATTCTTAACCTTAACCTGAAAATCCTCTTTCTCTTCTAACAGGTAACCAATATCTTTCAGAAACTGTTTATAGCTATCCAGGTTATCTCCATCGTATTTATTGTTTTTATGCCAGTTATCGATCTGTTGCTGGATTTCATCTCTTTTCTTTAATAACTCAGCATTCTCTGTGCTAAAGCTGGTCATAATTGATTCAAAGTTTTCCCAGTAACTCTGAGAATCCATTTCCAGTTCGGGTAAAACTTCTGTATTAACAAAGTCCACCAGGGACTGTGCTACCTTAATGTTTTTCAAATGAATATATGACATATAAAACTACCTACACTTTCTATTTGCTGGTTTTACCCGACATCGAATTTAAGAATTGCTCAGCCTGTTCACGCCATTGATCCTGAAAAACCTTTCCTTTTGCCTGTAGGTTGCTATCCAGATTTTTGAGCATTTCATCTGACATAGAAGCCAGTTGCTTGAGGTTGTTAATACCCTGCTCATGTAATTTTTCATTAAATTTCTGCCCAATACCGTTTAATACGGTGAAGTCATCGGCAGCAGCTTTTATTGCTTCCGGGTTGATTTTGGCTTCGCTTAATTCCTTGATCTGTTTCTGTAACGCCTGCATCTGCATCTGCATGGCGTTATAGGTTTTCTCCGTCACCAGCCCCAGGCTTTGCGCCAGTGATTCACGGTATTCTTCCTTATCATCTGCCAGTTTCTGCTTCACCATTTCGAGCTTTTTCTGTAGCTCCTGATAGGCTTCACTCTGTTTAGATTCCTCAAAAACTGTCTGCGTAATCTCTAGCCACCACTGAGGAACATTCTGCAGATCCTGCTTATCCTGATCAGTTACTTTCGACTGTAACTTTTCAAGGCTATTTATAGCCAGCTGCGACATCAGGTGGTTAATTTCCAACGTTACCTGTTGGTAATCCCTGAGCGAATTCATTAAAGCTTCGGCTTTACTATGTTCTTCCTCGTTAAACAGGCCTTTCATCAAATCAACAAAGGGGGAATTAAAGGCACTTAGGTCTGGAAATTCAGGCATTTTGAACTGGTTCTGTAAACCAGGCATCAGCAGGGAAGCAAATGGGTTCTGTAACTGGGATTTGAACTGCTCATTCATCTGTTCGTAGAAAGCATTCATTGACCCCATTCCAGGCTGCATCCAGCCATTCATCGAGTTTTGCATCTGCTGAAATGGGTTTGCTGGGGTATTTCCCGGCATCCAGGCTTTAAACATCTGTTCCATTGGATTTGCCGGAGCCTGCGGTTGCATCATCTGCTGCAGGTTATTCAAATACTGTTGTTGTAAGTTATACAGTTGGGCCAGGTAATCCTGTCCCTCGTTATTTTTTGACATTTCAATATCCCCCATTGTTGTTAAGCGCTAGTGTACTGTCCTAAACTACATGATCATATCAGCGGGCCGGGAAATAGTGATTTGGTCATGTAGTTTAGGGCAGCACACAAGACACTACCATTCTAAATGTTGCACCGCAACAAATAATCATGTTTAAATATATCGGATAATTTCAATACAAATTATGTACAAGTATAAAAATCATTGTCCCCGTGGCCAGTGAATCACCCTAATAAATTAATAACAAGAGGTTTTATAACCATGTCTGAATCTATTGTCATCACCCATGCTACAAGAACCGCTATCGGATCCTTTGGAGGATCACTGGCCAATGTTTCTGCTGTACAGCTCGGCGCCACTGTTGTTAAGTCGCTGATCGAAAAATCCGGTATCTCAGCCGACCAGGTTGATGAAATCATTCTGGGCCAGGTACTTACGGCTGGCGCCGGCCAAAATCCCGCCCGCCAGACCGCGCTGGCTGCTGGTATTCCTGATACCTCTTCAGCGATGACCATCAATAAGGTTTGCGGTAGTGGCCTGAAAGCAGTGCACCTGGCATTCCAGTCTATCGCCTGTGGTGACGCAGATATCGTGATTGCCGGTGGGCAGGAAAACATGAGCATGTCTGCCCATGTATTACCCAAGTCTCGTAACGGTAAGATGATGGGCAACTGGGAACTGGAAGACAGCATGATCGTCGATGGCCTGTGGTGCGCAATGAATGACATCCATATGGGCGTCACTGCCGAAAATATCGCTGAACAATTCTCCCTGACTCGCGAAGACCAGGACAACTTTGCCGCCTCTTCGCAGCAAAAGACCGAAGCCGCACAAAATGCTGGCAATTTTGATAACGAAATCACCCCAGTTGAAATCCCTCAGCGCAAGGGTGATCCCATTATTTTCAGTAAGGATGAATTCCCCCGCGCTGGCACCACGGGCGAAAAACTCGGCGCTCTACGTCCTGCCTTCAAGAAAGACGGCACGGTAACCGCCGGTAACGCTTCCGGTATCAATGATGGTGCGGCTGCGGTACTGGTCATGACAGAAGCCAAAGCCAAAGAGCTCGGCCTGAAGCCTATCGCACGCATTGTGGCTTTCTCCAGTGCTGGCGTTGATCCAAAGATCATGGGCACAGGCCCAATTCCATCTACCCAGAAATGCCTGAAAAAGGCGGGCTGGGATGTCAATGACCTGGACCTGATCGAGTCAAACGAAGCTTTTGCCGCGCAGGCACTGTCCGTCAACAAGAGCCTGGGCTGGGATACGGATAAGGTCAATGTGAGCGGTGGTGCGATCTCTCTGGGACATCCAATCGGTGCATCCGGTGCACGCGTACTGGTCACCCTGTTACATGGCATGCAACGCCAATCAGCTAAAAAGGGACTGGCAACACTATGTATTGGTGGCGGTCAGGGTGTAGCAATGGCGGTTGAATTGGTAGATTAAATCGCTCTATTAGTTCTGTAGTGCATCTTGATATAAGATGCGCTACAGATAACCAGAGGAACCCAACTGTGTCTGAATCCAGCGCAAACGAACGTTTAATCAAAAAGTACCCGAACCGCCGTTTATACGACACCATGGATAGTCGCTATATTACTCTGGATGACGCCAAACAGATGGTTATTGAAAATACACCGTTTAAGGTAGTGGACCAGAAAACGGGTGAAGACCTGACGCGCAGCATCCTGCTGCAGATCATCATGGAACAGGAAAACAATAACGAACCACTGTTCAATAGCCAGATCCTGTCAGAATTTATTCGTAATAACAGCCAGACCAATCGTGATTATTTCTCCAGCTTTCTGCAGGCCAGCATGCAGCTGTTTACCGAGCAGCAAGGTACCTTGGTGAACCAGATGGACAAGGCGTTCAAAAATTCTCCGATGGATTTCTGGATGCAGATGACCCGTCAAAATCTCGATCATTTGACCGAATTGCAGGCAAAATTTTTTAAAACCAGTACTTCTGACGAATCTAAAAAATAAATTTTTACCCGCTAAAATAATCCTAACTTATTGAATTTAATATATATAAATTAAAGTGTATTTATATATTATAAAATAATTCGACTTTCCCGCTTGACAATTCTCTGATCAGACATATTATTTGTGCAGTGCAACATTGTGCAGTGCACAAATACAGATTTTTAACCTATTACCTTTATAGATCGGAGAAAACCATGACTAACCCAACCGTTGAATTATTTTTTGAATACAACACTAAAGCAATGGAAGCCATGCGTGCTTTCGGCGACCTGAATGTAGCTACTGCTCAGTCTTTCATCAACAAGCAAGTTGAACTGACTAACGCGATCGTAGAAGCCACTTTGGCAACTAGCAAAGAAATCTCTTCTGCCAAAAACCCAGTAGACGCTCTGCAAGCTTCTAGCGCTCTGATGCAAACCGTTTCTGACAATGTAACTGGTTTTGTTAAAGAGTCTGCAGCTGACGCAGTTAAAACTCGTGACGAACTGAAAGTTGCTATCGACGACGCAGTTAAGCTGAACAGCGAATACGCTACAAAAGCTTTCGATACTGGCGTTGAAGCCGTTAAGAAAACAGCTAAGAAAGCTGCTTAATTTCGGCCTGATCTAATCAGACCCGCTGGCGGCACAGCGACAATATTGACTGTGCCGCCAGCTTCAACACCCTGTTAAACACCCAGAATTTATTTGCGCTGAAATTTAGAACAGCAAATCTCAACGCATCAAAAAATACAAGAATTAAAGATTTACGAGGCTTATATGACCAAAAAAGTAGCATTAGTCACTGGCGGTACTGGCGGTATCGGAACAGCAATCTGTGAAGCCCTGGCTTCTAGCGGCCATAGCGTCGTTGCCAATTATTTCCCGGCTGACAAAGAAGCTGCAGAAAGCTGGCTGCAAGAAATGCGCAGTAGAAATGCAGATATACACATTGCCCCAGCGGATGTAACTAGCTACGAAGAATGCGGTGAGATGATTAAAAGCATCGAATCCAGCATTGGTCCTGTAGATGTACTGGTGAACTGTGCCGGTATTACGCGCGACAAAACCCTCAAGCGCATGACCCCTGACCAGTGGAATGCGGTTATCGACACCAATCTGAACAGTGCTTTCAACGTCACTCAACAGGTGGTTAATGGTATGACCGAGCGCGGTTTTGGTCGCATCATCAATATCTCTTCAGTTAACGGTCAGAAAGGCCAGTTTGGCCAGGCTAACTATTCGGCTGCTAAAGCCGGCTTACATGGTTTCACCATGGCCGTGGCTCAGGAAACTGCAGCCAAAGGCGTCACCGTTAACACGGTTTCACCTGGCTACATCGAAACAGCAATGACCAGCGCGATGCCAGAAGAAGTACTGAAGTCTATCGTCAGTGCGGTTCCTGCTGGTCGCATGGGTAAGCCTGAAGAAATCGCCAATACCGTTGCCTGGCTGGCAGATGCGCAAAATGCCTATACCACTGGCGCTAACATTCCGGTTAACGGCGGCATGTTTATGTCTGCCTAAGGCGGACACTAAAAGAATCTCGACATTTGACACTCCTCAATGTCCGTTGCGTCTCATCATTGGGGCGCCTTTTTACAACAGATGGCCTCGTACATTGCGAGGCCATCGACCCAGAATAAGGATTCGAAGGTATAGATTTTTAATATAGTTATACTAAATACTAAGTATTTAGGAACCAGCTGATGTGCTATAAATCAGCGTTAAAAATAATAATAATAACAACCATTTCACCCTTGCGAGGTACTTGATATGAGCATTTCACCACCCTGTTATAAACAGAATCGACTAAAGCAATTGCGTGCCTTTTGTAAAGCCGTTGAAACCAAAAGTATCTCCAAAGCCGGAGAAGAATTATTTCTTTCCCAGCCCACTGTTTCACTACAGATTCGTGCGCTGGAAAGGGAATTATGCGTTCAGGTTTTTGAGCGCCGTGGTCCGGTCATCAACCTTACACCTGATGGACAAATCCTTTACGAATTGTCTAAACCGCTAATCAGCGGTATTGATAACCTGTCACAGAATTTCAACAGCCTGGCCGGGCGTATGGAATCCGGTGAATTACACATCACAGCCGGCCAGACTGCCTGTATGTACCTGTTACCCAAGTACATCAATAAATTTAAGGAAGAGTATCCCAGCATCCACGTTAAGCTTTCTAACAATACCGGTAAGGAAGGACGTGCATTACTCAAATCTGACACAGTCGATTTCGCGGTGGGTACCATGGCAGATAACAGTGAAGATATGGTATTTGAGCCCCTGCATGAATATGAGCCCGTACTAATTACCCCACTCAATCACCCACTGGCCCATAAAACCTCGGTAACGCTGGAAGATATCTCACCCTATGGGTTGATTCTTCCACCGCGTGAACTATCCACCTGGCGCAAGGTCGACAAGATCTTTAATGATCATAACGTACCCTATAAGGTATCCATGGAAGTTGGTGGTTGGGAAGTCATCAAGACTTATGTTGAAGAGGGCATGGGTATTTCTATCGTAAGCTGCCTGTCACTGACAGGTAAGGAAAACCTGAGTGCCATTTCCTTAGGCAAATATTTCCCCAAACAGGTGTATGGTGCTGTTATTCGAAAGGGAAAGTTCCTGACCCCTCAGGCTCGAGGATTTCTGGAGATTTTATCCTCAGATCTGTTCGATGAATCCTGTAACAAGAAGGTTGTCAACGCAAATTAACGCGACTCATACCCCCTGAAAACTCAATAGCCTGCATTGATGCAGATGAGTTATTCGATAGACACGGATTCATTAAACTGAGCAGTTCGGTAATACCGATCTGCTCAGGGTAGCAAAATTGTGTTTAACCCGGCATTTCGCTATATTGCGACGCCATTTAAATTAACTATTACGCGCTTTGCAAGGCGCTAGCTAACATATAAACAAGAGGTTCTCCATGCTCGAAGCCTATCGTCAACACGTCGAAGAACGCGCCCAACAAGGTATTCCACCGCTGCCATTGAATGCAGAACAGGTCGCGGACCTGGTTGAGTTACTTAAAAATCCACCCGCCGGTGAAGAAGAAACACTGGTAGACCTGCTCACCAATCGCGTTCCTCCGGGTGTAGACGAAGCGGCCTATGTGAAAGCCGGATTTCTGTCTGCGCTGGCAAAAGGCGAGGCAGCCTCTCCGCTGATCTCAAAAACACAGGCGGTAGAGTTACTCGGTACCATGATGGGTGGCTACAACATTGCCTCCATGATCGAGCTACTGGACGATGCCGAGCTCGGTGAGCTGGCTGCGGAGCAGCTGAAATATACCCTGTTAATGTTCGATGCCTTCCACGACGTGGCAGAAAAGGCTAAAGCCGACAATGCGAATGCCAAAGCCGTGTTGCAATCCTGGGCTGATGCCGAGTGGTTTGCGCGCAAGGATAAGGTGGCTGAAGAGATTAAACTGCGCGTATTTAAGGTTACCGGTGAAACCAATACCGATGATCTGTCTCCCGCACAGGATGCCTGGTCACGCCCTGATATCCCATTGCATGCGCTGGCCATGCTAAAGAATGCGCGCGATGGTATCGAGCCTGATGATGCTGGCAAGGTCGGCCCGATTAAACTGATCCAGTCGATGGAACAGCAGGGACTGCCGCTAGCTTATGTCGGTGACGTCGTGGGTACCGGTTCTTCACGTAAATCTGCCACCAATTCCGTGCTGTGGTTCATGGGCCATGACATCCCTTACGTGCCTAACAAGCGTCAGGGTGGTGTGGTTCTGGGTAGCAAGATCGCCCCTATCTTTTTCAATACCGTGGAAGACTCAGGCGCCTTACCTATCGAGTGTCCGGTTGACCAGATGAATATGGGTGACGTGATTATCCTTAAGCCTTATGAAGGTAAGGTTTATAACGAAGCTGGTGACGTAATCTCCGAGTTTGAACTGAAAACCGATGTCATCCTGGACGAAGTGCAGGCTGGTGGACGTATCCCATTGATCATTGGTCGCTCACTGACCGAAAAGGCACGCGAAGAGCTGGGCCTTGGCCCCAGTGATAAATTCCGCCGTCCGGTAGATCCCGCTGACAGTGGCAAGGGTTATACCCTGGCACAGAAGATGGTCGGCAAGGCCTGTGGTGTTGACGGCGTACGCGCTGGCACCTACTGCGAGCCGCGCATGAGCACGGTGGGATCGCAGGATACTACCGGACCGATGACACGTGATGAACTGAAGGAGCTGGCCTGCCTGGGCTTTTCAGCAGACCTTGTGATGCAGTCTTTCTGTCATACCGCAGCTTATCCCAAGCCAGTTGATATCAATACCCAGCATACCCTGCCAGATTTTATCCAGACCCGTGGTGGTGTTTCACTGCGCCCTGGCGATGGCATTATCCACTCCTGGCTGAATCGTATGCTGTTACCGGACCAGGTTGGAACGGGTGGTGACTCGCATACGCGCTTCCCTCTGGGCATCTCATTCCCCGCGGGCTCTGGCCTGGTGGCGTTCGGTGCCGCATTAGGCGTCATTCCACTGGATATGCCGGAATCGGTACTGGTGAAATTTACCGGTGAGATGCAGCCGGGTATTACCCTGCGCGACCTGGTGAATGCGATCCCTTACGAAGCCATCAAACGTGGCCTGTTGACGGTTGAAAAGAAGGGCAAAAAGAATGTCTACAATGGCCGTATCCTGGAAATTCAGGGTCTGCCCAACCTGACCGTAGAGCAGGCGTTTGAACTTTCCGACGCTTCTGCCGAACGTTCTGCTGGCGGCTGTACCATCGACCTGTCTGAAGAGTCGGTCGCTGAATACCTGCGCTCCAACATCGTTATGCTGCGCTGGATGATCGACAATGGCTATGAAGATCCCCGTACTCTGGAACGTCGCGCACGCGCAATGGAAGCCTGGCTGGAAAATCCAACCCTGCTACGTGCTGATGAAGATGCGGAATACGCTGAAGTTATCGAAATCAATATGTCAGAAATCACCGAGCCTTTACTGGCCTGTCCCAACGATCCTGACGATGTGAAGCCGTTATCTGAGGTTGCCGGTGCTAAAATAGATGAAGTATTCATTGGTTCCTGCATGACCAATATCGGACATTTTCGTGCTGCTGCCAAACTGCTGGATGCCTCCGGCGGCGTGATTCCTACCCGTTTATGGGTGGCTCCACCGACCAAGATGGATGCACACCAGCTGATGGATGAAGGTATTTACAATATCTACGCTGCCGCAGGTGCACGTACCGAAATGCCCGGCTGCTCATTATGTATGGGTAACCAGGCTCGTATTGCAGCTAACTCCACCGCTGTCTCCACCTCTACGCGTAACTTCCCCAACCGTCTGGGACAGGGCGCTGATGTATATCTGGCCTCTGCTGAACTGGCTGCAATCGCCGCCATTCTGGGTAAGTTACCTACCGTTGAAGAGTATATGCAGTATGCCAATCAGATAAATAGCATGTCGGCTGATATCTATAAATACCTGAATTTTGACAAGATTCCGGACTTTGTAGCCTCTGCGGAACGTGGCAAAACAGCAGCGGTTGAAATGAATTTCTAATTCATTTTGCGTTACGATCTGATAAAAAGCCGGAATCTTTCCGGCTTTTTTTTGTCTTGATAAAGTGCTTTACTGTTTTTATCACTATCCATCTATAAGAGGCCGGGATGCATCATTCACTGATTAAAATCATTCGCGATAACCGGGGCTTTATCCTGTTTATGCTGCTGATGTTTGTTTTTCGCAGCGTGGTCGCGGATTGGAATACCGTACCCACCGGTTCCATGAAACCAACCATACTGGAAGGTGACCGTATTCTGGTGAACAAAATGGCCTATGATATTCGCCTGCCTTTTAGCCATATCTCTGTTATTAAGCTGGACGACCCACAGCGTGGTGATGTGGTCGTTTTTGATTCATCGGTATCAGACAAAAGACTGGTCAAGCGCGTCATTGCGATCCCTGGTGATACGATCAGTATGTCGCATAATCAGCTCACCCTGAATGGACAAAAATTGCCTTACCAGATCAGGCAAAGCTATCGCGACAAACTGGACGTGGTGGAAAACCTGAAAGGGGTGCACCATGACATTTGGGTCCATATGAATGCCAACCCCCAGTACACCAGCTTTGACCCCATCTCGGTACCCGAAAATTACTATCTGGTGTTAGGTGATAATCGTGATAACAGCGCCGATTCGCGCGTGATTGGCCTGGTGCCGCGTGACGAGATCGTGGGACGCTCGCGCAACATCGTCATGTCGCTCAACTATGACAATTACTATCTGCCGCGTAGCGATCGTTTCTTCAAAGCCCTGTAGGTATTTCCTCTCAATTTCATGATAAGCAGAGAGAAACTTGAACAGGCCGTGCAGCGTGAGCTGATCCAACCCGATCAGGTCGACGCGCTGTATCAGTTTTTAAACAGCGAAAAGGATGAAATCTCAACTGCTGTATTGAATAGCGAAGAGCCGCTAAAATTCATTCGTAGCTTTGGCGATATTTTTATCACGCTGGGAATCGTGCTGCTGGTACTGGCCAGTCATCAAATCGCTCTCAGCGGTTATTATTTCCTGATTCCGGCTGCCGGATTTGTCCTGCTGGCTGAATGGCTGGTCAGGGTACGCAAGCTGGCCCTGCCCGGCATTGCAATCCTGTTATCGATACTTTATTTCGTGAACCGGGCTATCGATTTCAATCACAATGAAGCAACCACTATGGGGCTGGCCGTGCTCAGCGTAACCAGTCTGCTGTTTTATCTACGTTATCGCATGCCGTTTAGTCTGCTGCCACTGGTAGCCGGCCTGCTGGCTATCGTCGTGTTACAGATGGGCATGGATTTACTCGACAGGCCCTGGGTATTTATCCTGTTAGGCCTGCTGGTTTTTAGCATTGCGATGAGTTTTGATATTCAGGATCCCGCGCGAAAGACTCATCTCAGCGATAGTGCATTCTGGCTGCATTTATTGGCAGCACCGCTTATCGTACATGGCTCCATGGTCACTTTACTGATTAATGACCCTGCCTGGTTACAGTCAATAAATAAAGAAGTCATCATGATCATCTTCTTTGCCACCTTTTTTCTGATTGCATTGTTACTGGATCGCCGCGCGCTACTGATTTCTACCCAGCTTTATGTTATCTATGCGATGACCCAGATTTTAACCAGCCATCTCAATAGCTCGCAGAATGTCCTCATGTATATCCTGCTGGGGCTGGGCCTGTTCGTGATCTTTTTTGGCACCTACTGGTATAAAACTCGCAGCCTGATTTTTGGTTTTTTAAAGCAGACTCTGCTTAGTCACTATCTTCCCAGCTTTAGTGACGTGGGCTCGGCTAAAGTGGGTTGAGCAAACTCACACTCTGAATTATTAATCCGGCATACCTGATCGCTGGGTTAATTGTCATCCGGCACGAAATTAATTGCATCCTTTTCATAATTTTTCCGTCCTGTTTATAAGCCATCAGGCTGATTTTTAAACTAACCCGGAGAACGACTATGAGTCAGTGCCAATGTAATATTGATGATGCGATTGAAGCAGCGAGGAACAAAAATCAATCCAAACAGATTGATATCCAGTTGTTATACCTTGACCTGGATGTTTGCGAACCCTGCCAGGCTACCGAAAGTAATCTGGAGCTTGCACTGGATGAAGTAAGCCAACTGCTTGAAAAATCAGGTCACCACATAAAACTCGAAAAGATACATATCGACTCTGAGCAATCTGCAATTCAAAATCGATTTCTGTCATCACCTACGATCAGGGTAAATGGACAGGATATTCAACTGGATTTCAGAGAAGACCATTGTTCCACCTGTAGTTCCCTGACCAATGAAAGCTCGGTCGATTGTCGAACCTGGGTATACCAGGGGCAGGAATATCATGCACCGCCCAGGGAGATGATTATCGAATCTGTGTTGCGCAGCGTTTATAGCGAAACCAGCCAAGAAGCTGACGATGAAAGCAGCTACCTGCTTCCGCAAAATTTGAAAAACTTTTTCACTAATAAAAAAGAAGTTTCCTCTTCCTGCTGTGCTGCTAGCACTAGCTGCTAAACCCCCTATCTGCACCCGCTTTCGCGGGTGCTCAACTTAAGCGAGATTTACAGCATGTTTGAATTATTTGGAAACTGGATTGCGTATTCAGTTTTATCTCTTGAGCGTGGTAGCCAGCTTGGTGATGCAGTGCAATTTTTTGCCATGGACATTACCAAAATATTTATATTGCTAACTGTCATTGTTTATCTATTTGGATACCTCAGACCATTTCTTAACGGCCATAAAATAAGGCGATACCTTTCTGGCAGAAGAAAGGAGCCCGCCCGAATCCTGGCGATATTACTGGGCGCTATTTCACCGTTTTGTTCCTGTTCAAGCGTCCCTTTATTCATAGGCTTTGTCGAGGCGCGAATATCGCTCGGTATCGCATTTGCTTTTTTAATTTCCAGCCCACTAATCAACGAAGTCGCGGTGGTATTACTCATTAGTACCCTGGGCTGGCAGATAACATTGCTGTACCTGGGACTGGGTATCACCATTGCCTACCTGGTCAGCTATTTGATAGAGCGATTTAAGCCCGAACAATGGGTAGAGCCATACGTCTGGGATATCGCGCTACCTGAAACACATGAGCCCTCGAATTTATCCATCGGGGATCGCCATACATTTGCAATCGCTGAGGTATACAAGATTGTTTCCAGGGTCTGGCTTTGGTTGATTGTTGGCATAGCTGTAGGGGCATCGTTTCATGGCTATATACCTTCGCAATGGGTCACCACGATTAATGAACAATATGCTATCTTATCTGTACCCCTGGCTGTATTGGTAGGTATTCCATTATATTCTGATATCGCTGCTACCATCCCATTCGCTGAAGCGATGTTAATTAAGGGTGCAACTCTGGGTACAGTTATGGCTTTAATCATGAGTATTTCAGCAATCTCATTACCTGAATTTTTGATCCTGAGGAAAATCATTACCTGGAAGGGCTTACTTTCTTTTGCAGCAATGCTTGCTGTTTCATTTACCCTGATTGGGTGGTTACTTAATGCCATTTAATCAATCAGGGAGCATAGAACAAGAAAATAATTTTAACCCGGCAGCTAAGCTATGAATGAAAAATTACTCTGGCAGAAACACTATAAACAGTTGAAGGCTTTTATCGTCTCACAGGTAAAGGATCCCATGCTGGCAGAAGATATCCTGCACGACGTTTATCTCAGGGTAAACAAAAAAATACAAACCGTCGAAAACGATACAAGCATTTCCAGTTGGTTATATCGGGTAACCCGCAATATCATTATTGACCATTACCGCAGAAACCGGCTTGAGTATATCTCGGAGTATCAGGAGGAAGTTGAAAATATCAATTCACTCGCCTCCATCAGTCAGGAACAGATGGAACTGTCAAAGTGCCTGATTCCAATGATTAATGAACTGCCGGAAAAGTACCGGGAAGCCGTCTATCTTTCGGAAATCGAAGGTTATACACAAAAGAAGGTAGCCGAGATTACCGGTCAGTCTCTTGCTGCGACCAAATCTACCATACTACGCGGCAAAAAAAGGGTCAGAGAGATATTAACCAGATGCTGTAGTATCGAGCTGGACAGGAGCAATCGAGTATACGATTTCGAAAAAAATCGTTCATCAAAAAAATATTGCTGAATTTCCTGATATGTAACTTTTAATGTCAACAATATACAGGTCCGTCTTAATCCACAGACTATCTTTACTGGGCATAATATTCAGCAATTTTCCGGTAGATGCTAACCTTATGTGCTGATTTGATCTCACTGCAGCCATAGCATATAGCACACCTGATACAAACGCCTTCCTGGTTAATCAAGCTCTGCAAAGTCTATCCATGGCTTTACAGAGCACCATAAATGGCAAATGTGATTGGCAGAGGTTCCTTAATTTTTCATAGCATTAACCGCATCGCCAGTGGACCATACACCATTAGAAATCATGCCATAGTTTACCAGCGCCGCCTGATAGGCATCACTACCGGGAGCAGCAACGGCATCTTTTACAACATACACCTTAAAGCCATTTTCCATTAATGCTCGCATATGTGAATCTACGCACAGGTTCGCCACCATGCCACCTAGAATAACGGTATCTATGTTGCGACTACGTAACTGGTAAATTAGATCATTACTCTCAGGTCCATACATTTTATGCGGAGCGACAACCACCGTATTACCGTCTTCTATATACTTTTTATAGGGTTCATAGAAATCAGCGCCTGAACCTTTAAAACCTTCAGGCTCTGACAGACTGGTTCGATGCAATGCCTTCATTTCCAGAAGTTGCTTTTGCAAGGTACCCGAATTGGACCAGTTGCTATCCAGTGCAGTGTAAACCAGTGGATCAACAGCCAGCGTTATATTTTGCTGCTTGGCTGTTTTCATCAGGGTTTCAATATTTTTTATTGTGCCCAGTTCTTGCAGGTTTTCCTTTAATAATGGATATAGTTTTCCATCGGCACTCAGGAATTCATTTTGTGGATCAGTAATCAGCACTGCAGTATGAGCCTTATCTAACACAGCTAAGTCATTCGCTCTTGCACCGACAGGAATAACAGACATGCTCAATGGTAGTATAACCAATAGACTGCTAAGTATTTTTCTCATGTTTATCACCTATAAATTAAGTTAAAAAAAAATGTGTCTTGAAATAAATCTGACGTTCACATTATTCATCTGCCTTTTCTCAATTTATGTAGCAATAACTACACAAGGATTTTTTTATTTGCCTGGCTCCTAATTCCCCCTGTACGAATAAATTCATTTTCAAAATTTTATGTCCTGAAAAATCAGGATTAATCTGGCAATGTAGATTCCGCAACGGTCTCTAAGTCATCTCGTATTCACCCGCCTGTTTGTAACAATTGATACAGAAACAAATTTCACAATCTCGTATGTTGCCGTTACTTTTTTTATACGTTGAATAAAAATGACTTACGGTATTATTGATTTACTGCTGCTTGGGATGTTTGTAATTTCCCTGGCAGCACTGGCTATATCTAGCATGGTTAACAGTGAACTAGGACCGGTATCCCGACTGAAAAGAAATCATCGCCTTTTACTGATGATGGCTCTGGGTTCGGGTGTATTAACCTTTTCAGCCAAATTGCTGGTTATCGTGGGTATTGTTAACCTGTCTTCCCCTGATCATTCTTATATTCCGCATGCGTCTAATGATCCCTACGTTAACCCTGCAGCAGTCAGTTATCGATACGTAAAGCTGCCCGGAGTACAATCCTTTTCGCTGGATAATGCGCAAAGCAGGCTTTCACCTTATATCTGGGAAACCCTGCCCGCTACCGCTCCGGCGCCAGAAAATAACCCGATAACACCACAAAAAGTAACACTGGGAAAGCAGCTGTTCAATGACAAGTCTTTATCGGTCGATCAGTCGGTATCCTGTGCATCTTGCCATGATCTTTTTCAGGCTGCAGGCGCAGATGGTAGAGCCACTGCCCGGGGGATACAGGATAAAACCGGACGAAGGAATACTCCCACGGTGTGGAATACCGCTTTTCAATCCTATTTTTTCTGGGATGGCAGGGCTGCTTCTCTGGAAGAACAGGCTAAAGGCCCGCTAATAAATCCCATCGAAATGGGTATGCCATCACTGTCACTGGTCGAATCACGCGTGCAGGCAAACGCTTCCTATCAGCAGGCTTTTGCAGATATATACGGAAAAGACCAACCAATTACCATTGACCGCATCGCCGAAGTTATCGCTTCATACGAACGATCACTAGTAACCGTAGATACCCCTTATGATCGATTTGTAAAAGGGGACATGACGGCGATGACGCCTAAACAGATCCGAGGTATGGCGTTATTCGAAAACATGGGATGCGTTAACTGTCATCATGGCCCTAACTTTTCTGCCGCTAGCGTTTTCGATAATTCTGCTCCTTTTAGAATTTTTCCTGCAAACCCTTCTCCTCTGGAAAACGAATTTGATTTTTCTGATGGCGCTCAAAGTACTGACATTAAACCACGCCTGATCCTGAGAGTTCCATCGTTACGCAATGTGGCGTTGACGGGTCCCTGGTTGCATAATGGCTCAGTAACAAAATTAGAGGATGTTGTTCGAATTATGGCAACCGCACAGCTGGGACTATCGGGTCACTATCTATTGTGGACGGATCAATCACGACGCATTGAAGAGATTAATCGACCCATTCCAGACGATCAACAGATCAACGACATTGTTGCTTTTCTAAATGCCTTGAGTAGTGATAAATTGAACAGCAACACCAATCTTTAAAATGGTAACAGGTCGAGACTATCTCCACTATCACCCTGAGACTGTTGTATCGAAAAATATAACCTGTAGGGATCGCAATGAATCTTGACGAACTATCGGATGAACTGGAACTTTCGCTGCCTGGAAGAGAACAGTTACGCAGCCATATCAGGCAGTTTACCTTTGAACGCTCCGGTCCAGTAATCCATAAAGGCCAGGCTGTATCCGGCGCTTATGTTGTCATGCAGGGACTACTACGCGTTTTTGCCTATTCCGCTGAAGGTAACGAAGCAACCCTGTATTTGTTACGTCCAGGTGAAACCTGTGTGCTGACACTAAATTGCCTGTTTAATAATCTACGCTATCCCGCCTGGGTGGAAGCAAATGCCGGTACCGAAGTTGCCTTCATACCAGGGGAAACCTATCGCAGGCTTTTTGCCATAGAGCCGGGCATTCAGGATACAACAGTAAAGGCTTTGTCTACGCTCGTCTTTAAATTGATGGATGCTCTGGAAGAGGTCAAGACCTGTAATCTGGAACAACGTCTCGCACGCTTTTTACTGAATAATGCCGCTATCGATGGAGAATTGCGAATCACCCAGCAGGAACTTGCAAATCATATAGGCACCACCAGAGAAGGAATCGCGCGACTTATGCAGAGTTTAAAAGCTGAAGGGCTGGTGACGACCGGAAGAGGTATTGTCAGTATCCAGGATGAGACCGGCTTAGCCGCATTAGTAACACCTGGTGATGCGCAATGGCCGCTGTAATTCTTTGGCCCGGTCGATTTAACCAATCTGCGAATAGCCCATTTCGTACAGGGCTTTGACAATATCCTCGAGTGAAGTCTGCCGATCTGATACCACACTGATTCGCTGATTAGCGGGATCGACCTCGACCTCTGAAACTCCAGGTAGTTCAAGTAATGCGATCTTAATTTTTCTTGCACAATCCCCGCATTGGTAATTATCAAGTTTGAAATTTATTTTCATCTTTTATTTTTTCCTTTTACGGCTAATGCAGGTAGCTGTATCAGCTATGGATCGGCAGGCATATTGGATTTTGAAATCGGGCAGGTCCGTAGTTAATCAGACCCGCCCGCATCTACTCTGGCACGGTTAAATGACTAAACCCTGGAACCGCTCAAGGGCAAACCTAATAATGGGGACACGATGCAAATATTTAATACACCGGTGAAGATAGGCAGCGCTCCAATTGCAGCAACGATAACTCCGTTAGTGTCGCCTATGCCTATCAGGCCCCAGGCGATAATTGCAAAGCCCGCAATAATGCGTGCAATCCGGCCAAATGGTGAAGCCATAAATTTAACGAAACTTTTCATAACTAATCTCCAGTAACAATATTTAACGGACTTTTAGATTATGAAAAATTTTGATTTCGTTCTGTAACCTTTATTACACAGCCAGTGGAGCTGTGCAAAATATCGAGGTTTCATGGGGCGAGCATACACGACCATTTTTAATCACGGTTAAGTGATTGAAATGGAGGTGCAATAAAAGCAGTCTGCCGCAGCAGTTTCGCTTATACCGCTTCCTTACCTCGAACGCGCAACCAGAAGTGGTAGACTTTATCACCCAGCAACAACATACAGGGGGTAAGTACCAGCGTCAGGATGGTGGCAAACGCAAGGCCACCGGCTACCCCGGTTGCCAGTTGCACCCACCACTGAGTCGAAGGTGCACCTACGGTAATATCTCGATGAATCAGGTCGATGTTGAGTTTAAGCACCATTGGCATCAGACCTAAAATAGTGGTAATCGTTGTCAGCATAACCGGGCGTAGGCGTTGAGCCGCGGTACGCAGGATGGCTTCTACTACCTGCATACCCTGCGCACGCAGAATATTGTAGGTATCGATAAGCACAATGTTATTGTTTACCACAATACCTGCCAGGGCGATGACCCCTACGCCACTCATCACGATACCAAAGGGCTGACCCGTGGTGAGCAGACCTAGCAGAACACCGACAGTAGAAAAAATCACCGCTGTCAGGATCAGAAAAGCCTGGTAAAAACTATTAAACTGGGTCACCAAAATGATTGCCATAATAAATAGTGCTACCAGAAAGGCTTTACTCAGAAATGCCTCAGCTTCACGTTGATCTTCATCCTCACCCTTGAACTTTAGATCCAGTCGTGCATCCAGATCCACATTGTTGTCCAGCCATTGCTGTATTTCTAAAACCTTGCTGGCAGGTAACACACCTTCAGGAACATCTGCTTTTACCGTCATCACTCTTTGCCCATCTACCCGACTGATCGTACCCTGGCGGGAAGCGGGCTGGCTGGAAACGAAATTACTGATCGGCACCAGACCGTAACGGGTCTGAACACGTAAACGATCCAGTGCATCGAGATCACGCTCGCTTTCCGGCAGGCGCACAATGATATCGACTTCGTCATCCGCATCATCCGGGCGATAGTCGCTCACCTTAATGCCATTGGTGATCATCTGTACCGCGTTACCCACCAACGTAATGTCAGCGCCAAAACGCGCGGCTTTGGTCCGGTCCACATCCAGCTGCCATTCGATACCGGGTAGCGGGCGGTCATCCTCAACATCAACAAATCCACCAATCTCATCCACCAGCTCGCGTATCTTCACCACAGCGGGCTCCAGCAGCTGCGGGTAACGTGACCCAATCTGAAGCTGTACCGGCTTGCCTCCCGGCGGGCCGCCTTCCTGTTTTCGAGTCTCAATATGAATCCCTGCAATATCACCAGTGCGCTGACGAATCTCACCTAAAATACTGTCCGCTGATGCTCTTTTGTCCCAGTCCTCGAATTCCATCTGGATCACACCGATGGTATCTGGCGGAACATCCTGACCACCACTGGCAAGGCCGAGACCGCTGTGGCTATACAGGGTTTTGATCCCATCCAGTCCGAGTATGCGCTGTTCTACCTGTTTCACCAGATCATCCTGTTCACGCACCGAGAGGTTACCGCGCGCCAGCACATTGACCGCTGCCTGGGTTGGTTCAACCTTGGGGAAGAATTCCACGCCCTTTCCATACAGGGCATACACCACATACACCAGAATCAGGAATCCAAAGCAGGCAAACAGGATCCAGCCAGGAAAACGTAATGCCTTTTCCAGCGCTCGAATATACAGCCCGGTCAATCCACCAATCTCGTGTAATTCCCCGGTTTCTGAGGCAGCCAGGCTAGTCAGCGCCTTTTCACTTAGCTGGCTGCGTTTACCCATCAACTCACCCAGCGTGGGCACAAAAATCAATGCCATCATGAGCGAGGCTGACAGGGTCGCGAGCAGGGTAATCGGCAGGTATTTCATAAATTCCCCTACCACGCCCGGCCAGAACAGTAGTGGCATAAATGCGGCCAGGGTGGTTGCGGTGGAAGCCGTAATCGGCCAGCTCATGCGATTCGCGGCAAAGGCATAGGCCTGTTCGCGCGGCATGCCTTCAATCATCTTGCGATCTGCCATCTCAGTCACCACGATTGCGCCATCAATCAACATGCCTACGGCCATAATCAACGAAAACAGCACCACAATATTGATAGTTAAACCCATCGAATCGATGATCAGGATCCCGGTAAGAAAAGAGCCTGGGATTGCAACACCGACCAGACCTGCTGTGCGCAAACCGAGTGCCGCTACGATGACCACCATCACCAGCAGGACTGCGCTTAATACATTATTCTGCAGGTCCGATAGCATGTCCTTCACATCCTTGGATTTGTCCTGCGAAAAACTGACTTCTACGCCCTCCGGCCAGGTAGCCTGTTCTTCGGCGACTATAGCCCGTACCTTGTCTATAGTTTCGATGACGTTTTCGCCCACGCGCTTGGAAATCTCCAGACTGATCGCAGGGCGGCCATTTACCCTGGCAAAGCTGGTTGGATCTTTAAAGGTACGTCGTACGGTTGCAACATCACCAAAGGTTACCACCCGGTCCTGCACCACCTTAACCGGCAGTGAAAACACATCACTGGCGCTTTCCAGCAGACCCGGTACCTTGACCGAAAAACGTCCTTTGCCGGTATCTAGCGCACCCGCCGCAACCAGCTTGTTGTTACGCCAGACAAAATTAATCAGCTCTTCGTAAGAGATACCATAGCTGTCCAGCACCCGGGTCTCGACGATGATATCCACCACTTCTTCGCGGTCTCCTGCAATTTTGGCTTCCAGGACTTCTCTTAACCCTTCTATCTTATCTTTCAGGCCACGCGACAGGGACAGCAGTGTTCGTTCCGGTACGTCACCTGCCAGTGTCACCACCAGCACCGGGAATAGTGCGACATTGACTTCGTTCACCGTGGGCTCATCTGTATCAGCTGGTAGCTTGGTCTTTGCCAGATCAACCTTTTCGCGTACATCCTGTAGTGCCTGATCACTATCAAAACCGGCATCGAACTCCAGCAGTACTGAGGCATGCCCCTCCTGGGCACTGGAGCGCATTTCCTTCACTCCTTCTATACTCTGCAATTCCTTTTCCATCGGTCGCACCAGCAGACGCTCCGCATCCTCCGGCGAGATACCCTCATGACTCATAGAGACATAAATAATCGGGATCGCCACATCCGGATCCGATTCTTTTGGAATGGTGATGTAGGAGACACTGCCACTGATCAGGATCAATACCAGCAGGGCAAGAACCGTTCGCGAACGCGCAAACGCTGCGTTAATCAGAGCTTTCATCTCAATTGCTTTCCTTTGCCTGAGCGATCTCGACCTGGTCACCGTCACGCACGAAACCCTGGCCTACGGTAATCAATTGCATATTCTGGGGCAGACCACTCAACCAGATACCATCACGTTCTGATTTGAGAATTTCCACAGCCTGGAATTTAACCCGCTTTTGCTCTGTCACCAGTTTCAGACCCAGTACCCCGGCGTCATTGAGTGACAGCAGGGCAGGTGAAACCTTGTGTGCTGGCAGGGTTTCCAGCGGTATGCGTAGCGTAGCACTCATACCGCCACGTTGTACGGAGCCCGGATTGCTGGCTTCAACTTCTATCGCATAGGTGCGGGTATTACTATCCGCCAAAGGGGCAATAAAGGTCAGCTTACCGCTCATGCTAGTGCCATTACTCAGATCAATGTTGACATCCAGCCCCGCATGCAAGCGACTGATCTCATTTTCTGAAACATCGCCCGCGATCAACAATGGGTCCAGGCTGACCAGAGTAAAAGCAGGGTCCCCGATCATCAGGTAATCACCCAGCTCCGCCTGCTGAGCTTGAATCAGTCCATCAAATGGGGCCAGCAGGTTTTGGCGCGCCTTATTCAGCTCGGCGTTTTTCAGCTGCGTCCTGGCGTTTTGCAGTAATGTCTCTGCTTCAGCCAGTTGACGCTCGGTTTGCAAGGCCTTGCTTTTGAGTTGCTTGGCGGCTTCGAATTCGAGAGTACGCTGGGCCAGCAGCGCCTGGGCTTCTTCCAGTTGTAACTGACGCGCATCGGGTTCCAGCTTGATCACGACCTGACCCGCTTTTACCGCCGAACCCTTGGTCATCAGCAGCTGTTTTACCTGACCGGTAGACTGTGCCTTGACCACTACCTGCCTGTTAGCCCGCGTCTGACCCTGTATCACCACTTCGCGTTGCATGGGCTGGGCCTGATAATTTTGTACCTGCACGTGGGTCAGAGTATGAACTGCCGCAGGCTGTTTTTGTGGCGCTTGCTGGTCACCCTGTAACATACCGCTAAGCATCCACAGCGAAACGATGAGTACGATACCGACGGCTATTAGATTTGAGCTTTTCACTATGCTTTGTCCTTTTGTTGCTGTAACTCCTGAATAAGCGAGTCTCGATTTTGAAGAATGTAATCTCTACTGGCTTTCAACACGGTAAGACCGAATCCTGCACAGAAACCAGCACCCGCAGGCGTCTGCTGCTGGCAGGCATCGTCGTTCATACAGCTTTCAATCTCGCTGATCTGGCGTTCAATATCAGCCAGGCGAGTTTCAAAAACCTGGCGGATATTCTCAATGGGTAATAAATGCGCAAAAACCATCAACACCAGAAAATCTGAACGTGTACGATGATGTGGATAGGTCTCGGTCAGGCTGGTATTAAATCTATCGCGCCCACTATCGGTCAGGCAATACACCTTTTTTGCCGGCCGCTTTTCCTGCTCGATATTTTTCACGGACACATAACCTTCACGTGTCAGCTCCGCCAAAGCCGGATAAATCGAGCCATAGCCTGCGACATAGAAATACGAGAAGGCATCTTCAAATACCTGTTTGATTTCATATCCGCTGGCTTCACCCAGGGTTAATACGCCGAGGCACAGTGTTTTTATATCCATCGAAAAACTATACCCTTCATATTTATATCGTCAAGATATATATCGATTTGATACATACTGTTACAAATTAGTGGCCCAAATGCTACCTGGCGCAGGAATCAATACGATTACAAATCGGCACAAGCAGGAGGCATCATTTGCTGACCCTGCCTGTGCAGCTTAGCAAAATTAGCTGTTCTTGATGTATGGTCACTGGGTACCAGCGACAGTCATAACGTGGATAGCTATTGCATAGGGGACAAACGCTCATGTGTCTGATTGGGATGGTTAAGCATTGCTGCCCTGATTCTTTGCCGTCACTCAATCATCTCGGTCCGATAGCGACTCATCTGCAAGGTATCTGACCAGTAATCTGCAGGTAGCCCTGCCTTCTGCTTTAGATGTTGCAAAAATTGCTGCGGGGTTGCTAGCTGCTCCCATACCGCAGGCAGAAAGGTGCCACGATGATGGCCTTCTCTGAGAATCAGGCCATCAATACCCGGTTGCAGTTGCCGGATCAGATCCTGCTCTGAAGTGAAGCTCATTGCTTCTGGTGGTGTGAGTACTGAAATGCTGATGGCCAAATCATCCAGCTCAGCATGTTGTAGAGGTCGAAAGCGCGGGTCTCGAAAAGCCGCAGCAAAGGCATTATGGTTTACGTCATCAACCAGTGACCTGCTCGCCTGCAGGCTACCAATACAGCCTCTGAGTTGCCCATTAAGGTGCAGTGTTACAAAGCAGGCGCGTGGCTGCTGTAACTCGGAATCATAGTCCTGGATGTTGATGGCTGAGACTTTTCCAGTCGCCAGCCCCTGAGCAATGGAATACCTGGCCAGGCCAAGCAGGGTTAGCCGCTGTTGAGGGCTATAGCTCATTGAGTGAAAATATAGGCTCCATAGCCAACAACGCGATCCTTGCTTCCCGCAGTATCGCCTGAATTTTTCAACTCGACCTGCTGAGGCTTAAGTTGATGTTGCTCAGCAACCTGCAGTAGACCCTTGATCGGAATGCGCCCGCAGGCATCATCAAACTCTATATTTTCAGGTCGCATGTTGATAATCGATTCTGAGGTTTTACGGTCGCGCTGCACGGCCTCTTCGTAACTATTGTAATGACTTAGATCAGAGCTAATTACGATCAGGGTTTCTTCTCCGCCCCATAGCAATTCAAGAACTTCCGCAACCTGCTGAGAATTACAATCCCCGACGACCAATGGAACCAGAGTAAACTCATCCAGCAGGTTCTGTAGAAACGGGATCTGGACTTCCAGACTATGTTCATGCGTGTGTGCACGATCCAGATTGACCACCTGTGGCAAAGACTCGATCACATTAATGGCTGCCTTATCGATGGCCACATCACCCAGGGGTGTTGAATAATGACTGACTGACGTTGTAGCAAGCCCATGAAAACCCACCCGATGCGCGGGGCCCATCAGAATAACCCTTTTGATCTTGTGTATTTGGGGAATTAATGTCATATAGGCGCTGGCGGCTACTTCTCCCGAATACATATAACCGGCATGTGGCACGATGATGGCTTTCACCTGACTCGCCTGGCACAGGCGAGATGAAGCGAATAAGTCCTTAATCTGGCTGGTTAATTCCTGCGCATTCAACGGGTAAAACTGCCCAGCTACAGCTGGCTTCCGCGTATTTTTAGATTTTGTTGTTGCTACGGTGTTGGCGGTATTACTGGAGAACATGCTATTTTCCCTCTTCGCTTTAAGCCAGTATAGTGTTATTCATTGCAGATTAAAACCGATTAACCATGAGTCTATTTGATCCTCAGTTTACCGTAGCAACCCGCTACTGGCACTCGATTGACAGTAGACGAATACAATGCGACCTGTGCCCGCGTTACTGCAAACTCGCGCATGGTCAGCGCGGTTTATGTTTTATACGTGCTAATCAGCATGGCGAGCTGGTGCTAACCAGCTACGGTCGAAGTAGCGGATTCTGTATCGATCCCATCGAAAAAAAACCGTTGAATCATTTTCTTCCCGGAACACCCGTACTCAGCTTTGGCACCGCTGGCTGTAATCTTTCCTGTAAATTCTGCCAGAACTGGGACATCAGTAAATCACGCCAAACCGATACGCTGGCTGAGTCTGCCAGTCCCGAGCAGATAGCCCAGACCGCCCGCTACCATGGTTGTCGTAGCGTTGCATTTACCTATAACGATCCCGTTATTTTTCATGAGTATGCAATTGATATCGCCCAGGCCTGTCATCAATATGATATTAAAACGGTCGCTGTTTCAGCAGGTTATGTATGTGCTGAACCCCGTGTAGAGTTTTATCGTCATATCGATGCAGCCAATATAGATCTCAAGGCATTCAGCGATGATTTCTATTACCAGCTAACCGGTAGCCATCTACAACCAGTGCTGGATACGCTGATTTATCTGAAGCAGGAAACCCCTGTCTGGCTGGAGCTGACAACGCTGTTGATTCCCGGGAAAAATGACTCGTCAGAAGAAATCGATGCCATGACCCGTTGGGTAGTGAAACACCTGGGTCCCGATGTACCCCTGCACTTCAGCGCCTTTCATCCTGACTACAAGATGCTTGATATTCCAGCAACCAGCCTGGATACCTTAAATCGTGCCAGAGCGATTGCGCTAAGCAATGGCGTGCACTACGCCTATACAGGCAATGTACACGACAAGCAGGGAGCAAGTACTTATTGTTCAAATTGTGGAGACTTATTAATCGGTCGCGACTGGTATGTGTTATCCGAGTGGAACCTTACCGCACAGGGCAGCTGCCAAAACTGCGGCAGTATCTGTGCAGGTGTATTTGATAGCAAACCCGGCGACTGGGGCGCACGTCGACAACCCGTCAAGATTATGGATCTTTAACTATGTCGTTTGAACAGTATGTGATATTTCTCAGCATTACCGGACTGTATATGGCATCACCCGGCCCAGCTATACTGCTCTGTATCAATAATGGTATACAACTAGGCATTCGCCTTTCAGCTTTTGGCGTGCTGGGCAATATGCTCGCATTCCAGATCCTGATTGTCTTGAGTGCGATCGGCATTGGCTCAATTCTAGCGACCTCACTTGAGATATTTAATCTGGTTAAAATACTGGGTGCCATTTATCTGAGCTATCTAGGAATAAAAATCTGGTTTTCTCCGATAAACACCTTTGCTCAAATTGAAGCTTTTGAAAAACGCAGAAAACCCTCCTTTGTTTTCCGACACGCGTTTCTGGTAACCGCCTCAAATCCCAAGGCGCTGATTTACGTAACGGCTTTGTTACCCCAGTTTCTCGATATCCATCAACCTCTAGTGATTCAGTTATTGAGCTTGAATGCTGGTATAGCGGTGTTACAGTTTTTGATCTTTATGATTTATGTAGTTCTTTCAAGTCGTGCACGCGTCTGGTTAAATAACGAAGTAACCCGAAAACTATTTAATCGCATAAGTGGTGTGATTTTCATTAGCTTTGGAATTGCGTTAGGGCTTTCCGAGCCAAATACCACTAAGCCATAGACTTTATAATATTACAGACCTCTCATCCATTCAGGTCGCATAGGTACCGAACCGGGTTGCTGTATTGCCTGATGCAAAATGGCTAACAGTTTTTCCTTATCCTTATTCAGCACGCCTTTTAAAATCAGATAATTGGATGCGTGGTCACTGCGAAAAATGGTTTTATCCAGCTCCAGGGACGATATCAGTATTTCCATTTCCTGCGCCAGTTGCAATTGATTCAATGCGATAAACTCACCACCAAAACCCTGTTGGAATCGCTCTGTCCCTTTATAAAAAGTAACTACCAGGGTAGCCAGATATTCCGGTTGTGATTCATTCATCAAACTTGCTGAATTCAGCGCATGCTGTTCGCTGTATCGAGTACCGCCCAGACCGTTTAATATCATTACAGATCGTTTGATATCTGCTGCGCCGAGTTTCAGCAAAGCATCCAGAGAACTCTGCCAGGTTTCACCTTTGCTAATTTTTTCCAGGATTAAATCATCACCCGTTTCACAGCCGACATACACCAGGCTCAGGCCCAGTTCTCGCAGTTGGATCAATTCTTCAACAGTTTTATTTTTGATATTACGCGGCAGGCAATAGGCCGATACACGCTGGATATCTGGCAGGTATTCATTAATCGCCTGCATAATTTCCAGCAGACGACGGAAAGATAATGTCATTGCATCGCCATCGGCGAGGAATACCCGTCGAATCGGGTAATTAGAAGATGCAACGTAGGCCAGTTCCTTACGGATGTTTTCGATGGATTTCGGACGGAATTTTTTTTGCTCATCGGTGTACATATCGCAGAAGGTGCAATGGTTCCAGGAACAACCGTTGGTTACCTGCAGGATGAGCGAATCGGCTTCGCTAGGGGGGCGGAATACGGGTTCTATGTAGTTGAGTAGCATGTCAGTTTTTTCCTGTCATTACGAGCCAAGCGCGGTAATCTTGTAATGGTAGCACCTTACTGGATTATAGTTTCACACGCTTTTCCTTCCTTCACTCCGTAGTAATTAATGGGTACGCGTGCGAGCCCATTCGAGTGGCCTGCGACTTCCCGAAAATAAGGGCAATTAAAAGCATACTAGAGCATTCGAGCAAAGCTCGAATGCTCTTAAAGATAAGACCCCTTTCAAGCCCGCGGCAAAATGGTATTCAGAGTGGGGTCAAATGACAGGGATGTCATTTGAGGCTCAGCGCGGTTGGACCCGCGTCTGAGCCGACCGCACTCTGGATGCCATTTTGACGATGAAGGGATTGAGGGGCGCGCTTTCTTTGGTGCCTTTCTTTTCGCGCAAAAGAAAGACTCTCGCACGCGTACTAGTCATTGGCTACGGAGTAAGGAAAGCTTTGCGTGTGAAACAATAAAAGGTAGTTGCTATCCGTCTGAAGATTGCTTCACTGCGTTCGCAATGACACATTATTACGCCAGTAGCAGACAGTCACTCCACCAACTCAATAATAATCCGCCGATTCTGTTTCCCCTTCTTCTCAATCTTCTTAACCCTGACCGTTCCAATCTCATTTGAGTTCGCAACATGCGTCCCACCACACGGCTGCAAATCCACGCCCTCAAAATTAACCAGTCTCACCTTGCCATACCCCATCGGGGGCTTAACACTCATAGTCCGAATCAATTCCGGTTGCGCTTCCATTTCTGCATCACTGATCCATTGCATAGTCATTGGATGATCTGCTGTGGTGATATCATTCAGGGCCTGCTCAATCGCTAATTTATCCGGCGGTTCAGGTAAATCAAAATCCAGTCGCGCGGTGCCATCATCACGGATACTGCCCCCTGTCACGGGCTCGGGTATCACGGCACATAACATATGCATGCAACTATGCAGGCGCATAATCTGATATCGTCGTTCCCAATCGATGTTTAGTGTCAATTGTTCACCAACTTCAGGTAGTATGTTGCCTTCTACCTGATGAAGTATTTCATCGCTTTCTTGATCCTTGATAGTATTGATGATTTTTATTTCAGTGTTATCGTGTCGCAGCATTATGCCACTGTCCCCGGGTTGTCCGCCCCCTAATGGATAAAATACGGTTTGGTCCACGATAATATGACCTTCCTTAATGCCGGTTACCCTGGCTGTGCATTGTTTGAGATAACCGTCTTCTCGAAATAATTCTAGTGTCATCATTTTATCCTTTGCTTAAATATTATTTACTTTAAAACAGGATGGCCCAAACAACAACGGCCCATAAAGGGCCGTTAGTTTCTTTGAAGCGTTTAAGCTTTAATACATTTGTTGACCACCGTTGACGTCCAGTGTGGAGCCAGTGATAAAACCCGCTTCATCAGCTACCAGAAACATGACGCTACGTGCGATATCTTCCGGGTCGCCAAGACGACCAACCGGTATACGCTGGATGATTTTTTCCAGTACCTTTTCTGGTACTGCTCTTACCATGTCAGTCAGTACATAACCTGGCGCTACGGCGTTGACGGTAATACCCTTGGCAGCACCTTCCAGTGCCAGAGCCTTGGTGAAGCCATGGATACCGGACTTGGCGGCGGCATAGTTAACTTGCCCGTACTGTCCTGCTCGTCCATTGATGGAACCGATATTGACGATGCGTCCGAATTCGCGTTCGCGCATTCCATCAATAACTGCACGACACATATTAAAGCAGGATGCGAGATTGGTTTGAATAACCTCATTCCACTGTTCAAAGGTCATACGGTGCATGGTGGTATCACGCGTGATACCCGCATTATTGACCAGTACTTCTATCGGCCCCAGTTCTGCTTCAATGGCTTCTACCCCTTTTTGACAGGCGTCGAAATCAGCAACATCAAACTTGAATGCCGGTATTTTGGTCACTTCAGTGAATGCTTTGGCTGACGCATCATTACCTGCATAGGTTGCGGCTACGTTATAACCCGCCTTTTTCAGGGCCAGGCAAATTGCCTCACCTATACCACGTGTTCCACCTGTAACTACTGCAACTCTTCCCATTTCTTCCCCCTCGTTCAGTTTTTATATATTAACGATTTTGGTTTTTACATACCTTCCCGGTGCATCTTCGATTACTTTTAACTGGTGGTCTCCGGGTTGTCTGGCGTCGACTTTTTCGCCTGCATATTTGCTGACCCATTTATCCCATGCTGGCCACCAGGATCCTTCCTGAACTTGTGCCTTGTCGGCCCAGGCCTGTGCATCTTTAGGCAATTTGGCTGCCGTCATTCTGTAGCCGTATTTATTGGCCGCAGGCGGATTTACGATGCCCGCGATATGACCTGATCCACCAAGAATAAACTTGACCGGACCAGAAAATTTCTGTGCACCTATCCAGGTCGATTTCCAGGGTGCGATATGATCATCAATAGTGGATATAAAAAGTGCTGGAGTCTTTATTTTTGATAAATCAATAGGAGTCCCATCGATAACCAGTTCACCTGGTTTAACCAGATTGTTGTAGAGATAAAGATTTCTCAGGTACCACTTGTGCATCCTGGCCGGCATGCGAGTTGAGTCTGAGTTCCAGTACAACAGATCAAATGCGCGTGGGTCATTACCCAGCAGATAGTTATTGATATAGAAAGACCAGATCAGGTCGTTTGAGCGTAACAGGTTAAAGGTTCCGGACATCTTACTACCATCCAGATAACCGGCCTCATCCATCTTCTTCTCGAGTGAACTTAGTTGATCTTCATCAATGAACATACCCAGTTCACCCGGTTCCGAAAAATCGATCATGGTGGTGAAGAAGGTAGCACTGTTAATGCGATCATCGCCTTTGGCCGCCATGTAGGCGAGGGTAGTCGCCAACAGGGTTCCGCCAATACAGTAGCCTATCGCATTGATTTGCTTTTCACCGGTTGCCTGCTCTACCTGGTCAACGGCGGTTAGCACCCCTTCTTTCAGGTATTCTTCGAAACCGACTTCGGCATAGGTCTCGTCCGGGTTGACCCAGGAGATAACAAAAACGCTATGTCCCTGTTCTACCAGCCAGTGAATCAGTGAATTTTTTTCCTGCAGGTCAAGAATATAAAACTTGTTGATCCAGGGTGGCACAATAAGCAGGGGGGTTTTATTAACCTGCTCAGTGGAGGGGGTATACTGAATCAGCTGGAACATGCGATTTTCATACACTACTTTGCCTGGCGTAGTCGCAACATTCTTACCCAGTTCAAAAGCTTTGTAGTCGGTCATGCTGATCTGTAGCTTGCCTTCACCGCGCTCCAGATCTTCGATCATATTTTTCAATCCATGTAACAGACTCATACCGCGAGTTTCTATTAAACGCTCGATAACCTGAGGATTGCTGCCTGCAAAGTTAGTCGGCGATAAAGCGTTCAGGAACAGATGGGTAAAAAACTCTGCACGTTGAGCAGTTTTTTCATCCAGCCCCTCTGTTTCTTTCACTAATCGTAACATATGCTGGGAAAGCAGCAGGTAGGATTGCTTGATCATATTGAAAGAGGGCTGTTCCCATCCTTCATGTCGAAAGCGTCGGTCAGCTTTATCCGGCTGTACAACATCCTCCAGAGGCTGTTGTGTCATCATGGACTGTAAGGAACTCTGGTACAGTTCCAGGCTTTTTTTCCAGAAATCGATATTGGCAGTTAAAACCTTTTGCGGGTTTTCATTCATGTGCGCAAAAAGTTCGCTATAAACATCACCCATTCTTAGTGGGTCAAGGTCCGGTTTTTCGGTTTGAGGATTGAATTGTTTAAGAAGCTGTTCTGCCTGCTTATAGCTTGCTTCTATTCCCTGAGAAATAGAGGTAAAACCCAGGGCATCCTGAAAAGAATTTTGTTGATCGGACATACGATACCTTATAGTTATTAAACCGGACTCTTCATCCTATAACACTTTCACCTGACCACTATTGTTAATTTAAATAGCGTTTATTCTTTTCGACACTAGTTAGAACAGGATGATAAATCGTAGCATAGACTGACTCAGGCCCATAATATTTTGAAATATAGGCACACCTATTAAAGACAGCGCGATTACCGAAAATAAAACCCAGTGACCATACCGATCATTGTAATATTGATAGTATCTTGACATTCGCGTCGGCAGAAAATAGGGCAGTATGTAATGACCATCCAGCGGTCCTATGGGTATCAGGTTAAATAGCATCAGCAGCATATTGATATTTGCCAGGTACACAAAAAAGAGATTAGCAGCCTGACCATCGAACAGGGGCCAACCAAGAATGAGCCCCAGACCATAAAGATTGACAGAAATAAATGCGATCAGGAGGTTCATCATAGGGCCTGCTGCTGCAACAAAGAAGATACCCCAGCGCGAGCGATAGTTTCTGGGATCAGTGGGTACCGGCCTGGCAAAGCCAAAGCCGATCATAATCACCATCAATAATCCCATCGGGTCTATATGTGGGATCGGATTCAGCGTCAGGCGCCCGGCAAATTCTGCCGTGCGATCTCCAAAGTACTTTGCCATGATGCCGTGACCGTACTCATGGAAGGTCAGTGAAAACACCAGGCAAAACAGGATAACGGCAAACAACAGGTAATAGCCCTGCATTAATAGTTGGATCATGAAATCATTTATCCGTAGTTAATTGCTTTTCAGGTCATTAGTCGATTGGGAGAGTGTACTCAGTTAAGCATTAAGAACTGCCACCTCAGAGAGATTTCCTCAGGATATCAGGTTTGGCAGTAACTGCTTAGATTAGTTCTAAGCGTATTGATAGCACAGGTTATTGTAGGCAATCGATATATTGCGACTGAATATATGCATGATATCCAGATTTAGTCCGCAACACTGATCTAATTCAGCAAAATAGATTAAGCCATAATCACCCTGTTTGTTGGCTGATAGGAAGACTGCTTTCTGATTTTCGATGACGGTTTCCTTTTTCAATACCGCCTTTTTGATGATATTCAGGTCCTGTTCTTCTAGCACCTGGTCTATTCGCTGGCCGGACAACTGCGCAAAACGTCCGTTACCGGATAATATTTGTGGTAAACAGCCACTGAGCTTTTTGTTACATCCGGCTAATAGAAAGGTATGGCTCGGGCTGTCTTTTAATGGCCCTACCAATTTTTCAATCTCGCTCGCGATCTGTGACCTTATGTCTGAAATAAACGGTTCCAGCTGGGCATTTTCAAACAAATTGGCTGTTGAGTTTATGACACGATGCAGGACGTTTCTTTGCCGGTCAAGATAGACTAAATCGCGATACATGCGCAGCGAGGAGTACATGGAGGTTTTTAACGTCTGTATCGTTAGCTCGCTCTTTGATTTGTAATCATTGATATCGAATTCACGCATGATGGTTTCTTCCGGTGCTGCCTCAGGCAGGCCGGTACGAATAATAATGCGTATAAAGCGGTTGTTCATTTGCTCACGGATAAATCTGACTGTCTGCAGGCCCGCATCGTCAGATTCCATCACTACATCCAGCAAAATGACAGCTATGTCGGGGTTCAATTGCAGCATCTGGCGCGCTTCTTCGCCACTGTAGGCATGGTAAAAGCTGACGGGCTTGTTGTCGAAAACAAAACCTTTTAAGGCTAAAGTGGTGACATCGTGGACGATCTGTTCATCATCCGCAATCAACACTTTCCAGCAGTCCAGTGAATTCCTGTTGAGTTTTGAATCCATCATGTATGACTTTTCACGATCCCTACTTGGCTATTTCCCCGAACTAATCTTTATAGCTTACAAATAGAATATTTACTGTTTTTTCAGGGCTAGATGCATACGCCGAGATCAGCCCTCGATTTTCAGCTGGGTCATACCCAGTGAATCCATCACTTCATGAACCTGTTCTTCGGCGATAATGCAGGCTGCGGTGATATTTTCCAGCGACAGACCATAATTCTGCCAGCCAGGAATATCCTGCAAGGCGTATTCCACTTCTTCTTCTTCAATGGGTGATACCAGAAAGTTCAGGTTGTTCGCGACATAAATGATTCCGGTTTCCAGAATGTATTCGGTTATAGCCTGCGGGTTATGGTGATACTGAGCCGCCGAAGCCAGTAAATCGGGTAACTCCCATTTCTTAATAAAACCCGCGCCAACGTCACAATGGGTAAACCCCAGAATGCGCTCTTCGGCATGGTACAGATCTCCGTCCTCGATATCGACGGCGTTCTGTATCTCCCGCGTTTGCTCAGGGATCAGTTTAGCCATAATCAGGCGCCCAACATCATGTAACAGGCCTGCGGTAAACAGAGAGTCTGCGTTTTGCATGCATTCAGTCTGTAAACTGAGATAACGTGCAAGAATGGCAGTTTTTACACTATGGCGCCAGAAATCCTCCATGTGGAAGATATGATTTTCCATCTTTCCAAACACACCGCTTAGAACCGAACCGATCAGAATCTGTTTCAGTCTTTCGCGCCCCAGAATAGTGATCGCTTGCGCAATGCTGTCAACCTTGTGGGAAAAACCATAAAACGCGCTGTTGACCATCTTAAGAATACGTAAGCTCAAAGCTGGATCGGTTTCTACTACCTGTCCAATCTGGGCCGAGGTTGCTGTGTCACTGTCCAGTAACTCAGAAATTCGTATGTAAATCTCCGGCAGCGAAGAGAGTTCGCTTTCTTTAGCCAGCAAAGCCTGTAGTGTGATGGGTGTTGAGCTCATAAGCGATTCCTTTTTTGATCATAGTTGAGCATAGCAGAAGGCAAAATAATTTTTCCCTGACAATAAAGCCTTTTTCAACTGCATGATTATCAGCACTGGCGCAGACGCTGCTGATTGCCTACGAAACTGATACAATCGACCATCTCGAATAAGATACTCTCCTATGGCTCTCACCGAACAACAGTTTTATATATTACTGATCTGTGGCCCTGCTTTGCTCAGTTGTATCGTCGTCTACGCGATCTGCGCCGTCTATCGTAACCGTGCGGTTTCTCGCTTACAGCAAATGCTGGAGCAATCGAATGGAGAGGTTCAGGATGCCAACGCTCAGCTGCAGCAGGCTAGCACTCAAAATGCACTGGCATTACAGAATATTGAACATCTTCAGGAAACACTACACGAATTACAGAAACAGCATGATCGACTGTCCCAACGCAATGAAGTATTGGCGAATGATTTAAACCAGGCGCAAAATCAGGCAAAACAGCTGGAACTGTTGCAGCGGCAGGAGCGCCAGCACCAGGAAGAAAAGTTTCAGCAACTGGAAAACAGCCGGATACAGTTGAAAAAAGAATTTGAAGCACTCGCGCAGCAAATCCTTAAAGCTACCCAGCAGGAGTTTACCCAGTCTAGCCGCGAAGGTATGGAAAACTTCCTGCAGCCGTTCCGCCAGCAGATCTCCGATTTTAACCGCAAGGTAGAAACCATTCATACCAATGACCTGAAACAGCGCGAGGAGTTAAAAACCGAACTCAAGAACCTGCAGCAGTTGAATTTGCAGATGACACAGGAAGCGCACCAGTTATCCACCGCTCTTAAAGGCCAGAAAAAAACCCAGGGCAATTGGGGTGAGCTGATTCTGGAGAACGTGCTCGATCGATCCGGGCTTCAGCTGGATAAAGACTATAAACGTGAAGTCAGTATAACCACCCAGGATGGTCGAAAGCGCCCGGATGTCATTGTCTACCTGCCAGACGAAAAACACTTAATTATCGATGCCAAGGTTTCACTCAACGCCTATACCCGTTACGTCAACGCGGAAACCGATGTCGAACGCATGCAGGCACTTAAGGAACATATTCAGGCCTTGTCTTCTCGCATCAGGGAGCTGTCGGATAAAAATTATTTCGACCTGCCAGGCCTTAAATCCCCCGAAATGGTGTTTATGTTTGTCCCCATTGAATCGGCGTTTGTCGAGGCAATACGCGCAGACGAGGCGCTTTTCCAGCTAGCGATTGATAAGCAGGTCCTGGTGACTACGCCAACCACACTTTTAACCAGTTTGAATATTGTGCGCCAGCTTTGGCGCTTTGAAGACCAGAACAAATATAGCGCGCGTCTGGCGGAAGAGGCTAGCAAGGTGTACAACCAGTTAAGATTATTTCTGGAGAGTATGGAGGCGCTGGGACGACAGCTGGATAAGTCGAGGCAAACCTATGATATCGCTTTAAAGCAGTTTATCTCGGGTAAGGGGAATTTGGTCAAAAGGGTAGAGGATTTCCAGAAGCTGGGCGTTTCGGTGCAGAAGGAAATGCCTGCTGAAATGCTGGAGAAGGCTCGACTGGAGCTGGATTTAATCGAGCACCAGACTCACGATTAATCGTTTTCTTCGGTCACCTGTTCCTTATCGATCTTCCTTAATAACCAGGTGATTTTCCAGATAACGATACCGATAAAGAGTATCGATGATCCTATCGCGATAAGCAGTATGGAATTATCCATTTTTCTCTCCTTTCATTGCTTTCAACGCATCTGTTGAATAATCGAAAGAATCGTAATAAAGACGACCCTCGTCCATACCTGCAGCAATAAAACTATCTCTACAGGATTCAATCATTTGCGGTGGTCCCGCCATGTAAACCGCATAATTACTGAGGTCAGGGTAAGCCGCCAGCACTGATTGGTGCACAAAACCCGTTTCGCCTGTCCATTCATCATCCTGCGCTGGATCTGACAGGACCGGCGTGTACTGAATACCATAATCTTTTACCCATTGCTGTACCAGCTGCTCCTGATACAGGTCTTTTTTTGCTCTAGAGCCCCAGAAAAGATGCAATGGCTGTTGTATAGGCTGCTGGCTTAATTCTTCGAAGATTCCCTTAATCGGCGCAAAGCCTGTACCACCCGCAACCAGCAGCACAGGCCGTTCATCATTTTGAAACCAGAAGGTGCCATGCGGGCCTTCGATACGTAACATGGCGCCGACCTTTAGCTCATTAAAGACAAAGTCGGTAAATACCCCGCCAAAGGCGTGGCGAATCTGAATTTCCAGCTGGTTCTGTGGATTTGGCGAATTAGCCAGAGAGAATGCTCTCTTACGTCCATCCTTCAATACAAAGTATACCCATTGCCCCGCCTTGAAATTAAAACTTTCCATTGCCGGCAGTTGCAAAATTAACTTGATCACATCATCCGACAGGTGTTCAACCTCAGCGACTTTACAGGGTAGGGTTTTAACGACGATTTCAGGCTGTGGTTCCATCACCTTCACCAGAATCTCGAGATCAGTTTCGGGCACGGCCTTACAGAACAGGACTTGACCATCAGCTATATCATCTTCATGGATACCGTCGGGCTGTCCTTCAGGATAGTTAATTTTCCCACTCAGCAAATGCCCTTTACAGGAGCCGCAGAAACCATTGCGACAACCGTAGGGTATGGTAATTCCCTCGGCCATTGCGGCCTCAAGTACAGTCTGGTTTTCTTCGCAGGTAAAAGTTAAATCCTGTTCAGCAATGGTAACAACAAAAGACATAAGGTTTGGCCAGATTAGACAAGCGAGAAAGTCTAAGTGTTTTGCAGGTATTAATAAAGTATCGGATTCTACTTAGTACATTCAGCGAAGCACTGCGATTTGCAAAGATTCCTTTGGGTTATCAGGAATTAATGGCCCGACTACGTCGACTATTGAGCCATTTGATAATAGGGTCCCATTGCTCCAGGTCTCTGGTAATCTGATAGGGAGGTAATTCAAAGATACCTAATCCGCGCTCGGCGGCTCGGTTGTAGTTTTGTGTTTCGCGCAGTACCGAGATGAATGGTACTTTTTTTATCTTGCTGAGGAAGCTTTCCAGCTGGTGATACACATTGGTATTTTCACGGCAGCGATTCGCCAGTAAGGCTATTCGGCTTTCCTTGCGACTGACGCGACCATTTTTTAGGACTTCCTGAATAAAATCTGTAGCCGCGCGCATATCGATGGGGGAGGGTAGAACCGGCACAATTACGGATTCTGCTTTACGCAGCAATGCGGTCAAATCCTTGCCGCGTACAGCCGCCGGGGTATCGTAAACGATGCAATCTATACTACGCGGGGTGCGAAAACTACCGCTACTGCCGTCTACCGAGGTAATCCCTGGCCGTCCAGATGGGCGTTCTTTTAACCAGTCCAGGCTAGAATGTTGAGGATCAAAATCGACCAGCATGACTTTCTGGCCGCTGGTTGCATAATAACTGGCCAGATTGGTTGCTATGGTACTTTTTCCTGATCCGCCCTTGGCATTCAAAACCATGATTGATCTCATCCGTCATTCCTCTTTTTCTTTTTTGTACGACTGATTGTGCAACAAAGATAGCGTCAGAATCAAAAATACTCAAGTTGATTGATAGCTTTAGTTTATCGGAATCCCCAGTTCATGCCAGATATCATCTACTCTCTGTTTGATAGCTGAATCCATTTGTATCGGTTCACCCCATTCACGCTGAGTTTCTCCCGGCCATTTATTGGTCGCATCCAATCCCATTTTTGATCCCAGGCCTGATACCGGCGAGGCAAAGTCCAGATAATCTATAGGTGTATTTTCTACCAGGGTAATATCTCTTGCGGGATCCACCCGCGTCGATATTGCCCAGATCACATCCTGCCAGCTGCGGGTATTAACATCATCATCCACCACGATGACAAATTTAGTGTACATAAACTGACGTAAAAATGACCACACACCCATCATCACGCGTTTTGCATGTCCTGCGTATTGCTTCTTCATACTGACAATAGCCACGCGATAGGAGCAACCTTCAGGCGGCAGGTAGAAATCCGTAATTTCCGGAAACTGTTTCTGCAATATCGGGATAAAGACTTCATTCAACGCCAGCCCCAGTATCGCGGGCTCATCTGGCGGTCTCCCAGTATAGGTACTATGGTAAACAGGGTTTTCACGCGTGGTCATGGCTTCAATAGTAAAAACCGGGAAGTGATCTACTTCATTGTAGTATCCGGTATGGTCACCGAATGGTCCTTCCGCAGCGACTTCGTCGGGATAGATAAATCCTTCCAGCACGATTTCTGCTCGAGCAGGTATCTGCAGGTCGGATAACAACGCTTTGGCCAGCTCAGTTTTACCACCGCGTAACAGCCCAGCAAAAGCATATTCAGATAAGTTATCAGGTATCGGTGTGACGGCTGCCAGGATAGTCGCTGGATCGCAGCCCAGCGTCACCGTTACCGGATAAGGTTGATCTGGATTTTGCTGACGCCATTCCTGGTAATCCAGTGCGCCACCACGATGCGATAACCAGCGCATAATAACCTTGTTTTTTGCGATAACCTGTTGCCGGTAGATACCCATATTCTGGCGTTCTTTATGAGGTCCCCGCGTAGTGACAAGACCCCAGGTAATCAATGGCCCAGCATCACCCGGCCAGCAGGTCTGGATAGGCAGCATGGATAGATCAACTTCATCTCCTTTGTAAACTATTTGCTGACATACGGGGTTTTTCACTACTTTTGGCGACATATCTAGGATTTTTCGATAGATAGGTAAGGTAGATAATGCTTCCTTAAACCCCTTGGGCGGTTCCGGTTCTTTCAGAAAAGCCAGTAGCTTTCCTACCTCTCGCAGCGCATTTGCTTCAACTTCACCTAACGCGCGCGCAACTCGGTTCTCGGTACCGAATAAATTAGCCAGCAGCGGGATTTGCGTTTCACCGGCCTGTTCAAACAATAAAGCCGGGCCACCTGCGCGTAAGGTTCGGTCTGAGATTTCTGTGATTTCCAGGTAAGGATCTACCTTCTTTTTGATCCTGACCAGTTCACCATCCTGTTCCAATGCCTGTATAAAATCTCTTAGATCCTGATATTTCATGTTTCGGCCTTACCAGACCTTAACGCCCTGGAAGCGACGTTTGACCTGAGATTCGACCATTTTCTTACCCGCCATAAATCCCAGTAGTATCACCACCAGTAGCGATACCAGCAGTACATACCAGTATTCCATCGCTATCATCATGACATCATGCAGCGTGAAAACCCCCTGTTGCTCCTGCTGCAGTCTCTGCTCGAGATCATTGCTGGCTTCGGTTGCCTGATCCAGCTGCTGCTGCAACGCTTCAATCTTTGAGTTCATCTTGGTCTCATCTGCCTGCATCAGGCTAATAGTATTTTCGTAATCCTGCACCAGCTTTTGGGTATCTGAATACTGCTCCAGCTGATTCGCTAGAATTTCGTTTTTCTTCTTCTCCTCAATTAACTGAAAACTGGCGGTTGGCTCAGACACAAGAAATCCACTTTTAACCCATCCGACCTGTCCCTCGTCCGTTTCAACGCGTGCGTAATTTCCATCTTTCTCTAATACCTTTAATTTGTCACCGGATGTTAGAAGTTTAAGCGTCTTACTATTACCATTGGCTAATTCGTAGAGTGAAAGCCGTAACTTGTCGGTAACATATTTTATTTCCTGTACCTCCAGACCGGAAATCGAGCTGGTCTGCTCAATCTGCGATGCTTCTTCCGCTACTGCCGATAAGCTCAGTATGCAACCGAGCAAAACACCCAAATAACCTAATCTATTCATAATTAATTTACCGAATTCGACTCAATTCCATTATGTCTTAACAACGCATCTATTGCTGGTTCACGCTCCATGAAGCAGATAAACGATTCCAGTGCGGGACGCATGCCACCTTGCTGCAGGATACACCTTAAAAATCGTGTCCCTGTTTCCGGGTTGAAGACACCTTCCTTTTCAAATCGCGAAAATGCATCAGCGGACAGCACTTCAGCCCATTTGTAACTATAGTATCCAGCTGCATATCCACCAGCAAAAATATGCGAAAACCCATTCTGAAATCGATTGAATGCGGGAGGCTTTACGACCGCTACCTGATCTCGAACCTGATCCAGTACCTGTTGAATCTGCGTTACGTTCTCTATATCCACCAGTTGATGCAGTTTCATGTCGAAAAGAGAAAACTCAAGCTGCCTGACCATCTGCATAGCACTTTGGTAATTTTTAGCAGAAATCATTTTCTGGTAAAGCTCATCTGGCAGGACTTCGCCAGTCTGGTAATGACGCGCGAATAAATCCAGTGCTTCGCGTTCCCAGCAAAAGTTTTCCATAAACTGGCTGGGTAATTCTACTGCATCCCATTCAACGCCATTAATTCCTGAAACCTCAGGTACATCGACCTGGGTCAGCATATGATGTATTCCGTGTCCAAACTCGTGAAACAACGTGATGACTTCGTCATGGGTAAACAATGCAGGTTCGTCACCGACTGGTGGCGTCAGATTGCAGGTGAGGTAGGCCACCGGTAGTTGAGTCTCTTCGCCTATTACATATCGATTCAGACATTCGTCCATCCATGCTCCTCCGCGTTTATGTTCGCGCGCGTACAGATCCAGATAGAACTGAGCAATGAGCTGGTTACTTTTATTATGAATCTGATAAAACCTGACATCGCTGTGCCATAAATCTATATCCTGGCTAACCTGCTGGATGGAAATCTCAAACAGTTTTTCAACTATCTCGAAAAGCCCCTTTATTACCAGGTTATCTGAGAAATAGGGTTTTAAGTCCTCATCACTAAATTCGAATAACTGCTTTCTCTGCTTTTCACTGTAATAGGCGATATCCCAGGCCTGCATTTCATCGTCTAAGCCCTGTTGCTTTGCAAATTCCTGTAACTGTTCAAACTCTGATTTTGCAGCAGGGTTACTTTTCTCTGCTAGTTGGGTTAAAAAATCGATCACCTGCGCTACATCTTTCGCCATCTTGGTTTCCAGAGAAAGCTCAGCATAGTTTTCAAAGCCGAGTAACTTTGCTTTTTGCTGCCGCTTCTGCAAAATCTTCAGCATGGTATCGGCATTGTCCCACTTTTCATCCGTAAAGCCCTGATCGGAGGCTCGGGTGCTGAATGCCTGATAGATTTCTTTTCTTAATTCGCGGTCATCAGCATGGGTAATAATGGCAATGTAACTGGGCATGTCCAATGTAATTCGATAGCCCGATTTAGACTTCGATTCAGCATTCTGTTTTAACATTGACAGTGCATAACCCGGTAGACCAGCTAAGCGTTCATTGTTTTCAAGGTGCTTCTCCCAGGACTGGGTAGAATCCAGTACATTATTTTCAAACTTCGATTGCAACTCCGACAATTCTTTCTGAATTTGCTGGTATTCCTTTTTTGCTTCGCCAGATAACCCGACACCGGCCAGTTCAAAATGCTTGATAGAGTCTGTTATTGTTTTTTTCTGTGCCTGTGACAGAGTTGCAAACTCGTCGCTTTCTGAAATTGATCGGTATGCCTGGTAGAGTTTCTGGTTCTGACCAATCTCTGTGGAGTATTCGCTGAGCAGCGGCAAGCACTGATTATAGGCTTCCCTTAAATCATCACTGCTTTTTACTGAATTCAAATGTCGTACAGGGGACCATGCTTTACTTAGACGTTCATCCATCAGTTCCAGTGGTTGAATAAAATTTTCCCAATTTATTTCAGTCTGGTTCTCTATCTGTTTTATCAGATCGCGATTTTGTTGCAGAATGGTCGCTATAGCGGGTTTAATTAAATCAGGGGTTATCTGAGTAAATGCCGGTAAGCCGGCTTGGTCTAATAAAGGGTTATTCACTATTTCACTTCGCTGATAGCGTTATCATGTAAATTAACAGGCTGGATATGATAAAGAATAACATTAGATATAAAACTAAAGATAGACGCTTTTTTATCAATAATTCCTGTTCTGATCTGGTCGATATTAAAAATGGTAAACTGGTTTCCCGTGGTTTCCTAATGGTATGAATTTGCTGTTGTTGATAGCGCTGTAAAACCTGTGTTCTTGCATGTTGCCTGATTCTATTCCATTCCTGTTGCTGAATTTTTCCATTGTTATCCAGATCTAAAGGTTTTAAATAGCGCATCGGCTGGATTTTCCACTGCTGAACTAAATCCTCTACCTGCTGCTTAACCGCTGCTTCGTCAGGGTTTTTTCTGATCGATTCAAATTCTCCGAGAATATACAGCGGATCGGCGACAAAAATCATGCTCTCTGTAAAACGATAATTTCCCTTCGCAAAAAAATTAAAATGACTGCTGGTTTCAGGCCCTGTATGCGCTGCCTGCAAACCCGATCCATGCCATACCCGGTGGTAGCTGGAGATTACGCGCGCCTGTTCAGGGATAACAATGCAATCTCCACTGTCATCTCGCAGGATAAATATTTCATCAGAAATAAGATTACTCTCTTCGACCCAGTAATTCCTTTTCCCGGATGTTTTTTTTACCTCAACCTTGCATTGAAACCAGACACATTTACGTTTGCTAAAAGGCGACTGAATGTAGGATTCCGGTAGCAGCTCAGCAGTTCCCTTTATTTCGCTATAACCCTGTGCTGCAGATGCGATGCGAGAAGTGGCCGTATCCTGTATAAATCGGTAGCGTTGATGTGTCTGGTAGATACGATTAATCAGGTATGCGCAGGCTATAAAAAGTACCAGAGTAAATAAATTAAACTCTGCCGGGCTTAAGCTATAAAAATATTCCGAGAACCATTGCGGCATTCAAAAAGACTAATCCTTAAACAGGTTTGTTAAATTTACATCCTGAATTTCCTGCGCATCAAATTCTAGCAATTCTCTCTCGGTAAAATTTAACAGGCGTGCGACTATAATATCCGGGAACTGCTCGATCCTGGTATTATTAATATTGACTGATTCGTTGTAAAACTCCCTACGATCAGCAATGGCTGATTCCAGACCGGTAATGCGTCCCTGCAGGTGCTGGAAATTTTCATTTGCCTTTAATTCCGGGTAAGCCTCTGCAACCGCGAACAAATTACCCAGTCCCATTCTTAACATCCCCTCGGCTGGCCCCAGACTTCCCATATCCTGTGACTGCCTTGCTGAGGATACCTGGGACCGTGCCTGCATGACTTTCTCCAGCGTTTCCTTTTCAAACTTCATGTACTGTTTGCAGGTTTCTACCAGTTTGGGAATTTCATCATGACGCTGCTTTAACAGGACATCTATATTCGACCAGGCTTTGGATACATTATGTTTTATCCTGACCAGATGATTATAGATATTGATAAAATAAAGTATCAATCCAATAAGAACCACCCAGAAAATGATTGATCCCGTTTCCATAGTTTTACTATCCTGTCGCTATACGTCCAGATTACCTACATTCAACGCATTCGTTTCTATGAAATCCCTGCGCGGTTCAACCTGATCGCCCATTAAGGTGGTAAATACTTCATCAGCCGCTATCGCGTCTTCTATTCGAACCTGCAACAGACGTCGTGTGTTTGGATCCATGGTTGTTTCCCATAGCTGCTCTGGATTCATTTCACCTAGACCTTTGTAGCGTTGAATACTCTGGCCCTTTTTTGCCTCATTCATCAGCCAAACATACACATCACTAAAACGTGTGACCTGCTGCTTTTTATCACCACGCAGAATATAGGATCGGTCAGTAAACAAATCATTCACCTGTTCGATAAAGCTGCTGATCAACTCATAATCTGATCCATTGAAGAAATCTATTGATATAGCTTTTTCATTTGCTATCCCATGTACCTTTCTGGAAATCACCAATTCATCGTTTTCAGCATTTACTTTAATGTTGTATTCAACTGAAGCACTCGCCTGCTCGTTTAATTTTTCCCTCAGTTTTTCGATCCATGGCAATATATCTTCGTTAAGATTAGCCATTTCTTCGAGTTTCAAAGCAGGTAAATTCAACAGTTGCTCTAGAAATTCAACTGGCATAGTTTTCTTTAAACGTTCAAAAACTGCCAGTAGACTCATGTACTGTCGCGACAGGTTTTCCAGAGCGAGATCGGTTACCGGCGGTAAGTTTTCATCCACAAAAAGCTGTGCCCCTTCTATCGCCATTTGTAACAGATAGTTATTCAATTCCTTGTCATCCTTAACGTATCTTTCCTGTTTGCCTTTTTTTACTTTATACAATGGTGGTTGTGCAATATAGATATGACCATTCTCTACCAGCTCTTTCATTTGACGATAAAAGAAGGTGAGCAATAACGTACGGATATGAGAACCGTCAACGTCAGCATCCGTCATGATGATGATGTGATGATAACGTAGTTTTGCCAGATCAAACTCATCTCGGCCTATACCTGTTCCCAAAGCAGTGATCAACGTGCCTACTTCTGCTGAACCCAGCATTTTATCGAAGCGAGCTTTCTCTACATTCAGAATCTTTCCTTTCAAAGGCAATATCGCCTGGGTTTTCCTGTTTCTACCCTGCTTGGCAGAACCTCCTGCCGAGTCCCCTTCCACCAGGTAGAGTTCAGAAAACGCGGGGTCTTTTTCCTGACAGTCTGCTAGCTTGCCTGGTAATCCGGCAATATCGAGCGCTCCTTTCCTGCGCGTCATTTCGCGTGCTTTTCGTGCTGCCTCCCTGGCCCGGGCTGCATCGATTATCTTACTGGTAATCGCCTTGGCATCCGCCGGGTTTTCTTCAAGATGATCTTTTAATGCTTCTCCAACCACCGATTCAACTACAGACTTAACCTCGGAGGAAACCAGTTTATCTTTAGTTTGGGAAGAGAACTTTGGATCAGGAACTTTAACAGAGAGCACAGCAGTCAAACCTTCGCGCGCATCATCACCACTGGTAGTGGCCTTGTTCTTACTGCTGGTATTGCTTTCCATGTACTGATTTAAGGTTCGCGTTAAAGCAGCACGAAAACCGGACAGGTGAGTACCACCATCTCGTTGCGGAATATTATTGGTAAAGCAGAAGATATTTTCCTGGTAGGAATCATTCCACTGCATGGAGACTTCAACCCCTATGTCGTCACGTTCAGTTGAAATATTGATGACCTTTTGGTGGATTGGGGTTTTGTTTTTATTAAGATGCTCTACAAAGGCCTTAATCCCACCTTCGTATTCAAAGATATCTTCCTTGCTACTTCTTTCGTCTATCAAATGAATACGCACACCAGAGTTCAGGAAAGACAATTCACGTAATCGTTTAGCGAGAATATCGTAATGGAACTCGACATCGGTAAAGATATCTGAACTTGGTTTAAACCTGATTTCAGTTCCAGTAGTTTCTGTATCTCTTATGGCTTTAAGATCTTCTACTGGCACACCCAGCTTATATTCCTGAAAATGGACCTTTCCATTACGTTTGATGGTTAGTTTTACATTTTCAGACAATGCATTGACTACAGAGATACCCACTCCATGGAGACCGCCGGAGACTTTATAAGAGTTATCGTCAAACTTACCGCCAGCATGTAAAACCGTCATAATAACTTCTGCCGCCGATTTACCTTCTTCCGGATGAATATCAACTGGAATACCACGCCCATCATCTCTGATAGACACTGAGTTATCGGCATGTATCACAACCTGGATTTCGGTGCAGTGCCCAGCTAGCGCTTCATCTATCGAATTATCAACTGCCTCGAAAACCATGTGATGAAGACCTGAACCATCATCGGTATCTCCTATGTACATACCGGGTCTTTTTCTGACCGCATCCAGACCTTTTAAGACTTTTATGCTCGACGAATCGTATTCTGACATTGATTTCTCTATGTGTTTTTAACGGGTTTAATCATACCATGTTCCACGTGAAACATTTTATATTCTTCTGTCCCCTGTGTGAGGTATAAATGGTTACGTATATTGGTTATAAATATTTGAACTTCCAGCGACGATAGCAAGTTTATAAACATTGAAGCCGTATCGTCATCAAGTTCCGATTCCAGATCATCGATCAGTACAATGATACTCTTTTGAGTTAACTTCCTGACTAACAGTATTTGTGCAAGGTAGAAAGTGACTGCCAGTTTCTTGATCTGTCCCCTCGACAAAACTTCATTAATAGTAAGATCATTAACCAATACCTGTATATTATCACGATGAGATCCCGTGCTGGTAAAACCATACCTCAGGTCTTTAGACCGGTTTTTTTGAAAACTTTCTATAGGCGTAGTCTCTTCTGGCCAGCCTGGTGTGTATCTGATCGATAGGTTAATCGTATTTTCCAGATCCTGATTTAGCGAAGTGATGATCTCGCTGATAGTAGAAACATAGCTTTTCCGTAAATCGTATATCTCCAGGCACAATGCGCTCAAATGGCTATCCCAGTAGTCCAGCTCCTTTACATCAACCCTCTTCTTTAACAATGCATTCTTTTGCTTTAATCCATGTGTGTATTGATTCCAGACATCTCTATATCGATGTTCCACGTGAAACAAACACCAGTCTATATAGGTTCTTCGATTTCCGGGTGGACCCGTTAACAGATCGAGGCACATTGAATCAATACTGACGACAGGTGTCTTCTCGACAAGCTCAGAAGCTCTGGAAATATTCTCCCCATCTATCCTTATAGTAGTATTTGAGTAGGTTCTTGAGAGCCCTACCTGGTATTGTCTAAATTTTGCAAAGAGTAGAAAGTTCTTTCTTCTATGCTGAATGCAGTGATTCAAGTGGTGTGTTTTAAAAGATTTGCCCTGACAAATGACACTGATTGCCTCGAGCAAGCTGGTTTTGCCCGATCCGTTATTTCCAACAATCACATTGTAGTGGTCATCAAAATCCAGGGTTATAGATTTTAGATTTCGGAAATCATTCAGGCTAAGCTGTCTTATAGCCATTTAATAAAACAGCGTTAGCGTCTCTATAGCCGCATTGGCATAACAACGTATCTAAATTGATCTGATTCTGGGGTTGTAATAACACAGCTACTATTAGAATCTTTTAATTTGATTAAAACCTGATCAGAATCGAGTACAGATAATACATCCAGTAAATAGGTTACATTGAATCCGATCTCCAGCTGTGACTCATCGAAATCTACAGTGATCTCTTCTTCAGCTTCTTCCCTGTCGGGATTATTTGCCTGGATCGAGAGATTATTATCACCGAGAGTCAGACGTATACCGCGATACTTCTCATTCGACAAAATTGAGATCCGTTGCAGAGACTGTTTAAGCAGGTCTCTATCTACGCTCAGCGTTTTATTGCCATCTAACGGAATGACCCGGTTATAGTCAGGAAACTTTCCATCGATCAGCTTTGAGGTAAAGGTAAATTGCTGGGTCTGGACTCGAATATGATTATTGCTGATTTTCACTTCAGCGTTTTCATCTGTATTGGATAACAGTCGAGCAAGTTCCAGGATGCCCTTGCGCGGAATGATAATCTGCTTATCAACCGAAACATTATTCGAATTCGCGTATTCGCTTAAGGCCAGGCGATGTCCGTCGGTAGCAACCAGGCGTAAAAAGTCTTTGCTCAACTCCATCAATAAGCCATTCAGGTAATAACGAACATCCTGTTGCGCCATGGCAAATGCGGTTTTATCGATTAATAACTTGAGTGTCTTTTGCGGAATCTCAAACTTTACCTGCTCCTCAATATCTTCGGTACCCGGGAAGTCCTTACCTGGCAGGGAAGACAAAACGAATCTGGAACGGCCCGAAGTTAAAGTAACCTGATTATCTTCGATAGCAAATTTTATATCACATTTATCTGGAAGCGCTTTGCATATATCCAGTAACTTCCGAGCCGGAAGGGTAGTCAATATATCCTCAGAAATTGGGATATCCAGATGGGTGATTAATTCTATTTCAAGATCAGTAGCAGTGAGAGAGAGCTGTCCCTGACTGGATTGTATTAAAACATTGCCTAAAATAGGTAAAGTTTGTTTACGTTCTACTGCTCCAATGACCTGTTGAAGAGGGTTGAGCAAGTCTTCTCTATTAATAACAATATTCATTATATATATTATCTGTTGTTGTTATTAGCATCTGCCAAAAAAATAATAAGTTAAAAATAACTATAAAAATCAATAATTTACTAGATCAATTAGAATTTATTTGTTGTGACTATATTATCAGTAAGCTGTGGATAACATAGGGATAAAAACGATCAGTAAAGTTATAAAATAGTTATCCACAAGCTGCTCACAGGGTTATGCATTTTATGCTAATTCTCATCAGGTGCAATACTCCAGTTAATTGCTCAGTGTAAGATAAAGGTTCTCGAAATCTTCGTTAAATCTTTGATCCTGTTGTTTTAATTCTTCTACCTTACGGCAAGCGTGTAAAACGGTGGTATGGTCTCTTCCACCAAAAGCGTTACCAATTTCAGGCAGGCTGTGCCGGGTTAACAGTTTTGATAACGCCATGGCCATTTGCCGAGGACGAGTGATCGACCGTGTTCGCCTGTTGGATAATAGATCAGAAACCGAGATCTTGAAGTAATCAGCGACCGTTTTCTGAATGTTAATAATGGAAACGTTACGTTCCTGTAGCGCGAGCAGGTCTTTTAACGCTTCGCGGGTAAATTCCTGTGTGATGGCTTCACCGGTAAATCGCGCATGCGCAATCACGCGCTTTAACGAACCTTCCAGTTCTCGGATGTTGGATTTGAATTTGTTGGCAATAAAAAACGCAACTTCGTCGGGAAGCAGTACATTCGCGGACTCAGCTTTGGTGTGCAAGATAGCTACTCGCGTTTCCAGATCGGGTGGTTTGATATCGACAGCCAGCCCCCAGCCCAGACGCGAACGTATACGATCATCCAGTCCATCAATCTCTTTTGGGAATCGGTCGCAGGTAATGATCATCTGCGATTTAGCCTCGTACAGAGAGTTAAAGGTGTGGAAAAACTCTTCCTGAGAACGGCTTTTATCCGCCAGGAACTGGATATCATCGATCAATAAAGCATCAACATTCCGGTAGAAATTCTTGAACTCGTTTATTTTACTATGCTGTAGAGCCTTGACCATGTCGGAAACAAAGCGCTCGCAGTTGACATACACCACATTGCTAGAAGGCTTTAATTTACGGATCATGTTACCGGCAGCCTGCATCAGGTGTGTTTTGCCGAGACCTACCCCGCCGTAAATATACAGTGGGTTGTAATCTGCACCAGGATGATTACTAACCTGGATTGAGGCCGCTCTGGCCAGTTGATTCGATTTACCCTCAACATAGTTTTCGAAGGTTTGCGATTCATTCAATCCGCTGGGATAGCTGTTGGTCTGCATATCCGGGGGATTTTTAGTCGATGGAGCAGAGGATGTTACAGTCGCGGGTTTGTTTTGGCTCCCGATACCAATAGAAACCTGCATCGATTTGCTATCGTCCAGTTGCAGAACGATGTCGCGGATCTGGTCAAGAAAATTCTTTTTGACCCAATCCATGACAAAACGATTAGGTGCCAGCAGACAGAGTAGATTGTCTTTTATCTCAATTTGCAGGGGTAGTATCCAGGTATTGAACTGTTGCTCACTTAACTCAGTTTCCAGCAAGGAAAGACACTGTTCCCATAACTCCTGTTTCAAGATGTTGCACCTAAAGGTTGTAAATCATGGACTATTCGCACCTGAATCGCATTCAGCGGCAGTGATAGTCGACTTAAGGGTTGAAAAAAAGAAGCGCAGATTATCATACTTATCCACAGCAGGTGCAAAACAAAACGTCGTTTAAGCAAGAAAACTTCAAATATAAGTGGAATTTGATATTGACGAAGCGACAACTTACCGGTATCTTTTCGCGCCTGCTTTTAAACAGGCTCTTTTAGTCGACTAAAAGCCACTGATCAGTATTGAGGCAATAACATGAAACGTACATTTCAACCCAGTAATTTAAAGCGTGCCAGAACTCATGGCTTTCGTGCGCGTATGCAAACGCGTGGTGGTCGTCTGGTCATCAAGGCAAGAAGAGCAAAAGGTAGAGCACGCCTTACTCCATAATCGATGAATCAAAAGGCCGGGGAGTCGTTTTCCAGGTCATCCAGGCTTACCCGTGCCGCTGATTTTCAACCGGTATTCAAGGATAACTTTCGTATTAGCGATGACTGTTTCACTATCCTTGTTTCCAGAAACAAAGGTGAATGTGCAAGACTGGGATTTGCCATCGCGAAAAAGCAGTTAAAAAAAGCGGTGGATAGGAACCGCATCAAAAGGTTAATTCGCGAGAGTTTCCGCAGGAAGCGTGAAGATTTACCCAGTCATGATGTGGTAGTTATGGTACGCTTCAAAATTCTGAGTTTAACCAATCCAGAAATTCTCTCTCGATTAAATAAACACTGGCGCAGCGTCCAAAAAAAATGCGAAAACTGCTAATACTGCCTATCCGATTTTACCAGTATGCGATTAGCCCCCTGCTAGGCAGCCGTTGCCGATATACACCTACCTGTTCTCAGTACGCAATTGAAGCCATAGAAAGATTTGGCGTTGCCAAAGGCGGACTTCTAGCGCTGAAACGGTTACTCTCCTGTCATCCCTGGGGGAGCTGTGGTTATGACCCAGTTCCACCGGACAACAAATAAACTAACGACGAAATCAATTCAAGATGGATAATTCAAGACTCTTTTTGTATGCAGCGCTGGCATTTGTCGGATTACTTATCTGGGAGCAATGGCAAGCAGATTATGGTCCTAAGCCTGAACCTGTTGCCCAGGTCCAGCAGGAATCGCAGCAATCGTCCGCGAATCAGGGTCTAGATAATCAACCCATCGAAGATTTACCAGAATCGGTTACTGGCAGTAATCCGACAGATTTGTCAGCGCCTTCAGGTAGCAGCCAGGGACAGACCATTACGGTAGAAACCGATGTATTCGAAGCGAAGATTGATACACAGGGTGGTGTCATCAATTCTATAAAACTAAAAGACTACCCTGTTGATGTAGAACATCCAGACGAATATCTCGAACTAATCTACAACCGCAAAGACTCGGTTTATGTCATTCAAAATGGACTACGCTCCGCCAACAGCTCAGCACCTACGCATTACAGCTTATTTACCACAGCTAAAACAGAGTATGTGATGCAGGAAGGCCAGCAAACGCTGGAAGTACCGCTAAGCTGGACTGAAAATGGTATACGCGTAGTCAAAACCTATATCTTTCATCGCGGCAATCATTTAATAAACGTTAATCATAAAGTTCAAAATAGCTCGGGAATGACCTGGTCCGGAAGCCAGTATCGCCAGATTCAACGTTCCAAGCCATTGGAAACCAGTCGAATTCTGTATACCTATACGGGCGCGGTGGTCTACAACGATGAAATTAAATACGAAAAGATAAAATTCGAAGACATGGAAGATAAGCCGTTCCAGCAACAATCTATCGGCGGCTGGGCAGCAATGATACAGCATTATTTTCTGTCAGCCTGGATTGCTGAGCCAGGTAAGGAAAACCTGCTTTATTCGATAGCCAACACCAAGCGTAGTCCTGCCACGTACACAATTGGCATGCGTTCGGAAGCGCTGGAAATTGCTCCAGGTACACAGGGAGAATTTAATGCAGAGTTATTTGTAGGCCCGAAACTGGTAGATCGACTGGAAACCATATCGCCTGGACTGGAACTAACGGTCGATTACGGCGTACTTACCTTCATCTCCAAGCCACTCTACTGGTTACTGGCTTTTTACCAGAGTTTTGTGGGTAACTGGGGTCTGGCCATTATCCTGCTGACATTAACCGTCAAAGCCTTGTTTTTTAAGCTGTCTGAAACCAGCTACAAATCTATGGCCAAGATGCGCAAGGTTGGTCCCAGACTGAAAACATTAAAAGAGCGTTATGGTGATGATCGTCAGAAGATGAATCAGGCGATGATGGATCTGTATAAAACCGAGAAAATTAATCCGATGGGTGGTTGTTTGCCAATGTTAGTGCAAATCCCGGTGTTTATCGCGTTATACTGGGCGCTTCTGGAAAGTGTCGCATTACGTCAGGCTCCTTTCATACTTTGGATAAATGACCTCTCCGTGATGGATCCCTACTATGTGTTACCGCTGCTAATGGGTGCGAGTATGTTGATCCAGCAAAAACTGAATCCAGCACCACCTGATCCTATTCAGGCCAAGGTGATGATGGCACTACCTGTCGTATTTACCGTTTTCTTTGCTTTCTTCCCGGCAGGGCTTGTTCTGTATTGGGTGGTTAACAATACCTTATCGATTGCTCAGCAATGGGTTATCACAAAACGTATAGAATCTGGTGAAATAAAATAAAACACGAGCAACATGCTACGTGAAGACACCATTGCAGCCATTGCTACGCCACATGGAATTGGCGGTATTGGTGTTATCCGTTTATCCGGGCCAGAGTCACTATCGATAGCCTCGCAGCTTTCTCACGCCGAAGTTCAGCCCGGAATTACACAGTTCAGGCATTTCTTCGATGCACAGGGGCAGGAAATCGATCATGGTATTCTGCTTTATTTCAAAGCACCGAATTCTTTTACTGGCGAAGAAGTCGTCGAGATCCAGGGACATGGCGGACCTGTGTTACAGGATATGCTACTCAGCCGATTATGTGAGTTGGGTGCACGTCTCGCACATGCAGGCGAATATTCCGAAAGAGCCTTCCATAACAATAAACTCGATCTGACCCAGGCCGAAGCTATTGCAGATTTAATTGAGTCCGGTAGCCAGGCTGCGGCAAAGGCAGCAATGCGATCACTGCAGGGCGTATTTTCCAGCCAGGTACATGCACTCGTCGAACAGGTGATTCAATTAAGAACCTTTGTTGAGGCGGCACTTGATTTCGCCGAAGAAGAGATCGATTTCCTGGCAGAAACGGATATACAGTCACGCATTAATCAGCTGCTTGAATCGACCGAACAAATTTTAATGCAGGCAGAAAAAGGCAGAGTATTAAACGAAGGAATGACGCTTGCAATAGCCGGAAAACCGAATGCAGGTAAATCCAGTCTGCTTAATTATCTGGCAGGATATGACGCAGCGATAGTTACTGATATAGCGGGTACTACGCGTGATGTGATTCGGGAGCATATTGCTTTAAAAGGGGTGCCCGTCAAAATTATTGATACAGCCGGATTACGCGAATCAGAAGATCCGGTAGAAAAGGAAGGTATCAAGCGTGCATGGAATGAAATCAAAAATTCGGATGTCGTGTTATTGCTGATAGATGCCGTAAAAGGGGTCACAGAAGAAGACGAAGAAATTAAACATCAACTGGCGGGACTAAAATATCAGGTAATCTATACCAAGGCAGACCTGATTAAATCTTCGTTCGATACCAACAAAATTTCGGTTTCGACTAAAACGGGTGAAGGTATCGATCGATTAATCGACCAGTTAACTGCTAACTACTCAGATTACAACCACGATCAAACAACGTTTATTGCTAGAAAACGCCATGTAGATGCCTTAACTCGGGCAAAGAAAAGTCTATACAATGCAGCCAGTATATATGCGGATACGCAATCCGGAGAATTAATGGCAGAGGATTTACGCCAGGCGCAAATTAGTTTAAGTGAAATTACAGGTGAATTTAATACCGAAGATTTGCTGGGGCGAATTTTTTCAAGTTTCTGTATTGGTAAATAATGGTTGCGATAGGCGTAATTTTTCGGTGATTACAGAACTGGTTAAGGGCCAGCTGTATAAAAAGCCCTGTACTTCCTGGCAGCCGAAATTCTGCAGGAACTCTGCCTGCTGTATCGTTTCAACACCTTCTGCAATAACCGTTAAATCTAACGACTTACCCATTGCGATAATTGCATTAGCGATTGCCATGTCATTGCTGTCGTGGGGAATATCGCGCACAAAAGACTGATCAATTTTAAGCTTCTGGATCGGTAATTGTTTCAGGTAACTTAACGAAGAATATCCGGTTCCAAAATCATCAATAGAAATAGTGATGCCCATATCTTTTAAGATGTTTAACTGCTGTATGGCTTCTTTAGCCTGCTGCATGATAAAGCTTTCTGTTATTTCTATTTCGAGATAAGTTGCGGGTAGCCCAGATTGTTCCAACGCATTCTTTACATCATCGATCAGGTTACCCCGGTGTAACTGAGGGCCTGAAATATTGACCGCGATCTTGCCAAAGGTGAGTCCATTTTCCAGCCATTGCTTTGCCTGTCTGCAGGCTTCGTTGAGGACCCATTTTCCAATCGGTATAATCAAACCGGAGTCTTCTGCAATGGGTATAAATTTAACGGGCGATACCACACCCAGGTCAGGATGCTGCCAACGTATCAGTGCTTCAAATCCAATAAGCTCTAAGTTGCCAAGGTTAAACTGAGGTTGGTAGTAAAGCTTGAATTCCTGCTTTTCGATTGCCTTGCGTAAACTGTTTTCCAGCAATACCCTTTCAAAAGCATTTCTGGTGAGTTCTGCAGTGTAAAACTGATAGGTATTGCGACCTTCATTTTTTGCAAGGTACATGGCTGAGTCTGCATTACGTAACAGGGTTTCAGCGTCCTGGCCATCTTCGGGGAATAAACAAATTCCAAGGCTGGCAGTAATTCCAATTTGATGATCTTCCAGTTCAAACGATTGCTGAAATATTGCGAGCAGTTTATCAGCCATCAGTACCGCATCTTCTGGTCTGTCCAGGTCTTCCAGTAAAATAACAAACTCATCGCCACCGATGCGTGCAACGGTATCATCCTGGCGAACCGTATTCAGTAATTTACGGGTTACGGTTTTAAGTAAATGATCCCCTGTGGGATGCCCTAGACTGTCATTGATGTGTTTGAAATTATCCAGATCGAGAAAGAAAACCGCCAGTTTAGAAGATACCCGATGAGCGTGCTTTATTGCCTGGTTTAATCGCTCATTAAGTAATAAGCGATTAGGCAGGTCGGTAAGTGCATCATGATGTGCCAGATGATCCAGTTTGATTTGTGAACTTTTAATCTGACTGATGTCAGAGAAAACAGAAACATAATGGGTTTTATTGCCCTGTTCATCGTAGACACTACTGATGTTTTCCCATTCTGGATATACGGAACCATTTTTTCTCCGATTCCAGATTTCTCCACGCCACTGGCCGGTATCATGCAAGGATTGCCACATCTGGTTATAGAAGTCATCATCGTGATGACCAGACTTAAAAATATTTGTGCTTAGACCAATAATTTCATGTCGTGAGTAGCCGGTTATATCCGAAAACGCTGGATTAACATCGACGATCTTTCCGTTCACATCCGTAACTAATATACCTTCCAGCGAATTATTGAAGACTGTAGATGATAATCGTAACTGCTCATCCCATCTTTTTCTTTCGGTGATATCCTGCAGTATGCCCTTTAATCTAGTGACTTTGCCACTTTTATCAGTTTTATTTTTAGCCTTGCAGTACACCCAGTGTATAGATCCATCACGAGCACTAATGCGATATTCAATCTCATGGTTTAGATTTTCAGAAATCGCACCCAATAATGATTTTTTTACTCTTGGCCAGTCTTCCTCATGAACGTAGGATTGCAGGATTTCGAGACCGATATCCATATCGGCATTGGTGCCCAATAATTGATGTATTTCTTGTGACCAGATTGCCCGCAGGGTTTTAGCATTCAGCTCCCAGGTTCCCATTCTAGCGATATGTTGTGCTTCTATCAGTTGCTTCTGGCTACGCTTAAAAGAGAGTAAATTCTTTCTGTCGCTTGTTATGTCAGCAAGAACACCAACGATGCCGGTGATTTCATTCTTTTTATTTCTTTTTGCCTCACCCAGCGCCTTGAAATAGCTGGTCTCTGTGTCGCGCAAAATTCGAAACTCAACGGATAAATTATCGCCAGTAGAAATAGTGTGATTGATAGCGTTATAAATCAATTGATGGTCGTCAGGAGACACGAGTTCAAGTAGAAACTTGAGTGCGATACCTTTTTCCGCCAGAGCCTGATCCACGGAAAATAACTCGGCCATTCGAGCATCTGTAATCACCAGATAATTCTGAGCATCAAAATCCCAGGTACAGATTTTTCCGGCATCCAGCGCCAGCTGGAGTTTAATCTGCTTCTCCTGTAATTTGTGTTGAGTCTGGTAAAGCTCATTCATTATATGTAGCTTTTGCCGCGCATCATCCAGCTCGGCTTCACGGTCCCTGATGATATTTTTCAGCTGGTCGATATGCTGATCATAAAGTTGATTGACAAGATCGCTGCGCGTTACTAAACCAATTATATCGTCTTTATTATCGACCACGACCAGATGCCGAATATTCGACTTTTCCATTCGGTCGATAGCAAGCGGTAAGGTATCTGACTGATGTACGCAGATAACTGGCGTAGACATGATCTGCTGTATCGGTTTCTCAAGTACATCGCCGGATTCAGTATCCAGGTTTACCAGATCCCGTTCGGTGAAAATCCCTTTAGCCGTGCCGTTTGACTCTATCACGATGCAGGAAATATGATCGTGTGCCATCAGTTGAATGGCATCTTTAACCAGTGCTTCTAGTGGTAGCGTGATGACGTTATCCGTCATCAGAGATCCTACTTCTTTAAAACGGACGATAAATTCATTGCCGAGATGATCCAGAAAATTCGATTCTGAAATAATCCCTAAAAGGTTATTTGCTGCGTCAATTACAATAAGGTGGCGTAGATGATGCTGTTTAACCAGGCGATAAGCTTCGCGATATTCCATGGTTACTGGAGCTGTTACCAGCTGTGTACTCATTACATCCGATAGACATTTTTCATCGACATCAACGTGATGGAAAACCATCATTACGGCATCGCGCTCGGTAAAAATACCGACAGGTTTGCCATGCTCCAGAACGACGATTGCACTGATATGTTTCTGTCGCATAGTATCCAATGCAGTTCTGATACTACACTCGGGGGGAAGTGTGATTACCTGGCTGGTTAAGATATCACCCAGTTTTATCTGAACTGACATAACTGTGATATTTATATTTTGTTATTGGACGAAAAATGAGTATAACCCAGTTAAAAAATTTAACTGGATTTAGTAAACACACGCCCTATAAATGATCAGCAAAAACAAGAGGCCAGATTAGAGACGTAACATGCGCTCCTTTTCTTCTGCAGACGGCTCAAAGGTACGGCTACGATAATAGTCAAAGATGGCATTCACCACGGCATGTGGTTCATCGATTACCTGGATTAAATCGAGATCAGACTCATTAATGGTCCCTTCGGTTACCAGCGTATTTTTAAACCAGTTTAACAGGCCCGACCAGAAACTGGATTCCACCAGTATGATGGGAATCTTGCGCGACTTACCCGTTTGTATCAGGGTCAGTATTTCAGCCATTTCGTCCAGTGTGCCGAACCCACCCGGTAATACCACATAAGCCGCGGCATATTTAACGAACATGACCTTACGTGAAAAGAAATGTCTGAAATTAAGTGAGATATCCTGGTACTCATTGCTTTTCTGTTCATGCGGCAGTTGAATATTTAGCCCAATACTTTTGGATTTTCCCGCATGAGCCCCTTTATTGGCCGCTTCCATAATACCTGGGCCGCCCCCGCTCACTACGGAAAAGCCGGAATCGGATAACAGACGCGCGATGCTTTGTGCTTTTTCATAATAAGGGTGCTGCTCGGGCGTACGCGCTGATCCGAAAATGCTGACTGAAGGCTTGATAGTCGCAAGGTGTTCAAAGCCATCAACAAACTCCGCCATGATCTGGAATATTTTCCAGGACTCTCGGTTTAATGAGGCTTCAATGCTGGCGATGTCTTCGGCTGAACTCACTGTGTTTTTATTGGCCATTCAGGTATTCTGGGAAATTCGGTAAAAGCACATTGTAGCGTATTCAGATGAATGAAGAGAAAAGAAAAAAGCTGGTGTTAGTGGATGGGAGTTCCTATCTGTTCCGCGCCTTTCACGGTTTGCCCCCACTATCCAGTCAGGGACATCCAACCGGTGCGATTTACGGTGTACTCAACATGCTGCGCAAGCTGATGCAGGATGAGCAGCCGGATTACATTGCGGTGGTATTTGATGCCAAGGGAAAAACGTTCCGCAATGATATCTATCCTGAATACAAGGCTAACCGTCCCCCCATGCCGGATGATTTACGGGTACAGATTGAGCCGCTGCATGACATCATTCGTGCACAGGGTCTACCGCTGATTATCGTAGACAAGGTTGAAGCCGATGATGTCATTGGCACCCTCGCCCGCGAAGGTAAGGAACAGGGTCTTAAGGTATTAATCTCCACCGGCGACAAGGATATGGCGCAGCTGGTATGCGATGACATTACGCTGATCAATACCATGAATATGGTTCATATGGATACAGCCATGGTAGAGGAAAAGTTCCAGGTCAAACCTGAGCAGATCATCGATTACCTGGCATTGATGGGTGACAGCTCGGACAATATCCCCGGTGTACCCAAGGTCGGACCCAAAACGGCCAGTAAATGGTTGAATGAATGGCAGACACTGGACAACATCATGGCGAATGCCGACAAGTTTGGCGGCAAGATTGGAGAGAACCTGCGCGCATCACTGGATTTCCTGCCCATGTCTTATGAGCTGGCAACCATCAAGCAGGATGTCGAGCTGGATGTGGAAATCACCCAATTGACCCAGCAACCGGTGGATGCCAGGGCATTGTCTGAATACTATGAAAGATTCAATTTTAAACGCTGGCTAGATGAGCTGGAACAGGAAGGTATCGTAGTCGAGCCGCAGCAACCCCAGCAGGAAGCCAGCTATCAAACCATCCTGCAGCAAAAAGAGCTGGACGCCTGGATCAATCGCCTGCAACAGGCAAAGTTGATTAGCATTGATACCGAAACCACCAGTATCAACTATATGGATGCCCAGCTGGTAGGAATCTCGCTATGTTTGCAGCCAGGTGAAGCCTGTTACATTCCGCTTGCGCATAGCTATAGCGGAGCGCCTAAACAGCTGGAACGAGATTCCGTACTAAAACAATTGAAACCCATTCTGCACGATCCGGCGATTGGCAAGGTCGGACAGAACATCAAGTACGACTACCATATTCTGTACAAATACGGCATCCAGATGCAGGGTGTCGCGCATGACACCATGCTGCAATCCTATGTATTTAACTCCACAGCCTCGCGCCATAATATGGATGATCTGGCCAGTTATTACCTGGGCCATCAAACCATCCATTACGAAGATGTGGCCGGAAAAGGTGCCAAACAGCTAACCTTCGATCAGGTCGATCTCCAGCTGGCGGGACCCTACGCCAGTGAAGATGCCGATATCACGCTGCAGTTGCACGAAAAACTTTACCCGCAGTTAAAGAGCGATGCGGCACTGCTAAAGGTCTATCAGGAAATAGAAATGCCGTTGGTGAATGTGCTCGCACGTATGGAAAATAATGGCGTCTGTCTGGACCAGGCGCTACTCGAAAAACAGGGCATGGAAGTCGATGAACAGTTACAGAGCATACAGCAGACCATTTATGAACTGGCCGATGAAAGCTTCAATCTGAGTTCGCCCAAACAGATACAGCAGATTCTGTACGAAAAGTTGAGCCTGCCGGTTATTCGTAAAACGCCCAAAGGACAGCCATCAACTGCTGAGGATGTGCTGGAAGAACTGGCCAATGAGTATGAGATTCCACGCCTGCTGCTGGAACATCGCAGCCTGAATAAACTGAAAACCACCTATATCGACAAACTACCGCGTGAAATCAATCTGACCAGTGGGCGCATTCATACCTCCTACCAGCAGGCGGTCGCCTCCACCGGACGGCTTTCCTCTACCAGCCCCAATCTACAGAATATACCGATACGCAATGCACAGGGGCGTCGCATCCGCGAAGCCTTTGTGGCACCTGATGGTTACAGGATTATGGCACTGGATTATTCGCAGATTGAATTGCGCATCATGGCGCACCTCTCGGGGGATGACAGCCTGCTGAAGGCCTTTGCGCAGGGCCAGGATGTCCATCGCGCCACTGCCAGCGAGGTTTTCGGGGTGGCGACGGATGAAGTGACGAGTGACCAGCGACGTGCAGCGAAAGCGATTAATTTTGGGCTGATCTACGGTATGTCGGCGTTTGGACTGGGCAAGCAGCTGAACATCGGCCGTAATGCCGCACAGGAATACGTCGACCTGTATTTCGAGCGATATCCCGGTGTTAAACACTACATGGATAGCACACGCGAGCAGGCGCATGCACAGGGATATGTAGAAACCGTGTTCGGACGCAGACTGTACCTGCCGGAACTGAAGTCACGTAATGCACAGCAAAGACAATATGCGGAACGCACAGCAATCAATGCCCCCATGCAGGGAACTGCGGCAGACATCATTAAGATTGCGATGATCCGAGTGGACGACTGGCTACAACAGCAGGGCGACCAGGTTCGCATGATTATGCAGGTTCACGATGAACTGGTATTTGAGGTACCTGAGCAACAGCTGCAGGATACCCAACAGCAGCTATCTCGTATTATGACCTCAGCCGCTGAACTTTCAGTGCCGCTGGAAGTGGATGCAGGCATAGGCTTTAACTGGAATGAAGCGCATTAAGCTGGAAAATGACAAAAAGTGAAAAAATTTTTAAACATGATTGAACCTGATGTTGAATGTTGTGTCATACCAGTAAGCGCATAAGCCCGGCGCTAATCCGTTCAGAACCATTGACGAACGGATAGATCCGGAAACCCCACCGGATCAAATTTTAGGCCCTGACCTCCGTCAGGGCTTTTTTGTATGTGGCGTACTTTGCCAGTCTCGAAGTCACGCTTTAGCCGGAGATTGTTCCAGTTGCAGAAAGCTGTGACAGCGTGCCTGAAATTCATCCAGGCCTGCGCCAGAGGTAGCTGAAAAACAGGAGACAGTGATATCCTGCCCGGCCAGTTCCTTGCGACAGGCCAGTAATACCTGCTGCTGGGCGCCGCGTTTTAATTTATCAGCCTTGGTCAGCAGAATGTGGATAGGCAGCTTGTTATTCACCAGGTCGATCAGGCCCCAGTCCATATCGCTCAGGCCACGCCGAATATCAACCACAATAATGAGCCCGCTCAGGGATTTGCGATTTAACAGATAGCGGCTTAAAACCTCGTTCCAGTGATTGCGCATCTTAATCGGCACCTTGGCATAACCATAGCCAGGCAGATCGACCAGGCGATGGTATTCATCAAGGCCAAAAAAATTGATGAGCTGGGTTCTGCCGGGGGTTTTACTGGTTTTGCACAGGTTCTTCTGGTTGGTTAAACGGTTGACTGCGGTCGATTTTCCCGCATTGGAGCGACCAGCAAATGCGATTTCAACACCTTCATCGGGTATTAGCTGAGAAATTTGAAAGGCACTTGATATGAATCGTGCCTGATGCAATGGCGAAGACATTAAAATGTAGCTCTTATTGAATAGGGAAGGCAGGTATGATATACATTCCGCCCCAAAATTTCTGTACTTCATTTAAATAGGAGAACCTATGAAACCTCGCCATATCAAAGCGGTTCTATTAGGACTGAGCAGCCTGATGGCTGTAAGTATTACGCAGGCTGCAGATATCGAAGCCGGCAAAGCAAAAACAGCCGTATGTACCGCTTGTCATGGAGCAGATGGTAACAGTGTCAATCCAATCTGGCCACGCCTTGCAGGTCAGAATGCGACCTATATCGCCAAGCAGATACGCGACTTCAAAACAATGAAGCGCTTAGACCCAACCATGCAGGGTATGGCAGCCACTATACAGGATGCGGATATTGATAACATAGCGGCCTATTACGAATCACAGCAAGCTAATACCTCGGCTTTTGACGAGTCTTTACTGGAGCTGGGACAGAACATTTATCGCGGTGGTATTGCCGAAACCTCTGTTGCAGCCTGTATGGGATGCCATGGCCCAGCGGGCAAGGGTAATGGACCTGCTGCTTTTCCAGCACTCAAGAGCCAGCATCCAGAATATATTGTTACCCAGCTGCAAAGATTTAAATCTGGTGCGCGCACTAACGATACTGGCAAAATGATGCGTAGTGTTGCTAACCGCATGTCTGATAAGGAAATGCAGGCCGTTGCAGCTTATATCGCTGCAATGAAATAACATTTACCCTATCCTGCTGATTTTGGGCAACAACCCGGATTCAGCAGGATAACTCCAGTATCTCTATTCATGCTGTGTTCAGTCGCCTTCGTTAATGTAGCAAGGCGGCTGGCAAACAATTAATTCGTTTTTTACCCGCCAATAAAAGCTTTTTTGTTCCCATTGATAGTAAACTTAGGCAAAAAATAACAGTCTCAAACAGTTCACGATTACAAGAGGTGTCACCATGATATTAAAAAGGTCTTTGGTTTTTATTGCCCTGATATTCAGTTTTACGCCGATCTGGGCTGCTGGTTTTGAGGCAGGTGTTGAATATGCCGAGCTCAATCCACCGGTTCCTACCAGTCAGCCCGATAAGGTAGTTGTTACCGAAATGTTCTGGTACGGCTGTCCACACTGTTTTCGCCTGGAACCTTATGTGGATCAATGGGATAAGACCAAACCGGAAGGCGTGGTACTGGAAAAAGTCCCCTCCGTGTTGAACCCAAGCTGGATTGAACATGCCCGAGCCTTTTATGCGCTACAGATGATGGGTGAAAATGATAAGGTGCATAAGAAGTTATTTGATGCGCTTCACCTGCAACATAAAAGATTGAATAACGTCGATGCCCTGGCCAGCTTTGTGGCAGATCTGGGTGTTGATGAAAAACAGTTTCGAGACAACTACCATTCCTTTCCCGTTGACACCCTGATCCGTAAAAGTCGACAGAAGGAACGTAAATACGGCCATAGTGGTGTACCTGCAATTATCGTAAATGGAAAATATCGAACCAGTGCTTCCATGGCGGGTAGCAATGCCAGGCTGATTGAAGTGGTTAACTTCCTGGTGCAAAAAGAACTGTCTGCCAAATAAAGATCGAAACGCATATTCTAATCGAGCTGCAAGCAGTCCATTCGGACGTTGCAGCTCTTTTTATTGCCAGTTAAGATGAGACCCCTGTTCTCGGTACAACCGGTTTCTGTATCCCAATTAGAATAAAACATAAGGTGAACAAAAATGTCCAATGTAGTCATAGTAGGAGCAGGTTTTGCTGCCTGTACAGCCGTCAAAACACTGAGAAAACAGGGATATCGGGATACAATCACCTTAATCGCACCACGTGCTGAACTGTTTTACTACCCCAGTCTGATCTGGGTGCCTGCAGGAAAAAGAAATTACCATGACCTGGTTATCCCGCTGCATGATTTCCTGAAAAGACATCACGTCAACTATATTCAATCCAAAGTGACCTCGATAGATGCCGAGGCGCGCACGCTGCAAACCGAAACGGAAAGCATCGCTTACGATGCGGTCATTATCGCCAGTGGCGGTCGTTATATACGCAAACTACCCGGCATAGAACATGCCTGTATCGCCTGTGCAGGGTGGAAAGATACGAACGCATTCTCAGACAGACTGGCGAGGATGAATGAAGGCACTATCGCCTTTGGTTTTGCGAGCAACCCTAACGAACCTTCAGCAATGCGGGGCGGACCGGTTTTCGAATTCCTGTTTGGTGTGGATACTTTGTTACGGCAGCAGGGTCGGCGTGAAAATTTTAATCTGGTTTTCTTCAGCCCAGCCCCACGTCCTGGACAGCGCATGGGGGATAAAGCGGTGGATCGCATGTTATCGGAAATGAAGAAGCGCAATATCAAAACCTATCTGGGTAAGAAGATGAAGCGCTTCAATGCAGACAGTATTGAAACCGAGTCAGAAACCTTTGGCGCCGACCTGATCCTGTTTATCCCGGGTATGACGGGGCCAGAATGGGCAGCACAGTCGGGCCTGGCACTATCGGAAGGCGGATTCTTCAAGGCGGATAAATACTGTCAGGTCGAAGGTCAGGACAGAGTCTTCGTAGCGGGAGATGCAGGTAGTTTCCCCGGCCCGGACTGGAAACCGAAACAGGCGCACATGGCAGACCTGCAGGCTGAGGCGGCGGCAAAAAATGTGCTGATGGCCCTGCAGTTGATGAAGCCGCGCCATACCTTCAAAACTGAGTTGATCTGTATCGTAGATACCCTGACCAGCGGCAGTATGGTGTACCGTAGCGAGCAACGTAGTTTTATGATGAAGATGCTACCCATGCACTGGTTGAAGAGATGGTTTGAAAACCTCTACCTGCACAAATACCGTTAACCCATCTGCTGAAACTCGTTGATTAATGCAGCGACTTTATAAAATTCATCGCGTATCGCCTTGATCTGCTTTGGCGCGATTGCAGAATTCTCGTCACAATCCTTTTCCATTTGTTCTGCCAGGCTGGATAACTGCTTAGCACCCAGGTTGGCGCTGGCTGATTTCAGGCTGTGAGCCAGACGATATAGAGCCTGTTTATCATCCTGTTTATTAGCGACTTTCATGTCATCAATGATAGATTGAGAGCTTTGCATAAATGCAGATATCAATTCTGGAAAATCGTCTTCCATCATTATTTTAAGCGAATTCAATAAACTGGTATCCAGCGAAACCATGCTCTGGTCTGTATCGTCCTGAATGATGCTGATTTCGCCATCCAGAGTTTGCCGAAGAGTTGAAAGCAGTATTTCGCTGCTGAAAGGTTTTGGAACGAAGTTGGTCATACCGGCTGCCAGACACTTATCCTTATCCGCTTTGGTAGCGTTTGCGGTTAACGCAATAATGGGAACCTGTATGCCCTGTTTAAGCTGGTATTGGAGTATTTCGTCCGTGGCTTTAAATCCATCCTTAACCGGCATATGACAGTCCATTAAAACAACGTCATAGGATTGCTGTTTAAATTTATCGATCGCTTTCTGGCCATCATCCACGACATCTACAATAAAGTTATGTTTCTCGAGCAGGTTTCTGGCAACCATCTGGTTTACTGGATGATCTTCTGCGACCAGAACTCGGGCCCCTTTAAAGTCATGATGAAGGATATGATCGTTTTTCGAGTCCTGCACCTGATATCGCGTAATAATGTGCGATTGTTTATCTGGTGAGTTATTAAATTCGCCCAGAACTTTTTCCAGCGTGTCATGCAATACCTGAGACAGACAGGGTTTGGTTAAATAGCCAGAGAAACCGATGTCCTCGAAAAGCCGGGCATCACCACGACGTGCAAGTGACGAATAAACCACTAGCGGGCATGAAGGTATGCTTTTGTCACTCAGGATCATTTTGCCCAGCTCGGCGCCATTAACCTCTGGCATGACGTAGTCCACGATGATCAGTTCTATTGCCTTATTGTTTTCAGCAGCTGATTTTAATATGTTTATCGCTTGCCTGTGGTCATGTGCAGTACTGACCTGCATACCAAAGTGTTGCAGCTGGTTTTGCAAAACCTGCAGGTTTATATCGTTATCATCGACGATTAATACACGTCGAGAATGTATAGACTGCGAAGTTAAACGAGGACGTTGCTCCAGCACGGGCAGGGAAATATCAAAAATAAATTTTGATCCTTTTCCAATATCACTTTCAATATGAATTCGACCACCCATCAATTCAACCAGCTGTTTACTGATCGACAGCCCCAGTCCAGTTCCACCATATTTTCTGGTGGTTGAACTGTCTGCCTGGGTAAAGGAATCGAACAGGATATTCTGTTTGTTTTTGTCGATTCCGATACCGGTATCGATAACAGAAAATTTCAAATGCACCTGTTTATCCGAGCTTAACTCAATGGGTTCAACTTGCAGGATGATGTAGCCTTTATCGGTAAACTTTATTGCATTGCCCACCAGATTTAGCAGGATTTGACGAATCCGGCCAGCATCGCCCCTAACCAGACGCGGACATTCAGGAGAAAAATTAAGAATCAGTTCCAGCTTCTTTTCACTTGCCTTGGGCATCATCAATGAACAGATATCATAAACCGAACGTTCAAGGTCGAACTCAATCATGTCCATTTCCATATGACCGGCTTCAATCTTGGAGAAGTCGAGAATGTCATTGATGATGGTCAGCAGGGAATGGCCGGAACGTGAGATGGTTGATACGTACTCGGTTTGTTCAGGGTTTAGCGTTGTATCCTCTAGCAGTTCAGCCATACCCAGTATTCCGTTCATGGGTGTTCTGATTTCATGGCTCATGGTTGCAAGGAATTCAGATTTCGCTCTTGCTGCTGCTTCGGCTTCGTTCTTGGCCGCTTCCAGAGATTGTTGCGCATAGACCCTTTCTGTTACATCGGTCATGACCAGTGAGAAATACTGAATATCACTGTCTGACTGCAGCGTCATTAAATACACTGAAAAATAAATGTCTATCCCGAATTTTGTGTTGAACAGGACTTCTCCCGCCCAGAAACGATTTTTCAGGGTTAAAGGTATCGCTTCATTTTCGATCAGGGATAGTAATTTGGAATCAGCAATTAAATCGATCAGTGTCAGATCACGCGAAAGTTGATTGTTATTTATACCGAAGATATCGCGAGCCGATTTATTGATCGATAGAATCGTTCCATCGCGCGTAAACATCAACATCAGATCAGGGCTGGCTTCACTGATCTGCAATAATCTGCGCTGTTCCTGCAGTATATTGAAAGTTTCTGTGATGTCGGTGAATGAAATAATCGCTCGGCGGTTCTGATGAACATTTATTACGGGTACCGAACTTAACTGAACATAAAGACGCTCGCCATTTTTATGCCACAGGATCTGGTCATCCATGTGTAGCTCTATGCCCATATGTAAATGCTGATAGATTTTACTGTGTTTCCAGTCGGTGCTATTTCCGTGACGATCCAGGTACTGGAGACTTTTGTTAAAATATCGGTTTAATAATTGGCTTCTTTCATAACCCAGGGTACGCAGCGCGGTTTCATTGATAAAGGTAATCAGGCCTGAATCTTCAATTTCGATAATGCAGTTGTCCACCGAATCAAGCAGGTTCCTGATGCGTTCATCGGTATGCTCCAGTTCTTTCTGGTAATTGATCAGTTCGGTCAGGTCGCGCAGATAAAGAATATAAAAACTTTCATTACTCAGAAAAGCCTGCCTTATGACGATGTCTAGAATGACTTCCTGCTGATATTTATTTTTTACCGGGCTAACCAGTCGGCGCTCACGCGGGTTTTGATAAACGATATTGGTAAGATCATTAAAAAATTCGTTATCAGCGGATATGGTTAGCACATTGTTGATCGACTTTCCCAGCACTTCATGCTTATTCCAGCCCAGGATTTGATGAGCAGATTTGTTCCAGTCAAAAATATTGCCATCGTCATCCAGTGTCACGATAGCATCCACCGAAATATCTACTATGTTCCGAACCATAGATTCACTGTTGGACAATTCTATGGTGTTGAGAATATATCTTCGCGCGGCACGGGTATTTTTAATTAAGGTAAAGGTTTGAAAAACCAGATATACAGTAACCACAATCATCAGCTGAAGCTGATCCTGTACCGGGTTAAAATGAAAGGCGATTATTAATGGTACCAGAGTAAATGAAAGGTACAGAAAACCGATGGTAATAAACCCTGTCATGGTTGTAGGCGCAACCGCTGCAAATGCAGCCAGACAGATGATGGAAATCAACTGGTTTGAAAAATCGCTGTAATCGATGAAGTACAGTGGAATAAAAGACCAGCCTACGGCTGTCAGGACCTGATTTACAAAAATCAGACGAATATAATTTTTAAGCGACGAAAACCTGCCCTGATTGTAAAGCCTGCGAAAAAATATACGGGAGAGGCCTAAAGCACTTAAGGTGAGACACCAGATCAAAAGTAGCAGATGGTTTCTTGTCGGATAATAAAGTGTGCTTAACAGAATAGAGACCGCAACAATACCCGCTACGGTAGAATCCATATTGCTATGATAAATCTCGAGTAGTCGGCGTTTGTAATGACTACTTTGAGTAATATCGGTTGGGCTGCTCAATTCGATTTCCAGCTGTAAACAGCTTCTGCAATATTCCCATTACCTATATATTCCAGAGATTCGCAGAGGTCTCTGACCAGCAGGATACCTCGACCTGAGAGCGCCAGGTTATTCTCCAGATTTTGTTTGCAGGTTGAATAATCAAAACCGGGCCCACTATCCTCTATGCGCATCTGAATACTGCGATAGTCTTCATTTTGCTCGACGGTAATGTGAAATAAAACGAATCCATGGTTTAGTGCGCGTAAACGGTTTTCACGTTCGTGAAAGTATTGAGCAAATCCCTCGGGATCGGATTTTAACGATGAGGGTAATCTGAGGACGCCATGGTCTAGCGCGTTGACGTACAACTCGGTTAGTACGGTAAACAGGGATTGTCTTTCCGATTCTATGCCCTCCAGTTCCATAATCTGGTTGATAATGATCGGCACCGGATTGGTCTCACTCAGACGCTTATCCTTTAAAGAGAAAACATATTCCCAGTCACCAACAAATTCAAAATGGTGTTTCTTTCTGGGGATATCATGATGCATCGCGAGTTCAGGTAATAGTGACTCCACACACTCAACTTCGATCAGGGTGACGTCATCTGCCTGGGTTCTCTGACCGCAGAAGCGGTCAAGCTCGCTCAGTATATTCTCGAATGTACGATCTGCTTCGGCGCATTGAATTGCTTTTTCCAGGCGTTCAGATCCGAACTCTTCATCGTTCTCCGACCAGGCCTCGGTAAGCCCGTCACTATACAGAATTAGGCGATCCCCCTCGGTCAGCGGAAAGGTTTGAATCATTTCACGGGTATTCACCGTATCTATGATGCCCAGAGGCAGACCGGTGGAGTGGACGTGATATTTAATCTGCCGGGTTTTTCCATCGATGATTAATAGCGGCGGCATACCGGCGTTGAAAATAGAGATTTGGTCCAGGTTATGACTGATGCTAATTAAATGCGCACCTAAAAACATTCCGGTTGGTAAAAACTGGCGCAGTTTTTTGTTGATACCGACCAGAATCTCTTCCAGTGTGAAGCCTTTGGTGGTCATCGCGCGGAACACTTCAGAAACCGGCATCGCGCCCAGTGCGGCGGATAGTCCATGTCCGGTAAAGTCACCCAGCAGCATATGAACATCGCGGCTGGGGCTGTATTCTGACAGAATCATATCGCCGCTGAAGGTACCGGCTGGACGAATATCCTGGCGGATACAGGGTGTTTCGATATTGCCATTTTGCACCGCATTGATAAAAACCTGCTCGGCGATTTCCTGCTCGCGGTGAATCAGGCTGTACATACCCTGTAAATCACGATTCAGGTCCGCGATGCGCTCCATGGCGCGGATCTTATTCTGTAGCAGAAATTTATCGTAGGGCTTGGTCAGGAAATCATCACCACCGGCATCGATACAGGTCTGTAACGAGTGTTCATCCGTCATTGCGGTGAGAAAGATGATGGGGATGAAGTAATTACCTGCATGGTTTTTGATGTAACGGGTGGCTTCGTAGCCATCCATCTCCGGCATCATGACATCCATAAAGATGATGCTGGGTTTATGTTCCAGGTACATTTCAATGGCTTCGCGTCCATTTTCCGCCTCTATCGTGGTATAGCCCTGCTTTTTAAGCAGGGATCTGAGGATGAGACGATTGGTCATTTCATCGTCAACGATGAGAGCATTCCTTATGGTATTTTTGGCAGACATAGTGAATTTTTATCCTTTAGCCTAACATTTTGTAGTACATCTAGTTGTTTAATCAAGCACATAGTTTTTGCAGCCACCGACTGGTAGAGTTGGGTTTTAACCTAACTTTGCCAGGCTGCCCGTCACAGGAATCATGAATGCTGTTTCTTCATCACAGTAATGACATTAATAAACTGCAACAGCATTTGCTGGCGTTATTGATAAAAGCAGAAGGAAATGTGCTGCGGCCACAGCAGATCCTGGTACAGAACCCGGGCATGAAACGCTGGCTGCAACAGCAGATCTGTAGCAGTAATGGAGTTGCGGCTAATATCGAATTTCCACTGCCATCTCGATTCATCTGGGATATCTTTGTCGCACAGTTTGATGATATTCCTGATCTGTCTGCTTTTGATGCTGAAGTACTGCGCTGGTCTATGCTGCAGGTTCTGCAGCAGCATGTGGAAGATGCTGAACTTACAGCGCTAAAAGCCTATCAGCAGCAGGACAATGCGGATCTGGCACGATTTCAACTGGCACAGAAACTGGCGGGCCTGTTTGATCAGTATCTGGTGTATCGGCCGCAGATGATGAGCAGCTGGGAGAAAGGCAAAACCCCATTACCCGCGATAGAATCCTGGCAGGCCCATCTGTGGCGTCTGCTACGCGCACAGTCCGATCAGCCCCATCGGGCGCAACTGATTCAACGGCTGGTCGGTGAAATATCCAGTGATCGCTTCAAACGACAGGCGCTACCCGCCGAGCTGTATGTGTTTGCGCTATCCGCGATGTCGCCGATGTACATGAATGTACTGGCCGCACTCAGTCAGCATCTGGATGTGCATATCTTTATCGTCAATCCCTGTCGGCTTTACTGGGGCGATATCCGCAGCCGCAAGGATCAGATCAAACAGGGTGAGCTGCCCATGGTTGAGAATGAATTGCTCGCCTCGCTGGGTAAGCAGGGGCGCGATTACATCGACCAGTTCTACGACAGCGGCTTTAAATGTATCGATAGAGAGCATTTCAGCGAGATTGAGCCCGACAGCCTGCTCAATCTGGTCAAGCACGATATCCTGAATTTCACCCAGACCCGACCCGATTTCGATGTAAAACAGGATGACTCTATCCAGCTAGTGAGTTGCTACAGCGAATTACGCGAGCTACAGGTGCTACACGATTATCTACTGTCGCAGCTAGACCGCAATCACGAGTTACAGCCGCACGATATCGTCGTGATGTGTCCCGATATCAATAATCTGGCACCCTATATCGATGCCGTATTCGGTCAGCAGCCAGCCGCCAGAAGAATCCCCTACACGGTTTCGGATAATAGCGTGCTGTCATCCACGCCACTGCTGCAGACCATACTGGACTGGATCAATCTGCCTGCCAGCCGTCTGACAGCTAATGAAATATCAGCCTGGCTTGAGCTCCCTGCCCTGCAACGCGCCTATGATCTGGATGAAACAGCCGTCGACAGCATTCGCTACTGGATCAGTGAGAACCATATCCACTGGGCGCTGGATAGTGAGCATAGGTCTCGTCTTGGGTTTCCAGACAATGACTTGAATACCTGGCGTCATGGCATCTCGCAGCTTTTAACCGCCTACCTGATGCCGCCGCAGAGCGAGCTTTATCAACAGCAGGTGGCATCCGCCTGTATCATCGATCAGCAGGAATTCATGGCGCTGGGACAGCTACAGAAATTTCTCGATGATCTCGCCCACTGGCAGCAACAGCTAAATCAAAAGCAGTCATTGATAGACTGGCAAAACAGCATCAATGCAATGATAGCGTCATTATTGCAACTGGATGAAGACGAAGCCTGGTTGATCAAGCCACTACGCGATGAAATGGCCGCCTGGCAACAACAGGCTGAGCAGGCCGGGTTTGAGCAGCCACTGGAACTCAGCGTTATCCATCACCTGCTGCAACAGTCACTGGAACAGGGGTCTGCACATCATGCCTACCTCACTGGCGGTATCAACTTCTGTAACTTAATCCCCATGCGTACCCTGCCGTTCAAGGTAGTTTGCCTGATCGGTATGGGCGACCAGCAGTTTCCACGCAACGAACCCTTGTTACAGATGGATTTAATCAGTCGTAATCCGCAGAAAGGAGATCGCTCACGGCGAGAAGATGATCGCTATATGTTCCTGCAATCCCTGCTCTCCGCACAGCAATCGCTGTATATCAGCTATGTGGGCAGAAACAAACAGGATGACAGCCAGCTGGAACCCTCGGTAGTGGTCAGCGAACTACTGGACACTATTGAACAGAATACCGGGCATCGTATTAAGATTCGTCAAACGGCCTTACAGCCCTTTGCGCAAAGCAATTTTGCCTATGGAAGCTATGCCGAACAATGGCAGCTTCAGGCAGCCCCCAGGCTTGATTATAAATTCAATCAGACGATAGATTTTGACGATATAGATAACGACATCGAACTGGATGAGCTGATCCGCTTTTACAATAATCCCACCAGACATTTTATGCAGCAACGACTCGGTTTACGTCTGGCTGCAGCCAGTAGCGAGATAGATGACGATGAACCCTTTGCTCTGGATCCATTAAATCGTCATGGCCTCAGACAAACCTTATTCAATGACCTGATGCAACAGGGTGAGCTGCAGGCAGCAAAATATTTAAATAGTGGATTGCTGTCACCCTTAACCAGCGGTGAGATCCAGCTGCAACAACAGCTGACCGAAGTGGAAATGATGGTGCATGAACTGACCAGCCATGAATACTATTCCGGGTATACGCTATTTGAGCAAAACCTGTTGCTGCAGGCGTATCAGATACAGGGCCGCATCATCAGTTACTCAAACGAAGGGCTATTGCAAATCACCCAGTCTAAGCTGGGCGGTAAAGGGTTATTCAGTAGCTGGATTCAACATTGTTTTTTATGCGCCACCGAGACCCTGCAATTCAGCCAAATCATATTCAACGATAAAACCATCAACCTGGAGATACTTGAAAAATCTCAGGCGCAACAAATTCTGATGACGCTGATAGAAATTTACATCAAAGGAAGCAAACGCATACTGCCCCTGTATATCAATACCGCCTACGATTATCAAAGGATTAAGAATGATAAAAATGAAGAGGATGCGCTGAATAAGATACTAAGCGACTGGCAGCCAGATAGCTTTTATCCCTCCTATGAATCACAGGATGCCTATATCACGACCGCATTCAAAAATGATATGCCGTTCAATACAGAATTCTTTCAGCTGTGTGATGAATTAATCCAGCCAATGATTGACGGGATATCGATAAAGCAATGAGTATGCAAAGCGTCAATCTTGCCCAGTATCCATTACGCGGTGTTTCACTCATCGAAGCCAGCGCGGGTACCGGTAAAACCTATACCATTACCCATCTGTATGTACGCTATCTACTGGAAACCGATTACCAGGTAAACCAGCTCCTCATCGTCACCTTTACCAATGCCGCCACCCAGGAATTAAGGGGCCGCATTCGCGAGCTGGTGTATCAGGTGAGTAACTATCTGCAACAGGATGCAAATAAAGCATCAGAATTCGATGCCTTATTCAAATCTTGGCAGGGCAATGCCGAAGCCCTGTTTAAACTACAAC